>JAKGBX010000001.1:625411-1250822 GCA_021555075.1 Rhodobacteraceae bacterium LMO-JJ12
GATCGACGGGGCCGACGAGTTTGATGCTAATCTCAACCTGATCAAGGGTGGCGGTGGGGCTCTTTTGCAGGAAAAGATCGTGGCCACGGCCAGCGATCAGATGGTGGTGATTACCGATGCCAGCAAGGAGGTCGAAACCCTGGGGGCATTTCCGCTGCCGGTTGAGGTTATTCCGTTTGGCTGGCAAACCACCAAGGCGCTGATCGAGGAGACGCTGATCAGCATGGATGTGCTGGGGCGTCAGACCTCACTGCGCATGAACGGCGGCGTGCCGTATTTCACCGACGAGGGCAATCACATCATTGATCTGCATCTCAATCGGATCGGCCACCCGCGCCAGTTGGCAATGGTTTTGAACCAGATGCCCGGTGTGGTGGAGAATGGCCTGTTCATTGATATCTGCGATACTGTGGTGATTGGTTATGGCGACGGGCGCGTTGAAGTCCGCGACATCAACGCAGGTACAGTCGAGGAAGATCGGCTTGATTTTGTCGAGGACGACAATCTGTTTACCGATCTGGCGGAATGACGCAATCAGGTTGGGGTGCGGCCCTAATTACTGGTGAAAACCGGCTTAATGGTGCTTGTGACTGGCGTTCGCGGCATGGCTGTGAAATACCGCCGGGCAGATCAAAAAGAGGACAGGCAGAATGACGGCGTTTGACTATGATCTTTTTGTCATTGGTGGAGGTTCCGGCGGCGTGCGTGCGGCACGGGTCGCGGCGGGTGAAACCGGTGCCAAGGTCGCCTTGGCCGAGGAAGATCGTTATGGTGGCACCTGTGTGATCCGGGGCTGTGTGCCCAAGAAGCTGATGGTTTTTGCCAGTGAATTTGCGCCGATGATGGTGGATGCGGCCAGCTATGGTTGGACCGTTCATGCCGGTGGGTTTGATTGGGACAAGTTCCACGATCAGCTCAGCGCCGAGCTGGACCGGTTGGAAGGAATTTACCGTAATATCCTGAAATCTAACGGGGTCGAGACCTTTGATGCGCGCGCGCGGCTGGTTGATCCGCATACGGTTGAATTGTCGACCGGCGAGCGCAAGACCGCCAAGCATATCCTGCTGGCGATGGGCGGGCATCCGGTGAAGGCGGGTATTCCGGGTGAAGAGCATGCGATCACCTCGAACGAGATTTTCCACCTTGAGAAGCTGCCGAAATCTATCCTGATCGTGGGTGGAGGGTATATCGCCTGTGAATTCGCCGGGATCATGAACGGGCTTGGGGTGAAGACGACGCAGTATTATCGCGGTGCGCAGATCTTGCGCGGATTTGACGACGAGGCGCGCGGATTGGTCAGCGAAGAGATGATCAACAATGGGGTTGAGCTGCATCTTGGTACCAATGTGATCGAGATGGAAAAGACCGATACCGGCGTGCATGTTAAGGCGACCAACGGCGACAAGCGCGAGTTTGACGTGGTGTTGTTTGCCACCGGGCGCGCGCCCAATACGGGCGATATGGGGCTTGAAGAGGCGGGTGTGACGCTGGGCCGCAAGGGTGAGGTCGTGGTTGATGATTACAGCCAGACAAACGTGCCGTCGATCTATGCGGTGGGCGATGTGACCGACCGCGTGAACCTGACCCCGGTGGCGATCCGCGAGGGGATGGCGTTTGTTGAGACCGTGTTCAAAGGCAACCCGACCAAGCCTGATCATGAGTTGATTCCGACCGCGATATTTACCCAGCCAGAAATTGGCACCGTGGGCATGAGCGAGGAAGAGGCGCGTGAACAGGGCAAGATCGAGGTCTATTGTTCAAGCTTCCGCCCGATGCAGACGCTGTTTGCGGGCCGCGAGGACCGGGTTCTGATGAAGCTGATCATTTGCGCGGAAACGCGTAAGGTTCTGGGCTGTCATATCGTAGCGCCGGGGGCGGGCGAGATGATCCAGCTGGCCGGGATTGCCATCAAGATGGGCGCGACGAAAGAAGACTTTGATCGCACCGTGGCAGTGCACCCGACGATGAGCGAAGAAATTGTAACTATGAAGGTTCCGACACGAACTGCGTGATGGATGACTTGAATTTTCCGGCAAATGGCACAGGTAGTGCATAACCGGATTTAAAGAGAGGATGGCTATATATGGCTGGCAACTCGGGCGGCCCTTGGGGCGGCGGAGGAAATAGCGGCGGCGGCAAAGGCGGCGGCGGTGATGATGAAGGTGGCAACAAGCGGGGTGGCGGACGCCGTCCGGGTGAAGATGGTCCACAAATTCCCGAAATCGAAGAGCTGATGAAAAAAGGCCAGGAACAGCTGCGCGTCCTTATGGGCGGGCGCGGTGGCGGCGGCGCGCGCAATGGCGGCAGCGGCGGCGGTTCTGGTGGCGAAGGCCCCAAGCTGACCCGTGGCACCATTGGGCTTGGCGCCTTGGCGGCTGTGGCGCTTTGGGCTTATGCCAGCTTTTACACGGTCAAGCCGGAAGAACAGTCGATTGAGTTGTTTCTGGGCGAATATTCCTCGACCGGCGGTCCGGGTCTGAACTTTGCGCCTTGGCCAGTGGTGACTTATGAAGTTCTGCCGGTCACACGCGAGCAGACCGAGAATATCGGGACCGGTGAAACCTTTGGTGACAACGGTCTGATGCTGACCGGTGATGAGAATATCGTCGATATTGATTATCAGGTGGTTTGGAACATCTCGAATGCGAAAGACTTCCTTTTCGAGTTGCGTGAACCCAAGGCGACGATTCGTGCGGTGAGTGAATCGGCGATGCGCGAGATTATCGCCCAAAGCGAGCTGGCCCCAATCCTGAACCGGGATCGTGGTGTGATTGCCGACCGGTTGAAAGACCTGATCCAATCGACGCTCAACAGTTATAACTCGGGCGTGAACATTGTGCGGGTGAACTTTGACAAGGCCGATCCGCCTGACGAGGTGATTGATGCGTTTTTTGCTGTGCAATCGGCAGAGCAAAAGCGTGACCAGTTGGAAAAGCAGGCTGATGCCTATGCCAACACTGTTCTGGCCGCCGCGCGCGGTGAAGCAGCGCAGGTATTGGAAGAAGCAGAAGGCTATCGCGCCCAAGTGGTCAACGAGGCCGAGGGTGAGGCCAGCCGGTTCAAGGCGGTTCTGACCGAATATACGAAAGCGCCCGAAGTGACCCGCAAACGTCTTTACCTCGAAACTATGGAAGAGGTTTTGGGACGAGTCGACAAGGTGATCATCGATGAGAAATCAGGTGGTCAGGGCGTGGTGCCTTATCTGCCGCTCAACGAATTGCGCAAGCCGGTAGCCGGAGGAAATAACTGATGCGGAAATCAACGTTTATTCTGCCGATTATCGTTCTGGTTTTGGCGGGCATTCTGTCGTCGGTTTTTATCGTGGACGAACGCGAGAAGGTTCTCGTTCTGCAATTTGGTAAGGTTGTCGCGGTCAAGGACTCACCCGGGCTTGCCTTTAAAATTCCGCTCATTCAGGAAGTGGCGCGCTATGATGACCGCATTCTGAGCCGGGATGTGCCACAGATGCAGATCACCCCATCGGACGACCGCCGCCTCGAAGTTGATGCTTTTGCGCGTTACCGCATCGCAGATGTGAAAATGTTCCGTCTGGCGACTGCGGCTGAGGGCGAAAATGCGCTCAACATAGCCGGGACGCGACTCGATTCGATCCTGCGTTCTGAAACGCGCGAAGCACTTGGTAGTGTCGCATCAAACGACATCCTGAGTGCGGACCGGGCGGCGCTGATGCTGCGCATCCGCAACGGGGCAATTTCTCAGGCGCGCTCCTTGGGGCTTGAAATCATCGATGTGCGGCTGAAGCGCACCGATTTGCCCAAAGCCAACCAACAGGCTACGTTTGACCGGATGCGCGCCGAACGTGAACGCGAAGCTGCAGACGAGATCGCCCGAGGCAACGAGGCCGCACAGCGGGTTCGCGCACAGGCAGATCGGACACAAGTGGAGATCGTATCGGATGCCAAACGGCAATCGGAGATCACCCGAGGTGAAGCGGATGCCAAGCGGAACGCAATCTTCGCTGAAGCCTTTGGCGCAGACCCAGAGTTCTTTGCCTTTTATCGATCACTGAACGCCTATCGTGGTTCGCTGAGTGAGAACAACACCACTATGGTGATGTCGCCTGACAGCGAGTTCTTCGATTATCTGAAGAACAACCGCTCTGAATGATGCTGGGTGTTGCATTGCTGGCCCTCGGGCTGGTGCTGATTGTGGAGGGGCTGGTCTATGCGCTGGCCCCTTCGCTTGTGGAAGACCTGCTGGAGGCTTTGAAGGCGATGCCGCCAGAGGCGCGGCGTCTGGTTGGAATGCTGGCGCTTGTCGTTGGATTGTTGCTGGTCTGGATTGCTAAGGCCATGGGAGCGTAAGATGACACCATGGTTATTCGCGCCAAAAAAGCGGTCTTGGTGCAGGCCTGTCCGACCGTCTCAACCCTTCGCATGACTTCACAATCGGTTGAGCGGCGCTGCGCGGGTTTGAGTTGCGCCTGTTTCCTCCTACATTACACTCTACACACAAATGGCCCGGACATCCGGGCCAGACGAATCCGGATATCAAGGGAGATACGCGTGTGACTGATCAGGTAGTTGTAAGAACCCTGAACGATAATCGACAGCGGCATGTTCTGAAAGCGTTCGGGATGAGCGCGTTGGTGATGCTGTTTATGCTGGTTCAGGCGTTACAGGCGGCGGCACAGCAAAGCTTTGCCGATCTGGCCGACAAGATTAGCCCGGCGGTGGTAAATATCACCACCTCGACCGTGGTGGCGCGCGGGACAGGGCCCGGGCCGATCGTGCCCGAGGGTAGCCCGTTCGAAGATTTCTTTCGCGAATTTCAGGACCGCAACCGGCAGGACGGCGAGAGGCCGCGCCGCTCGTCTGCTCTGGGATCGGGTTTTGTCATCTCTGAAGACGGCTATATCGTGACCAATAATCATGTGATCGAGAGCGCCGACGAAATCGTGATTGAATTCTTTTCGGGCAGTGAATTGCCCGCCACGGTTATCGGGACAGACCCGAACACCGATATTGCGCTGCTGAAAGTCGAAGCAGAAACACCGTTGCCATTTGTGAGCTTTGGCGACAGTGACACCGCCCGCGTGGGCGATTGGGTGATGGCCATGGGCAACCCGCTGGGTCAGGGCTTCTCGGTTTCCGCCGGGATCGTCTCGCAACGCGGCCGCGCCCTTTCGGGTGCCTATGACGATTACATTCAGACTGATGCCGCGATCAACCGGGGCAACTCGGGCGGGCCGCTGTTCAACATGGATGGCAATGTGATCGGGGTGAACACCGCGATTCTCAGCCCTAATGGCGGCTCGATCGGGATTGGCTTTTCGATGTCGTCGAATGTTGTGAGCAAGGTTATCACCCAGCTCAAGGAGTTTGGCGAAACCCGCCGGGGTTGGCTGGGTGTGCGCATTCAGGATGTGACCGAGGATGTGTCCGAAGCGATCGGTCTGGAGAAGGTGGCGGGCGCGCTTGTCACTGATGTGCCGGACGGACCGGCCAAGGAAGGCGGCATGCAATCGGGCGATGTGATCCTGTCTTTTGATGGTGTGGATGTGGCCGATACCCGTGGGCTGGTGCGCCAGGTTGGCAACGCCGAAGTCGGCAAGGCGGTGCGCGTTGTGGTGTTTCGTGACGGCAAGACACAGACCTTGAAAATCACACTGGGTCGGCGAGAGGACGCCGAGGGCGCAGTGCCCGCCGCGCAGCCGGGCGGCGACGACAAGAGCGAGGCGCCTAAGGAAAAGGTTGTTCTGGGGATGACCTTGGTGCCGCTGACCGAAGAGTTGCGTGGGCAGCTTGACCTTGCCGATAATGCCGAGGGGCTGGTGGTGCGCGACATCGACGAAATGTCGGAAGCTTATGAGAAGGGCCTTCGCGCCGGGGATCTGATCACCGAAGCGGGCCAACAGAAGGTCAAGGCCATCTCGGATCTCGACTCACGGATTGAAGAGGCCAAGGAGGCGGGGCGCAAATCGCTTCTGCTTCTAGTGCGCCGGGCGGGGGATCCGCGCTTTGTGGCGATCTCGATCGAGTAAGCCAACCGAGTAAGCCAAACCGGTGATGAAAACGATGCGGCCGCCCTTGTTGGGTGGCCGCACTCAATTTGCGAGGCGGATATGTGATAGGCATATCCTGCGGGGCAGGTGGGGCGCTTGGTTAGTCTGCTTCCGGGCGGTCCATGGCGACCAGCCCGAGTTTGCGCGCCGCCGAAAGCGACAGGATTGCGCTATTGAGCCCCTGAGGCTCCTGGTAGCGGCGGATGGCGCGCAGGGTTCGTGTGTCCATTTCACCGGTGATGGTACCGCGATAGTGGCCGCGCGCGGCGAGCGCGCGTTGAAGCGAGGCCAGGAAATCGGGCGTCAATTGCTCCTCGCAGGGGGTCTGAAACCACAGCTCGCGGCGTTCCTTGACGATGGCACGTCGAGTTTCGAGCTTGTAGATCGGTTCGGCCAGGACGGTGCCATCGTCAAGCACTTCGGCGGGTTGAAGGAGAACACGTTCTGTCACGGTTTCAATCACCGCCGGAGTGACATCCTTGCCCCAGCAACTGCCTTCGGGCGCGCCGGGGGGCGCACGTTCGTGGGTTTCCATGAGTACAGGCTCACTGAGCCCTGCAAGAGGATCTGCGCCGTCGCAGGCGACAAGTGCGCCAAGCGCGCTGATACTGGCTACTATGCCCCTGAGGTTCATGGCTGTGGCTGCTCTGCCCTGAATTGATTGATTGATTGAAGTCTAGCTGGTTTGGCAAGGATGGGAAAGCTGGCTTGGCGCGCGCGCCCCCGAGCGTGCCGATTTGGCGGGGAGTGGTGTGCAAACCGCGTCGAAACAAAGCCGCGCCATGGTGTGAATACGCCTGTTTTGGTGGGCGGATCGCCGCAAATGGGGCTGGCGGGCCGCGAGAGGCTTGTCTAGAACGATGCTGACACAAGCGGCGAGAAGAGGACGAACGCAATATGGCGAAGATCACCTATATTGAGCACAACGGAACCGAGCATACCGTTGAAGTGGCAAATGGGCTGACTGTTATGGAAGGCGCGCGCGACAACAACATTCCCGGCATCGAGGCCGATTGCGGTGGTGCCTGCGCTTGCTCGACCTGTCATGTTTATGTCCATCCCGACTGGGTCAAGAAGGTACCGGCAAAGGATGACATGGAGGAAGATATGCTGGATTTCGCCTATGAGCCGGACCCTGCCCGCTCGCGGCTGACCTGTCAGATCAAAGTCACCGATGCGTTGAACGGTCTGATCGTTCAAATGCCTGAAAAGCAGATTTGATGCGGCGCGGCGCGGGGGTTCTCTTCGCTTGCCTCGCGGTGCTCTTGGCGGGGGCCGACGTGGGTCGTGCCGATGACGGGGCGGTGATTTCCCAAGCGGAGTTTTCCGAGCCGACAGGCCGTTATGATCACGGCATTCTGGGCGATGCGATAGAATGGGGCAATCTGCGCATCACCGTCGGGCGCGCCCAAGGCGGCAAGGCGGGAGTATTTCAGGGCAAGACCTCGCTGAGCTATGAAATAAGGCTGCCCGAGACGCTGGTTTACGAGGATATTGCGCCGCGCCTTTGGGACGTTACCGGGGACGGCAGGCCCGAGGTGGTCGTGATTCAAAGCCATCTGGCCAAGGGGGCGCGGCTGTTGGTGATCGGCCTGGAGGCGGGCAAGCCTGTTGCGCTGGCGGCGACGCCATTTATCGGGCAAAGCCATCGCTGGCTTGCGCCGGTGGGCGCGGCGGATCTGGATGGCGATGGGCATATCGAGATCGCCTATATCGACCGGCCGCATCTGGCCAAGGTGCTGCGGATCTGGCGGCTGGAGGGGGGCACACTGGGTCATGTGGCGGATATTCCGGGGCTGACCAATCACAAGATCGGCTGGGATGTGATCCCCGGCGGTATCCGCGATTGCGGCGGCGGGCCTGAGGTGATCACCGCCGATGCCGGCTGGCGACGGGTCGTGGCGACGACCTTCCGGGGTGGCAAACCGGTGACGCGCCCGCTGGCCGCGTTCAATTCAGTCGGGGATTTTGCGCCGGTGATGGCTTGTCGCCCGGAATAAGGCTGGGCCAGAGCGTCAAACTGTGATGAATTGGGCAGATGATGCGCGCTTACACCCTTACGGTTCTTTCCCTTCTGGCTCTGCTGGCGGCTTGTGCGCGTCCGGCTGTTACCGGCCTGAGCGCGCTTCCCGAGGGGCTGGACGTGCAGAACATCTTTGTGGCGACACAGCGCGGCATCGGGCAGATGGGTTCGATGTTTGGCGCGCGGCGCAATACCAAGGTGAATTACGGCCAGATCAGCATCTCGATCCCGCCGGAGCATCAGCCGGGCCAGCTTGAACGCGGCAAAGGGGTTGTCGATCCGGCCAAGTTTTTCGCCCCGGTCGCGGCCGAGAATTACGCCGATGTGGCGGCGTTTACCCGTGCGGTGCGGCGCGAGCAGGTGCCACAGGGCGACGTGTTGGTCTATGTGCATGGCTACAACAACACGCTGGAGGATGCGGCGTTTCGCCTGGCCCAGATCCGCCATGATTTTGGCCTGACCGATCCGGCGATCCTGTTTGCCTGGCCTTCGGCGGGGGATGCGCGCGGCTATATCTATGATCGTGACTCGGTGCTGTTTGCACGCGATGGCTTTGAAGAGTTGATCCGCGGATTGCGCGCGAATGGGCAACGGCGGATTTTCATTCTGGCGCATTCGATGGGCGGGTATCTGACCATGGAAGCGCTGCGCCAGATGGCGCTGAAGGGGGACCGCCACATGATGGATGCGATCAGCGCGGTGGTGTTGATGTCGCCCGACATCGATCCGGACGTGTTTCGCCATCAGGCTGAAGCCATTGGCAAACTGCCGCAACCCTTTCTGATCATGACGTCGCGCAAGGACAGGGTTCTGACATTTGCCGAGCTATTGACCGGGCGCAAGCCGCGGCTTGGGCGGATCGAGGACCAGAAGGCCGTGGACGGGCTTGATGTGACGGTGGTGGATCTTACGGATCTGGACGATGGCAGCGCGGGCGGCCACATGGTCGCGGCGAGTTCCAGCACGGCGATCCAGCTTCTGAAGGGGCTGGATGAGCAGATCCGTCAGGGGCGAACCGGTCAACTGAGAGATTTCGTCTTGCTGGGCAAGGATCAGCGCGAAGGGTTGTTGTTGGCGCAATAGCCTGAGGATTGCGCGGATTTGAGGCGCAGACTAGGCTGGGCCTCTGGATTTTATGCAACGGAGGGCGTGAGCATGGCCGGTGGATGGGCCAAGGACGGCGCGGTAAGCGAACAGATCGAAGCCTCGATTTCGGATGAATTGGCGCGGATGAAGGCGCGGCGCGGGCCGGTGGGCGAGAGTCTGACGCACTGCGCGGAATGTGACGAGCCGATCCCCGAGAAGCGACGCGAGGCCATTCCCGGCGTGAAGCTATGCATTGATTGTGCGTCGGAGCGGGATGGAGCGGCAAAGGCACGCGGGGGGATTAACCGGCGGGGGAGCAAGGACAGTCAGTTGAAGTGAGTGAGGAGCGCGGCCGTGATAGCCTAAGCGAAATTGCGCGGCCGCAATGGCCCGTTCACTTGTAAGCGAGCGCTACATTCACCGCATCAGGATAGACAAGCCGGTCGCCTTGGACATAATCGCTGAGTGCATCCGCGACATCATCGATAAGGGACGTCTTTGCAGTATCACTAAGCGCCAGAAACGCGCCCGCAATCGGCATAGAGCCGAGGTGCAGAGGGACGAATTCCTCAGCACGCGGCACGTTGATCGACAATTCCTGTCTGTGAATGTTGATATCGGAAAACCCTGCTTTGCTGACCTGATTGGTCAAGATGTCTGCAGAAGGGGTTTCGCGCTGCGAGCGCTGTTTGTTGGCAATCTCGGGCGATATGTGGCGTTCGACCGCAGCGCATATCGCTTTGGTATAGGCGCTATGACCGTCCCAGATCGAAAAGGCCATGCGCCCACCCGGAGCCAGCAGGCGTCTGAATTCTTTGAGTGCGGCGGGCTTGTCGGGGAAATAATGATACCCGTGTTGGGACATGACGACATCGTAGGCCCCTGACGACAACCCGTTTTCGCAGACATCGCTTTGAACCCACGTGATGTTGAGATCTTCGGCAAGTTCCTTTGCTTTGGAAATCATAGAGGTGTTGTTGTCGAGGCCGACGACTGCGCCGTCTGGACCGACCCTTTCAATGGCCAGTCTTGTCGTAACACCAGTGCCACAAGCGACGTCCAGCACCCTTTCAGAAGGCTGAAGCGACAGGACATCGACCAAGGCTTTTGCCCATCGACCAAACCACAGCGGGACCATAACCTGTTCATAGATTTCGGGACCGCTTCCGGCCAATTGGAACGTCATGTCAAACCCCCAGCCGTTTTGTGCAATTCGTGGTGGTCAAAAAAATGCTGATTATTAAGAACCTCTGGGAGCGAGGTTAGTCGGCAGTTGTTGTACAGGTCAACGGAGTCCGAATTCTTCAGGTCGGGGTTTCCTGCCGAATTCGTTCAACAGTTGCGGCCGTTCAGCTAAAAGTCACCCCTCCATCGCTTCCAGTTCATCAATGAAGCCCGAGATCATGCTGAGGCCCTTGTCCCAGAATTTCGGGTCGGAGGCATCCAAGCCAAACGGTGCCAGAAGCTCGGAATGGTGTTTGGAGCCGCCGGCTTTCAGCATGTCGAAATACTTGTCCTGGAAGCCGTCGGGGTTTTCCTCGTAGACCGCATACAAAGCGTTCACCAATCCGTCGCCGAAGGCATAGGCGTAGACGTAGAACGGTGAGTGGATGAAATGCGGGATGTAGGCCCAGAAGGTTTCATACCCGTCCATGTATTCGAAGGACGGGCCGAGGCTCTCGGCCTGCACCGACATCCAGATGGCGTTGATATCGTCTGGGGTCAACTCGCCCTTGCGGCGGGCGGCGTGGAGTTTGCACTCAAAGTCATAAAACGCAATCTGGCGCACCACCGTGTTGATCATGTCTTCGACCTTGCCGGCCAGAAGCACTTTGCGCTGTTCCTGGGTCTTGGCACCGTCAAGCATCTTGCGGAAGGTGAGCATTTCGCCAAACACAGAGGCGGTTTCGGCAAGCGTGAGCGGTGTTGAGGAGAGCATTTCGCCCTGATCAGCGGCCAGCACCTGATGCACACCGTGGCCGAGTTCGTGCGCGAGGGTCATCACGTCGCGCGGTTTGCCGAGGTAGTTCAGCATCACATAGGGGTGCACGTTGGTGACGGTCGGATGGGCGAAGGCACCGGGGGCCTTGCCGGGTTTCACGGCGGCGTCGATCCAGCCTTTGGAGAAGAACGGCGCGGCGATCTCGGCCATGCGGGGATCAAAGCCTGCATAGGCAGACATCACCATCTCCTGCGCCTCGTCCCAGCCGACGCTGCGGGGGTCTTCGATCGGCAGGGGAGCGTTGCGGTCCCAGACCTGCATCACATCAAGGCCGAGCCATTTGCGTTTCAGCTCGTAATAACGGTGGCTGAGCTTGGGGTAGGCGGCGACAACCGCGTCGCGCAGGGCTTCAACCACTTCGGGTTCGACATCGTTGGAGAGATGGCGGGCGGCCTGAGCGCTGGGCATGTGGCGCCAGCGGTCAATGATCTCTTTCTCCTTGGCCAATGTGTTGTGGACGCGGGCGAAAGTCTTGATATTCGCACCGAACACGCTGGCCAGCTCATGCGCGGCCTCTTCACGCTTGGCGCGGTCCGGGTCGGTCATGAAGTTGGTGGTGCCTTCGATATTGTAAGTCTCTCCGTCGACTTCAAATTCGAGGCCCGCGACGGTTTCATCGAAGAGTTTTTCCCACGCATCGCCGACAGCGCCGAGATCGTGCAGGAATTTTTCGAGTTCGTCCGAAAGCTGATAGGGGCGCATGGCGCGGCGGCGGTCGAGCACCGGCTTGTAGCGGGCAAGATCGGCGTTTTCGGCCAGTGCGGCGGAATAGGTCTCATCGGAAATCTGGTTGAACTCAAGCCAGTAAAACACCAGTGCGGCGGAGCCGTTGATGATCCGTTCCTGATTGTCGGACATGAACTTGGCGCGGGCGGCATCAGTGGTTTTCTGGTAATAGCGCAGGCCGACGTAGGACATGATGCGCCCGGCGATGTTGTCCATCTTTTCCGAACGTTGGATGGATTTCAGCAGATCGGCGGCAGACAGATCGGCGAGCTTGCCTTCGTAATCGGCGGCAAAGCTCTGCGCCTCGGTCTCGAACCATTCGAGGTCTTGGGCGAGCTTGGGGTCGTCTTCGCCTGCGTAAAGATCAGTGAGGTTCCATTCCGGCAGATTGCCCAACTCCCCGCTTCCCGAACTGGCATTGGCGTCGCGGACGGGGAAGGGGAGATTGAGCATGGAAAGACCTTTCATTGCTGATTGCCCGGCAGAGATAAGCCGGGCACGCGCAGGTCTCAAGGGGGAAGGGCGTGGTTTAGGCCTGCGCGGTGGTGGGAAGGCTGTTGGTGCGGGCGCTGTCAAAGTAGGCCTGCATCATGTCGAGGAGACGCTTTTGCGTCTCGGGGCCTTCCATCAGTACTTCGTGTTCGCCGGGATCAATCATTTCCAGCCGACCACCCGGCCACCTGTCCATGCGCGAATGGATGCGCGAGGTGTCGACGATGCGTTCGTTAACGCCAAGGAAAACGATGGCTGGTTGAGGCGGTGAGGGCATACGATCAAGCGCGCGGCATTCGCGCAGGGCTTCGTGCAGCCAGCGCAGTGAGGGGCCGCCAAGCAGAAGCTCGGGATGGGCGTCGATCTGGGCTTTCATATAGTCCCACATTGCGCGGTCGGTGGTCAGCATGTTGTCTTCAAAGGGTGCGGTGCTGACATAGCTGGAAGAGCCGGTGCCGGGGGCATAGGCATGGCCCATTCCCATCAGCGTTCCGCCCCAAGCCAGTGCCCAAGCGGCGGGGCGGGTGGCTGCGGCCATCTTGATGCCCCACATCGGGCCGGTAAAGCAGGCGGCCGCGACAGGCAGGCCTTCGTGGAGTGCGCGAAGCCCGATGCAGCCACCCATGGAATGGGCAATCAGGTAAAAGGGCTGGGGCAGGTTCAGCTCATGCGCTGCCGAGACCATGGCCTTCACGTCTTTTTGATAATCGGAGAACCAGTGCACGTGGCCCGTGGCGGGGTCATCTGCGAGCCGGTCAGCGATGCCTTGGCCGCGCCAGTCTATGCTAAGCGTGGCCAGCCCGCGTGCGGCCAGTTCGCAGGCTGTGCGGCCGTATTTCTCGATATATTCGGTGCGACCGGGGAACAGCAGGACGGTGCCGGCGGGCGCGTCGCGGTTCCACAGCCCAATGCGGATACGCACCCCGTCTTCGCAGGTCAGCCAGCAGGTCTCTGCATCGCCGGGGCCTTCGGCTATCTGTGCGAAATAGGGTGCGTTTTCCAAGATTTAGCCCAGAACAGAACCCAGCTGCATCGCCAGACCCATGTCGCCATCGACGCTGAGTTTGCCTGACATGAAGGCCGCCGTTGGGTTGAGATCGCCCGACATGATTGCCTGGAAGGTCTCGGTGTCGGCAGTCATGGTGACTTCGGCGGGATCGTCGCTCGCGCGCGCACCGTCGCCATCAATGATGACCGAACCTTCGCCTTCGATCACGAATTTTGCTGTGGACGAAAAACCTTCGCCGCCCATCTTCTCATTGAGAGCCTTTACGGCGCCGTCGATCACTTCGCTCATGAAATCTACCTTTCTTCTGGCCGCCGGGGGCTGACATTGCCATGGGCAGCGCGTTACACTCATTGTTACTATGAGCATTCACCCATTCAATCTCAAACCTATCGTTGCGGCAACCCTCGCGATAGTATGGTTTTCCCTTCCTGCCGGGCCTATGGGCGCGCAGGAGGGCGGAATTGAAACGCTTTTTGAGCGGCTGAAATCTGCCGATGTGGTGGACGCTTCGCGTATTGAACGCGAAATCGGGATGGTCTGGAGGCAATCGGGGTCACCGGCCATGGATCTGCTGCTCAAACGTGGGCGCGAAGCGTTGGAGAAGGAAGACTTTCCCGCCGCCATCGAGCATTTCACGGCGCTCACTGATCATGCGCAGGATTTCGCGGAAGGCTGGTATGGGCGTGCACAGGCCTATGCCCAGATCGGGCAGATCGGCCCGGCGGTTGATGATCTGAATCGGGTGCTGATGCTTAACCCGCGCCAATACGACGCCATTTTCGGGCTCGGCACAATTTTCGAGCAACTGGACCAACCCGAGCAAGCCTATGATGCCTACCGGCTTGTGCTTGACCTGCATCCGCATCATGAAGGGGCGAAGTCACGTTTGCAGCAGCTTGAACGTGGCGTGAACGGCACCGAACTCTGACCAGCGGATCCGGGGGGGCGAGAGAGCATCATGACCGGAGACCGGCGGATCGTTGCCGTGCTTGGCCCCACCAACACGGGCAAGACCCATTATGCCATCGAGCGAATGCTGGGCTATCGCAGCGGGATCATCGGCCTGCCGCTGCGCCTGTTGGCGCGCGAGGTCTATGACCGGATCGTTCGGGCGCGCGGGCCTTCTGTGGTGGCATTGATCACCGGGGAAGAGCGGATCGTTCCCGATCGGGTGCAATATTGGGTCTGCACAGTCGAGGCGATGCCCGAAGGGATGGGGGCCGATTTCGTCGCGATAGACGAGATCCAGCTTTGCGCCGATCCCGAGCGCGGGCATGTCTTTACTGACCGGTTGCTGAACACGCGCGGATTGCACGAGACGGTGTTGCTGGGGTCGGACACGATGCGCGGGCCAATCCGGGCGTTGATTCCGCAGGTCGAGTTTGTGAACCGTGAGCGGATGAGCCAACTGAGCTATACTGGCCCAAAAAAGATCAGCCGGATGAAGCCGCGCTCGGCTATTGTCGGGTTTTCGGTCGATAACGTCTATGCGATTGCCGAGCTCTTGCGTCGCCAAAGGGGGGGTGCGGCGGTGGTGATGGGCGCGCTCAGCCCGCGCACGCGCAATGCGCAGGTTGAGATGTATCAGAATGGCGAGGTCGATTTTCTGGTGGCGACGGATGCCATCGGGATGGGGCTGAACCTTGATATCGACCATGTGGCGTTTTCGTCTCTGACCAAGTTCGACGGGCGGCGGATGCGCAATCTGGCGCCCAATGAGTTGGCCCAGATTGCGGGGCGAGCGGGGCGCGGGATGAGCGATGGTTCGTTCGGAGTGACCGGTGAGGCACCTGATCTTGCGCCGGATGTGGCCGAAGCGATTGTGGAGCACCAATTCACGCCGCTTCGCAAGCTGCAATGGCGCAATTCGCGACTGCAATTTGGCACACTGGACGCGCTTATCCGGTCGCTTGACGAAAAGCCGCAGGTCGAAATGTTCGTCAAGGCGCGCGATGCAGACGACCTGACGGCGCTGAAAACGTTGAGCCAGGAGGCGGAAGTCTTCGCGCGGGCAAGCGATGCGCGCTCGGTTCGGTTGTTATGGGATGTGTGCCGGATTCCCGACTTTCGGGGTATCAGCCAGGCCGAACATGCCGCCTTGTTGGAGCGAATATTTGGCTATCTGCATGAAAATGGTATGGTCGCGGAAGATTGGTTTGCCGGGCAGGTGACACGGATCGACCGGACGGATGGCGACATTGACACATTGTCGAAACGTCTGGCCTTTATCCGTACTTGGACATATGTCGCTCAGCGAAAAGGCTGGCTAAACGACGAAGAGCATTGGCGCGGAGAGACCCGCGCTGTAGAAGATCGCCTGTCGGATGCGCTGCATGGTGCGCTGACGCAAAGATTCGTGGACCGGCGCACATCTGTGTTGCTGCGGCGGCTCAAACAGAAGGAAGCCATGGTGGCCGAGGTAAACGACAAGGGTGAAGTGACGGTTGAAGGCCATGTGGTGGGCCGTCTTGAAGGGTTCCGTTTTGCGATCGACAAGAGCGCAAGTGGGCAAGAAGCCAAAACGCTGCAACAGGCTGGGATGCAGGCGTTGGTGCCGCATTTCCATCTGCGCGCGGATCGGTTCTATAACGCGCCCGATACCGAGATCGACTTTACCGAACAAGGTGGGTTGATGTGGGGCGAGCATGCGGTTGGCAAGCTTGTTGCCGGATCCGAGCCGATGAAGCCCGTTGTCAGCGCCTTTGTCGATGAAGAAGCCGGCGAGGAGGTGATGCAGAAGGTCACACGTCGCTTGCAGCATTTCATCGATCGCAAGATCGCGACCTTGTTCGAGCCGCTCTTGAACCTGAGCCGTGACGAAGAGATGCAGGGGCTGGCCCGCGGGTTTGCATTCCGGATGGCCGAAGGGTTTGGCATCTTGCCGCGCGATTTGGTGGCCGAAGACGTGAAGGCGCTTGATCAGGAGGCGCGTGGCGCCTTGCGTAAGCACGGTGTCCGCTTTGGTCAATTCACCGTCTTCATGCCGCTTCTCTTGAAACCAGCGCCGACCCGCCTGCGGCTGGTCTTGTGGTCGCTTTTCAAAGGGTTGGACGAATTCCCCGAGGCGCCGCCGCCGGGTCTGGTAACGGTACCCGCGCCGCGAGATGCGACGCCGGGTGTGGATACGATGTGCGGTTATCGCACTGCTGGGGACCGCGCGATTCGGATCGACATGCTGGAACGGCTGGCGGATATGCTGCGGGGCGAGAACAGCCGCGCGGGGTTTGAAGCAAATCCCGACATGCTTTCGATCACCGGGCTGTCGCTGGAGCAGTTTTCCGCGCTGATGCAGGGGCTTGGATACAAAGCCGAAAAAGGCGAGCGCGAGAAGGTCAAGAAAGCGCCGGAAGCGGCTGCCGGGACGGATGCAGCAGTGAATGTGGCGCAAGATGCGGCTGCCGGGGCGGATGTGGCAAAGACTGAAGAGGGAGTCGCAGAAGCCGCGCCGGAGGCCGAAGACAAACCGGTTGAGACGGTGCCTGCCGATGCCGAACCCGCCGAAGCTGTCACCGCAACGCCCGAGGCGACCGGCGCAGTGACCGGACCAGATGCCGAAGACGCGCCCGAGGTCGAAGTCTTCTATACCTTCACTTGGGGCGGACAACGTGGCGGGCGACGCAATGCTCCGCGCGGCGAGGGCGACAAGCCGCGCGGCAAGCCACAGGGCAAAGGTAAACCGCAGGGCCAGAAGGGCAAACCGCGGCGTGAACAGGCCAAACCGCAAGGCGCGCAGCGCTACGAATCAAAGCCGCGCAAGAAAGACGTGATCGACCCCGATAACCCGTTCGCCGCCGCGCTGATGGGGCTGAAGGACAAGGGCTGAGATTGGTCGGGTCAGCGGAAAAGATCCGTCTGGACAAGTGGTTGTGGTACGCGCGGTTTTTCAAGACGCGCGGGATTGCATCAAAGCAAGTCTCGGGCGGACATGTGCGGGTGAACGGCGACAAGGCCGCAAAACCGGCGCAGCCCGTGGGACCGGGCGATGTTTTGACCTTTGCGCAGGCGCGCCGTATCAGGGTGATCCGGATCGCGGCGTTGGGTGTGCGGCGCGGTCCGGCCGCAGAGGCGCAGGGGCTATATGATGATCTGACCCCGCCCGAGGAGACGAAAGCGCCACCGGAGCCGCGAAGCGGAGCGCGGCCCACCAAGCGCGACAGACGCGTGATGGATGCCTTCAGATCGGGCAATGAAGACAGCTGAGACGGCCCACCGAATGCGCCTCTGCCTGTGACAAGAGATGTCCTTGAATGATGGACGGGACTGAATTAGCTAGTGATCGACACCGATAAAGATGGACGCCCGATATGACTTATGTCGTGACCGACAACTGCATTGCCTGCAAATACACAGATTGCGTTGAAGTCTGCCCTGTAGATTGCTTCTATGAGGGTGAGAACATGCTGGTTATCCATCCCGATGAATGTATCGACTGTGGCGTGTGCGAGCCGGAATGCCCGGCAGACGCGATTCGCCCCGATACTGAACCGGACATGGACAAATGGGTCACGTTCAATCGGGAATATTCAGAACTGTGGCCGGTGATCATCTCGAAGAAGGATCCGCTTCCTGAGGCCGAGGAGCGCGATGGTGAGACCGACAAGGTGAACAAGTATTTCTCGGAAAAGCCCGGCGAGGGCGGCTGAGAATAACCCGATTCGCTCGGATAGGTGGCGCGGCACATACTTCCGAAATCCCTTTTTTTACTGGGAAATGTGGAGGAGTGTTGCGGCGGCACTTTGAATCGGGTGCGATTCGTGTTATATTATCGTCACAAATGAAGAAATCTGCCTGATACCACCCAACCGAGCAGCGATACCTCGCGGTTTCTTGGGTGGTTTTGTTTGTGTCACTTGTCATCTGTCGGCGGGCTTGGTGCCTGCGCGATGGAGACTGTGCGAGGGTGGGCAGATCTCTGGGATGCGATGCTGAAGGATAAACTGCATGAGCAAGTCGAGAAGATCGGATTTTCGTCCGAATGAATACGTAGTCTATCCGGCGCATGGCGTGGGTCAGATTGTGTCTATTGAGAAACAGGAAGTGGCTGGCTTTGAGCTTGAGCTGTTCGTGGTTTCGTTCGAGAAAGACAAGATGATGCTGCGGGTGCCCACCAACAAGGCAACCGAAATCGGAATGCGCAGCCTTTCGAGCCCGGATGTTGTGAGCCAGGCCATGAAGACGTTGAAAGGCAAGGCAAAAGTCAAGCGTGCCATGTGGTCGCGTCGGGCGCAGGAATACGAACAGAAGATCAACTCGGGTGATCTGATCGCGATTGCCGAAGTGGTGCGCGACCTGCACCGCAACGACGACCAACGTGAGCAGAGCTATTCCGAACGCCAGCTTTACGAAGCGGCGCTGGAGCGGCTGACGCGCGAAGTGGCGGCTGTGGCCGGGGGCGATGAGATCGCTGCTGCCAAACAGGTTGATGATGTGCTTTTGGCGCGTGCTGCCTGAAGCGGTTCAAGTTTGAGAGTTTTGAAAGCCGCGCCTGAATGGGGCGCGGTTTTATTATTTTTTTATAATGGCTTAGGGTGCTTTCGGGGGCTGGGCCCGGAAGCGAGGAGTGCAGAGCCAACGCCCGGATTTGAATAGTTTCATCTAAAAAACAGCCAGTTCAGAGCAGGGCGGACAGCGCGAGAAGGGTGCTGATTTCGGTGATCTGCTGGGTCGCGCCGAGAACATCACCGGTCTGGCCCGCGATCTTGGCCTGGGCGATCCGGGCGCAGGCATAAGTTGCGGCAATGGCGGCGAGCAAAATCCAGACCGCGTCCCAACCGGTGAGCAGAACGACGACGCCGACGGCAATCAGCAAGGCGATGCGAACCGCTTGACGCGGCGGGCGGCCGGTTTGAGCGGACAGGCCTGTGGTGCGGGCGTTGGGCAACTTGTGCATCACATGGGCCATCGCAGCGCGTGACAGCGCGGCAGAGGCCAGCAGGGCGATGGCGAGATGATCGGCCAGCGCGATCAAGGCGGCCCCGCGCAGACCCAGCGAAAGGATCAGCGCCAACACGCCGTAACTGCCGATATGGCTGTCTTTCATGATGTCGAGCCTTCGGGCGCGATCAAAGCCGCCCCAGAAGCCATCGGCAACATCGGCGAGGCCGTCTTCGTGCAGCGCGCCCGTCATCACGATAAGCAGGGCGAGGGCCAGGAGCGCAGATATTTCCTGTTTTATTCCAATAGCTTGCAAGAACACTGCCAGTAGGGTGGCGAAGCTGGCCAGGATCAGGCCGACTGCGGGCCAGCACCAGGCAGATCTGGCGCCGCGGGCCATGGCATGTGGCGAGACGCGCAGGGGGACGCGGCTGAGAAGGGCCAGCGCGGCGCGGATGTCATCGGGGCAAAAAGGGCGGTCGCTTTCGCGCATCATGCGGTCCTTTTGGGCCTTGAGGGCGGGGGTGATTGGGTTAAACACGCGGGAACGGGGCAACGCAACGGGGATTTCATGGCTGATTTTCAGACTCTAGAACAGTTTCGTAACCTTCTGGAAACGGCACCGGGCGCTGATGCGCGCGCCCTTGCGGAGGCCGAATCACGCAACGCTCAGTTGACCAAACCGCCCGGCGCGCTGGGACGGTTGGAGGAGTTGGCGCTCTGGTATGGCGGGTGGCGGGGCGATGCGCGGCCCCGGCTGGAACGTCCGCAGGTGATTGTTTTCGCGGGAAATCATGGCGTTACGGCGCGCGGGGTTTCGGCATTTCCGGCCGAGGTGACGGCGCAGATGGTGGCGAATTTTCAAGCCGGGGGCGCGGCGATCAACCAGTTGGCCAAGGTATTTGGCGCCAAGATGGATGTTCATGCCCTGTCGCTGGAGCGCGCGACGGCGGATTTCACTCAGGGGCCGGCAATGAGTGAGGCCGAATTTATTGAGTGTTTACAGATAGGTTGGAAGACGGTGGACCCAACGGGCGACCTGTTGGTGGTGGGTGAGATGGGAATCGGCAACACCACCAGCGCGGCGGCGATTGCCTTGGCTCTGTTCGGCGGCGAGGCCGAGGATTGGGTGGGGCGTGGCACCGGGGTGGATGAGGCTGGTATGACCTTGAAGGCGCGGGTGGTGCGTGAAGGAAATACATGCAATTCCAATGCGTTGGATGGTGGTCTGGGCGTTCTGCGCTGTCTTGGGGGGCGTGAGTTGGCGGCGATGGCGGGGGCGATGGCGCGGGCGCGTTGCCTGCGTATTCCAGTGATCCTGGACGGGTTCATCGCAACGGCGGCGGCGGCCTGTCTTGAGCGCGCGGTGTCCGGGGCGTTGGATCATGCGGTGGCAGGCCATGTGAGCGCCGAGCCGGGACACCCCAAGATGTTGAAAGAACTGGGAAAAGAGCCAATTCTGGCGTTGGGAATGCGGCTTGGAGAGGGGTCGGGCGCGGCGTTGGCGATGGGCATTTTGATGGGCGCGATTGCCTGTCATTCAGGGATGGCGACATTTGCCGAAGCCGGGGTTTCGGACGGATAAGTTAAAGCATCGTCCGCGAGGGTTAACGGGGTTTGGGGCCGCAAAAACCGGGGGCGACAGGCGGCTGATTTCCGGCTGACTCATGGCTGACAACCGTATGCCGTTGCCTGGCCGAAAATTCGGGCAAAAATTGATTAAAGCGTTTCATTTTTTGCCTGAGACAGGGTTAAGTGGAAACACTTTGCAGCACATCACTGTTGTAGGTGTTTCGAAACGAACGCGTAAGCGAGGTCTGTCTCGAAACATCTTTGATGTGGTGCGCTGTGGGGGAGCGGCTATTGGGCGCGGTTCCCGACTCTTGTCGGGCGCGCGAAAATCAGCGAGATAGAGATATGACGAAACTGACAAATGCGCCCGTTCATGGGCCCAACCTTCCTGAAACCACAAGGTCGCTTCCTATTGCGATGCTGCGCGCGCGCGAGACCATGATGGCGCCGATCCGCCAGATGCTGCAGAAAGCGGGCGTGACCGAGCAGCAGTGGCGCGTGCTGCGTGTGCTGGCTGAGCGCGGCACGATGGACCCCAAGGATCTGGCCCATGCCGCCTGTCTTTTGAACCCGTCGCTGACCCGGATCATGCAATTGCTGGAGCGCAAAGGGCTGATCACGCGGCGCGACCATCCGAGCGACCGGCGCAAGGTGCTGTTGGATATCACGCCTGAAGGGGTTGCCCTGCTGACCAAGGCGGCGCCGGAGAGCATTGCGATTTTTGCACGGCTGGAAAAGCAATATGGCCGCGACAAGATGGAGCAACTTCTGGACTTGTTGAACACGTTGAGCGCGCTGGAGCTGGAATAGGCAACAGCGGGGGATGCGCGATTGGCGCATCCTGCGGTTGGCGTTCTGGATCTGGCATGTTGATAAAGGGGGCGCTGCCCCCTCGGCCTTTGGCCTCACCCCCGGAATATTTATGGCAAGATGAAGCGGCTGACGGTCGCTTGACTTGGTGTGGCTCGGGCATCAGAGGCGCACGGGGTATTGGAAGCACGGTTCGGTCACAGAAGATTTCAGCGCGATCAAGGCGAAGGTACTGGGGTTGGGGGCTTGGGCGATGCCTATGAGATTGCGGTTCCGGGGCTGATCGCGAATATTGAGGGGACCAAGGAAGTGGAGCGCGACGGCATAAGGCTGAGGACCGAGACATTTGCCGAGATGTGGTCGGACAAGACCCATTTCCATCTCAATGCGCGGATGGAGGCCTATGAAAACGACGTTCTGATCTTTGAACGAGACATGCAGGAGAGTATTGAACGGGACGGGTTGTGAGCGAGTCAAGCCGGGGGCGTTCCGAGAAACTCCTTGCGGGCGCGGGTGCTATGGGTTTTTATTGAGCCAAGAATTAATAACCGGGGCGCGCAAGAATGCGGCTCGCCGGGAGACAAAAAAACAGAACAATAGGGAGAACGACATGTCCGATCAACTCGACTATCTCAAGGTGCGTGCTGCTATGGGGCGGATTTCGCGACGCGAATTCCTTGGCCGGGCGGCGGTGCTGGGTGTGGGGGCTGCGATGGCCAACACGATTCTGGCCCAAGCCGTGCGGGCTGCAGGGCCGCAAAAAGGCGGCACGATCTCGGCTGGCGTAGAAGGGGGCAGTTCATCGGACAGCCTTGATCCGGCGCTGTCGACCAACAATGCGACGACGATGGTGCTGCGGCTCTGGGGTGAGCCTCTGGTTGAGCTTAGCGCGAACGGCGGACTGGAAGGGCGTATCGCCGAGAGCTGGTCTGGTTCGGCTGATGCCAGCGTTTGGACCTTCAAGATTCGCAAGGATGTGACCTTCTCGAACGGTAAGACGGTCACCGCCGAAGATGTTATGGCGACGATGGAGCGCCATTCGGGCGAAGATACCAAATCGGGTGCATTGGGGATCATGCGCGGCATCAAGGCGATGCGGGCCGAGGGCGATGATTTTATCGTTGAGCTGTCTGAACCGAATGCTGACTTGCCTTATCTCATGACCGACTATCATCTGATGATTCAGCCCAATGGCGGAAAGGACGACCCGTCGGCGATGATCGGGACCGGGCCATATAAAGTCACCAGCATGGATATGGGCGTGCGCTTTGTCGGCGAGAAATACGCCGATCATTGGGATGGCAGCCATGGCCATGCCGACATGATCGAATTGCTGCTGATCAACGATGACACTGCGCGCGTCGCGGCGTTGCAGTCGGGTCAGGTGCATATGATCAGCCGGGTGCCGCCGCGCACCGCGGGTCTGATTTCGCGCTCGCCCAATATCGACGTGCATTCCAAGAGCGGGCCGGGGCATTACGTGTTCATCGCCCATTGCAACACCGCACCGTTTGACAACAACGACGTGCGCATGGCGTTGAAATACGGGATCAACCGGCAGGAGATGGTCGACAAAATTCTGTTCGGCTATGGTTCGGTTGGCAATGACACACCGATCAACGCGTCTTATCCGCTGTTCACCGAAGCGGAGCAGCGCACGTATGATCCAGACAAAGCTGCGCATCACATGAAAAAATCGGGTTATGACGGTCCGATTTTGCTACGCACTTCGGACAATTCGTTTCCCGGTGCGCCGGATGCGTCGGCGTTGTTCCAGCAATCGTGCAAGGCGGCGGGGATCAACCTGGAAATCAAGCGTGAGCCCAATGATGGGTATTGGTCGGAAGTCTGGAACAAACAGCCGTTCTGCACCAGCTATTGGAGCGGACGCCCGGTGCAGGACCAGATGTTTTCGACTGCATATCTGAGCACGGCGGACTGGAACGACACGCGATTCAGCAATGAGAAGTTCGACCAGCTATTGATTGCGGCGCGTGCCGAGTTGGACGAGACAAAGCGCAAGCAGATGTATGCCGACATGAGTACTATCGTGCGTGATGAAGGCGGGTTGATCTGTCCGATGTTCAACGACTTTGTTGATGGCGTTGCCACCAATATTGGCGGATGGGAGGAGACCGCGGGCTTCGGCGTGATGAACCTTTATGGTCCGGTCAAGACTTGGATCACCGCATAAGATGGGCGTTGCCCTGAAATTGGTGGCCCAGCGTCTTGCGCTGGGCCTTTTGCTCATGCTTCTCGTCTCAATCCTTATTTTTGCAGGGACGATTATTCTGCCCGGCGACGTGGCGCAGAGTATTTTGGGGCAATCGGCCACGCCCGAGGCGTTGGCCAATCTGCGCGAGGAACTGGGGCTGAACGAGCCTGCGGTGAGCCGGTATTTCAGTTGGCTGGGCGGTGTGTTGCAAGGCGATCTTGGAACGGCGCTGACCAGTGGGCAGGATATCGCGTCAAGCATCGGTTCGCGCCTTTCCAATACGCTTTTCCTTGCGATGTGGGCGGCGGTGATTTCGGTGCCGCTGGCGATTTTTCTCGGGCTTTTGGCGGTGCGGTATCGTGACCGGTGGCCTGACAAGCTTATTTCCGGGGTGACGTTGGCGTCGATCTCTATTCCCGAGTTCCTGATCGGCTATCTGTTGATGTATTATATCGGCGTCAAGCTGCGCTGGGCGCCGACGGTGTCGATGATTTATGACAGCATGAGCCTTGGTCAAAAGCTTCAGGCGATTGCGCTGCCGGTGGCGGTTCTGACGCTGGTGGTGTTGGCGCATATGATGCGGATGACACGCGCCGCGATCCTGAATGTGATGCAATCGGCCTATATTGAGACGGCGGAGCTTAAAGGGCTGACGATGTTCAAGGTCATCTGGCGCCATGCGTTTCCCAATTCGATCTCGCCGATTGTGAACGTTGTGATGCTGAACCTTGCCTATCTGGTGGTCGGGGTCGTGGTGGTCGAGGTGGTGTTTACCTATCCGGGGATGGGTCAATATCTGGTCGATCATGTGAGCAAGCGCGATTTGCCGGTGGTGCAGGCCTGTGGGCTGATCTTTGCCGCCGTGTATATCGGGCTGAATATGGTGGCTGATATCGTGGCCATTCTGGCGAACCCACGTTTGAGGCATCCGAAATGATGAAGAACATTCCCCTTGCCGCGATGATCGGGCTGTTTTTCACGGCTCTCTATTTTCTGATCGCCATTTTCGCCGATTTGATCGCGCCTTATGGCATGGCCGAAGTGGTTGGCGATGTCTGGGAAGCGCCAAGCGCCGAGCATTGGCTGGGCACGGATAACATCGGCCGCGATCTGCTGACGCGGATGATTTATGGCGGGCAGACGACGATCTTCATCGCCACGGTGGCGACGATCATATCCTTTACCACGGGGTCGGTTCTGGGCCTGTTGGCGGCGGTGATCGGGGGGTGGGTCGATCAGTTGATTTCGCGGTTTGTCGATCTGATGATGTCGATCCCGACGCTGATTCTGGCACTGGTGATTCTGTCGGTGACGCCGGTCACGATCACGGTTCTTGTGCTGGTGATGGGGTTGCTTGATTCTACACGGGTTTACCGGCTGGCGCGGGCTGTGGCGGTGGATATCAACGTGATGGATTATGTCGAGGCTGCCAAGCTGCGCGGGGAAGGGCGGGTCTGGATCGTCTTTCGTGAAATCCTGCCGAATGCGCTGTCTCCGCTGGTGGCGGAAATGGGGCTGCGTTTCATCTTTGCGGTGCTGTTCATTTCGACGTTGTCGTTTCTTGGGCTGGGTGTGCAACCGCCAATGGCCGATTGGGGCGGGATCGTGAAAGAGAACAAGGACGGCATCATTTACGGTTATGGATCGGCGCTTTGGCCCGCTGTGGCGATTGCGACGCTGGCGATCAGCGTGAATCTGGTCGCGGATTGGGTGTTGAACCGGACCACCAGTTTGAAAGGGGGCCGGGGATGAGCGAACCTTTAGTCAAAGTGCGTGGCCTCAAGATCGGGGCGACGGTTTATCCGCCCGGAGAGAAGCCGCATCCGATCGAGATTGTGCATGGTGTGGATTTCGACCTGGAAGCGGGCAAGGTTCTGGGCCTGATCGGTGAGAGCGGCGCGGGAAAGTCGACGATTGGCTTGGCTACGATGGCCTATGGGCGCGGCGGTGTTGAGATCACCGGCGGCGAGGTTTGGGTCAATGGGCGCGATATCCTGAAATCAGGTTTGCGCGATGTGCGTCGGCTGCGCGGTGGTGAGGTGACCTATGTCAGCCAGTCGGCTGCGGCCAGTTTCAACCCGGCCAAGAAGATCATGGAACAGGTGATCGAGGCGACGCTGGAACACGGCAAGTTCAGCCGCAAGGAGGCCGAGGCGCGGGCGGTGGAGCTGTTTGACAAGCTGGGCTTGCCGAACCCCGAGACCATCGGAAACCGCTATCCGCATCAGGTGTCGGGTGGGCAGTTGCAACGCTGTATGACCGCGCTGGCGTTGTGCCCTGAACCTGATCTGGTGGTGTTTGACGAGCCGACGACGGCGCTGGATGTGACGACGCAAATTGATGTGTTGAAGGCGATCAAGGCAGCCATTCGCGACACCGGAGTGGCGGCGCTCTATATCACCCACGATCTGGCGGTGGTGGCGCAGGTCAGCGACGACATCATGGTGCTGAAGATGGGCGACATGGTGGAATACGGGCCGGTTGATCAGATCATCAACCACCCGCAGGAGGAATACACCCAGGCGCTGGTTTCGGTGCGTTCGATCCGGCATGAAGAAAAGCTTCCGACAGCCGAGCCGGTGTTGAAGGTTGAAAATATCACGGCGCGGTATCGCGGCACCAAGTTTGACGTGCTGCATGATGTGAATGTCGAGCTGCATCCGGGGCAGACGCTGGCCGTGGTGGGCGAAAGCGGATCGGGTAAATCGACGCTGGCACGGGTGATCACCGGGTTGTTGCCGCCAAGCGACGGGCGGATCGAATTTGCCGGGCGCGAGCTTTCCGGGGATCTGGAAAACCGCAGCCGCGAAGATCTGCGCGAAATGCAGATGATCTATCAGATGGCCGATACGGCGATGAACCCGCGCCAGACGGTGGGAACCATCATCGGGCGACCATTGGAGTTTTATTTCGGCCTGAAGGGGCGCGAAAAGCGCAAGCGGATTGCGGAACTTCTGGAAGATATTGAGATGGGGGACGGGTTTATTGACCGTTACCCGGCCGAGCTTTCTGGTGGGCAAAAACAGCGGGTTTGCATAGCGCGTTCGCTTGCGGCCAAACCCAAGCTCATCATTTGTGACGAGGTGACGAGCGCGCTTGATCCGCTGGTGGCGGATGGCATTCTGAAGCTGCTGCTCAATCTGCAAAAGCGCGAGGATGTGGCATATCTGTTCATCACCCATGATCTAGCGACGGTGAAGGCCATCGCCGACAGTATCGCGGTGATGTATCAGGGCAAGGTGGTGCGCTATGGCACGAAATCCGAAGTACTGTCCCCGCCGTTTGACGATTATACCGATCTGCTGTTGTCTTCGGTGCCTGAATTGAAACTTGGGTGGCTGGAAGAGGTGATTGCGCATCGCAAGATGGAAAGCGCAGGAAACTGATTTCGGGTGCAGCGGGGCGGCTTTCGTAGGGGAGATCGCGGTGCCGATGCTGCTTGCGTACGTGATTCCACTATCGTGTGATATGGCGTTTCGAAATCGCCGGGTGGCGGTATTTGAAATGTCATTTGGAGGATCGATTTTGAGCCTTTTGAGCATCAGAAGCCGCCGGAACGTGCGAAACCCGCCGATTATGCTGCAAGTGCACAATAATTAAATACTTGTTAAATAACGACTAAATGTTGACGCTGCGGAAACACCCCATTTTTCGCCAGTTCACTTTGCAGGTGCAGCATGATAGTGTTTCTCCGATTAGCGAAGAAAAGGTCTGACCATGTTCAAGAGCCCTCTGGACACATTATTCAACCCAACTGGTGTTGCGATTTATGGCGCCAGTGAAAGCGCCACGAGCGTTGGCTCGAAAGTGCATTC
This sequence comes from Rhodobacteraceae bacterium LMO-JJ12, assembly GCA_021555075.1. Taxonomy (NCBI): domain Bacteria; kingdom Pseudomonadati; phylum Pseudomonadota; class Alphaproteobacteria; order Rhodobacterales; family Paracoccaceae; species Rhodobacteraceae bacterium LMO-JJ12. The sequence continues at coordinate 653,061 of JAKGBX010000001.1, forward strand.
CAACCTGTTGGCGGGCGCATTCGCCGGGCCGATTGTGCCGATCAACCCGAAGTATGAATCGGTGCGCGGGCAAAAGTGCTATGGCAAGATTGCTGATGTGGCCGAGAAGATTGATCTCGCGGTGATCGCGACCCCTGCCAAGACGATTCCGGGAATTATTCGCGAGTTGGGTGCGGCGGGCGTGGGCGCGGCCATCGTGCTTTCCGCCGGTTTTCGGGAGGCGGGCGAAGATGGGCAGCGGCTTGAAGCCGAACTGGCCGAGGTGGCGCGCAAGGCGGGGGTAAGGTTTCTTGGGCCGAACTGTGTCGGGTTGGTGCGGCCTTGGCTGGGTATGAACGCGACGTTCCTCAATTCTGATGCGCCGCAAGGGCGGTTGGCTGTGGTGTCGCAATCGGGTGCGCTGTGTTCGGCGATTGTTGATTGGGCGGGACCGCATCATGCGGGGTTTTCGGCCATCGTGTCGTTGGGCAATTCGAAAAATGTGGATTTCGGCGATGTGCTGCAATTCCTGTCAACCGACCCCAAGACCGACGCCATTTTGCTTTATGTTGAAGGCATCAACCATGCGCCGGGGTTTATCAGCGGGCTGCGCATCGCGGCGCGCTCAAAACCGGTGATCGTTCTGAAATCGGGGCGGCATGTGGCCAGCTCAAAAGCGGCGAACACCCATACCGGGGCTCTGATCGGGTCGGATGCGGTGTTTGAGGCGGCGCTGAAACGGTCGGGCGCTGTGCGTGCGAATACTTTTGGTCAGCTGTTCGCGGCGGCCGAGATCCTGAGTGCGCACAAGCGGATGGGCGGGAACCGGTTGGGAATCGTGACCAATGGTGGGGGTGCGGGGGTTCTGGCCGCTGACCGGGCAGGCGATCTGGATGTGGATGTGGCAGAACTGTCAGAGTCGACGGTTGAAACGCTCGACAGTATCCTGCCGCCGTATTGGAGCAAGAGCAATCCGGTGGATATTCTGGGCGATGCGAGCGCGGACAAATACGCCGCTGCTATCAAAGCCTGTCTGGACGACAAGAACCTTGATGGCGTGTTGGCGATGCTGACACCGCAAGCGATGACAGATGCGACCGCAGCGGCGCTGGCGGTGGTGGATGCGGTGCCGAAGCGCACCAAGAAGCCGGTTCTGGCCTGTTGGATGGGTGAAAGCTCGGTCGCGGAGGCGCGCCAAATTCTGAGCGGGGCGGGTATTCCCGATTTTATCACGCCGGAACGTGCGGTTGAGGCGTTTTCGTATCTGGCGCAGCATTACAAGCATCAGAAGCTGGCACTGGAAGTGCCGGGGCCGATGAACGGTGTGGATGAGTTGCCCGATGTGACCGGGGCGCGGATGATCATCCAAACTGCGCTGAGCGAAGGGCGCGACATGCTCAACGATATCGAGAGCAAGGCGATTTTGCGCACCTTCCAGATCCCGACCAATATGACGATCGAGGCGACAACTGCCAACGAGGCGCTGGTGGCGGCGGAGACAGTGGGTTTTCCCGTGGCGATGAAGATTTTGAGCCCGGATATCTCGCATAAGTCCGATGTTGGCGGTGTGAAGCTGGGCCTTTCAAGTGCGACGGAAGTGATGGCGGCGTATCGCCAGATCGTTGAGACCACAGCCGAGCTGCGCCCGGATGCCCGTATTACCGGCGTGACGGTCGAGCGGATGGCGCAGGTCGAAGATGCACGCGAATTGGTGGTCGGGGCGAGCCGTGATCCGGTGTTTGGCCCGGTCATCATGTTTGGCGCGGGCGGCACGATGGTTGAAATTCTGGGCGATCATGCTGTGGCGCTTCCCCCTCTGAGTGAGGTGCTGGCCAACCGATTGATTGACCGCACACGGGTTGCGCGCCTTCTGGAGGCGTTCCGGGATCGTCGCGCGGTCAAGCGTGAGGCAGTGGTTGATGTCTTGTTGCGGGTGTCGGACATGATCTGTGAATTGCCCGAAATTACCGAGCTTGATCTCAACCCGCTGTTTGCGGGGCCAGAAGGTGTAATGGCGGTGGATGCGCGGATCGTGATCAAGCGCCCGCCGAGCAAAGACGGCCCCTATGATCACATGGCGATCCATCCCTATCCACGGCAGTTGGTGCAGACGTCGCATCTGGGGGACGGGCAGATTTTGACGATCCGCCCGATTCGACCCGAGGATGCCGAAAGCGAACAGAAATTCGTGCGCGATCTGTCACCACAGGCCAAACGCTTTCGCTTCATGGGGACGGTGAATGAGCTGTCGCCCGAGATGCTGGCGCGGTTTACCCAGATTGATTATCGCACCGAAATGGCGCTTGTCGCCTTCGTGGGTGAGCCGGGGGCGCAGGTGCAGATGGGTGTGGCGCGCTATATCATCAATCCGGATCGGCGCAGCTGTGAGTTTGCCATCGTGATCAGCGACAAGTTGCAACAGCAGGGCATTGGCACGCGTTTGATGAAGGCGCTGATGGATGCGGCGCGGGATCGAGGGCTGACGGTGATCGAGGGAACGGTGCTGCGCGAGAATGAGCCGATGCTGAAATTAATGGAAGAATTGGGTTTTTCCATTGCACAAGCGCCGGAGGAGCGCGACATCATGGAGGTGGAACGCGAGTTGTAGGCGGTACCGGGAAGTTAGCTCCTCCCGACAGCGTCTGTTGAGGAGGAGAAGTGCATGCTGGCCTATATCACCCACCCTGATTGTATGGAGCATGATGCGGGGTATTTGCACCCCGATCAGCCCGAGCGGCTTTCGGCGATTGATAATCAGTTGATCATGTCGGGCCTCGATTTCGTGGTGCGCACCTATGATGCGCCGCTGGTCACGCGCGCCGAGTTGGAGCGAGTGCATGACGCGGCCTATCTTGACCGGGTGTATGCGTTGGCGCCGTTGGATGGGTCGGTGGCGGTTGACGGCGATACGATGATGTCGCCCGGCACGTTGCGTGCCGCCGAGCGGGCGGCGGGGGCCGGGGTTCTGGGTGTTGATCTGATCATGAAGGGCGAGGCGCATGCCGGGTTTTGCGCGATCCGCCCGCCGGGGCATCACGCCGAGCACGACAAGGCGATGGGGTTTTGCCTGTTCGACAATATCGCGGTGGCAGCGGCGCATGCGCTGGAGGCTTATGGGCTGTCGCGTGTCGCCATCGTGGATTTCGATGTGCATCACGGCAATGGCACCGAGGATATCTTTCGCAATGAGCCGAGGGTGCTGTTCTGCTCTTCGTTCCAGCATCCGTTTTATCCGTTTACCGGGCATGAGAAAGAGACCGGCAATCTGGTTGATGTGCCGTTGTCGGCGGGGGCCGGGGGCGAGGAGTTTCGCGCGGCGGTGAGCGAGCATTGGCTGCCCGCTCTGGAGGCGTTCAAGCCGGAGTTTGTGTTTATCTCAGCCGGGTTTGATGCCCATGTGGCCGATGACATGTCGCATCTGGCATTGAACGATAATGACTATCGCTGGGTGACAGAGAAGCTGTTGGAGGTGGCGCGCAAGCATTCTGGTGGGCGTGTCTTGTCGATGCTGGAGGGCGGGTATGAGCCGTCTGTATTAGCGCGCAGCGTGGTGGCGCATATTAATGTGTTGATCGGGTAAATTGCGCGATTGTGACGATAGAGCCGGTTGGTGGTCCGAAAACGCTCTCTGAGTATTGGGGCAAGGTGTAAGGATTGCAGAGTGTGTGCATTTCTTGGTCAAACCGCAATACGGTAGCTCGCGTCTGTTTGCGTGGGGCACGGCGAGCAGCTTGATGGCGTTGCTGTATGTTGCGGTAAGCGGCCAAGCTGGACCAGTGTTTGGTAAATGCAGACCCGAAGGAAATCTCCTTCGGGTCTGCAAAGTTCAGTTTGGATAATGGTTAGCGAATAATGCGAACGATGGTGTTGGTTTTGGCGTCCACGATCACCGTTTGACCATTCACGTTCAGATAGCGGTATTCCGACTGTGGTAGTTCATACGTCGGAACAGTTGTCGGAACACCTGCACCCACCACCACTTCGCCATCCAAATAGATGGTTTCTACCGGGTTGGAGGTGACATAGGTGATTGTCTCCTGCGCAGGTTCAGCAACCGCCGAGCCAGCGGCCCCACCCAAGATGCCGCCTGCGATGATGCCACCAATCGGTCCACCAACGGCAACACCTGCCAACACACCCAGACTTGCGCCGACTGCGGCACCTTCACGCTGGTTTTCCAACGTGCCTTCAGCGTCCTCATAGGTGACCGAATTGACCTCGACATTTGCGGGTCGTGTTGTCAGAGCAATTGCTTGCTCGTCCACATTTACGGCCAGATAGTCGGAGCTTGACCAGCCCACAATCTCACCAAATTTTACTTGGCACCAAGGCTTGGTCTCCAAACAGCCTTCAACCATGGTTGTTTCGCCGCCGGGGATGACACCGACGACGGCATGATGCGGCCCTGGGCCGGAGCGGATGTTCAAATCTGTCGCTGCAACCGCGTCAGTAGATTGCGCGTATGCGGGGATTGCGGTTGAAAACAGAAGGGCTGTGATCAGACTTGTTTGAACGCGTTTCGTAGTTGCGAGTTTCATAATAGACTTCCTTCATAGTGCTTTGCTCTTTCCGGTGACCGTGAGCCATGTGGTCATCACTTTCCTCCACCGGGGAGCGGCGAAAGTGTAACGCAGGCATCCTCGACTTGGTTCCTGTTATCAAATAGCAAGGAGTTAAGTGATTGATATATATGATTTGTTATGATTTTATTTTGAAGGGACGGTGACGATTTATGATCCGCCAATCAGCAGCGCCGCTTAGAGGGTTATGGATTGCAGTGCCGGAAACTACGGACGTTGGTTCGCGAAAGCATCGTCATGCGACGCAGCCGGGCACGCATTTGGTGGTGGGTCAAAGTTTTGAGAAAACCCGCTGTCAGTTATCGGTAAGCGCGCCATTTTCCCAGGTGCCGCTTTCCGTGCCGCCATCGGCATAGATCATCTTGCCTGCCCCTTGGCGTTTGCCATTGAGGAAGGTGCCCTCGTAGACATCGCCGTTGGCGTAGGTGGCGACACCTTGGCCCGAGATCTCGCCGTTTTTCCATTCGCCGACATAGCGGAAGCCGTCGGGCATGGTGATTTCGCCAGTGCCGTGGCGCTGACCGGCGGCGAAATCGCCAGTGTAAATCGTGCCATCGGGATAGGTGGCCACGCCCTTGCCGTCACGCTGACCATCTTTCCATTCGCCTTCATAGCGGTAGCCATCGGCATAGGTCATGACACCCTGGCCGTGGTTCTTGGCGTTCTTGAAGCCGCCCTCGTAGGTGACCCCATTGGCGTAGGTGGCTTTGCCGATGCCTTCAATCACGCCCTTGACCCATTGGCCTTCGTAGGTTGAGCCGTCTGGATAGGTGATGATGCCGGTGCCATCGGCCTGATCGGCGCGGAACTGGCCCTTGTAGATCGACCCGTCGGGATAGGTGACTTCGCCCGAACCTTCGATTGAGCCTTGTATCCATGAGCCGACATAGCGGTAGCCATCGGCCCCGGTAAAGGTGCCCATGCCTTCGCGTTTATCGTCCTTGAAGTCGCCCTCGTAGGTGTCGCCATTGGCGTAGGTTACGTGGCCTTTGCCTTCGCGCCGTCCGGCGACAAGCTGGCCTTTGTAAACATCGCCATTGGGTTGGGTGAGCGTGCCGGTGCCGTTGATCTGCCCGTCTTTCCAGAGGCCGGTATAGACGAGGCCATCGGGCATGATGAGCTTGCCGGTGCCTTCGCGCGCGCCTTTGACGATCTGGCCGTCATAGATCGCGCCATCGGGGTAGGTGATGGTGCCAATGCCGTCTTTGACGCCGTTGACCCAATCACCTTCGTAGGAATAGCCGCCGGGAGATCGCATGGTGCCTTTGCCGTGGTGCATGGCGTTGCGAAAGCCGCCTTCGTAGCTGACGCCATTGGCATAGGTCGCGACGCCGTTGCCCAGGATTTTGCCCTCAACCCAGTCGCCCTCGTAGGTGCCGCCATCGGAAAACACGATCTTGCCGAATCCGTGCGGCTTGCCCTTGGCGAATTCGCCCTCGTAGATTGAGCCGTTGGGGAAGCGTGCAGTGCCTTTGCCCTTGATCTCGCCTTCGACCCATTCGCCGGAATATTCATAACCGTTGGGCAGTTTGTAAGTGCCCTGGCCGTGTTGCAGCCCGTTTTTGAACGTGCCCTCATAGACACCGCCATCATCATATTGCTTGGTCTGCGGCTGGCCGTCTTGTGCGAGAGCGGGCAAGGCGGGCAGGGTTGCGAGCAGTGCGATGGCCGTGCTGGCCAGCAGAGTTCTGAGCGGTGTCGACATGAATAATTTGGCTCCCTGTTCGCCCCGCGCGTCGGCGGGAGTCGGGGAAATCTAGGGCAGGGGGCGCGGGCAGGCAACGGGATTATGGCCAAATCGGCTTTCCCTTGCCTGCCTATCTGCTAAATCTGAGCGTGGCTGCGAAGAGGAACGCGATTAATGGGTGACAGATTTCGGCTGACATTGGCGCAGCTTAACCCCACGGTGGGCGATATTGAGGGCAATGCCGCATTGGCGCGCAAGGCCTGGGAAGAGGCGCGCGCGGCGGGGGCCGATATGGTGGCGCTGCCCGAGATGTTCATCACCGGTTACAATACCCAGGATCTGGTGATGAAACCGGTGTTTCATCAGGCGGCGATTGCGGCGGCAGAGGCATTGGCCAAGGATTGCGCCGATGGTCCGGCGTTGGGGATTGGCGGGCCGGCGCTGAACGGGGCGTTGCTGCACAATGCCTATTATATCTGCAAAGGTGGTGAGATTTCCGCCAGCGTTTTGAAGCACCATCTGCCCAATGAGACGGTGTTTGACGAGGAGCGGATATTTGCCAGCGGGATGCTGGGCGGGCCTTATTCGGTGGGCGATGTGCGCATCGGAACGCCAATCTGCGAGGATGCCTGGCACGAAGATGTGGCCGAGACGCTGGCCGAGACGGGGGCAGAGATTCTGTTGGTTCCCAATGGCTCGCCCTATTATCGCAACAAGTTTGATACGCGCGCCAACATGATGGTGGCGCGGGTGATCGAGACGGGATTGCCGCTGATCTATCTCAATATGGTCGGCGGTCAGGATGATCAGGTGTTTGACGGTGGCACCTTTGTTTTGAACCCGCATGGCGAGTTGGTGGTGCAACTGCCGGTGTTTGATGAGTGCATCGCGCATGTGGATTTTCTGCGTGACGAGGCTGGTTGGCATGCCGAGCCGGGGCAAATGGCGCATATGCCGGATGAATGGGAGCAGGATTACCGCGCTATGGTCGAATCCTTGCGTGATTACATGCGCAAGACCGGGTTCAAGAAGGTTCTGCTGGGTCTGTCGGGGGGAATCGATTCGGCGATTGTGGCTGTAATTGCGGCGGATGCGCTGGGCCCGGAAAATGTGCGCTGTGTGATGTTGCCATCGGAATATACTTCGGAAGGGTCGCTGGATGATGCCAAGGCGATCGCCGAGGCGTTGGGGTGTCGTTATGATTTTGTGCCGATTGCGCAGGGGCGCGCGGCGATTACCGAAACATTGGCACCGCTCTTTGAGGGGACAGAGCCGGATGTGACCGAGGAAAATATCCAGTCGCGGTTGCGTGGGCTGCTGTTGATGGCGATGAGCAACAAGTTTGGTGAGATGCTGTTGACCACGGGCAACAAGAGCGAGGTCGCGGTGGGCTATGCCACGATCTATGGCGATATGGCGGGGGGCTATAACCCGATCAAGGATCTCTACAAGACCCGCGTGTTCGAGACTTGCCGGTGGCGCAATGCCAATCATCGCCCGGATTGGATGATGGGGCCGGAAGGTGAGGTTATTCCGCCGCGGGTGATCGACAAGCCGCCCAGTGCGGAGTTGCGCGAAGATCAGAAGGATGAGGATTCTCTGCCACCTTATGAGGTGTTGGATGGGATTCTGGAACTGTTGGTGGACCGCGATGCCAGCGTCGCGGATTGTGTGGCGGCGGGGTATGAGCGCGAGGTCGTCAAGCGGGTCGAGCATCTGCTGTTTATCAGTGAATACAAACGCTTTCAGTCAGCACCGGGAACGCGGCTGACCAAGGGCGCGTTTTGGCTTGATCGGCGCTATCCGATTGTGAACCGTTGGCGCGATAACGGCTAGGGTGTGAGGGAGTGGTGATCGGAATGGATGGTAAGCTGCTTTTGATTATTCTGGACGGGGTGCCTTTGCGCAATTTCACCCGGCTGTTTGGCAATCTTGAAGGCTGGGTGGAAAGCGGCGAGGCGCAGCGATTTGTGCATCGCGCGGTGCTGCCGTCGATTTCGGCGTCGTGTTATGCGTCGATTCACACCGGGGTCAACCCGCAGGTGCATGGCTGTACCGGCAATGGCAATGTGTTTCGCCTGTCGCAGCCCGATATCTTCAGCGAGGTGCGCCGCGCGGGCGGTATCACCGGGGCGGTGGCGCATTCGTTCTGGAGCCAGTTCTTCAATCGCCATCCGTTCGATTACGTGCGCGACGTGGAATATGACGAACCGGAGAGCGACACCATCAACCATGGGCGGTTTCACACGATGACGGGGTATGGCCATGCCAACCAGATGACGCCGTCGGATGTTGATCTGTTCGCCACGCTGACCAATCTGTGCCTGAACAAGGGGCTGAATTACGGGATGCTGCACACCTGTACGCTGGACAGCATGGGGCATCGGTTTTTCCATGAGAGCCAGGAGATGGATCACGCCTGTTTCGTGATGGACGAGATGCTGGCGCCATTTATTCCGCAATGGCGGGCGGCGGGTTATGAGGTGATTGTGACTGCCGATCATGGTCAGGATGAGCGCGGCCATCATGGCGGGAAGAGCGATCTGCAACAGCTCACTGCGCTGTATTATTTTGGCGAGGGGCGCGGGCCGGAGCACGACAGCGAGATCAACCAGTTGCAACTGGCACCGACGATCTTGAGCCGGTTGGGTGTGCCTGTGCCCGAGACGATGCGGGGCGAGGTGTTTCTGGCGTAACGGCGGGATCAGGCCCAGATATCGGACATGGTAAAGCCGCCGCCCATCGGATCGGAGGGGTCGATCACGTAGTTGGCGAAACCGGTGATCCAGGCCTGCCCCGAGAGCGTGGGGATGATGGCGTCATAAGGGCCGATGCGCGTGGTCTCGACGATGCGGCCGGTGAAGGTCGTGCCGAGCGGGCCTTCGTTGATGTAATCCACGCCGATGCCAAGCTGTCCGCGGGCGTGCAACACGGCCATCTTGGCGCAGGTTCCGGTGCCGCAGGGAGAGCGGTCGAGCACGCCGGTGAGAGCATGGGGTTTGGCGGGGTTGAACGCGCCGGACGATACGGTGACAGCGGATTTGCCGTGAGCATGAGGCAGGCCGGCGGGGCCAGTGAGCTGTGAGATGGTAGGTCCGGTGAGGCCGGGATTGTCGGGGTGTGAGACGTGCAGTTGCTCGGAGGCGGCGTGGCGCAAGGCTTCGCTGATTCGCACCATGTCGGCGCCGGTGTCAGGGGCGATTTCAAGGCCGAACTGGGCCGCCTCGGCGATGACATAGAACATCCCGCCCCAGGCGATATCGACGCGCGCCGTGCCCAAGCCCGGCACTTAGAGGGGCGCCGCGAGATGCAGTGCAAAGCCGGGCACGTTGCGAAAGGTCACACGGGTGACCTTGCCATCGGCGCAATCGGCGCGGATTGAGACCAGACCGGCAGGGCTTTCCAGCACGAATTCGGTGACCGGTTCGACCATCGGCAGCAGGCCGGTTTCCAGAAGCACGGTGGCGGTGCAGATCGTGTTGGAGCCCGACATCGGGGGGTATTCGGTCTGCTCCATGATGATGAACCCGGCGTCGGCCGCCGGATCGCAGGGCGGCACCAGAGCATTGCAGCAAAGTGCGGGGTATCCACGCGGCTCGCGCAGCATCGAGAGGCGGATATCGTCGCGATTGGCTTGCAGCCAGCGCATCTTTTCGTAGACCGAGGCGCCGGGAATATGCGGCAGACCGGCGGTGATGACCCGGCCCGGTTCACCTTCGGCATGGGCATCCACTGCTGTAGTCATGGTTGAAAACCGCATTTTTCACTCTCCCATAAAAGTGGTTTTATAATGGCCTTTTTGCCGAAAGTTGATCCATCAAACGCATTACGTAAACTGCGAAAAACCCCTGCAAATCTGCGGCAACGTTGCATAACCACCACTAAATATTGGAAAAAATACATCATTTTGAAGGCATTGCGAAAAAAGGCACTAGTCGGGCGAATCGGTTTTCTGTATCTAGTTAACATCAGAAAAGCGGTGCGATTAAACGACACCGCGCATTGAGGCATAGGTGGTGTAATGAAACCGATCGGGTATGTCGTTCGCGATGGTGCGGGCGTGGTCAATCGTAGTGAAATTTTGGCAGATGGGTCGGTGACCCCCATTGCGGCTGGCGCCGGTCAGGAAGTTTCTCTCAATCTCAGGCAAAGCGATGTTCAGGGCTATCAGCGGTTGGGGAGCAATCTTCAGATCACGCTGAGCGATGGTCGCGTGGTCATGCTGGAGGATTTCTTCGGCGGTGCGGGCGAAAACGCACGGTTGTTTATTTCGGCAGATGGCTACATCAACGAGGTTGATCTGGTCGAGGGCGCGGATGGTGCGGTTTATGCGACCTATGGCGTGACCGAACAGTGGGGCAAATGGAGCCCGTCGGATCAGCTGATTTTCCTTGAAGGCACCGATGTGGCGCATGTGGCGGCTGCGGGTGACGACGAGGTGTCGATGCTGGGTGCCGGGCTGCTTGGCGGTTTGGGCGGCGGCGCAGGTTTGTTGGGCGCTGGGGCGGCAGTGGTTGGTGCCGGCGTGATTGGCGGCGTTGGCGGCGGCGGTGGTGCTGGTGCTGGTGGCGCTGGAACGCGCATTCCGCCGACCGTGGATCAAGAAAACACGTTGACCATTGGCGGCGATGATGTGTCCGAAGAAGATCAGACGATCTTGATTTCTGGCACTGCGGAACCTGGCTCGGAGGTGGTTGTCACTATCGGAGATGAGGAAATCGCAACCGCGTCAAATGAGGATGGCGTCTGGGAAGTGATCTTTGAAGGTGAAGATTTCCCCGAAGACGGCACCTATGATGTGGTCGTGGTCGTGACCGAAGATGATGACACCATTACTTCGCTGGAGGGTCCGAGTGTTGTGATCGACCTGACCGGGCCGGAGGTCACCTTTGTGGACGGCACCAAGTCGGTTGATGACATGACCAATGCGGTCGACCACGAGGACGGTGTTGAAATCGCCGGGACGGGCGAGGCCGGTGCGTCGATCGAGGTGACGGTTGATGGGACGATCCACGTTACCACGGTGGATGAAGACGGCAATTGGGGCGTTGTGTTTTCGCCCAGCGAACTGCCGGGCGGTGAGTATGAAACCGAAGTGACTGTGGTGTCGACCGACAGTTTCGGCAATTCGACCACGGTCACCGATATGGTGTTGATTGATACGCTTGCGAGCGTGAGCATCGACAGCGGTCAGGCGGGTGGTGATGATCTGATCAACGCAGCCGAGCAAGCTGCGGGTGTGACCCTGACGGGGACTGCCGAGGCAGGCTCGTCCGTAGTGGTGACGATGAATGGCGCGTCGCATACGGCGACGGCAGGGGCGGACGGCACCTGGAGTGTGGATTTTGCCAGTTCGGAAATTCCGACCGGTGAGCAGGACGTGACCGTGACAGCCGTGGCGACCGACATTTACGGCAACAGCGAGACCACGACGAGCACGCTGGCGATTGATACGATCAACGAGGTGACCTTTGACGCTTCGGCAGTTGGAGGCGACGGAATGGTCAATGCCGCTGAGCGCGCCGATGGTGTGACGCTGACTGGCACGACCCAACCGGGTTCGTCCGTAACGGTTGAGATGAACGGTGTCAGCCACACGGCGACGGTGGATGCGTCGGGCAATTGGAGCGTCGATCTTGCCGCCGGGGAAATCCCCGAGGGTGAGACCAACGCGACGGTCAATGTCAGCTCTGTCGATGCGGCGGGCAATGTGGCGACCACCAGCGGCAATGTTGTGATCGACACAATCACGGATGTGACCATCGACAGCGGTCAGGCGGGTGGTGATGATCTGATCAATGGTGCCGAGCAGGCTGCGGGCGTAACCCTGACAGGGACTGCCCAGGTCGGCTCGTCTGTTGTGGTGACGATGAATGGCGCGTCGCATACGACGACCGCAGGGGCAGACGGCACCTGGAGCGTGGACTTTGCCAGTTCGGAAATTCCGACCGGTGAGCAGAATGCGACCGTAACAGCCGTTGCAACGGATGCCATGGGCAACAGCGAGACTACGACGAGCACGCTGGAGATTGATACGATCAACCAGGTGACGTTCAATCAGACCGGGATCGAAACGGACGGCATCGTCAACGCGGTTGAGCGCGCCGATGGTGTGACGCTGACTGGTACGACCCAGCCGGGTTCGTCAGTGACGGTCGAGATGAACGGTGTCAGCCACGCGGCGACGGTGGATGCGTCAGGCAACTGGAGCGTCGATTTTGCCGCTGGGGAAATCCCCGAGGGTGAGTCCAACGCGGCAGTCAATGTCAGCTCTGTCGATGCGGCGGGCAACGTGGCGACCACTAGCGGCAATGTCGAGATTGATACGCTTGTGCGCAATTTCAACCTGACCGGTACACCCGGTGGGGCTGATGGCGTGATCAATGCGGCCGAGTCGGTTGGGGGCGCGACGCTGAGTGGCACAGTCGAGCCGGGATCGTCGGTGATGGTGCAAATGGGCAATGTCAGCCACGCGGCAGTCGTCGACAGCGCCGGGAATTGGACTGCGAATTTTGCCGCGGCAGATATACCGCAGGGCAATCATGCGCTGCCGATCACCGCGACGGCGACCGATGCGGCGGGCAATACCAGCGTTGTGAGCGGCAATGTGAATGTCGATACGGTGGTGGAAAATCTTGGCTTCAGCACCGCACCGATCGAGGGTGATGATGTCATCAACGCTGTCGAACGCGCCGATGGTGTGCCAGTCAATGGCACGGTCGAGCCGGGTTCAACCGTTCAGGTGACCATGGGCGGGGTGACCCAGACGGCGAGCGTGGATGCGAACGGCAACTGGAGCGCCAATTTCGCGGCATCAAGCATACCGCTGGGTGAATACGACACCGAGGTTCGCGTCGATGTCATCGATGCGGCGGGCAACCCTGACAGCATCAGCCAGACGGTGCGCGTTGATACGCTGGTTAATGCGCTGAGCAACAGCGCATCGGCAGTCGAGGGCGACAACGTCGTCAACGCAAGCGAAGCGCAGGACGGTTTTGTCCTGACCGGACAAGTCGAGCCGGGATCGGCCGTGATGGTTGATTTCGGTGGGTCAAGCGTTGCCGCGGTGGTTGATGGGGCTGGAAACTGGAGCGCCAACATTCCGGCCAGCGCCATCGCGAGCGGTGAATATACCGCCACGGCGACAATCCATGCGACTGATGCGGCGGGCAACACCGACAGCATCACGCGTGACATTGCGGTGGACACGGTTGTGCCGGATGGACCGGATGTGGCATCGTACACCCGTGATCATACCGGCATTCGCGCCATTTCCATCGACACTACGGACGATAGCGTAAGCATCAGCCAGGTGAATGGAGACGGGTCGATCACCGACTTGCAAGCCACGGGAGTGGATATACCGGTGTTGGGCGAGACCACCTTTGGGTTTGCTCCGACGATACCGGATGGATCGCATCTTGTGGTGTCGTCAAACGATGCGGCGGGCAATCTAAGCTCGACTTATCTGGTGCTTGATGAGTTCTCGACCAGCATGGTGAACATGGCGAACCCGAACCTCGGCGCGCTACAGATCGAAGCGATAGATCTGCAATTTGCCGAAGACAGTCAATTGACCATTACGGAAGCGCAACTTGTTGCATTGTCGGATAACTCGGACACGGTGACAGTGACGGGCGGATCGGATGATACGGTAACGATTGCCGGGGCAATCAAAACCGATGAAACGGTTGATGTGAACGGTCAAATGCATGACGTCTATACGCTGGGCGACACCGGCACATTGATCATTGATGACGACATCAACGTCGTAATCTAAGAACAATCTTCCGGGCGGGGGCATGTCCACGCACCTGCCCGAAGGCAATAAAAAATAACAATAAGATAAGCACCAGTAAGTGGGGCAGTGGTATGGGGCAGAGTAAAATGGTCAGGACATTTACGTCCTTGGGGTTGGTGTTCGGTCTGGGCGGCTGTATGGGGTTGGGGGCTCCGGGTGCTGACGGTGACATTGTCAGCCGGATGCGTGGCGGCTTTCTGGACAGCAAACCGGCGGCGCAACAAAGCAAGGAAGCGGCTGAAAGCGCTATTCTCTCGGACCTTCAAAACCGACACAGTGTGCTGCCTGATGATGGTGCATTTGATCGGGTGTCCGGGCCGGTTCTGGCGGCGAATTCGCGGTCTGCGGAAAGTGAGCTTCGCGTCGCACGGCTGCGCGCCGAGGCGCAGAGCAAGAATTGGCTGCCGACGCTGGGCCCGAGCATTTCGCTTTCGAGTCTGGGCGAGGTTCTGGCCAGTCTGGTGATTGATGCGGTGATTTTCGACAACGGCAAGAAAAAGGCCGAACGTGAGTTCGCCCGTGCAGATGTAGAAGTCGCCGCCGTGAATCTTGCGATTGATACGAATGACCGGGTGCGCACCGCGCTTGGGCTCTATCTGCGTGGTCAGCAGGCACAGGAGAAGGCCGCGCTGGCGCAGGCTGCGTTGAAGGATATGGGCCGATTTGAATATATCATGAACGAGCGGGTCAAAGGCGGGGTTTCTGACCTCAGCGACCTGAGCGTGATCCGACACAAGCTGGCCAAGATGCAGGCCGAATATAGCGGGCAGACGGAAGCGGCCAAGGGGGCCGTGGCCGAGTTGAACGCGATGTCGGTGAAGAAGCTGGGCGGGGTTCAGGGCCTATCGGATGTGCGGGTGAGCCGCCATGATGCGCGCGCCTTGAGTGTTTTGCTGGCCGAGGCCGAGAAAGGCCGCGCCGTGGCCGGGGCCAAGATCGACCGGGCAGGGTTCTTGCCAGGTTTGACAGCCAGCGCGACGGTGACGAAAACCGGCACAAGCGGTGCCGTCGATCTGGCACCCGAGAACGGGTTGGGGCTTGGCACCAAGGCGAATCTTCAGGCGATCAAGGCCGCGACAGAGGCCGCAGGCCGACGTGTGGCGCAGGCCGATGAGGACGCCAATCGCAAACTGGCCAAGCAGGAAGCGCGGCTGGCCGCGTTGTCGCGCCAGGTTGGTGAGGCAGGCGGTTTGGCCGCGCAGGCGAAGAGAAATCTCGACATATTCCAGCAACAGTATGATGCCGGGCAACGCCAAGTCATGGATGTTGTCGGGGTCTATGAGACTTGGGTCAGTCAGGAACAGGCGCGTATAGATCTGAAATACGAGATGGCCGAAACCCGGCTTGAGATGGCCCGCGAATTGGGGCTTCTGGCGGACGGGAGCGACATTTGAGTGAGAAGCCCGCTGCACTGACGATTGCGAGTGTCGGCAAGGCGCGGTTGACGGCGGTGTCAAACACCGATCGTGCGCCCGGAGCGCCCGAGCCAAGCCCTGCACAGGACGCGCGCGCCAGGCATCGCGCCGAATTGGCCGCGACCTATGCCGGGCTTTTGGGCGTGCAGGCGGTTTCGCGCGATATTCTCGACGTGATCTTGAAGCGGCTTGATGCGGGCGATGGTGTGCAGCCAGAGGCGCTGGCCGAGGGGCTGCAATCGGCCGGGCTGATTTCGGAAGTGGAAATGATTAGCCATGCGGGCACGGGAACGTGGCCCGCGCTGGCGCAAATGACCAGCGGGCAGTTCATTCTGGTGCTGGGGGTCGATGGTGGTGACCTGGTGCTCTATGACACCACCTGCACCGACAATCGTGCGCATGTGCCGCTTGGCGATTTCGAACCTTATTTCACCGGTATGGTCGTGCGGGCCGAGGCACCGTTGAAAAAGCTCAGCAAGACCCATGCGCCCAAAAAGGTTGAGCCGCATTGGTTCTGGGGTGAGTTTGGCCGGTTTCGCCGGGCTTTTGGCGAGGTCGCGTTGGGGTCGTTTGTGGCGAACCTTCTGGCGGTGGCCGTGGCGCTGTTTTCCTTGCAGGTTTATGACCGGGTGATCCCGCATCAGAGCGAAGCGACCCTGTGGGTTCTGGCCGCGGGCGCGGGATTGGCCCTGTTGATGGAAGCGTTTTTGAAGATCGCGCGGGCGCGACTGATGGATGGGGCCGGGCGCCAGATCGAAATGGGCGTGCAGGGCTTGTTGATGAACCGCCTTTTGGGCATGCGCAGCGAACATGCGGGCCGCCAGCCTTCGCAACTTTTCTCGGCGATGCGCGAGTTTGGTTCGGTGCGCGAGTTTTTCACGGCATCGACCATCGGGACGCTGGCCGACTTGCCGTTTATCATTGTCTTCCTGCTGTTGGTGTCGAGCATTGCGGGCAATGTTGTCTGGGTTTTGGTGCTGGGTGGAATCCTGATGGTTATACCGGGGTTCTTCTTGCAAAAGCGGATGATCGCGTTGACGCAGGAGACGCAAGGGGCGGGGGCCAAGGCGAGCCGTCTGTTGCATGAGACGATTTTCGAGTTGGATACGGTGAAATCGCAACGCTCAGAGGACCGCGTGCGTCGGCTCTGGGCCGAGTTGAATGCGATTTCGGCGGAGAAGACCAGCGAGCAGAGAATGCTGGCTTCGGTGCTGACATTCTGGAGCCAGGGTGTGCAGCAGGCGACCTATGTGTCGGCGGTGATCATGGGGGCGTATCTGGTCTTTGCCGGGGAGTTTACCGTGGGGTCGATCATCGCGGTGGGGATTTTGACCGGGCGCACGCTGGGGCCGCTGACGCAATTGGCGGGGACGATGGCGCGTTGGGGCAATGTGAAAACTGCGCTGGACGGTTTGGAAGGGATCGCCGGATCAGAGCAGGACCGCGCGGAGGGGCGCACTTATTTGCGCCGCGAAGCCTTGCAAGGGCAGTATGAGATCCGTGATTTTCGTTTCCGATATGAGGAAGACGGCGCGCCGACGCTGGAGATTGGCGCATTGGCGATTCAACCGGGACAGAAGCTGGCCATCTTGGGATCAAACGGGTCTGGCAAATCGACCTTGCTCAAGATCTTGAGCGGGCTTTATGCGCCGAGTGAGGGGCGTATTCTGCTGGATGGCACCGATATGGGCCAGATCGAGCCGCGCGATTTGCGGCGCGGGATTGGCTATCTCGGGCAGGATGTGCGGCTGTTCACCGGGACATTGCGCGAGAATTTGAACCTGACACTTTTGGAGCGAGATGATGATCGGCTGATGCAGGCGCTGGATTTTGCCGGGTTGGGGCCGTTTGTGAAGGGGCATCACAAGGGGCTGGATCTGGAAATTCGCGATGGTGGGCAGGGGCTTAGCATCGGGCAGAGACAGAGCATCGGTTGGGCGCGGTTGTGGCTGCAAGACCCGAGCGTTTGTCTTTTGGACGAACCGACGGCGGCGCTGGACCAGACGCTTGAAAATACGCTGGTTGATCGCTTGAAGGGCTGGCTTGAGGGGCGCACGGCGGTGATTGCCACCCATCGCGTGCCGATTTTGCAGCTGACGGATCGCACGTTGATCCTGCAACAAGGGCGGTTGGCGGTTGATGGGCCGCGTGACCAGGTGATGGCGCATTTGCGCGGTGCGGCGGTGGCGTCATGAGCGCGGGCAGCAGCACGAATCTTGCCGGGCAGTTGAATGCGCGGCTGCGCGGGCCGAGTCTGACGATCTGGCTTTGTGCGGCGACGGTTTGGGTGTTTATCCTATGGGCGGCGTTTGCCTCGGTCGATGAGATCGTGCGTGCGAAGGGCGAGATGATTTCTTCGTCACGTCCGCAGATTATCCAGAACCTTGAAGGCGGAATCCTTGCGGAATTGCCTGTGAAAGAGGGGCAGGTTGTCGAGAAGGGCGATGTGCTGGCCCGGCTGCGCGCAACCCAGTTTCAAAGCTCGGTTGATGATTTGATCGATCAGATCGTGGCGCTGGATATTCGTCGCTCGCGGATTGAGGCGGAATTGGCCGGGGCGTCGGAGTTTTCCGTGTTGCCGCAACTGGCTGCGCGCAGCCCCGAGATTGTCGCCTCGGAACGCGCCCTTTTGGCGGCGCGCCAGAGTGACTACAATTCGCGCAAGGCGGGGGCCGCTCGGGTGCTGGACGAAGCGGCCAAGGAAAAGGCGATGCTGGAGGGACTTCTGAAGCGCAAGATCGTGGCGCAGATCGAGGTGACACGGGCGCGCAAGGCACATGCCGATGCACGCATCCGGTTTGATGAGATCGTGACCCAGACCGAGCTTGATCGTGCACAGGACTATTCCGATACGCTCAAGGAACTGGCGACGTTGAAGCAGAATTTGAAGGCGTCGCAGGATCAGCTTAACCGCACGGTTCTCAAAAGTCCGATGCGCGGAATCGTCAACGGGTTGTCGGTGACGACCATTGGCGGTGTGGTGCGCCCCGGCGAGGAAATATTGCAGATCATTCCGCTGGATGAAGAACTGTTCGTCGAGGCGCAGGTGAAGCCCGAAAACATTGCAGGTGTGCGGCGCGGGCAAGAGGCGACGATCAAACTGTCGGCGTATGATTACACGATCTATGGCTCTCTGAAGGGGGTGGTGGATGTGATTTCTGCCGACACGTTCAAGGATGATCGCGCGCGCGACCCCGAGGCATCGGCGCATTACAAGGTGACGCTGAGGGTTGATCGGGAACGGTTGACGGAGCGCCAGGAGCGGATTGCCATTCGTCCCGGAATGCAGGCCGAGGTCGAGCTGCACACCGGGTCAAAAACGGTGCTGCAATACCTTCTGAAGCCGCTCTATAAATCGCGCGAAGCGTTTCGCGAACCATAAAGGGTTTGAAATGGTTGTAAGCCGGTTTCGTTTCCTGCGTTTGGGGTTTAAGCCGTGATCCATCACACATTCAAAACGTTTTAAGGATAGATTCCATGACTTGTGTATTCTGTGGTGCCGATGGCGCTGAACTGGTGGCTGTGGCTCCAAAGGACGACACTGTGCTGCTTTGTGCAATTTGCCGAGAGGGTGTCGATGGCACCTTGGAAGACGGCCCGCATTGGCAGTGCCTGAACGAGGCAATCTGGAGCGAGGATTCTGCCACCAAGGTGTTGGCGTATCGGATGCTGAAAGGCTTGCGCGCACCCTGGGCCAACGAGGTGTTGGAGATCGCATACCTGACCGACGAGGAGCGAGATTGGGCCGAGGCGCTGTCAGACGCGCTGGAACATCGTGATTCCAACGGCGCGTTATTGGCCCAAGGTGATAACGTGGTGTTGATCAAGGATTTGCCGGTCAAGGGTGCGGGCTTTACCGCCAAGCGGGGAACGGCGGTGCGAGGCATCTCTCTGGTGGCTGACAATAGCGAACATATCGAGGGACGGGTCGAGGGCCAGCGTATCGTGATCCTGACGAAATTCGTGAAAAAGAGCTGAGCGTTACGCCTTTAGGCCCGCCCTGAGGTCGCGCACACCCGCCCGCCCCGCGCCCTCAGGGGCGGTGTGCATAGTCTACCAACGTGGGTGCTCGGCACTTGGGTAGTTAAATCAAGAAGAACGCAGAGATGAGCGCGCCCCCTCTGGTGACGCGATTGTGCGGTTTATCACCCGAAGAAATGATCAGACATCGAGCCATATGGTCACCGGTCCATCATTTACGAGACTTACCTTCATGTCGGCCCCGAAACGTCCGGTTTGGACGGGAATGCAGAGTTTCGACAGGTTTTGCGCAAAATATTCGTAGAGTCGTTCACCATCGGTCGGGTCGGCGGCGCTGGAAAAGCCGGGGCGATTGCCGCGCGAGGTGTCTGCGGCGAGTGTGAATTGCGAGACCACCAGTGCCGCACCGCCGGTATCGAGCAGTGACCGGTTCATCCGACCCGTCGCGTCGGGAAATATCCGTAGCTTGGCAATCTTTGCCGAAAGCTTGTCGGCGGCTTCCTGGGTATCGCCCTGCATGGCGCAAACAAGGATCAGAAGCCCCGGGCCGCATTCGCCGATCACCTGGCCTTCGACGCGGACGGCGGCTTCGCTGATACGTTGTACAAGCGCACGCATTGAAAAAACTCCCTTTTTACCACGCGATGAAGCCCCGTGAATTGTTCTGGGTCAAGGTGATCCGGGGCCCAAAATGCTAGAATTAATCATCGAAATTCATCGAAAGGAGTGCTTGTTATGGTTGAAAAATCACATACTGCAGGCCTTTGGCCCTCGCTCTACGAGCCGTTTCGTCAGTTTGGTAGCCGGGTAGCCGATTGGTTGGCGCCAGCGTCGGATGCCAGCGCGAACGAAAACGTTTATCGCATCACCATGGAATTGCCCGGGGTCGAGGAGAAGGATATCGACATCACCGTCAACTCCGGCGTGATCAGCGTTAAAGGAGAGAAAACCGACAGTCGCGAGGAAAAAGGCGAGTCTTGGTTCTTTTCCGAACGCCAATACGGTGCTTTTTCGCGCTCGTTCCGTCTGCCCGAGGACGCCGATGGTGCCAAGATCGAGGCGGATCTGAAAGATGGGGTGTTGCAAATCACCGTGCCGAAACGCGCGCCGGAAGCGTCCGAGGCGAAACGGGTGACGATCAAGCGCGGCTGATACTCGCAAAACGAGACGCCGCGTTGGCCCGGGGGCGGAGGAGGGGCCGCCCCCGGTGTTTGGTCAGGGTGTCGACGCGTTCGAAGACAGAGCGAAACGAGAAGGAGAAACGGCTTGTCCGAATTGATCCGAGTCACGGCGGATACGCTCGAACACCACGGCTTTTTCTGCAAGATGAGCGCGCGCAAGACCAAGGCTTGGGCCGACAAGCGCGATTGGCTGTTGGCGCGGTTTGATGAGGGCTTGCAGCTTCGGCTTTTGGGAGGCGGACAGCGCGGCTTTATAGAGTTCATCCCAGGCGCCTATGCCTGGCGCGCCATTGAGGGTGCCGAGGATCTGGTGGTGATCCACTGCCTCTGGGTGGTCGGCAAAAGCAAGGGACAAGGCCATGCCCGCGCCCTGCTGGACAGTGCCGAGGATTGGGCGCGCGACAATGGCTACCGGGGCGTTGCGGCGCTGACCAGTTCTGGTAATTGGCTGATCAGAAAGGGTATTCTGGAACTAAGGGGTTATGAGAGCGTGGAAGCGGCGGCGCCGGGCTTTGATCTGATGTTGAAGCGGTTCGCGCCCGGAAAAGCGCCGCGTTTGAGCGGTGGTTGGGAGAAGAAGGCGGCGGAGATGGGGCCGGGGCTGGCGGTGTTGCGCTCGGCCCAGTGCCCTTACCTAGAGGATGCGGCGGCGCATGCGCGCGACGCCGCGGAGGAGCTTGGGCTAAAGTTCAGCGACCGGGTGATCACCAGTGCCGAGGAGTTGCGACGACTGTCGCCGACGCCCTATGGGGTCTTTGCGCTGACCCATGAGGGCAGGCTGCTGGCGAGCCATTACCTTCTGAAGAAAGACATTCTGAAGGCGGTTGCAAAAAGTTGAACCAAACAGACGCGGGCCGCCGCGTTCGAAGACCGTTCCTGTCGGGCGTTGCGGCCAAAGCTGGTCGTATTGCGCGGGCCAGGCGCGGTGTCAGGCGCGCCAGTCGAATATTTCGCCCAAGGGAGCGCGGGCCGTTCGGAACGTGTTGGCCGGGTGGTCGGCATCGGCGAACCCGAAGGAAATCGCGGCCAACACCAACCGGTTTTCAGGAATGTCGAAGAAGTCGTGCACGAAACGGCCATATCCGGCTACGGCCGCTTGCGGAATAGTGGCGATGCCGAGGGCCTGTGCAGCGAGGCAGAAGCCGGTGATGAAGCTGCCGCAATCGAGGACACCATAGGAACCGAGATCTGCCTCGGAAGTGATGATGGCCACGTGCGGTGCGCCAAACAGGCGAAAATTCTCTTTCATTTGCTCGGCAGAGCCGGCGCGGTCGCCCTTTTCCACGCCTACGGCTTCGTAGAGTTGCCAGCCACAGGCGCGGCGTCTGTCCTTGTAGACGCCGACATATTGTTTGGGCGCATCGAGATCGTGCTTCATGGAGTTCTCGGAGGCATGGGCGAAAAGGGCATCGCGAAAGCGGTCGGTCTCAGCTTTGTCGGCGACGATAGCCTGCCAGGGTTGGGCGTTACACCACGAGGGCACGCGGCCTGCGGCTGTGACGATCTGCTCGACTGTCTTGCGCGCCACCGGGTCGGGGCGAAAGGCGCGGCAGGAATAGCGCTCGGTCAGGAGAGTTGTGAGCGTGTTGTAAGCGTTCATAATGCGCCCTCGTTCAATGCGATAAGATAACCGATGGCACCCGCGATGATCAGGCCAGCGATTACGGCAAAGGTGATTTTCCAGGCCGACCACGGGCGTTCGCCCTGCACGCGACCGGTGCGACCATTGACCACGAAGCGGTAGGTTTTGCCACGGTATTTGTAGGCCGCGAGCCAGACCGGCAGCAGGATATGTTTGAAGGTGACATCGGAGACGGCGGTATCGACATCGTGAATCCGCTGACGATCGCCGCCGATGTCGAATTTCACGTCGCGTTCGATCTGGCGTGCCATGTGGGCACGGGCCTCGGAGTAGCCTTCTTCGAGTTCGACCGTGTAGCCTTCGGCGCGAAATCCGGCGAGGTATTCGGGGCGATAGGGCTCAAGCGCAGTGAGATCCCAAGGCTCCAACCCGTCGGTATAGCGCTTGGGCAGGCTCTGCGACGCCAGAACAAGGATATCGTCGAACCAGCGTGCCACCCGGCCCGAGGCCGGGCGCCAGCGGATTTTCTGCACCCGTTGTTGCACCTGTTTGCCATTACGCGTCACCGTGCGGGTTTCATAATAGATGGTGCCGTGTTCGCCGCGGTAGCTGGATTTGGTATCGGCGTCGAAGGTCCAGTAGGGCACGTAGATGCCCTGCATCTTGCGGCCCTTTCGGGCATATTCCTTGAGCCCGTTCGGAGCGAACCAGAGGCGGCCAAGCCAATCGGTCATCGCGTCGCGCGCGCTGCGTTCTTGCAGCGCGAAGGGCAGCACGCCGCGCGGTTTGATATGGCGATGAAGACCGGTGTCAATGACCACCGGGGTGGCGCAAAACGGGCACTCGGTGGCGTGGGTATCGGCGTTGAACTCAACCAGTGCGGCGCAGTTGGGGCAGCGCGAGACGCGGGTTTCCTCGATCTCCTGTTCGGGCAGTTCGGCGGCGAGCGCGGCGCGGAAATCAAGCTCCTTGATCGGGTGGAAGTTGAACCCATCGCCTTCGATCAGTTCTTCAGAGCCGCAGAAATCGCAGATCAGCTTGCCCTCACCGGCGGCAAAACGATAGTCAGCGCCGCATTGTGGGCAGGGGAACCGGTGTTCGGCTTGCGCAGGGGCTGGTGGCGGGGTCTGGACCAAGAGATTCAATGCCTCCGGCGGGGATATTTAGGGCAAGATGAAGAGGTGGGGGGAGGGGGTATTTCGACCCTCCCCTGTTGGAAAATGGAAAGGTTATGCGCCGGGAGGGGGGGGCGGCAGGATCGTGAAAAGCTGGGCCAGTTCAGCCACCTCGGCGGCAGTTTTCCAGCCGTCCTGACCGGGGGTCCACACGTGGGTGGTGCGGGTGAGCGTACCATCGGCAGCCATGCGGCCCATCGACGCCTTGGAGAACGGCCCTTTGGTTTCGCCACCTTCGGCGATGTGCCAGACATGTTCGACCGGCGGGGGAGGCGGCGGGGCCATGGCAGCCGGAGCGGCGGATTGCGCGGGCTGTGAAGACGTTTGCGCGGGCCGGGTGCCCCAGGGGCCAGCTTGTTGGCCGATATTCTGCGCCATTTGCAGGCCGAGGCCAGCGCCCATGCCGGTTTGCATAGCGGCGGCACCAGCACCATCACGGCCAAGCGATTCAGCGGCCTGGAACTGCATGTAATTGGAAAGGTCGCCGATCACGCCCATCGAGGTGCGCTTGTCCATCACCGCTTCGACCGCTTCGGGCAGCGAGATATTCTCGATATAAAGTTCGGGCATCTCGATGCCGTATTCGGCCAGTGTGGGTGCGATATCCTTGGCCACCAGCTTGCCCAGCTCGCGGGTGTTGGCGGCCATGTCGAGCACGGGGATGCCAGAGCGTGCGATGGTGCGCGAGAATTCCTGAACGAGGATGTTGCGGATCTGGAAGCTGATTTCGTCCATGGTGAATTCGCCGTCGGTGCCGACGATTTCCAGCATGAAGCGGGCCGGGTCGGAGACCTTGATCGAATAGGTACCATAGGCGCGCAGACGCACCGGGCCGAATTCGGGATCGCGCGCGATGATCGGGTTCTTGGTGCCCCATTTGAGATCATTGAAGCGGGTGGTGTTGACGAAATAGATCTCGGATTTGAAAGGTGACTGGAAGCCGTGGTCCCAGTGTTGAAGCGTGGTCATGATCGGCATGTTGTTGGTCTCGAGCATGTAGAGACCGGGGGTGAAGACATCTGCCAGTTGGCCCTCGTGCACGAACACGGCCGCTTGCCCTTCGCGCACCGTCAGTTTGGCACCGTATTTGATCTCATGCGCTTCGCGCTCAAACCGCCAGACCATGGTGTCGCGGGTGTCGTCGGTCCAATGAATGACGTCGATGAATTCGCCGGTGAGAAAATCGAGAATGCCCATTATCAGTTCCTTTCGAATATTTGCCTGACCTTAGCTTGTGCAAAGGGCGGGGAGAAGTCTTTCGCTGCTATGAATATAGCCAGTAGCATGGCTTGGAGGCGAGTGGTGGGTTGAGGGCAGCAGAAGCATTCCGGTTAGCTGCCTGCGCCGACCATCTCGCGCGCGATGCGGGCGGCGATGGGGCGGGCCTCTTCCTGCGACATGCCGGGTTTCAGGCGGCGATCATAGAGCAAGCGCAGCAGCATTTCGTCATGCACGGTGAGATAGGCAAATTCTTCGTCGTCGTTGAAGATGCTGGGGCGCGCGCGGGGGCTGTCATTGGTCAGACCGAGGCCCTGGGCCAGTTCTTCGTGAATGCACGAGCGGCGCAGTAGCGGGGGATGTTCGGCGCGGATAATTGCGATGGCGGTTTGGTATTCATTGCCGGTTGGGCCGCCGGGTTGCGCCACAACAAGGCAATAGGTGGGGCGGCTGAGATTGCGAAAAACGGCCATTGTGCCGGATGAGGCGTTTGGCATGATCTGGCGTACGCGGGCCAGCATTTCGTCACGATCATCCGCGCTCATCACCAGCACATGGAAGTTTGCAGAAGACGATTTGGTGATACCGATCGGGTGGCCCGTGATGTTGTGAAGACGCGCGGCGTATCCCGTGATGAAGTTGGTATCTTGGGTGCGCTGATCAGGTGGCACAGAGGCGCCGAATTCGATTTTCATACGCACCGGTTTCTGCCAGCGATGCAGATCGCTGACCGAGCCATCTGATGGGCCGACGCTGTCGAGGGGGTGTTCGTTGACAAAGGCGATTTGCTGAAAATTGCGCAAGAGGTCGTCGGCGTCAAACTGGGTATCGGGACCACCACCATCGGTGCGCATCAGGCCCTGCGCGAGAAGATCATTTTGAACCCGGGCGTAGTAGCGGCGCAAACCGTTGCTTTCGGTCGAAGGCGTGTAGTCGGGCGTCGGTTTAGTGGCGGGTTTTGCCAACCCGGCGGGGCGCGCCTGGGGTTTGAGCGTGGGCGCAGGAGCCAGGCAGGCGGCAAGCAGAAGCAGGCCCGAAAGGGCGATGGCCTGCCGCGCTGCATTTTTCCAAACCTTCATAGGGGGGCTCAGGCTCCTTTGGGGACTGCCGTGCCGGCGGTGTCGCCGAGCCCGGTTTTGCGCGCCTTTGCCGAGGCCAGAGTGTCACGCAATTCGCCTTCCATCTTCTTGAGTTCGACTTCGGCAGCGGCGCGGCGTACCTTGCCTTCATCAGCGATCTGGAGGCTTTCTTCAATAGTTGCGACCAGATCGGCATTGGCCTGTTTCACAGCTTCGATGTCAAACACGCCGCGTTCCATCTCCTCGCGTATCATCTTGTTGCTTTCGCGCAGGTTCTTGGCGTTGGCGGTCAGAAGTTCGTTGGTCAGATCATTGGCTTCGCGCACCGCGGCGGCGGCTTCGGCCGAGCGCTGGATCGTTACAGCCTGCGCCAACTGTGTCTCCCAGAGTGGGACGGTGTTGACCAGCGTCGAGTTGATTTTCGTGACCAGCGACTTGTCGTTTTCCTGCACCAGACGGATCGAGGGCAGGGACTGCATGGTGACCTGACGCGTCAGCTTGAGATCATGTACGCGTCGTTCGAGATCGTCACGCGCGGCGCGTATGTCGCGAAGCTCCTGCGCCTGCATCACCTGTTCTTCTTCAGGCGCGGCCTGCACCTGGGCTTCCTTGGCGGGGATGTCGACCTCGTCAAGCAGGCGCAGTTTTTCGGTGCCAGCGGCGATGTAGAGGGCGAGTTCGTCATAGAATGTCAGGGTTTTTTCATAGAGCAGATCAAGCGACTTGATGTCTTTCAAAAGTTTATGTTCGTGGCTGAGCAGATTGTCGGTGACCTTGTCGATCTGTCCTTGCACGGTTTCAAACTTTGCGGTGAATTTGGCGAAGGGCGCGGCGCGGCCCAAGAGGCGCTCCCACCAAGTGCGCTTGCGGCGCACATCGAGCTCGGAGACCGAAAAGCCGCGAATGGTGGTGACGATATCGCGCAGGGAATCACCGGCCGGGCCGACATCCTTGTTGCGCACGTCGTTGAGCATGGCTTGGGAGATTTCCTGCAACTCGGCCTGAGCGGCGGAGCCGAAGTTGACGATTGAGCCGGTGTCGGACATATCGAGTTCGCCCATGCGGGCGGTGATTTCCTTGCTCACGGTCTTGTTGGCCTTGGCGAGCGGCACCACGTCATCGGCGGCAGCGGGTTCAGGCAGGATTACGGCGTTGACCTCTTCGACCAGCGCGAGCGCGTCTTGAGCCTGTTTTTGGATGGTTGTCGACATGAGACTTCCTTTTTACTGGTTAGGGCTTGAGGCGCACGCCTTCGCGGGCGAGCCTGTCGCGCAACACTTCAATTTCGACGTTGAGATCGCTGCGGTTGTCGAGCAGCAGAGTTTTTGTCTTGGCGTTGAAGCTCTCTTCCAGATCGGTGAGCAGCATCATGTAGTCCGAGCGCGCACCGCGATCCCTGTTGCGTGCGTAAACATCGGCGAACTTCACCGTCGCGTCGCGCGCGCCTTGCAGGTAGACGCCCATGAATTTGCGCGCTGCGGTCAGATCGCGCGGGTCTTCCTCGACCGTGCGCAGAAGGTCGCGCACCTTGAGTTGGAAGCGTTCGACGCGGGCCTCGGCCTCGCGGTCTCCGGCACGTTTGATCGCGGCTGACATCGCGGCGAGATGCTCTTCGGCCTTGTCGACCATGCGGGCGACGCGGTCGGTCTGAAACTCGTCGATGCCTTCCATGCCCTTGTTTTTCATCGGGTCCGGACCGAATGCTAAAAAATGCAGCACGGTGCCGGTGACGGCATAGATAAGTGGGGCGAACAAGCCCGGGTCAGCGGCGAAGCCGGCAATGAAAAGCCCCGCGCCGGTAAGGGCTGAACCCAGCAGTTTGCGCGGAATGGCGGGGCGGCGGGCAACCTTGCGCGCCTCGTAAGCCTCTTGCGCCAGCAGGCCGTCGCGGGTGAGCCATGCCGCCAGCAACAGTGAACCGAGAGCGATGAGATTGAGCGCCATCGACGTGGGGCCATTGCCGAAGGCCGACCAGACAAGCGGCAGGGGTGCGAGGAAAAGCAGGTTTATCCGCCCGCCCACGCGCGACCGTCGGGCACCGCGAAAGCTCCCTTCCTCGGCGTCGTCTTTCCCCTCGGGGCTGAATTTTCCGCCATAGCGTCTAGTCATCATACGCCCCCGGCGATGGAGACATAGAGGATGAGTATGACCAGCAGTACAAAGGCCAGTTTCTGCAATCCGGTTTGTGACATTTGCCCCATAGCCCAGTGAACACCGTCAATAACTTAGGTGATGGGGGGCGGGCGCGCTAGGGGGAAGATTGGGGTGGGCGGCTCATGGCTTGAACGTGATTGCCAGAGCGAAGGGACGAAATGAGGGGCCAGCCCCTCATACTCCCCGGGATATTTCGGGCAAGATGAAGGGGTAAGGGCGCAATTCTTCGAGGGAGGCGGCAACCTGATGGGTGAATTGTGGCACTGTGCCGGGCGTTTGAGAGACTGGCCCGGTGGATGCGGTGGTGTCAGCGTTTGCGGGTGCGTTGCGGCGTGCGGTTGGTTTTGGGTTTGAGTTTGCCTTTGGATTCGCTTTCGTTTTCCAGCCCGAGCTGATCGCGAAGCACCCGGCCGCGGATTTCCTCGACGGCGCCTTGCTTGAGTTGACCCAGTTGGAATGGCCCGTAGGACACCCGGATCAGACGGTTGACGGTGAGGCCGACAGCTTCCATCGCACGGCGGACTTCGCGGTTCTTGCCTTCGCGTAGCGCCACTGTAATCCAGGCATTGGCGCCTTGCTGCCGGTCGAGGCTGACAATCATCGGCTGGAACTTTTCGCCGTCGATGGTGATGCCTTTGCGCAGCGGGTCGAACGTGGCTTCGGTGGGCCGTCCGTTGACCCGCGCCCGATAGCGCCGCAGCCAACCTGTAGAAGGTAGCTCGAGGCGGCGTTTGACGGCGCCATCGTTGGTCAGCAGGAGCAGGCCTTCGGAGCTGATATCAAGGCGGCCGACGCTCATTACGCGTGGCATGTCCTCGGGCAGGTCGTCATAGATTGTCGGGCGGCCCTGTTCGTCGCGCGTGGTGGTCACGAGGCCTGTGGGCTTGTGATAGAGCCAAAGGCGGATCGGTTCGGGCGCGTCGAGCGGCTTGCCGTTGACGGTGATCTTGTCGGCGGGGGTAACGTTGAGCGCGGCGCGGTCGATCACCGTGCCGTTCACGGAGACGCGGCCCTCGGTGATCATGCGTTCGGCTTCGCGGCGCGAGGCGAGGCCGGCGCGGGCGATGACCTTGGCGATGCGATCACCGGGCGGGGATTTATGCGGTGTCTTGGCGTTCATGATGCGGCAATAGCGGATTGGCGGGCGGGCGGGAAGGGGATATGGGGGATGCCATGGAATTCAATGCTCATATGCACGCCGCACTTGAAGAGGCGCGGGCGGCTGCCGCGCGCGGCGAGGTGCCGGTTGGGGCGGTGCTGATCTCGCCTGAGGGTCAGATCGTGGCGCGGGCAGGGAACCGCACGCGTGAGCTCAGCGACCCGACGGCGCATGCTGAAATCATGGTGATCCGGGCGCGCTGCGCCGAACTGGGCAGTGAGCGGCTTCCCGGTCATGACCTTTACGTCACGCTGGAGCCTTGCGCGATGTGCGCTACGGCGATCTCGGCGGCGCGTATCCGGCGGCTGTATTATGGGGCCGCGGACCCGAAAAGCGGCGGGGTGGAGCATGGTGCGCGGGTGTTTTGCCATCCGCAGGCGCATCATAGCCCTGAGGTTTATGACGGGATTGGCGCACGCGAGGCCGGTGCGTTGCTCAGAGACTTTTTCGCGGCGCGGCGCTGAGCCGGGACACGCGGGGTGAGCGCGCTGTGCCTCGCCCCGCGACGCCGTCATGTGGCGGAAGACCTGACGTCAGAGCGAAATCGGTTGCAGGACCTCGGGCTCGATCACATTCACCCCCGGCAGTCCGGTCTGCAATCCCTCTGCCGATTGGGCGAGGATCGGGAAGGTGCGGTAATGCCCGGGGATCACTGTCTTGAAGTTGAAGTAACGCCTGGCTGCGTAGGCTGCGGCTTTCATGTCCATGGTGAAATGCCCGCCCGCCGAAAGGATGGCGATATCGGGATTGTGATACGCGCCCATCCAGTCCATGTCGGCCATGATATCGGTGTCGCCGGAAGCGTAGATCACATGGCCTTCGGCGGCGATCATGTAGCCGACTTCGGAGCCGGCGGCTTTCGGGCCTTCGGGGCTGCCAAAGCTTGAAGAATGCGAGGCCGGCACCATTGTCACTTTCGCGCCGCCCAGATCGACGGTGCCGCCCTTGTTGAAGCCGATGGTGGTGATGCCTTCATGTTCTTCGTAGTGGCTCATGATGTCATATTGCCCGACCGCGGGCACGTCATGCTTGCGGCACAGATCGAGCAGGTCGGCGACGTGATCGAAATGGCAATGTGTTAGCAGGATATGGGTGACACCGTCGGTGGCGGTCGCATGTTGGTCTTCGTTCAGCATCGGATTGCCGGTGAGCCAGGGGTCGATCAGAAGGACCAGATTGTCGGTCTCGATGCGCCAGGACCCATGCCCGAGCCAGATGATGTTCATGAAAAGCCTCCTTTGGGATTCGCGGTGTTGGGGTGAGGATAGCATCTGCGCAGCTCGGCGCCAGTGGTTGGACAGGGACGGGGGCGCTGCCCCCAAGGTGCAAAATGCAGGGCATTTTTCACCTTTCCCCCGGGATATTTGGAGCAAGATGAAGGCGGGGTGTCGCGCCAACTATGGTGCATTGCCTTGAAGGCGGAAGGCAGGGGCGCTAAGAGCATTTTACAGATTTTCAGGAGTCGCGCATGTCGATCGACAAGGACACGGCCGCCAAGGTGGCCAAGCTGGCACGGATCAAGGTGGAGGACGCCGCACTTCCCGCCCTGGCCGAGGAATTCAATGCCGTTCTCGGCTTTATTGAGCAATTGAGCGAAGTTGATGTCGAGGGGGTCGAGCCGATGGTTTCGGTCACGCCGATGCGGCTGAAACGGCGCGAGGATGTTGTCACCGATGGCAATATGCAAGACAAGATATTGAGCAATGCGCCGGATGCGCGCGAGGGCTTTTTTGCGGTTCCGAAGGTGGTTGAGTGATGGCTGATCTGAACAAACTGACCATTGCGGATGCGCGCGACAAGCTGCGTTCGCGGGATGTGACCAGTGTTGAGTTGACCGAGGCGTGTCTTGGCGCGATTGAAGGGGCGGGTGCGCTCAATGCTTTTGTGCATCACACGCCAGAGATTGCGCTGAGCCAAGCCAAGGCCGCCGACGCGCGGATTGCCAAGGATGATGCGCCTGCGATGTGTGGCATTCCACTGGGCATCAAGGATCTTTTCTGCACCAAGGGCGTGCCGAGTCAGGCCGGATCACGTATTCTTGAAGGCTTTAAGCCCGAATACGAGAGCACGATCAGCCAGAACCTGTGGGATGCGGGTTCTGTCATGTTGGGCAAGCTCAACATGGACGAATTTGCCATGGGATCGAGCAACGAAACCTCGGTTTATGGCAATGCGGTTAACCCGTGGCGGCGTGGCAATGACGAAACTGCTTTGACGCCAGGAGGGTCATCCGGTGGATCGGCAAGTGCGGTGGCGGCGGATCTGTGTCTGGCAGCGACGGGCACGGATACCGGTGGATCGATCCGTCAGCCTGCGGCGTTCACTGGCATCACCGGGATCAAGCCGACCTATGGGCGGTGTTCGCGCTGGGGTGTTGTGGCCTTTGCGTCGAGCCTCGATCAGGCCGGGCCGATGACCAAATCGGTGCGCGATGCGGCGATCATGCTGGAAGCGATGTGTGGGCATGACGCCAAGGATTCCACCAGCGTTGATTTGCCGGTGCCGAATTTTGAGGCGATGCTTACTGGTGATATCAAGGGCAAGAAGATCGGAATTCCCAAGGAATACCGTATGGACGGGATGCCCGATGAGATCGA
The DNA here is from genome assembly GCA_021555075.1 of Rhodobacteraceae bacterium LMO-JJ12. NCBI lineage: Bacteria > Pseudomonadati > Pseudomonadota > Alphaproteobacteria > Rhodobacterales > Paracoccaceae > Rhodobacteraceae bacterium LMO-JJ12. Next base: position 684,649 of record JAKGBX010000001.1, read on the forward strand.
AAAGCTCTGGGCCGATGGGGCCGATATGCTGCGCGATGCAGGGGCCGAGATGGTTGATATTTCGCTGCCGCATACAAAATACGCGCTGCCGACCTATTACGTGATTGCGCCTGCTGAGGCCTCATCCAACCTCGCGCGGTATGACGGGGTGCGCTATGGCCACCGTGCCAAGCTTGCCCATGGTGATGGGATCACCGAGATGTACGAAAAGACCCGTGCCGAAGGTTTCGGCCACGAGGTTCAGCGCCGGGTGATGGTGGGGACTTATGTGCTCTCTGCCGGGTTCTATGACGCGTATTACAACCGGGCACGCAAGGTGCGCACGTTGATCAAGAAAGACTTCGAGGATGTGTTCGCGCAGGGAATCGACGCGATCCTGACGCCTGCCACGCCCAGCGCGGCGTTTGGCCTTGGAGAGATGAGCGACGCCGATCCGGTGGCGATGTATCTTAACGATGTGTTTACCGTGACGGTGAACCTTGCCGGCTTGCCGGGTATCGCGGTGCCTGCGGGGATGGACAAACAGGGGTTGCCGCTTGGTTTGCAACTGATTGGGCGGCCATGGGAAGAGGGTGATCTGCTAAATTCAGCCTATGCGTTGGAACGTGCGGCGGGATTTGTGGAAAAACCCGGCAAATGGTGGTAGAAACCCGTAAAAGACCAAAAAGGCAGGACGTTCAGTGATGCGCTATTTTATTATTTCAGCTGCGCTTTTCGCGCTTGCTGCTTGTGACGCGACCGTGCCCGACAGTGGTGCGGGAGTGGGTTTTGGCGACTATGAAACCTATCAGAAGCAAAAGGCGGCCCGCGAAGCACAGCTGAGCGGAGAAGTCATTCCGGGCGCACCCGCAGTGTCGAGTGTTGCGCTGGACGGCAGCGGTGCGCCGCAATCTGGGATTAACCCGCAGAATGCGGGGTCGGATGTGGCTCTGGAAACTCAAGCCGTTTTGGCCGCGACGCGCGCTAATTCGGGGGAGGCGCCGCTGGATGCCAGCCCGTCTAACCCGGCGCCGGTCCGGCTTAACAATCCCGCCGGAATTTCGGAGGAGAACGATTTTTCGGCGGTAGATGCGCGCCGCACGATCCAGGATGATGCGGCTCTGCGCGCCCTGCAGCAGGCGCAGTACGAGGAAATTCAGCCGACCGCCTTGCCCAAGCGAAACGGATCGAGCGAACCGAGCATTGTCGAATATGCGCTTTCGACCACGCATCCGCGTGGTGCCCGCCAATATAGCCGCTCGAGCTTTAACGCCCAGGCGCGCTATCAGAAGAACTGTGCAAAATACCCGTCACCGGATTTGGCACAGACTGAATTCCTCGCCAAGGGTGGCCCGCAGAATGACAGGCTGGGCCTTGATCCGGACGGCGATGGTTTTGCCTGCACTTGGGATCCGACGCCGTTCCGCAAGGCCAGATCCGGGTAAGGCACGTGTGAAGCTGCCGCCGGAGATCACATCACATCCTTCGCCGTCGTTCGGGCCGCGCCGTGAGGGCGTGACGCCCGACATGATCGTGCTGCACTATACGGCGATGAAACGCGCCGAGGCGGCGTTGGAACGGCTGTGCGATTCGTCGGCCGAGGTTTCGGCGCATTATCTGATCTGTGAGCAGGGGCGCATCTGGCAGATGGTGGATGAGGAGATGCGCGCCTGGCATGCCGGGGCGGGGCGTTGGGGCGATGTGAGCGATGTAAACTCACGATCAATCGGGATCGAGTTGGCCAATCGTGGTGATCACCCTTTCCCCGAGCCGCAGATGGCGGCGCTGGAAGCGTTGTTGCCGGGGATCATGGCACGCTGGCAGATACCGCCCGAGCGGGTGATTGGCCATTCCGACATGGCGCCGGGGCGCAAACACGATCCGGGCGCGCGGTTTGATTGGCGCAGGCTGGCGGTTCAGGGGCTCGGCATCTGGCCTGAGGTCCGAGCGGACGGGAAAGGTGACTTCCTGCGCGATGCGGCGGCGTTTGGTTATCCCGTGGGGGATGTTACGCCAGAAGTCTTGCTGCGGGCTTTCAGGTTGAGGTTCCGTCCCAGAGCGACAGGGCCGGAAGATGAGACGGATCGTGCAATCATGGCCGGATTGGCGACCGGCTGGCCAGTTGATTGTCAGACCGGTGATGGTGCGCAAAACGCGCCCGTCACGTTGACGCGGCGCGAACGGCAGACTAACTGAGCAAATGCGCGGAGGGCTGGATGGCCGCTTGCGGGCGGGGCAACCCGTTTCGTGGGAGGAAAGTCCGGACTCCACAAGGTAACGGTGCCGGGTAACGCCCGGGCGGGTTCGGTGGGGAAACCCACCGTGCACGACGGAAAGCGCCACAGAGAAGAGACCGCCCGTGTGTATCGCTTGCGATAGACCGGGTAAGGGTGAAACGGTGGGGTAAGAGCCCACCGCGGGACGGGCAACCGGACCGGCATGGCAAGCCCCACCGGGAGCAATGCCGAATAGGGATCGCGCATGGGCCACCTTGGCCCCGACGATCCGGGTAGGCAGCTAGAGGCGCGTTGGCAACAGCGCGTTAAGAGGAATGGTCATCCAGGGTCAGATCACGGTCTGGCCTGGACAGAATCCGGCTTATAGGCCCTCCGCGCATATTCTTTCCCGAGGGGTAACAGGCGGCAGCCATGGATGTTGCGAGAATCCGCCCTTAGACTTTGAGAAACCCGGCGATTGCGGTTGACTCGGGCTTCCACGCGGGTAAAAGGCAAACTTCAAGAGATTTCACGGGCCGAGATGTGCCCGACGCAGGAGCACTATCATGGCGAAGCCGACCACCATCAAAATCCGCCTGAACTCGTCCGCGGGCACGGGCCACTTTTATGTGACCAAGAAAAACGCACGCACGATGACTGAGAAGATGACGGTTCGCAAGTACGACCCCGTTGCGCGCAAGCATGTCGAATACAAGGAAGGCAAGATCAAGTAAGATCTGTCTGATTGCGAGAGACAAGGCTGCACCCGTATAGGGCGCGGCCTTTTTCGTTTGTGGGCTGGGGCGGGAATGTTGGCTTGGAGCGGTGGCCACGACAGGTGGACGCATCACAGAAATCTTTAGGTGTTTGCTTCCAATGTTCGCGAGGTGCGATTATGCGTCACCCGTGATCAAAGACACTCATCATGGCCTCGCGAAGGCGGGCGACATCGTCGTCTGGCGAAGCGTTCGGATCACAGATGAACGGCGCAAGCACCTCGATCCGGATGGTGCCGCTTTGGGGAAAGAGCCTGCCCCGCGGTAGCAAGCGGTCGGAATCAAGAATGACGATCGGTCGGATTGTCCGACCGGTCTCGCGAGCGACGAGAACCGCACCGGGTTTGAAAGCGCCCAATGACTCGGTTGCCGCCCGCGTTCCCTCAGCAAACAGGACCACAGAGCGGCGCGCTGGCATCTCCCTGACGGCGGTCCTGAGTGTTTCCAATGCCGCCTTGCCAGACTTGCGGTCAATCTCTACAAGGCCGGCGCCGTTGAACCCGGTGCGCAACAACGCAGCGTCGCACAGTTCTTTCTTGGCGGCAAAGGTGAACCATTTTTCATCGGGAACAACACCCATTAGTGCGAAACCATCCAGATGGCTGCGATGGTTAACCACGATGACGCTGTCCGTGTCGGCGCTGAGTTCCCGCTTGTCTTCGTCTGACATCTCCGCCCGGATGCTGAGCAGCCACAAGAGCCGCGAACAGGCCCGTTTGACCCGTTTCCAATACCAGCCGCGAAACCCGCGCCGTTTTGCACATAGTAACGGCACAAATCCAATGTAGAGAAAATAGAAGGGCCCCAACACCATCAGCGCAGTGCGCTTGATCAACCTTACGGGCAAGCTATTGATTACCAGAGCTTTCTGGCCGTGTGAGCCGGGATCGATTGTCATGGGAACCTAACGCCTGTTGGTGCCCCTATGGAGCCGTTGGGCCATGAATACGGAGGCATTTGCAACCGCAAGTCAGCGTCACGGCGAGCGCTGGAAGCTTCGTCTGTAACCAGCGCGAATGCCTTTCTATCGGTCAATTACTCTGAGATTTCAACGCGAAATCTTTACGCTAGGGCATGCAATTGACTGTTGAGCGAAGATGCCGCACCACAAATCACTGCTGTGGGCGATACGAGATAAGCTCAACTTTTAGGTTTGTTTTGAAACGCTTTTGTGCGGCAGCAAGCTTTCTGTTGCGGCCCCAGAAAACGAAAAAGGCCGCCCCGATGGAGCGGCCTTTCATATCCGTATCAGCCTAGGCTGCTATTCTTGCGACCCCATGAACATGAGAAGGAATTGGAACATGTTCAGGAAGTCGAGATAGAGGTTCAGCGCACCGTGGATGGCCGATTTGTCGAGCCATTCCTGATCGCCATGATGGGCGTGCGCGATGTAAGTGCTCTTGATCTGCTGTGTGTCGTAGGCGGTGAGGCCTGCGAAGATCAGAACGCCAATCATCGAGATGGCATACATCATCGCTGGCGATTGCAGGAACCAGTTGATGATCATCGCAACCAGCAAGCCGATCACGCCCATGATCAGGAAGCTGCCCCAACCAGAAATGTCTTTCTTGGTTGTATAGCCCCAGAGCGACAGGCCAGCGAAAGCAATTGCCGTGACCAGGAAGGTCTGCACAATCGAGAATGATGTGTAGATCATGAAGATCGAGCTAAGCGATACACCGATCAGGGCTGCGAAGGTCCAGAAGAAGAGCTGTGCGCCCGAGGCGGAGAGCCGGTTGGTGACGGCACCAAAGGCAAAGATCATGCCCAGCGGTGCCAGCATGACAACCCAACGCAGCGGCGAGGTGTAAAGTAGTGCGCCGAGATCAGACAGATACTGCCCGTTGCGCAGCATTACACCGCTGGCCGGGTCTGTGGTCACGGCCAACCCGGCAATTGCCCACGCGGCGAGCGCAGTGATCAGCATGCCTACGGACATGGTGCCGTAGACCTTGTTCATGTGGGCGCGAAGCCCGGCATCAATCGCGGAAGCGCGTGTGCCTGCGCCTGTCCGGATTGTGTTGAGTTCTGCCATCGAATCCTCCGAGTTTTAAATACTAGTGCCCCCGCCGCGCGATTGCGGTGGGGGTTCTAGGAAAATATCGGGTATGAGTGCATCTTTTTCAAGGACTACCGGTGGGAATCTCACGAAATCGGGCCGATTGTCTGAATTGGGTTATCTTCGCCATGTGGCCGGCACGTCCCAGAACGGGCGGCTGGCCTCGGAATCGGCTTCAAAGCGGCTCAACCCGAGATCTTCAAGTGCCGATGCGTCGAGACGGGCGAGTTGCGCCCGCTGGCGGCGGACCGCGATCCAGCTGGAGAGCCGGGCCGAAATCAGAATGGGGCGATTGAGCCGCAAGGCATCGTGGGAAATGGCGTGTGTTCTCGACATGGCGCTTCTTCTTTCGTGATATGTTGCTGCGTTTATATTTGTTGTTGTGATATATATCGGGCCACGTTATATTTAGAAAATGAATATTTGATATGGCATGCATCACGGATGGTTATGATGCGGGCCGAGAGCGAGGCATAGATGCGCAACCTTGATATGACGACACTGAGATCCTTTGTCGCTGTAGCGGATCATGGTGGCGTTACCCGCGCGGCGGGGATGCTGAACCTCACCCAATCGGCGGTGTCGATGCAGCTCAAACGACTTGAGGAATTGCTGGGCGCCGACCTGCTCGACAGGACCGGACGCAAGATTGCGCTGACGTCGAACGGGGATCAGCTCTTGACCTACGCGCGGCGCATGGTGGCGCTGAATGACGAGGCGGTAGGGCGGCTGACCGAAGACCTTTTTGAGGGCGAAATCGTGTTGGGGGTACCGCACGACGTGGTGTATCCGGTCATTCCAAGGGTGTTGAAGGCCTTCAATGCCGCTTTTCCAAGGGTCAAGGTGCAGTTGGTTTCATCAAGCACGGTTAACCTGCTCGATATGGTGGCGCGGGGCGCGGCCGATCTGGTTCTGACGACCGAAGAAAACGTCGGGCATAACGGTGAGTCACTGACCGAGATGCCGCTGCGTTGGATCGGGGCGCCGGGCGGGGCGGAATGGCGCAAGCGGCCCCTGCGGCTGGCTTTCTGCAAGTTGTGCATCTTTCGCCCCATTGTCGTGCGCAGTCTGGACAAAGCGGGAATCCCCTGGGAGATGGCTGTGGAAGCTGACGATGATCGCACTGTTGAGGCACTGATCAGTGCCGATTTGGCGGTCGGGGCGCTGATGGAAGACAGTATCCCTCCGCACCTGGAGGCGATCAGCGCCGGAGGGGCGTTGCCCGAACTGGGGGTGCAAAAGATCAACATGTATGGCGCTACTGATCGCGATGAGGTGATGCGCGAGCTGTCGGGCATGCTGCGGCAGGGCTATGGTGCGACACCGACACAGGCACTCCTCAAGTCGGCGTAATCACCACCTTGCCAGTGGATTTGCGACCGCGCAGGAGCTCCAGACCCTCCTCAGCGCGTTCAAGCGGGAGCGTATGGCTGATATGCGGTTTGATCCGCCCCTCGGCGAGCCAGCCAAAGAGCTTGGTCAGGCTATCGGTGATGACTTTTGGACGGAACTTCATGTAGCCGCCCCAGTAGAACCCCAGCACATCGACGTTTTTCACAAGCAGATGGTTGGCAGGGATCTGTGGCACAGTGCCAGAGGCAAAGCCGATGGTGAGAATGCGCCCCTCGGGGTTGCAGGCACGCAAGGCGGCTGTGAATTGATCGCCGCCGACCGGATCATAGACCACATCAGCGCCGCCAAGCGCCTTGACGGCCTCGCGAATATCTTCGGTTCTGGCATCTATCATGTGATCCGCTCCGGCGCGCGCTGCGATTTCGAGTTTGTCAGCGCCACGGGCGCAGGCGATCACTCGTGCCCCCATTAATTTTCCGATTTCCACAGCAGTGAGGCCCACGCCTCCCGCGGCGCCAAGCACAAGAAGGGTTTCCCCCGGTTGCAGCCGTGCCTTGTGTTCGAGCGCCACATGGCTGGTGCCATAGGCGATTTGCAACGCGGCGGCCTGGGTGAGAGATGTGTCGGGCGCGAGTTCGATCACCCGGTCGGCGGCAAAGCAGCCCATATCGGCCAGACCACCATGTCCACCGACGACCGCCACCGGCGTGCCCGGCGCTGGTCCGCGCACACCATCTCCGAGTGCGTCGACGATGCCGGCCACCTCCATTCCAAGGGTGAATGGCGGCACGGGCATGTCCTGGTATTTGCCCTCAAGCATCAAAAGATCGGCAAAGTTGAGGCCGCATGCGACGATTCGCACACGAATTTCGCCCGGTTTTGGCTTTGGCGCCTCAATTTCGACGAATCGCGCGGGCTGTTTGGCGGTGATGATCTGGTATGCTCGCATATTAAAATCCATATATGTGGAAGTGTTTTCATAGGCTCGTGGCATTTTTCGAGTCAATTTCATTTCCATGGAGGAGAGGTGTTTTATAAGGTTTTACCTAGGATTGAGCCCGTAGAAATTGTTAGAAACTTAAACTTGTTCGCGTTATGGGTGTGCATAGTTCTTGAAAAAGTGATCCGCCATGGTAGGTTCGCGTATGTTGTTGTTGCATTAAGGGTATTGGCAGCGATCGCTGGTGTGTGCAGTTTGGCCGGGGAATTGTCCGGTTTGAGGCATCAAGGCAATTTGGCACGAGTAACAAGGAGTTGTGAATGGCACATCCTGTAGACGTTAATGTAGGGAAGCGTATCCGCCACCGGCGCTGGCTTGTCGGCATGACACAGCAACAACTGGCCGAACAGGTCGGAATCAAGTTCCAACAGATCCAGAAGTACGAAACCGGTGCAAACCGGGTCAGTGCATCGCGGCTCTGGGATATCTCGGAGGCGCTGGACGTGCCGGTGAGTTTCTTTTTTGAGGGTCTGGATGTCGGTGCTGAGAAGTCCGATGGCGGTGCGGTGCCATCTGATCTGATGGGCGACAAGGAAGCGCTGGACCTGGTGCGGTCCTACTATGCAATTCCCGAAAATCAGCGCCGTCGTTTGTTCGATCTCGCGAAAGTTCTCTCCGACGTGGCTTGAGCCGGACCCGCGCCCGGGCTACCTCGTGCTGTGAAAGCGGTAGCAGGGAAGTGGGCGCGTGACGAAACAAGTGAGCAGCGAAGATTACGAAGACATTCGCCAAACCGCCCATGCGTTGGCTGACGCCGCGCGTCGGGTGGTTTTGCCATTTTTCCGGTCCGAGGGACTGGAAGCCAGCAACAAGGGCGACAAGTTGTTTGATGGCGGGTTCGACCCGGTCACACAAGCCGATCGTGAAGCCGAAGCGGTGATGCGCATCATTCTGGCCGAGCGGCGCCCCCATGATGCGATCATTGGCGAGGAAGACAGCGACAAGCCCGGCAACAGCGGCCTGACCTGGGTGCTTGACCCGATTGACGGCACGCGTGGGTTCATCTCGGGCACACCGACTTGGGGGGTATTGATTGCCCTCTCGGACGCGAATGGTCCGATGTTCGGAATGATCGACCAGCCTTATATTGGCGAGCGGTTCTGGGGCGGTTTTGGTGAGGCCCGGATGATCGGCCCACAAGGTACGCGCGATTTGCGTGTACGGGGTAGTCGGGCGCTGAATCAAGCGGTGTTATTTACCACATTCCCGGAAGTCGGCAGCGCAGCGGAGCGGCGCGGGTTCGAGGCGGTATCGAGCCAAGTGCGATTGACCCGTTATGGCATGGATTGTTATGCCTATGCGCTGCTTGCCGCCGGGCAGATCGATCTGGTGATCGAGGCGGGACTGTCAAACTATGACATTCAGGCGCCGATTGCTGTGATCGAAGCGGCGGGCGGAATTGTGACCGATTGGCAAGGTGGCCCGGCACATGATGGCGGGCGGGTGATTGCCGCAGCAGGGCCGGAGCAGCATGCGGCGGCGTTGGAGATTTTGCGCGATGTGCCAGTGGGATAAGCCCTTCGCAAACCGCACAGAAGGCGCGGTCTTCGAATTGGGGCTTGATCGCACGGGGCGGGTTGGCCAATAATCGAGCGGCTGGCCGGGTCTTCATGCTCCTTTTCCCCCGGACAGGCCAAGGGTGGCTGAGGGGAGCGCAAACGACCCTTGGGAGGCTTTGATGGCCGAGACACTGATCCGCAATGCCGATTTTCTGTTGACGATGAATGATGCGCGCGACGAATTACGCGGCGCAGATATTTTGATCCGCGATGGTGTGATCATTGACGTGGGGCAGCGGTTGCAAACCAGCGGTGACGTCATTGATGCGACGGCCTGTGTGGTGACGCCGGGGTTGGTCAACACCCACCATCATCTCTATCAAAGCATGACCCGCGCGGTGCCGGGCGGGCAGGATGCGTTGTTATTTGGCTGGCTAAAAACGCTCTATCCGATTTGGGCGCGGATGGGGCCGGAGGAAATATTCGTCTCGGCGCAGGTGGGTTTGGCCGAGCTTGCGCTTTCGGGCTGCACTTTGACATCAGATCACCTTTACCTGTTTCCCAACGGGGCGCGGTTGGATGACACTATTGCCGCGGCGCGCGAGGTGGGGCTTCGGTTTCAGCCGACACGCGGCGCGATGAGTATCGGTGAAAGCGATGGCGGTTTGCCTCCCGATTTGCTGGTCGAGCAGGAAAACGCGATTCTTGAGGATTGCATTCGGGTGATTGATGCACATCACGATGCGCGCGAGGGGGCGATGGTGCGGGTGGGTGTGGCGCCTTGTTCGCCGTTCTCGGTCAGCCGCGAGTTGATGCGGGATGCGGCGCTTCTGGCGCGCGACAAGGGGGTGATGCTGCACACGCATCTGGCAGAAAATGAAGAGGATATCGCCTATTCAAAAGAGATGTTCGGCTGTCGCCCCGGACAATACGCTGAAGATTTGGGGTGGACTGGCCCGGATGTCTGGCACGCCCATTGCGTGAAGCTGGATGGGCGCGAGATTGACCTTTTTGCGCGCTCGGGGACCGGGGTGGCGCATTGCCCTTGTTCGAATTGCCGACTTGGCAGTGGCATTGCGCCGGTGCGTGCAATGCGCGATGCGCGGGTCAACGTGGGGCTGGGTGTGGATGGATCGGCCAGCAATGACGCGGGCAATCTCGTGGCCGAAGCGCGTCAGGCGATGCTGCTTCAGAGGGTGATAAACGGTGCCGATGCAATGAGCGCGCGCGAGACACTGGAGATTGCCACGCGCGGCGGTGCCGAGGTTCTGAACCGGACGGATTGCGGCCAGATTGCACCGGGGAAACGTGCTGATATCGCGATCTGGGATGTGTCGGGAATTGAAAGCGCGGGAAGCTGGGATCCGGCGGCTTTGCTATTGGCAGGACCGACGCGGGTGCGGGATCTGCTGGTTGAGGGGCGGCGGGTTGTTGAGGGTGGGCAAATGGCGACGCTGGACCTGCCGCAGGTGATCGAGCGGCAAAACCGGCTGGCTCTGGGCCTGGCGGAAAGCGTGTGACCTCTTTGCTTTTGAGGTGAGCGAGGCCGTCAGGATTGGAGACGGAGATTTCGCTGTTTCCCGAGTGTGGGAAATTTCATCAGACCATGCGAATTGCTGTCGGGAATTGCATGAGGGCCATTGTTTTTTTGCCCGTTCCTCTCGTAAGGTCGGGCCAAAGAAAAAGGGGGCAAGGCCATGAGCGATCAGGACCAGCTGGCAAGCGAAATCGATGCCCCGGAAGATGACTTCTATGAGTTGAACCGACGGTCTGTCGGGGCCATTCTGGATGCTGTGGAGCAGGGCGACCGAGACCGGTTGGTCGCGCTCATGGAACCGCTGCACGCGGCCGACATCGCCGACCTTCTCGAACAGATCAGCAGCAATGAGCGGCGGCGCCTGATCGCGCTCTATGGGGTCGAATTCGACGGTGAGATCCTGTCGGAACTTGACGAGTCGATCCGTGAAGAGGTGATCTCGGTCCTCAACCCCGAGGTCTTGGCCGATGCGGTTCGCGAGTTGGAAAGCGACGATGTTGTTGACCTTCTGGAAGACCTTGAAGAGCCGCAGCAGGAAGCCATTCTGGGCGCGCTTGACGATGCCGACCGGGTCGTTGTCGAACAGGCGATGGCCTATCCGGAGGAATCCGCCGGGCGGTTGATGCAACGCGAAGTGGTGATGGCGCCCGAGCATTGGAATGTCGGGGAAACCATTGATTTTCTGAGAAATTCCTCAGAGCTACCTGACCAATTTTATCACGTGATCCTGATTGATCCGAAGATGCGGCCGACGGGATATGTGACGCTTGGCAAGCTCATGGGCAGTTCGCGCGCCACCAAGCTTGTCGATATTACCGAAGAGAGTTTTCGCAGCATCCCAGTCTATCAGGATGAGGGCGACGTGGCCTATGCCTTTAACCAGTATCACCTGATTTCCGCCCCGGTGGTGGATGAGGATGACCGGTTGGTCGGGGTGATTACGATTGATGATGCCATGGCCGTGCTTGACGAAGAGCATGAGGAAGACATCTTGCGGCTGGCCGGTGTTGGTGAGGGGTCGCTCACCGATCGGGTGTTGGAAACGACGCGTCAACGGCTGCCTTGGCTGGCGGTGAATCTGGTCACAGCGGTATTGGCGAGCCTGGTGATCGCGCTGTTTGAAGATGTGATCGTGGGGTTCGTGGCGCTGGCTGTGTTGATGCCAATCGTGGCCTCTATGGGGGGGAATGCCGGCACGCAGAGTCTGACCGTGGCGGTGCGCGCGATTGCCACGAAAGACCTCACCGGCTCGAACGTCTGGCGGGTGATCCGGCGTGAGGCTCTTGTAGGGCTGATCAATGGGTTGATCTTTGCCGTGGTTATGGGCGCTGTCGGCGTGATCTGGTTCGGCTCGCCTTTGCTGGGGGCGGTGATCGGTGCGGCGATGGTGATCAATATGGTGGTCGCCGGATTGGCGGGAACGGTTGTCCCTGTCATGTTGGAGAAACTGGGGGTCGATCCGGCATTGGCCTCGGGCGCGTTTGTGACCACTGTGACGGATGTCGTCGGGTTTTTTGCCTTTCTCGGGCTGGCGGCGATGGTGTTGATTTGAGCGATCTGGCCGAGCGGAAAGCGGCTGCGCGCAAGGCAGCATTTGCACGACGCAAAGCGGCGCATGAAAGCCATGGCCCTGGGCGGGCAGGATGCCTGAGCGAGGTTTTGGCCGGGTATCGTGGGGTGCCCCTGTCGGGCTTCCTGCCGATCAGAACCGAAATCAGTCCGCTGGCAGCGATGGAGGAAGCGGCGGCGCATGGCCCGGTTGGTGTGCCGGTCATTATTGGTGCGGGGCAACCTTTGAAGTTTTCGATCTGGACGCCGGGCTGTGCCCTGAAGGACGGCCCATTTGGCGCGCAAGTACCTGTTGTGGATGATTTTTTTGAACCAGAAATCTTGATTGTGCCGTTGGTTGCCTTTGATCGTGCGGGGGGGCGTCTGGGCTATGGCGGCGGTTTTTATGATCGCACGTTGGAGGGGCTTCGCAAGGTGAGACCGACCTTGGCGATTGGTTTCGCCTATGGTGCGCAGGAGGCCGAGGCACTGCCGCTGGAACCCACTGATCAGCCGCTTGATATGGTTGTGACGGAACGCGAGATCATCACGTTCTAAGGGTGTTTTGGTTTCACAGTGGGAGGGGGCGATGCGGTTGGAAAATGAGTATTAAGGGAAAGATGAAGCGCAAGCACAGTGAGACGCAGGAGCAGCATAGGCGAAGGGGAGAGCCATGGCGCAGGCGCATGATTTCGAAGCAAAAGTAGTCTGGACCGGTAATCGTGGCGACGGCACGCGCAACTATCGCGCCTATGATCGCACGTGGGAGGTGCAGACACCGGGCAAAGCCGTGATCGAATGCTCCAACGACCCGAGCCTTGGTGGTGATCCGGCGTTGCATAATCCGGAAGACATGCTGATTGCGGCGCTCTCCTCGTGTCACATGCTGTGGTATCTGCATTTGGCCAGCGAGGCCGGGGTTACTGTTCTGGCCTATGAAGATGTGCCCCTTGGTCATGGCGAAAGCGATCCTTCCGGTGCCGGACGTTTTGTTGGCGCGACTTTGCAGCCTAGGGTGACTGTGGCGGCGGGAACTGACCTTGATCGCGCTGAATCACTTCATCACGAAATCCACAAGGTTTGCTTTATCGCCCGTTCGGTGGCCTTTCCGGTTCGGATCAAGGCGCGATTCGAAATCGGCTGACCCCTTGCCTCTGCTCGTTCCAGAGCCTAGGGAAGGGCGATGAAAATACTCTTTCTTGGCGATGTGATGGGCCGTGCCGGGCGCCGGGCGGTGAGCGAAAATCTGGCGCGATTGCGCGCCGATTGGCGGCTCGATTTCGTGGTGATCAATGGCGAGAATGCCTCCAATGGCATGGGGCTTACGGGCGAGCATGCCAAGGGGCTGCTTGAGGCCGGGGCCGATTGCGTCACGCTGGGCGATCACGCCTTTGATCAGCGCGACATGCTGCAATTCATCGAGAGCGAGCCGCGTGTTTTGCGCCCGCTGAACTTTGCCAAGGATGCGCCGGGCAGGGGGGCGCGGGTGTTTTCAGACGCGCGTGGCCGCAAGATCCTGGTGACGCAAATTCTCGGCCAGGTGTTTATGAAGCGCTGTTTTCACGACCCGTTTTCCGAGATAGAACAGGCACTTAAAGCGCATCCCCTGGGCGGCGCGGTGCAGGCGGCATTGGTGGATGTGCATTGCGAGGCGACATCGGAGAAGATGGCGATGGGGCATTGGTGCGATGGCCGTGCCAGCCTTGTTGTAGGCACGCATACCCATGTGCCCACAGGTGATGCGCAAATCCTGCCGGGCGGCACCGCCTATCTGACCGATGCTGGGATGTGCGGCGATTATCTAAGCGTGATCGGCATGGAAAAAGGCGAACCAATGCGCCGCTTCATAACCGGCATGGCCAAGTCCCGGTTCACCCCGGCGAATGAGGAAGCGACGCTTTCGGGGGTTTATGTCGAGACTGATGATCGCACTGGCAAAGCCACGCGTATCGAGATGGTGCGCCAGGGCGGGCGGTTGCCCCAATCCGGGCCGCAAAGCTGACTTTGAAGCCCAGCCAGAGCAAACGCAGTTAACCAATCGTTATGCTATCGCTGCAATGGGTTAACGCCACGCATGGGCTGCGAATCAGGGGGGTGATTCACGTCTGACTTCTGGCTGTCGGGCGTCTGCCCTGCGCAAAGCCAGAGGTTAACCGGGCATTTATTTAATGCAGCGCTCGCGGCTGCGCGCGTTTTGCGTTTCATCTTTCCAAGAATACTCAACATCCCGATGCCGTCTTGCGCATCTTCCTTTCAGGAATAAGCGCGACCGAGCGAAGCGAGGCGCCCCCCGCGACGCCGAAGGCGGCGCAATGCCTCTCATCAGCACGCAACTGCACTTTCGCACGGTCTGCGGATAGGTCACTATGCAAAGGAGCAAAAAGCGAGCGAGCGGCGCGATGGAGTTATTCGAGTTTTCCCAGACCGGACAGGCGTTGATCACGTTGGCGGTTGTTGCAGCGATGTTCGTGCTGTTCCTGCGCGAGGTCTATCCCACGGAAGTAGTTGCGATGTCCGGTGTCGCGGTGCTTTTGATGCTGGGAGTGCTGCCCTATGAGCGGGCACTCGATGTATTGTCGAACCCTGCGCCCTGGACCATCGCGGCGATGTTCATCGTGATGGGTGCATTGGTGCGCACCGGCGCGCTGGATGCGTTCACACGCTACGCCGATGCCCAGGCGCGCACCAATCCCAAGCTGGCGATTGGGTTGTTGTTGGGGTTTGTCATTCTTGCCAGCGCGGTGGTATCGAACACGCCGGTGGTTGTCGTGATGATACCGGTCTTTGTGCAATTGGCGCGCACGTTGGGAACAAAAGCTTCGAAACTGCTGATCCCGCTCAGCTATGCGGCGATTCTCGGGGGAACGCTGACCCTGATCGGGACATCGACGAACCTGTTGGTTGACGGGGTTGCGCGGGCCAGGGGTATGGAGGCGTTTTCGATTTTCGAGGTCACGCCGCTGGGCATCATTCTGGTGATCTGGGGCATGATCTATCTGCGCTATATCGGGCCCTGGTTGCTGCCCGAGCGCGATAGCATGGCGATGCTTTTGTCGGACCGCTCAAAAATGAAGTTCTTTACCGAACTGATGATCCCCACCGATAGCGAGTTGATCGGGCGGGAGGTCACCGATGTGCAGCTTTTCAAACGGTCAGGCGTGCGGTTGATCGACGTGATCCGCGGCGATGCTTCGCTTCGCCGGGCACTCAAGGGGGTGACGATCGAGCCGGGGGACCGCGTGGTATTGCGCACGCAGATGGCCGAGCTTTTGAGCTTGCAACAGGACAAGAACGTCACTGCGGTGGATCAACCGAGCAGGGCCGAGCAGGCAAGCCTTGTGGATCAGGTGAGTTCGGTCGAGACCACCACCGTTGAGGTGCTGATCACTCCGGGATGCAAGATGGTCGGGCGGTCGCTTGGCAATCTGCGCCTTCGGCGGCGCTATGGGGTTTATCCGCTGGCGGTGCATCGCAAGAACCAGAACATCGGGCGCCAGCTTGATGATCTGGTGGTGCGGGTGGGAGATACGCTTTTGCTGGAAGGGGCGTTGGCCGATATTCAGCGACTGTCGGTTGATATGGACATGGTGGATGTCTCGCAGCCCTCGGTGCGGGCGTTCCGGCGCAGTTATGCGCCGGTGGCGATTGCGGCGCTGGTCGGGCTGGTGGCGCTGGCGGGGTTTGGCGTGGCGCCGATCTTTTTGTTGGCGATATTGGCGGTCACCCTGGTGTTGGTGACGCGCTGTATTGATGCGGACGAGGCGTTTTCATTTATCGACGGGCGTCTGTTGGCGTTGATCTTTTCGATGCTGGCGATTGGCGCGGCGTTGGAAGCGTCGGGTGCAGTCACGCTGATCGTTGAGGCGGTGGCGCCTTATCTCATGTTGCTGCCGGCGGCGTTGATCGTCTGGGCGGTCTATTTGCTGACCAGTGTTCTGACTGAGTTGGTGAGCAACAATGCCGTGGCCGTGGTGGTGACGCCGATTGCCATCGGGTTGGCCGAAGCAATGGGGGTGGATCCGCGCCCTTTGGTGGTGGCCGTGATGGTCGCGGCGAGTGCGAGTTTTGCCACGCCGATCGGCTATCAGACCAACATGCTGGTTTACGGGCCAGGTGGGTATAAGTTCACTGATTTCCTGCGGGTTGGTGTGCCGCTGAACCTGTCGGTCGGGATATTGGCGAGTGCGATTATTCCGTTTCTGTGGCCGTTGTGAGAAAGAAAATTGGGTGCCTTATTTCTGCGCAGTTTCGTGCGGGCATAGAAAAAACAGGTGTCCGAGGCCGGTAAAGTTTGACTGGACGGTCAAATTCGGGAAGTCTGAGATGCACGAAGAAACCGAGCCTGCACCTTGTTATCGGGAGTGTAGGCCAATCAGGGGGATATAATATGTCACGCACAATGATGACGCGGCGGCTGGTTCTGGCCGCGACGAGTGCGCTGGGCCTCGCTTTGGCGACCGGGGTATCGGCGGCCGAAAAAGTTAAGGTGGCGGCGATCTATACGCTGCCGGTCGAGCAACAATGGATCAGCCGGGTTCATCTGGCGCTGAACACAGCTGCTGAGCGCGGCGATATTGATTATGTTTTCTCGGAGAATGTGGCGAATACCGACTATGAGCGTGTGATGCGCGAATATGCCGAAGCGGGTCATCAGTTGATCGTCGGCGAGGTGTTTGGACTTGAGCGTGCGGCGCGCAAGGTGGCCAAGGATTATCCCGATACCGGGTTTTTGATGGGGTCAAGCTTTGGCCCGGTTGCGCCGAATTTCAGCGTGTTTGACAACTGGATTCACGAGCCGTCCTATCTGACCGGGATGATCGCGGGCGAAATGACCGAGAGCAATACCATCGGCATGATCGGCGGTTATGCGATCCCCGAGGTCAACCGGCTGATGAATGCGTTCATGGATGGCGCGCGGGCGGTGAACCCTGAAGTGAAGTTTTTCGTGAACTTCATCGATAGTTGGTATGATCCGCCCAAAGCCAAGGAGAGCGCGTTTGCGATGATGGATGCGGGCGCGGACATTATGTATGCCGAGCGCTTTGGCGTGTCGGATGCCGCCGTTGAGCGCGGTGTGAAGGCGATTGGCAACGTGATCGACACCTCGGGCGATTATCCCGAGACAATCCTCACCTCGGCGCTGTGGCATATGGAGCCGACGATTGATCGCGCCATTGCGGCGGTTGCGGGCGGTAGCTTTGAGGCGGCGGATTACGGCCAGTTCAGCTTTATGGGCTATGGCGGTGGATCGCTTGTGGCTGACGAGGCGCTGGTGCCTGCGGATGTGATGAAAGCCGTGAAGGAAAAGGAGGCAGAGATTCTCGACGGGCTGTTCAGGGTCAACGTGAACGACGCCGCGCCGGTTTCTGACGGCTAAGGAAATGAGGCCCCGGATCGTTTGGTTCGGGGCTTCGCTTATCAGATGACAAATCCCCCTGTTCTCTCATTGCGCGGCATGACCAAGCGGTTCGGTTCGGTTGTGGCGGCGGATGCGATTGATCTTGATCTTGCACGCGGCGAGGTTTTGGCCCTGTTGGGTGAAAACGGCGCGGGCAAGACCACGTTGATGAATATGCTGTTCGGGCAGTATTTGCCTGATGAGGGCGGTGTGCATGTCTGGGATGACAGTGGCGTTGAGCGGATTTTGCCGCCCGGTCAGCCACAGGCCGCGATTGATGCGCGCATTGGCATGGTGCATCAGCATTTCACGCTGGCCGAGAACCTGAGCGTTCTAGATAGCGTGCTGCTCGGCACCGAAAGCCTGTTCAGCCCGTTTCGCAAGCGGGGCGCGGCGCGTGATAAGCTGCAAGCCCTGATGGATAGTTCGGGGTTGAATGTGCCACTGGATGCGCGAATTGGCGATCTTTCGGTGGGTGAGCGGCAGCGGGTCGAGATTTTGAAGGCTCTTTACCGGGATGTAAGGATTTTGGTGTTGGATGAGCCGACCGCCGTGTTGACGCCGCAGGAGGCAGACACGTTGTTCGCGGCGGTGCGCGGAATGGTCGATAACGGGCTGTCGGTGATTTTCATCTCGCACAAGCTGCGCGAGGTGTTGGCGTTCTCAGACCGGATTGCGGTGTTGCGCCATGGCAAGAAGACCGGCGAAATGGTGACGGCCGAGGCGGATGCGGCCATGATTATTCGCATGATGGTGGGCGAGGATCACGCCAGCCCTACGCGAGAGGCGGGCAGCCCCGGAGATGTTGTGCTGACCATGAAGAACGTGAGCGTGGCACCGGGCAAGGAGATGCGTGCGCTTCGCGATGTGTCACTGGCGCTTCGTGGTGGCGAGATTATCGGGATTGCGGGCGTGTCGGGTAATGGGCAGAGCGCGTTTGCGCAATTGCTTTCCGGGCTAATCGTGCCACAAGCGGGCGAGATCGAGATCGGCGGCGTGGTGCGGCGCAAACTGACCCCCAAGGACGCGTTGAAGGCCGGAATTGGGCGGATACCCGAGGACCGCCATCACGATGGTGTGGTGGGGGCCTTGAGCGTGGCGGAAAATCTGGTGATGGAGCGGCTGGACGCGCCGGACGTGTCGCGTGCCGGGTTCCTGCGCAAGGGTGAGATTGCGCGTCATGCCGAGGCGTTGTGCAAGCAATATGATGTGCGCGGGCCGGGGATTGAAGCGGAAGCCAAGCTGTTGTCAGGTGGCAATATTCAGAAGCTGATTTTGGCGCGGGTGCTGGAGAACAGTCCGGGCATTATTCTGGCGAACCAGCCGACGAGGGGGCTGGATTTTCGCGCAGCGGCAGAGGTGTCGCGACGATTGCTTGAAGCGCGCGCGCGCGGCGCGGGTGTTATCCTGATTTCTGAGGATTTGGACGAGGTTTTGTCATTGGCTGATCGGATTTGCGTGATGCATGACGGGCATTTGGTGGAAACGGCAAGCCGGGACCGTGCAGAGATCGGGTATTTGATGGCCGGACAGAAGCCGGGGGATGCGGCATGATCGAGATTGTGCCGAGAGAGAATGTGTCGCGCGGGATGCAGGCCCTGGTGCCGGTGATTGCGGCGGTGGTGGCGCTTTTGCTGGCGGCGATCCCGCTCTGGGCGGCGGGGGCGCCGGTGATTCCGTCCTATGCAGAGATGTTCAAGGGCGTGTTCGGGTCGATGTTCACCTTTACCGAGATGCTGACGCGGGCGACGCCGCTTATCTTTACCGGGTTGGCGGCGGCGGTGGCGTTTCGCGCGCGGCTCTGGAATATCGGGGCGGAGGGGCAGTTGTATCTGGGCGCGTTGGCCGCCGTTTGGGTCGGGACAGGGATGTTTGACGGTCCGCCAATGTTGATGATCCCGCTGGTGGTTTTGGCGGGGGCGGTTGCAGGTGGGTTGGGCATGCTTTTTCCTGCCGTTTTGAAGGTGCGGTTTGGAGCGGATGAGGTTGTGACCTCGTTGCTGCTCAATTTCATCGTGCTGATCTTTGTGCAGATGATGCTGGAAGGGGCGTTCAAGGATCCTATGGGATTGGGCTGGCCGCAATCGGCGCCGATTGTGGATAACGCTGTGCTGCCGCAACTTCTTCCCAGAATGCGGATTCATGGCGGTTTCTTGATTGCCATCGTGCTGGCGTTGATCGCGTGGGTGGTGATGAGCAAGACCGTTTGGGGTTTGCGCCTGCGGGCGGTGGGCGAAAACCGGGCGGCGGCGAGGCATGCGGGGCTTGGGGTGAACAAGGTTTATCTCACCGTTGCGCTGGCGTCTGGTGGGCTGGCAGGCCTCGCGGGCGTGAGCGAGGTGGCCGGGTTGAAAGGGTATCTGACCGCGGATTTGTCGCCGGGGTTTGGCTATACCGGGATTATCGTGGCGATGCTGGCGCGGCTTAATCCGGCGGGTGTGGTTCTGGCGGCGCTCTATGTGGCGAGCGTATTTGTCGGGGCTGATAGCATGAGCCGGGCGATGGGTGTGTCGAGTTTCTTGGCCGATCTGACAGTTTCGATGTCGTTGATTTGTGTGCTCTTGGGCAGCTTTTTCGTGAGCTTCCGGTTGCAATTTGCGCGGGGGCCAGCGGCATGATGGATATTCTCAATATTTTCCTGAGCGAGAGTTTTTGGGCGGCGAGTTTGCGGATTGCGTCGCCGTTGATTTTTGGCGTTTTGGGCGCGCTTTTGTGCGAGCGGGCCGGGGTGTTGAACCTCGGGATTGAGGGGATTTTCGTGGTCGGTGCGATGACCGGCTGGATGGCCGTGTGGCTGGGCGCGGGGCTTTGGGGCGGTGTGTTGATTGCGGCGTTGTCTGGGGCGCTGTTCGGGCTGTTTCATGCCATTTTGACGGTGCCTTTGGGGTTGTCGCAGCATGTTTCAGGGCTTGGAATAACGCTGTTTGCCACCTCGGTGGCGAGTTTTACCTATCGCACGGCGCTGCCGCAGGTGAGTTCGCCGCCACGGATTGAGCCGTTTCGCGCGCTGGATATTCCGGTGCTGAGCGATCTGCCGTTTGTCGGGCCGGTGTTGTTTCAACAAACGGCGCTGACGTGGCTGGCGTTGCTCATGGTCGTGGTGGTTTGGTGGGTCTTGAACCGAACCGCGCTGGGTGTGGCGATCAAGGCGGTGGGCGACAGCCCGGATGCGGTGAACGCGCAGGGGCTATCGGTAATGAAGTTGCGCATGGGGGCGGTTGTGGCCGGATCGGCCTTGATGGCGCTGGGCGGGGCGTTTTTGACGATGAGCGCGTTTGATGCGTTTTTCTTCGGGATGGTGAACGGGCGCGGCTGGATCTGTATTGCATTGGTGATTTTCGCCAGTTGGCAGCCGGGCAAGGCGCTCTTTGGGGCGCTATTGTTCGGGATGTTTGATGCGTTGCAGGTGCGGTTGCAGACCGAGACGGGGGCGTTCATTCCGGGGCAGGTGTTCTTGATGATGCCCTATATCCTGTCGATCATCGCGCTGGTGATCGTGGCGAGGAAGGCGGATTATCCACGCGCGTTGTTGGTGCCGTGGCGGAAGGGGCAGAGATAATGGTCGATCTGTTGGTGAAAAATGCCGTTTTGAAGGACGGCAGCGCGGTGGATATTGCCTGTGATGCGGGTGTGATTGTCGGGGTTGAGCCGGGGATTGAGGCCGAAGCTGGCGAGGTGATTGATGCGGGCGGTTGTTTGGTGGCGCCGCCGTTTGTTGACCCGCATTTTCACATGGATGCGACGCTGAGCCTTGGGCGGCCACGGATGAATGTGTCGGGCACGCTTTTGGAGGGTATTGCGCTCTGGGGGGAATTGAAGCCGTTGCAAACGGTGGATGAAATTGTCGAGCGGGCGCTGAACTATTGCGATCTGGCGGTGGCGCAGGGGATCGGCGCGATCCGTAGCCATGTCGATACCTGTGACGATGAATTGAAGGGGGTTGAGGCGCTTCTGGAGGTGCGTGAGCAGGTGAAGGATTACCTTGATCTGCAATTGGTGGCGTTCCCGCAGGATGGGGTTTTGCGCGACCCTACGGCGATGGAAAACACGATCCGCGCGCTTGATATGGGTGTTGATGTGGTGGGGGGTATCCCGCATTTTGAGCGGACCATGGCGGATGGAGCGCAATCGGTTACGGTGCTCTGCGAGATTGCGGCGGAGCGCGGGTTGATGGTGGATATGCATTGCGATGAGAGCGATGACCCGATGAGCCGCCATGTTGAAACGCTGGCTTATGAGACGCAAAGGCTGGGCTTGCAGGGGCGGGTGACAGGGAGCCATCTGACGTCGATGCATTCGATGGACAATTATTATGTCTCGAAACTGATCCCGCTGATGGTGGAGGCGGGGCTGCATGCGGTTCCCAATCCGGTGATCAACATCATGTTGCAGGGGCGCCATGACACATACCCCAAGCGGCGTGGGCTGACGCGGGTGCGCGAGCTGCGTGATGCGGGGATTTGTGTGGGTTTTGGGCAGGATTGCATGCGTGATCCTTGGTATTCGCTGAGCCGGGCTGACATGTTGGATGTGGCCTGGACCGGGCTGCATGTCGGGCAATTGTCGAGCATGGAGGACATGCGGTGGTGTTTTGAGGCTGTGACGGAGAATTCGGCACGGATCATGGGGCTGGAGGGATATGGCGTCGCCAAGGGCTGTGCGGCGAATTTCAACATTCTGCACGCGGGTGATGCGATTGAGGCGATCCGGCTGCGTGCGACGCGTTTGAAGGTTGTCCGGGCGGGCAAGGTGATAGCCGAGACGCCTGCGCCAGTGGCGCAGTTGGACCTGCCGGGGCGTGCGGGCTTGGCCGATCCGAAGCTGGCATAGGTCGGAATCATGAATTGCAATAGGTCGGCAATTTTTTCTTTTATTCGGGAAAACCTCCCGTTTTAGGCTTTTCTACATATATTGCTTGCTATGCTGGGCAGGTCGTTTATCGGTTTGCCCCAACGAACGATAAAAAGCAGGCATATGACAGAGACATCCTTTTCCGATCCGTCCCAAAGTGCGCCGGGGCATAGCTCTGGGCGCGAATGGGTGAAGACTTTGGCGCAATATCGCGAACCGCGCACGCTACGCTCGGCCTTTGAGCTGGGGGTGAGTGTGGTTCCCTTCCTGCTGCTTTGGGTTCTGGCCTGGATGTCGCTTTCGGTGAGCTATTGGCTGACCTTCGGGCTGTCGGTTGTGAATGCGTTGTTTCTGCTCAGGCTGTTTACCATTCAGCATGATTGCGGGCACGGATCGTTTTTCAAGCATCGCTTGCTGAGTGACTGGATCGGTCGGGTGATCGGGGTTCTGACGTTGACGCCTTATGATGTTTGGCGCCGGACGCATTCGATCCATCACTCATCGGCGGGAAACCTGGGCAAGCGTGGGGTCGGCGATATTCATACAATGACAGTGGCGGAATATAGCGCGCTGCCACGATGGAAACGGCTGCATTATCGGCTTTATCGCAATCCGATTACGCTGTTTGTGTTGGGGCCAGTCTATATCTTCTTTGTGCAAAACCGGGTGCCTGTGGGCCTGATGAACGGCGCCAAATATTGGGTTAGCGCGATGGCCACGAATATCGTGTTGGTCGCCGGCCTCTGGGTGATCTGGTATTTTGGCGGATGGGGCGCATTGTTGTTGATCTTTCTGCCGTCGACCCTATTGGCGGCGGCGGCGGGGATGTGGCTTTTCTATGTGCAGCATCAGTTTGAAGATACCCATTGGAACGCCGAAGAGGATTGGCAATTGCACGATGCGGCGCTCAATGGCAGCTCGCATTATGTTCTGCCCCAGCCGTTGCAATGGTTCAGCGCGAATATCGGCATTCACCATGTGCACCACCTTTATAGTCGCATTCCGTTTTACCGGTTGACCGAGGTCTTGCGCGATCAGCCGCTGTTGGCGGCGGCAAATCGGATGACCATCCGCGAGAGCATCGCCTGTGCACGGCTGCATTTGTGGGATGAGCAGAGCCGCAAGCTGTTGTCGTTTTCGCAGGCGCGCGCGCTTTACGGTTGATGCCGGCGGGGGAACTCCACGCTGAGTGCCACGCGCGAACTTCGTGTCTTTCTTGTCAAACCCATGATCAGGTGATCTGCTGAGCCTTGCAAATGCGAGGAGGGCGGAATGGCGGAATTGAGATCATCACGGGTTACCCAAGGCAAGACCGCTGCGGCGGCGCGTTCGCTCTGGTTGGCTGGCGGGGTGAAACAGGAAGATTTCGGCAAGCCGGTAATCGCGGTGGCCAATTCCTTTACCGAGTTTGTGCCGGGGCATGTGCATCTGGCCAAGGTGGGTCGGTTGATCTGTGATGAGATCTGGGCGGCGGGGGGCATCGCGCGCGAGTTCAACACCATCGCGGTGGATGACGGTATCGCGATGGGCCATGACGGGATGCTCTATAGCCTGCCCTCGCGCGAGTTGATTGCCGACAGTATCGAATATATGGCCGAGGCGCATTGCGTTGATGCGATCATCTGTCTGAGCAATTGCGACAAGATCACGCCGGGGATGATGATCGCGGGTTTGCGCCTCAACATTCCGGTGATCTATGTGTCGGGCGGGCCGATGGAGGCGGGGCGCTTGCCGGGGCAGAAGGAGATCACGCGGGTTGATCCGATTCAGGCTTATATCGCGGCGTTTGATCCCGAGCAGGACGGGGCGGCGCAGGCGATTGAGGACAATGCCTGTCCGACCTGTGGGTCATGTTCGGGGATGTTCACCGCAAATTCGATGAATTGTCTGGCCGAGGCGATTGGGCTGGCGCTGCCCGGGAATGGCTCACTGTTGGCGACGCATGCGGATCGCAAGGTGCTGTTTCAAAGCGCGGCGCGGCGGATCGTGGACCTGGCGAAGGCCTACTATGAGGGGGGTGACGAGAGCGTTTTGCCGCGCAATATCGCCACCAAAGCCGCGTTTGAGAATGCGATGACTGTCGATGTGGCGATGGGCGGGTCAACCAATACGATCCTTCATATGCTGGCCATGGCCGCGGAAGCCGAGGTGGATTTCACCATGGCCGACATCGACCGGATTAGCCGCAAGGTGCCACATCTTTGCAAGCTCTCGCCCGCGACGCAGGCCTATTACATGGAGGATCTGCATCGTGCGGGCGGCATCATGGCGATCATGGGTGAGTTGCAGCGAGGTGGTCTGCTGGATGTCGGCACGGGGACGGTTTCGGGGGTGACTCTGGAAAAGCAGCTGGCCGAGTGGGACGTATTGCAAAACGACGCGCCCGAGATCAGCCATTTCTTTCGTGCGGCGCCGGGGGGCAAGCACACGATTGAGGCCTATGGGCAGCAGATGCGCTGGCAGGAGATGGATCTGGACCGCGAGGCGGGCTGTATCCGATCCATCGCGCATGCCTATTCGCCCGAGGGTGGGCTGGCCGTGTTGCGCGGCAATATCGCCGAAGATGGCTGTGTGGTGAAAACCGGGGCGGTGCCGGGGCAGATGCTGCGTTGGGAAGGGCGCGCGCGGGTGTTTGACGATCAGGAGGCCGCGCTTGTTGCGATTGATGGCGGAGAGATCGGGCCGGGCACGGCGGTGGTGATCCGCTATGAGGGCCCGAGAGGCGGGCCGGGGATGCAGGAGATGTTGAAGCCGACGATGAGTCTGAAGGCGCAGAAGGTAGATGACACATGCGCGTTGATCACCGATGGGCGGTTTTCCGGTGCAACCTCGGGGCTTTCGATTGGTCATGTGTCGCCAGAGGCGGCGGCGGGCGGCGCGATTGCCTTGGTGCGCGATGGGGATGTGATTGCCATCGACATTCCGGCGCGCAGGATTGAGCTGATGGTTGATTTCGGGGAGTTGACGGCGCGACAGCTGGACATGGAAAGCCGTGCGGCACCGTGGCAACCGGGCGCGCGGCCACGCAAGATCACGGCTGCTCTGAGGGTTTATGCCAGCTTTGCCGAAAGCGCGGACAAGGGCGGGTTTCGGCGGGTGCCATGAATGCAAGGCGATCACGAAATCGCTTAAACCCCTTGAAACCCGGCCTGTGAGACCTCCTATTGTAAGAGACACGCGCCAGGAGAAATGACATGAAATACGCAAAAACCGATGAAGCGATTGCCCGGCTGACGCCAGAGCAATACCGGGTGACGCAGGAGAGCGGCACCGAGCGGCCATGGTCGGGTGAGTTGAACGAAAACAAGGCGGCTGGCATCTATGTCGATGTCGTCTCGGGCGAGCCGTTGTTTGCTTCGGCTGACAAGTTTGAAAGCGGTTGCGGCTGGCCCAGCTTTACCAAGCCGATCGAGCCCGCGCATGTGGTTGAGCATCGCGATATGACCCACGGGATGATCCGCACTGAAGTACGCTCGACCCATGGTGACAGTCATCTGGGGCATGTTTTTCCCGATGGGCCGGTCGACCGGGGGGGATTGCGCTATTGTATCAACTCGGCCAGCCTGCGGTTCATTGCGCGCGAGGAGATGGAGGCAGAAGGCTATGGCGACTATCTTGATCAGGTGGAGGACGTGACATGAGCGAAGGAAAACACGAGCGTGCGGTTCTGGCGGGCGGCTGTTTCTGGGGTATGCAGGATCTGATCCGCAAAATGCCGGGGGTTGTCAGCACGCGGGTCGGGTATACTGGCGGCGATGTGCCAAATGCCACTTATGGCAATCATGGCACCCATGCCGAAGCGATTGAAATCACCTTTGAACCTGAAACCATCAGCTATCGACAACTGCTGGAGTTTTTCTTTCAGATACATGACCCGAGCACGCCGAACCGGCAGGGCAATGATCGCGGTATGTCGTATCGCTCGGCCATTTATTACACCTCGGACGAGCAGAAGGCGGTGGCGCAAGACACGATTGGCGATGTTGATGCCTCGGGTCTGTGGCCCGGCAGGGTGGTGACCGAGGTGGAACCGGTGAGCGATTTTTGGGAGGCGGAGCCGGAGCATCAGGATTATCTTGAGCGTGTTCCCAATGGCTATACCTGCCATTATGTGCGCCCGGGGTGGGTTTTGCCAAAGCGCGACGCTGCGGAATAGGCGGATGGCCGGGCGTGAATGCCCGGCCATTTTTTTCAAGAATGGAGCGTTCAGGCGCCTTTGGTCAGCGTATCCAATGCGGCGAGGCGACCGATAAGGGGTGCCATCTCTTCAATCGGGATCATGTTGGGGCCATCGGACGGGGCATTGTCGGGGTCTTCGTGGGTTTCGATGAACAGCCCCGAGACGCCAACGGCAACGGCGGCGCGCGCCAGAACCGGGGCAAATTCGCGCTGGCCGCCCGAGGTGGTGCCTTGGCCGCCGGGCTGTTGCACCGAATGGGTGGCGTCAAACACCACCGGATAGCCGGTGCGCGCCATGATCGGCAGGCCGCGAAAATCGCTGACCAATGTGTTGTAGCCAAACGAGGTGCCGCGATCGCAAAGCATGATCTTTTCGTTGCCGGTTGAGGCGACCTTGGCGGCGACGTTTTCCATGTCCCATGGGGCGAGAAACTGTCCCTTCTTGACGTTGAGGGCAGCACCGGTTTCACCCGCCGCCAGCAATAGATCGGTCTGACGACAGAGAAAGGCCGGGATTTGCAACACATCGACCACCTCGGCCACGGGTGCACAGTCTTGCGGCAAGTGCACATCCGTCAGCACAGGACAGCCGAATTCCTCGCGGATCGCCGCAAGAATTCGCAAGCCTTCCTCCATCCCCAGCCCACGTTTTGAGCCGAGCGAGGAGCGGTTGGCCTTGTCATAGCTGGCCTTGAAGATGAATTGCGTTCTTGTCGGAGCGCAGGCTTCGGCGATCCGCCCGGCGAGCATGCGGGCATGATCAAGGCTTTCCAACTGGCACGGTCCGGCGATCAGAAAGAAGGGTGTGTTGCCGCCTGCGTGAACGGGGCCGATATCAAAGCTTTTGGAGGTCATGGTGCGCGTCCTTGGATGGCGGCAGGAATTGGCGGCAAACTAGAGTGCTGAGCGGGGCGCTGCAACACTTCCGGTTCATTGCATGTCGGTGGCGACGACAGGCGGGGTGCAATCCCGTTGGTCTATTGCCGCAACAGCGGGCAGGCCAAGGCAGGTGCATTTCGGTGTTGTCAGTTGCGAGTTTCGCAGTTAGTTATAGGGCTATAACTAACCGTGTGAGTCTCTCATGAACCGCCCGAGAGCAATGCAAAATTGGGACGTGTCAGGGGCATGACAGGTATGAGTGCGCGAAAACCCTCGCAGGATCGCAAGGAAGAGATCTTGACCACGACGCTTGATCTGGCTTTTGAGGTTGGTCCCGACAACGTGACGACCGGGTTGATTGCGCGCCGCCTTGGGCTGACCCAGCCGGCGATTTACAAGCATTATCCCAAGAAGGACGATATCTGGCAGGCCGCGACCGATTTGCTCTGTGCGCGAATTCGTGAGAACGCCCGGCAGGATGTGGCAGAGAGCCAACCGCCATTGATGCTTCTGCGGCGGCTCGTTCTGGGCCACCTGCATCTGGTCAAACAGATCCCGGCGCTGCCTGAAATCATGGTGACGCGCGACCCGGGCGGGAAGCTGAGCGATACCCACCGCCGTATCCATGCAGCGATGAGTGAGCTGCGAGGTTCTCTGGAGCGGAGTTTTGAACGCGCGCAGCTTGCCGGGCAGTTGCGCGCCGGTTTACCGATCAACGACGGTGTGACGCTGGTGTTCGGAATTATCCAGAGCCTGGTGCTGCGGCTGATCGTGACGCGCGATCCTTCATTTTTGCTACCAGTCGGTGAACGCCTGTTAAACCTGCAATTGACGCTGTTTCAAAGCGAAGGAAACGCCCCATGAAAACCGGTTTCAAGCTGGCTCTGATCACTCTGCCGATAGCCGCCATTGGCGCGGGTGTCTTGGCCTATGTGGTGTCCAATAGCCCACCCCCGGCGCGTGTTGAGCTTGCCGAGCGTGCCATTTCTGTGCGCGTGATCAGTGCCGAAACGAAGGCGGTAACTCCGACCATCATCGGTTTTGGTGTTGTCGCGCCCGAGCGCACCTTTGAGGCTGTTGCCGAAGTGGGTGGGCGGATTGACTATGTTAATCCGGGCCTGCGAGACGGGCAGATCCTGCCTGCGGGGGCCGTGCTCATGCGGCTGTCGCCAACCGATTTCAACCTTGCCATCGCGCAGGCCAAAGCCAATATCCGCTCGGCCGAGGCGCGGCTGGCTGAACTGGCTGTTTCCGAGGAAAGCCAGCGGGCCGCTCTGGAGATCGAGCAAGAGGCGCTGGCTGTGAAGGCATCGGATCTTGAGCGGGCCGAGGCGTTGTTCAAGGCCGGAACAATGTCGCAGGGGGCGCGTGACGCAATCCGCGCGGCGCATCTGGCGCAACGCCAGAAGGTGCAGGGGATCGAAAGCACGCTGGCGCTGTTTCCGACTCAGCGTACGGTGCAGACCGAGCAGATTGCGGTTTATCAGACCAATTTGGCTACCGCCAAGTTGAACCTTGAGCGCAGCGAATTGACGTTGCCTTTTGCGGCGCGGGTGGCGTCGCATTATGCCGAGGTCGGGCAGTTCTTGAAGGCGGGTCAGGTCGGGGCCACATTCGATGGCATCGAGCGGGCCGAAGTCGAGGTGCAGCTTTCTCTGGACAGCTTTCGCGGGTTGATGAGATTGCGACAGGCCGCGACACCGGCCTTGATCCTTGACCCGACGCGGATGAGCGAGACGCTTCGCGGTCTGGGGCTTGGCGCAAAAGTGCGGTTGCGGATCGGCGATGAGGTTGTGAGTTGGCCCGCCAGTGTGGACAGGATCAGCGAAGAAATCGATCAACGCTCGGGCACGGTGGGGGTCGTGGTGGTGGTCGAGAATGCCTATCGTCCGTCTGTAAGCGGCAGCCAGCCGCCGCTTACCAAGGGTATGTTTGTCGATGTTTTGTTGAGCGGCGCGCCGATTGAAGGCGTCGTGCTGCCGCGCAGTGCCTTGAGGGACGGGCAGGTTTTTGTTGCCGATACCGACAACCGGCTGCGCATGATTGCGGCAACGCCGATCCTTGAACAGGGCGAGATTGCGGTGTTTGGCGATGCGATTGCCGAGGGCACATCTGTGTTGCTTGCCCCGCCAAACCCGGTGCTTGCGGGGCAGTTGCTTGATCCGCATCCTGATACAGGGGTGATGATGCGACTTCTGAGCGAGGATGCGTCCGGAGTAGCCTCCGGAGATGACGCGAAATGATACGTTTCTTTGCGGCGCATCCGACGATCGCCAATCTGTTGATGATCCTGTTTCTGGCTGCCGGTCTGGTCGTGAGCCCGACGCTGTTGCGCGAAACGTTTCCGCGCAAGGATCTGAGCGAGATCGAGATCAGCGTTCCTTATCCCGGCGCGTGGCCAGAAGAAGTGGAAACCGCGATCTGCGAGCGGATCGAGAATGCGCTGGATGGGGTGACGGGGTTAGAGCGACATTCGTGTGAAGCGCGCGAAAACCTGGGGCGCGCCGAAGTGAAAATGCGCGAAGGCGATGATTTCCAGACTTTCATCAACGATGTGAAAACCGAAATCGATGCAATCACCGATTTTCCGGAGCGGGCCGAAGCCGCCACCGTGCGCGCGCTGGGGCGCACCGATTTTGTGGCTTCTGTCGCCATTACGGGGCCAGAGGCGCGTACCGATCTGAACGATCTCGCCGAACAGGTCCGCACCCGGATGCTGCGCTGGGGCGGTATTCCCAAGGTCGAAATCCGCGGCTTTTCGACCCGCGAATTTCAGATCGACCTGCGCCCCGGTGAGTTGCAGAAATTCGGCGTGTCGGTTGCCGATATTGCGCGGGCCGTGCAGGGCGGGAGCCTTGATCTGCCGGCCGGCAACATTGAGACGGCGACGGAAACGCTTTTGGTGCGGGTGGCCGAGGAAAGGCGCGATGCGCGCGGGATTGGTGATCTGATCGTGCGGTCGTCGGCGCTGGGTGGGCAGGTGCGGTTGGGTGATATCGCCGATATCACCGAGGGATTTGAACTTGATGACGATGTGATCTTGTTTGATGGCCGACCTGCGGCGGTTCTTGATGTCACCAAAACGCGCGTCGAAGACAGCCTGCGCACGATGGACGCATTGCAGGCCTTTCTTGAGGCCGAGCGCGCGCAACTGCCCGCCGGTGTGAAGCTGGAGATTACCGCCGATGGTGTTTCGGTGGTGCGCGAACGTCTGTCGTTGGTGGTGATCAACGGGTTGCAGGGGCTGGCGCTGGTGTTTGGGGTGCTGTGGCTGTTCTTTGGCTTTCGGTTTTCCTTCTGGGTGGCGATGGGGCTTCCGGTGTCGTTCATGGGTGGTGTCGCGCTGATGGCGCTGGTTGGTTATTCGCTGAACCTGATGACGTCTCTGGGACTGCTGATCGTGATCGGCCTGTTGATGGACGACGCCATTGTGATTGCTGAAAACATCGCCCGGCTGCGCGAGAAAGGGCGTAGCGCGCTTGAGGCGGCGGTTGAGGGCGCAAGTCAGGTGTTTCCCAACGTGCTTGCCTCGTTCGGGACCACGGCGATGATTTTTGGGTCGCTGGCGTTTTTGGCGGGTGATCTGGGCGCGGTCTTGCGGGTGGTGCCGGTGGTAATGCTGTTCGTGCTGATGGTGTCGCTGGTCGAGGCGTTCCTGATCCTGCCGCATCATCTGATCCATTCTCTTGAGGTGGCGAACCGCGATGCCGGACTGAGCACGCGGGTGGAGCGCGCGATGGACTGGGCGCGCGAGCGGCTGGTTGGGCGGTTGGTCGATCTGACGATCCGCTTTCGCTATGCCGTGGCCGGTCTAAGCCTTGCGGTGCTGTTGATTTCGGTGAGCATGCTGGCGGGTGGATACCTGAAGTTTACTGCTTTTCCCGAGCTTGATGGTGATACGATCGTGGCGCGGGTTCTGATGCCGCAGGGCACGCCGCTGGCGCGTACTGACGAGATCGTGGAGAAGTTGGAGGCCGGGCTGGAGGAGGTGAATGCCACGCTTAGTCCGAAACAACCGGGGGGCGCGGCGTTGGTGCGCCATGTGAGCGTCTTTCACGGGCAGAATACGGACGCGTTTGAGACCGGTGCGCATGTGGTCACGATCAGCGTCGATTTGCTGCCTTCGGCCGAGCGGGTCAATGGCCCCGATGAGATCATGGAGTTGTGGCGCGACGTGGTTGGGCCGGTGCCGGATGTGATCAGCCTCAAATACGCTGAAAGCACCATCGGGCCGGCGGGGATTGCGATTGATTTGCGGCTGAAGGGTGATGACCTGGAGGCGCTCAAGGCGGCTTCGGTGGAGTTGCAGGATTGGGTCTGGCAATATCAGGGGGTGACCTCGGTTCTGGACGATCTGCGTCCTGGCAAGCGCGAATTGCGTGTAACGCTGAGCGATGCCGCCGGGCCGATGGGGATCACGGCCGCGATGGTCGCGGACCAGCTGCGTGCGGCCTATATCGGCACAACCATCAGCGAAATGCAGATTGATGGGAACCTTGTCGAGTTGACCGCGCAGTTCGGGCCTGGGGATCGCGCCAGTCGGGATGTGTTTGACGATTTTACCATCACCCGCAGCGATGGCACCTATGTGCCGCTCAACGTGGTGGCGAATGTCGAAACCGGGCAGGGCTATAGCCGGATCAACCATGAAAATGGGGTGCGCACGGTGACGGTGCAGGGCTCGATCGACACCCGCACCGCGAATGCGAATGCCATTGTCAGCGATACTATGGCGCGGTTCGTGCCGGGCCTGCTGGAGCGTCATCCGGGTGTCACGCTGGATGTTGAAGGGCAGAACGCCGAAGCGGGCAAGACCCAGCAATCCATGCTCAAGGGTTTTGTGATTGGGCTTCTGGGGGTGTTTTTGTTGCTTAGTTTCCTGTTTCGCTCATATGTGGAGCCGATTGTCGTCATGCTGGTGATCCCGCTGGCCTTGCCGGGGTCGATCTTTGGTCACATGGCGATGGGGTTGGATTTTTCGATGCCGAGCATGCTGGGATTTGTCGCACTGGCCGGGGTTGTGGTGAACAATTCGATCCTGTTGGTCGATTTCGTCAAACATGAACATGCCGATGCGGAAAACGTGTCGGTGGCGGCGGCGCGGGCGGCGCGGGCGCGGTTCAGGGCGATTTTCCTGACCACCACGACGACCATGGCGGGGCTGTTGCCGATCCTGACCGAGACAAGTCTGCAGGCGCAAATCCTGATTCCGCTGGTGGCCAGTCTGGTGTTCGGGTTGTTGATGGCCAGCATCGTGGTGCTGTTTGTGCTGCCAGCGATCTATGCGATCCTCGATGATCTCGGGCTGAGCACATTGTCCGAAGGGTGAGGGCAGTCGGGCTGG
Organism: Rhodobacteraceae bacterium LMO-JJ12; assembly: GCA_021555075.1. Taxonomy (NCBI): domain Bacteria; kingdom Pseudomonadati; phylum Pseudomonadota; class Alphaproteobacteria; order Rhodobacterales; family Paracoccaceae; species Rhodobacteraceae bacterium LMO-JJ12. The sequence goes on from JAKGBX010000001.1 coordinate 717,267, forward strand.
GTATGGGTGCGCTGTGTGCGTCGGCTGTCCCAAGATCCCGCCGGTTGAGAGATGAGGACGCTTTTGTGGGCGACGGCCACGCGTTTCTGATCTGGATGGGGGAAGTTTGCCGATCTTTCCATAAACGTTGTGTTTTGGGGAAAGAGCGAACCCGGAATTTGCACACCCGCTGCGATAGTGCAGCGGGTGTGCAGTTTGCTTCTTAGATAAACACGAAGTCGTCGACGCTCAGTTCAGCGGCATTTACGCCTTCGAGCAGGATGGTGTTCCCGTCGTAGCTGAGCATGGCGCCATCGGCGGTGTTCGTGGCGTTGAGTGCTGCGAACTTGCCTTCGAGCCCGGCACCGACGGCACCCTGGACGCCAGTCATGCGGAACTGATCGACGCCGACCTCGAAGTCGGTGATCACATCGGCGTCGCCGGAGTTGAAGGAATTGAAGATGAACAGATCAGCGCCTTCGCCGCCGGTCATCGTGTCGTCTCCGGTTCCGCCATTGACCCGGTCATCGCCAGCGCCGCCATCGAGCATGTCGTTGCGACCGCCGCCATTGACGACATCGTCGCCGTCGCCGCCATTGACCACATCGTCGCCTTCACCGGCGCCGATGGTATCGTTGCCGGTTCCGCCGTCGATCGTGTCGCGGCCAACGCCACCACCGATGTTGTCGTTTCCGGCGTCGCCATTGATGATGTCGTGGCCGAAAGACCCGCCCATATCATCGTTGCCTTCACCGCCCGACATCGTGTCGTTCCCGGCACCGCCATAGACGAAATCATCGCCGTCGCCGCCGTTGACCACATCGTTGCCTTCGCCGGCGCCCATGGTATCGCTGCCAGCGCCGCCATCTATCGAGTCGTCGCCGAGGCCACCACCCATGTTGTCGTCGCCGTTGCCGCCGAGCACCGTGTCGTTGCCGTCAGAACCGGCAAGTTGGTCGTTGCCGTCGCCGCCATTCAGGAGATCATCGCCGGCACCACCGAACACACCGTCGTTGCCGTCGAGCCCGTTTATTGTGTCGTTTCCGGCGGTACCCGTAAGGGTCTCGTTTCCGGCCGTTCCGTTGATCAGTTCTCCATCGACCATGACGCCTGTGGCGCTGACGGAGGTGTTGCCGCCCTCGTTGACGAACTCAAAGCTGGCCTCGCTGAAGTTGCCTTGAAGCGTGAGGTTGGTGTCTGCCGTGCCGTCGCCATCGCTGTCGATTGCGAGAATGGCCGACCCCATGGTGATCGTGACATCGTCGGCGCCAAATTCGCTGCCCTCGAACTGCAGTTCGTCGTCATCTCCGAACCCTTCGATCAAATCGCCGTTGAATTCCTGCGCTGTGCCGGCGACCGTGTCGGCCCCGCCACCGAGGTTGATCAGCTGCGGTGCGGCGTTGGCATCGATCATGTCGTCGCCGCTGCTGCCGTTGGTCTGAACAAAACTGCCGCCGGCATTGAGGTTGGAGGCCTGTACATTTCCGATGAAGAGGCCGGAATCATAGGCGGAATCGCCGGTATCGGCGATGCCGATGGTCACGGTGTTTTCACCTTGTTGAATTGGTGCGACCACGTTCAGGAGTACCGAGAACCCGTCGTATTCGGTGCTGTAGCTCGCTTCTCCTGTGGTGTTATTAAAGAAGTTGCCGTCTGTATTGATGCTCTCGCCGACGATCGACAGCGGCTGTGTTGAATCGTTGTTGAACAGCGCATAGTTTACTCCGTTCACAATGACTCCGGCGATGTCCACGAAACTGCTGTTGACGAATTCAGGATATTCATCCGAGCCGAAGAATAGTTCGAACTGGATTGAAGGGGCGTTGCCCAGGTCGGCGGAATCAAACGTGAAGGTCACGACCGATGCGTCCCGGGTGCTGCCTGCGCCTGTGAAGGCGGCCTGCACGACTTCTTCCAGAACAGCATCGCCCGGCTCACCCAGGTTTACTGTGAAACTGTTGGAGGTATTCTCGGTGCCGGGGCCACCACCCGAGGACAGGAAGATGCCGCGGTCGATGCCCACGACTTCGGCTCCGCCGATCTCGGAAATGCTGTGGCCGTTTTCAAGCAATGCGAGGCTGTCGAGAGAGCCGGTATAGGAGATGCTGGTCGGGGTAAATCCCGAGTCAGAAAACAGGAAATCGTTGATAAGGGTTGGGCTGTCGGTTTCGCTTAGTCCGATGCCGATACCTGTGGCTGACGGTGAAACTGGCATGATAAACCTCCTAATTGGAATTGAAAAAATCGTGCTATGAAAGGCTGAGTCCTAATGAAATGTAAGCTGCCCCAGCCCTTCTCCGAGAAGCATGCTAGACAAAGGGTTTCGCGAGGTCAACGCGGCAAAACCTTACCATACCCCGCGACTGCCATCACCTGACAGGCGGGGTATGATGTTGGTATGGACCCTCAGAGGAAGGTAAAATCCTCAAGTCCCAGCTCAGCGGCGTTTACCCCTTCGAGCAGGATGGTGTTCCCGTCGTAGCTGAGCATGGCGCCATCGGCGGTGTTCGTGGCGTTGAGTGCAGCGAACTTGCCTTCGAGCCCGGCACCGACGGCACCCTGAACACCGGTCATGCGGAACTGATCGACGCCGACCTCGAAGTCGGTGATCACATCGGCGTCGCCGGAGTTGAAGGAATTGAAGATGAACAGATCAGTGCCTTCGCCGCCGGTCATCGTGTCGTCTCCGGTTCCGCCATTGACCCGGTCATCGCCAGCGCCGCCATCGAGCATGTCGTTGCGACCGCCGCCATTGACGACATCATCGCCGTCGCCGCCATTGACCACATCGTCGCCTTCACCGGCGCCGATGGTATCATTGCCGGTTCCGCCGTCGATCGTGTCGCGGCCAACGCCACCACCGATGTTGTCGTTTCCGGCGTCGCCATTGATGATGTCGTGGCCGAAAGAGCCGCCCATATCATCGTTGCCTTCACCGCCCGACATCGTGTCGTTCCCGGCACCGCCATAGACGAAATCATCGCCGTCGCCGCCGTTGACCACATCGTTGCCTTCACCGGCGCCGATGGTATCGCTGCCAGCGCCGCCATCTATCGAGTCGTCGCCGAGGCCACCACCCATGTTGTCGTCGCCGTTGCCGCCGAGCACCGTGTCGTTGCCGTCAGAACCGGCAAGTTGGTCGTTGCCGTCGCCGCCATCCAGGAGATCATCACCGGCACCACCGAACACACCGTCGTTGCCGGTGCCCCCGAACAACTCATCGTTGCCGTCCAGACCGGTCATCAGATCGTCGCCGCCGAGCCCGTGCATTGTGTCATCCCCTGCGGTGCCCGTAAGGGTATCGTCACCCTCTGTTCCGCGGTTCAGTTCTGCCAAGGTGAACACACGCGTGTCATTGGTTTCAGCGATTTCGGGCGCGTCAGCAGCCGAGTCGATATAGGACGCATCGCCAGTCACCAGATAGTCGAGCAGCGCGTTGTTGAAGTTTGCCGTGCCTTCGTTCAGCCCTGCGTCAAGGAGGACTGTTGTTGCGGCGGCGATTTCTACATCGGTGAAGTCGCTGATGGACGCGATTTGCGCCGGGCTACCCGGCAGATAGAAGCCTTCGAGCGTTTCGCCAGTGTCATAGGTAAAGAGGCTGTCGTCTGTTGTGCTGACGCGCCAATCGTCGCGATATGCGCCGTAAACGTCTTCGAATGCAAACGGGCGTAGCAAGGGCGTGCCATCTGCGAAGGCAACATCATTGGCGGCGTCGCCGTCGGCATCGCCAAGCAACCCTTCCAGATTGCCGGCCAGCTCGGAGTTGAGCGACATGACCATGTCGACACGTCCATCAAGCACGGTGATCCTGATCTGGCTGTCACCATCGTTGACGGTATCGTCGGCGCCCGCAAGCACGATTGTGTAAACGTTGTTGGCGCGGAAAACCTCATCATTGCCGATCATGATGCTGTCGAAATTCGGAATTTCCGTGGCAACACCATCGACGCTGAATGGGTTGACGTCAGCGGAGTCGATCATGATGTTGCTGTTGCCGACACGCGCGGCAATGGCAGAGTTCACGGTCAGCGAATCCGACCCGGTTACGGGTGTCATGCGGGCCTGAACTTCGAAGTCTGCGCCATTGGTTGCGCGCAGCAGAACAAATTCGCCTGCCGCATGGAAATCATAGGCCACACCGTCAAGCGTTACCAAGTGCGGGTCACCCGTTGTCGTGCCTGTCAGGGAAAGGTCAGGCAATGCGGGCAGGTCGGCGCTGTTGATATCGCCGGAGCGGACAGCAAATTCCCAGATGCCGATTTCGCCGGTGTTGCCCGCGACGTCGTCCAGGGCAAGAATGCCGGCCTCGTTACCGGAGGCTGGAAGCTCGAAATAGGCATTCGGATCACCGGTGCTTGCCGTGAAGCCGGCCCGTGCCGGGGTGCCGCCCAAGCCACCGGAGCCGCCGCTTGCGTTTCCGGTTGTCCAATTGATGTCTTCGTAGCGGAATTGAATGTCAAAATCGCCGTTGCCCTGATCGGTGAGGACCAGTTGGAAGGCATTGAGCAGGCTTGTGTTGCTCGAATAGAATCCGACGTCGTCCCATGTCACGATCAAGCGGTCGTTGACGGTGTCGAAATCATAATAGACGAGGTTCGAGCCGGTGGATGTGCCTCCCGGCGTGGGCGTCGTCGCGCCGCCCCTGGTGTCTACATCGGCAAAAAACGGGGTGATCTCGGGGTTGTTGTTGTTGTCGGTAATGACCGAGGGGGTAAATTGACCACGCGGCCCGTTGAACGTGACGCCGCCGTTATTGTTTACCCACAGGGTTGTAAATTCGCGGCCAAAGAAGTTCAGGCCATCCTCAAAAATCGACGTGATGTCAATTTCTGTGGAGGACCCGTCATCGTTGGCAGGTAGCACGTTTTCGCCAAAACCGGCAGTACCGCCGAGCCCGTCAATCAATGCAGCATCGCCGGGCAAATTCTTGATCAGGCTCGTTGTCGTGTACGAGACTTTCAGCCCATTGGTTTGATTATCAGTCATCTTGATTACCTCTTCTTGTCAGTTAGGAGAGCAAAGGTTGTTTGTAAGGTCGTACTAATTTCAGGTTCAGAACGTTCATCGGTTTATCTTGTCTTCTAAAGAAGGTGCCGCGCACGTGGCTCTGCAGCAGTCCTTGTTGATATGGTTTCCCTCATCCATATTTTTTGATTTTTCCATCTGGCCATTATATTTCTTCTATCCCCCATCGTATTCATGATATTATCGTTCAAGATATGACTTGTTCACATCTAGATTCGCATGAAGCTATATCGAAATTTATTCGACAGCATCATTGATATTTCCGCCTGAATAGTGTGATTCATGTCACCTATTTCTTTTTAATTGTTCTAAATCTGTAGTGCAGAGAAACTTTGAAAACTGGCGTAGGCCAGCCGTGATTTTGCAACTTTGGTGATTTCAGTTATATGCCTGTGAAGTTTCAGGGATTCATATATTCCCCTTTGAGAATATTATAAGTTACTCAAGTTTTTTCAAGCAAAGTTAACATCTTGCACAGAAGCTTTCAATTTGGAGAGCTTGAAGCCACATGAAACGATTGCAATGGCTACCATGCACGTGAATGCAGGACGGTTGGCAATTCCATGTAGACCGTTACGGCCTTGCGTAAAGAAAATTTCGGTAGATCATATCATTTTCCTCCAAAAACGGTGCGATCACACCTCGTCTTGATCAGTTTCAATTATATACATTCCCTAAATCGAATGCAAAGTGGCAATTCGTCGCCCCCGTTTCATCCTAAGTGTCTTAATATCCCCGTAAAAGTTGACGCTACGTAAGCATCCATTTTTCCCGGATACTCTTTAAAAACAGGTAACGAAGCCAAACGAGGGGGCGGGTGCCTTTGCGTTTACACCTTGCAATGGTTCAACGGTTCACAAACAGGTCTTTGGTCAGGTTGTAAGGTTCAAGCCAATTGAACCAGTGCACATCGGTTGGCCCCATAACGTGGTCAATCACCCGCCATTCGCTACCATCGTGCAGCATCAGAACCATGGCGACATCGCTCATGACACCTTGCTGGATTTCCCCGGCGAACGGGGTGTTCGCCCAATTGATCTCGCGCCCGCTGGGTTGCACGGGTTTGGCCTGAAGGTAGGCCCATTGGTCATCCGTGTTGAACACGGAGACGACGAAAATGACCTGCTCGCCCAGCTCTGCCGCGATCGGGACGCGCGCGACATCCATAAGGGTCGAACGCAGGGCGGAACCGCGCTGAGGGGTATAAAGCGCGTCGGGCCTGAGCGTGGGATAACGCACCTGATTTGCCCCAGGCATGGCGGCTTGGGTCGTGTCGGGTTGAGTTGTTGACATCTCGCCAACACTCGAACTTCCCGGCCCGAATGAATTCGCCATATAGGTCAGGATGGCATCGAATTCAGTCTTTCTGGCGGCGGGATAGGTGATCTCGAACACCCGTATCAGACCGTCGGGGCCATCGGAAATGACCCGGCGATAGAAGATGTCGGCCCCCCTGAACCCCGAGAGCACATACCAGCCCGGACCGGCGCGCTCATACGTTATGCGTGATTGTGTATCGGCCTGCTTGTCCTGTGCGATCATCTCGGCTTGGGTGAGGCCCAATGCGTTGAATTGCGCAAAGACATAGAATGCGGCCGTGCCATCCACCGACACGAACCGGCGCCCATCGGCATTGCCGGGTGGGGCCTCTGGTCGGAAATACTCGGATGGATAGGAAATGAACGTGCCGTAGCGATCATTTTCATAGATGGAATAGCCACCTTCAATGGCCGTGAACCGGTCATGATCCTCGGCTGATACGGGGGCTGTGGGCGTTACCGGCGGCGGAGGCGGGGCTATGGTGCTTCGTGGTGCGGGTTGGGCGTTTTGGGTCGCCATGATGCCACCGCTTGCCGATGGGTGCCCAAAAAGGGTTCCACCCTGCCATCGGCCTGTCAGTGACTCGGTCGCTGGAGAGGGTAGGGTGGAAAGTGGCGCCTGACCGAACCAATCATCCTGATCCGCCGATTTGACCGCGGTGGTGTTTGCCTCTGTGGCGGGCGATTGGGTTGGTGGAACAAGAACCATCGGTGCGCCCGGCTCGGCGCTGGTTTGGGACGCCACGGGCGCAGCAAGTTCAGCAAACCATGCGCAGGTCATCAGCAAGGTTACGCCACAAATCCGGCGCGTATGGGGTGTCTCAGACAGGATCATGGATCATCCTCGCGGTGTTGGTGACGGGTCGGGCAAAAGTGGGCCCGAATGCGCAAAGGTCTATGCCCCGTGCTGCGAGAGCAGAGAGCAGGTCGAGTTTTCGCTTAAACCCTATGCATTTTGAGGCTGCGTGCTATGACACACATCAAAGAATTCAAAATCTTGCACATGTATCATCCTGATGCCTTGAGGGCGGATTTCATGGGGGTGTCATGCAGCGTCAAATTTCGACCAATGCTGTTGGTGATAATTGCGAAACGGAAGTTGTGACCAAGCGCGGCCAACGCTCTGAACGAACCGGCCTTTTGCCCATGGTGTTCTGGCTCAGGCGGCGTGCGATGCAATTCGTGCTGGGGGTTTTTCTGTTGGTGATCGCTTCGGTTTCCGTGGGCTCTGCCGAGGGGGTGACGGCCTATGATTTGCGCAGTGCCGAATTCAAGGTGCCCGCCGATTGGAAAATCACCTATAGCAGGCGGGATCAGGAATATGATTTCGCCAGCCCGGATGGGCGGTTTCAGCTTTGGGCGCGCTGGTGGTTTCCGGATGAGCCGCTGTTGGGGTTCGATGACATCATCCGCCATGACAAGCGCATTCTGGCGGGGCAGGAAGCGCTGTTCAGGCATCTTGAATCCGGGGGCGAGCGCAGCCTTGAACTGGCGTTTCTGAAAGAGGATGACGAAGGCGAGATTTTTCTATGGCAGCTTCATTCTTCCGATGCGCCGCTGGCCGAGCATGAGGCCATGTTCGACAGCTTGCTGGCAGGTCTGACCTTGGATGGCCAGCCGACCGTTGCGGCGGCCGCACCTGTACCGGCACCCGCCGAGGCTGGCAACTTGGCCCCGGTCCAGGGGGGTATGTATCGCGACGCGGACGGAGCTTTTGCGCTGCCTTTGCCCTCGGGGTGGACGGTGCAGACGACTGCCTCGCAGGGGTTGCGGCAGGTGGTTCTGGTTTCGCCTGCCCGTGATGCCATGCTGTTGGCGGCGGTTGCGAACGGTGATCGCGCGATGAGTGCCGCGCAGGTTCTGGATGAATATATGGGCGTGCTTTACCGCGATTCATTGGTGGTCAAATCAATCGAAGGAGAGGGCTATCCAGATGTTGCAGGCACCACGGTTCATGCGATTGAAACCATCGCCAAGGTCTATGCGATCAACGGAATAGCAATGCCCTATCCGCGTGGCCGGGTGCGGATTTATAGATCCAGCGAAGAGACGCAGGGAGCAGCGCCGTTCCTGATGATTTCCATCCGTTCAGAAACGGCGCCTCCGGCCATGACTGAGCTGCTGGAGCATATTGCGTTGGGCTTCACTTTTGACACCAGCGCGCCGCCCGCTCAAGCTGCGCCGCTGGCGACGGGCGGGCTTGCTTCGATCCCGGCCACTCCTGCTGGGGGTCAGGGTGTGATCGCAGGGATGCCCGGGCTTATCTTTGACGGGGAGACAATCGCAGGGCTTTTGCCGTTTGCGTTTAACCAGGTCACCTTTGAAGACCACGCCAAACTGATCGACAACGCCATCAGCTTTGGATTTCCCGATGGCCACGGATGGGGCAAACTCGGCTTTGCCACACCCTCTGCGGTGGTGGTGATGCCGCAACGCGACAGCGCTTTGGCGCAACGCATCACCGCAATACTTGATGCCGACAAGAGCACCGGGATTTCCTTTGCGCTCGTGCCGGTGGCGGAGGCGCAGAAAGACCCTTGGGAAGCGCATGATCTGCGAGTCCAGTTCAGCACCACGGGAGATGGCAACGGCAAGCTGGAGGTGACGACTAAAGATCGTTCACGAACTCTCAGGGCCTATTTCCGCTGGCCCAAAGGCGAGACCGTTCTGCATTTGCTGCTACGACCTGATCAGGTTCTTGATGTCCGTGACGGAAGCGACACCCAGCTTGCAGAATTGGCGCTTAACGGTGATTTCAGCGCGCGGCAGTGGGCGCTTCAAACCTACCTTCAGGTCCACAGGAAGAACGGCGCGGCGTCGCTTGTCCTCAAGCGGCTGTCGGTTGACAGCATTGCGTTCCAACCTTCGCCCGCTGTCGATGCGATTGTTCAGGGAGCGCGATCAGCGGTGGTGTTCGATGGGTTTGCGCTCGGTCGGATCTGGGCACCGGTAGGGCGCTACGAGGGTGAATTCGCCCGGTTTGCCGGCCTATCAGACGGTGCTTTGCGCATTGGATGGTCGGGCGAAGACGAGGGCAATTGGTCCGGAATCGATTCATCCGAGGCCGTTTTGTGGCTGGACCGGTTCACCGGGGCAGCCGAGGCTCGGATCGAGCTGGCACTGGATGGGGCGGCCTCAAAGGATTTCGAGATTGCGTTGCAAAGCAGATATACGCTGCCCGGCAACCTGACTGGAAACGATTCTTATGTGTTGCGCTTCACAGAGCGCGAAGATGGGACATATGGCGTCCTCAGTGCGATACGGTCCAAGGCGAAAGAGGGGATTGAAGCCAACGGGCTGCGCGTCATTCCTGATCGCGTTACATTGGTCCTGAGGCCTGAGGGCATCCGGGTCGAGGGCGAGGGTATGCCCGAGGGCGTTCTGCCCTTTGCACAGCTCAAGGACGGGGCCGGATTTCGAATTGCCATTCACGCGATGCGCACGCTGACTGGCGACGGGGCATTGGTGTTGCGTGGCGTTCGCGTATCGCAGCGACCGGGCAACTATCCCCCGGCAGCCGCACCTGCCGCAGGCGTGGCAGCGTTGCCGCAAACCGTGTATTTTGATGCACGCCCGGATGAAACCTGGGAGGTGCGCTCGTCGGGGAAGGCAGATGTTGCCACGTTGGCCATTCAGCAGCCTGATGGTTTGACCCTTACCCGGCGCGATCCGGTTCCGGATTGGCAGCGGATCGCACTTGTCGGCGGCGCGCGTGCGGTGGATCTCGACTATCGTGTAGACACGACACCCTATGAATTGACGCTGAAGCTTGCGCCGGAGCAGGGTCTGGGCACCCGGATTTTCCTGCACACCAACCCCGCCAAATTTGACGACGCGGCAAAATCGGTTCTCACCCTGCGCGAACTCACCGAAGGGCCGGAGGCTGGCGGGTTGGAAGTGCGGCTTCATACCGGCCATTTTTACTATGATCATTGGCGGCGTGTCTTGCCTGCCGCACAATGGCGCAATGGGTGGGACGGCACCGTGCGCCTGCGGTTCGGCCCAGATTGGATCGCCGTGGCGCTGGGCGATGACTGGTTGATGCGCGGCGCCCGTCAGGGCCGCGCGTTCATGCTGGCCATCACCCCGGGCGGTGCGGGCAATACGGACAGCGGCAATGTCACGCTGCGCGGTATTTCCGGCGGCTGGATCACGCCCGAGGGCATGTCCGAAGCCGAACGATGGCGTCTTGTCGACGCCGACGTATTTGATCCGGACGCTTTTGCCGATCTGCTGGCCACTGACCTCGTGGAGAAAAGATGATGCACAATTCAATACGCTTGCTTGGCTTCGCCCACGGTCTGAGCCGTGGGGCAGCCCTTGTTGCGGCTTTTTGTCTGCTCGTGAGCGCGTCTTTGCCTGACCGTCTTGTCGCGCAGGACTTGCCCGAGCGCGATGCGCATGACACCCACGCCCTTACCCGATGGATTGGCCTGCCGCATGATCGCCAGTTGTTGGTTCTGCAAAGTCTGGGCGTCAGCGTTCCGCAGGATTTCTTTAACTGCGTGTGTCGTGCAGCAGGCTATGGCAGCCCGGGAACCAATCAGTTCTATCATCCCGACACGCTCGGAACCTATGACGAACGCTATTCCTGTCAGCACCCCGGCCCGCCCTGCATTGTTGCAGGGTTTGGCTGCACGCGCCACGAGTTGCCGAGCGACCCAAAGATCTTTGAGGGCTGTGCGGCCATGGCCGAGCTTGAAGGGGGCAATCCGTTCGACAACATATTGTCGGCATTGCGTGACCGCGGTAACCGCGTGGCGCTGAGTGGCAATCCGGTGACGATGAACGCGACTCCGGCTGCGGACCCACCGCCCGATTGCGCGAAAGCACGCGCCGACGCAGGTTTCACCCCGCCGCCACCGGCATTGGCCGACATTCCCAAGCAGAACATGCTTTTCAATCTATCGCCCGAGGCATTGGCGCGCCTCAACACTGTCGGTCTGCAACCAGACGTCGAAAAGCGCCTGCTTGGGGCGCTACAAGAGATTGCGGCCAGAATACACGATGTGGCCGTTTCTGGTGCGGACGAGGCAGATCTTCGGATTGATTTTGATGTCTCTACCGAAATCGGCATCGAAGTCGGCTTTTCCGTCAATGACGACAGGCAGATCCATGTTTCTGAAATTGTCTTAAAGCCGAGAGCTGCGGCCTATAAATCATCCGTTGCCGAAGTGGGGCCAGAATTTGCTTTCACCATGGCCAAGGCCGATCCTGACGATAGCACCGCAGCACTGGGGCACACTTGGGAAGGGTTCAAATTTGGCTTTTCGGCAGAGGGAAAGGCGGGCCCCTTGAAGGGTAAGGAGGTTAAGTATGGCATCGACCTCAAATTCGCTAACAAAGCCACCGATTACTATGATGGCGAATGGCAAACTGAATCAGAATACGCTCTTGTCCGGGGGGTCGAGGATCTGGTTTCGAAACTTGATTTCTATGCCGGTGGCGCGTTCGGTACAGATGCCCCGCTGCCCCCAATGCTGGATGGAAAAATGAATGTCGGCCCGGAATTTACCTGGAAATTGAAGGATCGTTATTCCAACTGGCTTTTTTCAGACATGAACGCAGCGCTGGATAACCTGCTCGACAATCAGGCGACCTGGGAAGCGCAGCGACGCGATTATATTGCGCGCGAGGCCAAACGGTTCGGAATCGATGCGCGTTGCTTTACCACGGGCCAGACGATCAGCCTGACACATGATGCCTATGCCCGCCAGAAGGCTGCTGATCCAACGGTTGCTGCGCCATTTCAGACAATCACGGAGCGCATCGCGGCGCGCAAGGCCAGACCCGCGGTGCCGGACCAACCCTCCAAGCAACCTGCGCCAACTCTGCCAGTTGCGCCTGCACCCACAACAGAAGGCATTTATGAACAGCCAATGCTACGCTGATACGCGACAACAGGAACACACATGAGTCGCTGCTCGGTTCCAATGGTATCTGTTGTCGCCTACGGTTTTCCCGCAATGGCAGAACTTATTGCCATAGGGCAGCTTTTTGTTGGCGGCACTCATGGTTGTATGGGGGGAACATCCGCCGAGAACGCGGACACAAGGCAATCTCTGCGTAGTCTGACGGATTGAGATTACTCAAGAACCCGAGACTGGTTCACATTGGTCTGACAACACCGTTCAGAGCGAAGCTTTCGTGACGACATCGCGCTGATCTTCGCGTCCCATGGAGATCAGGAAGGGCGCTTTGGCCTGGAGGTGTTGGAAAGCGTCCTTGCTGTCCATTCCATGCCAATTGCAGGAGATGAGGGATTGCGCCACGGCACCGCCAAGTGTTGTACCCGGGCCGAGGACGATAAACATATCCGGCGCGAATTCGCGCGCAGCGATGCTGAGGGCGTGGCGAAAATCGTAAGTTTCGACCACCTGATGCCCAAGTGTATAGGTAAATAGCGCGCTTGTATCCGTGGCATGGGGCCACCAGATTGCGCCGCGCCCGTCGATCATCGGGATGCAGGGTTGTGCAAACATAGAGGCGTCAAAACGCTTCTGTGCCGCCTCTGACACCGGTTTCTGCAGTGCGGTGTGAAAGGCGGCGTGGTTCGCGAGACGCAGTGGAAAGCGATCGAGCGGTTCGGCTTTTGCGGTAAATGCGTCAAGCCCGGCATCGTTTCCGGCGAGAACCAGCATGCCGCCGAGGTCGATCGAGAGAGCCAGATCGTGATCGGTTAACGCGTCTATCTGGCTGACCAATTTCAGAACTGTGGCGCGTCTTGTCGGGTCGGGACGCCAATCATCGCCGGTTATGGGATAGACCAGTTGGCCGCCAATAAGGCTGTCTTGCATCATCTGGCCCATCGTATTGACGAGGTTAAAGCCTTGATCTGCATCCAATGCACCGGCGCAAGCCAGTGTGGTGTACCAACCCATCGAGTTGCCTGTGACAGCCACCACATCGACGTCTTTGAGAGACAGAAAGTCTGCGTAGCTTGCGGCATAGATGAGTGCTGAGGCGTTATCGCCGCGCGTGTGTTTGGCGACCGAATAGCGTGCAGCACCGTCGAGATCCGTTAGGGTTTCCTGACCGCCTGCGAGGCGTGCATTATCAAACGCGTCAAAGAGCGCGGTCTTGTCAGGATGCAGGCGGGAAAGGCTGCCAAGCTCGGGTTTGTTGTAGGTGCCACGACCGGGGCAAACGATGACTGCGCGTTTCATTGGGTGAGTTCCTCGGCAGCGGCGATGATCTGGGCCTCGTCGGGCAGGGTTGCGCCATAGGCTGGGCCGGTGGCGATAAAGCTGTCCTCGGCGGTGACGCGCGCCAGTCGTTTGTGACCCGCTTCGGCAAAAAGTGTCATCAGGGCTTCGGCCTGACCGCCTGTGCGGCGGCATTCATCGACAATGAGGATGTTCTTGCAGCCCTTGGTCGCCTCCAGAAGCGCGTCTTTTGGCAGCGGTGCGAGCCAGCGCAGATCGATTATGCGCAGGTTGATGCCTTTTGCACGTATCGCGGCCTCGGCCTTGCGCGAGAGGTAGTGACCGTTGCCATAGGTGACGATGGCGAGATCCTTGCCCGCGCCGTGGACGGCGACATCGCCAAGGGCGATGCGTTGATCGGGCGAGGGGTAGGTCGTCATCCAGGCGTTGTCACCCCCGGTCTCAAGGTCGCGCATCGGGTAGAGCGCGATGGGTTCAAGGAACACCACCACGCGTTGTTCTTCGCGCGCGAGCCGGACACATTCGCGCAGCATCATGGCGGCCTCATCGCCCCGTGACGGGCAGGCGATGATCACGCCGGGGATGTCGCGCAGCACGGCAATCGAGTTGTCATTATGAAAGTGTCCGCCAAAACCTTTCTGATAGCCCAAGCCTGCAATGCGTAGCACCATCGGGTTGGTGAATTGACCGTTGGAAAAGAAGGGCAGGGTTGCAGCTTCGCCGCGGATCTGGTCTTCGGCATTGTGCAGATATGCGAGAAACTGGATTTCAGGCATTGGCAAGAAGCCGTTCTGTGCCATGCCGATGGCGAGACCGAGGATGGATTGTTCGTCAAGAAGCGTGTCGATCACGCGGTCCTCGCCGAAACGCTGCTGGAGGCGTTGAGTGACACCATAGACGCCGCCCTTGCGCCCGATATCTTCACCGCAGCAGATGATTTCGCCGTGTTCCAGCATCAGGTCGGTCATGGCCCAGTTGATCAGTCGCGACATGGGCTGTGGCTTGTCCATCGCGTTGATGTCACTGCCGAAAGTGGCGATGCGAGCCTCGGCGTCTGGGCCGTTGCTGGGTGCGCAGGTGCGTTTGGGCGGGATGATCGGGGCCATCACATCGCGCGCGCTGCGCAAGTGAGGGCGCTTGACCGCCTCGGCGGCGGCGCGGTCAACCCTGTCTTTGGTCTCGGTGTAGATTTTGAGCGCTTCGGAAGGGGTGAGCGCGCCCGCTTCTGCCAGAAGCCGAACAGTGTGGAGCAGTGGGTCGTTCGCCTCTTCGGCCTCGACCGCGCTGCGTGACATGTAGGTTGTCGGCATATCAGCGCCTGCGTGGCCATAGAGACGCACGGTGCGCAGATGCAGGAAGGCCGGCTTACGGCGGGTGCGGACATATTCAGCCGCGCGCTGGGTTGCGGTGTGTGCATCATAGATGTCGAGCGCATCCCCGTGGAAATATTTGAGGCCCGGACGGTTCTGAAAGTTGGCGGCGATCCAGCCGCTTGGGGTGGGTGTCGAGATGCCGATGCCGTTATCCTCGCAGATGAATAGCAACGGCAGGGGACTGGACTGATAAGAGGTCCAACCTGCGGTGTTGAACGCGCCTTGGGCAGTTGAATGGTTGGCCGAGGCATCGCCAAAAGAACAGGCGATGATTGCATCCTGGGGCAGGAGTTGATGCTCGGGTGGATGGCGGCGCGACAGCCCGACGCTATAGGCGGTGCCAACTGCTTTGGGCAGGTGGCTGGCGATTGTCGAGGTTTGCGGTGGGATCATCAATGCTCTGGAGCCGAGGACTTTGTGGCGGCCCCCCGAAATCGGATCTTCGGAAGAGCAGGCGAATGACAAGAGCATGTCCCAGAGTGCGGATTGGCCGGGAACCTGTTCGGCACGGGCCAGTTGAAAGGCCGCGTCGCGGTAGTGCAGGAAGGCCATATCGGTGGGACGCAGGGCGGCGGCTACGGCGGCCATGCCCTCATGCCCCGAGGAGCCGATTGTGTAGAAGCCCTGACCGGCCTTTTGCATCGCGCGACTGGTCAGGTCGAGTGCGCGGCTAAGGCACTGGGTGCGAAACAGGGTCACGGCGGCCGTGGGTGAAAGCGCGGTAGTCGGCAGCTTGCCTGCTGGCAGATCATTGGCGGCAACCCGCGACAGGAAGTTTTCGTGAACGATTTGGGCGCGATCCATGATTTTGTCTTTCGATGCTAGATCAGTTTAGCGGTTGCGCGGTGCAGGCGGGCCACGCCATCTGCCAATTGCGCATCGGAATAGGCGTAGGAGAGCCGAAAGTGGCCGGGCATCGAAAACGCACTGCCGGGGACCAGCGCCAAACCTTCCGAAGCCAGCACGTAGCGGCAGAAATCGCCATCGGTGGTAATGATACTGCCATCCGGGGCCGTCTGTCCGAGCGCTTTTTCGCAGGAGGCGAAGATGTAAAAGGCCCCATCAGGGAGCGCACAGTTCAAGAGCGGGTCGTCGTTGATAGCCTGGGCAACGTTGTCGCGGCGTTCTTGAAAAATTGCTGTGCGCTCGATCAGCAAGCCCTGATCGCCCGTCAGCGCAGCAACAGCAGCGGCTTGCGATATCGAGCACGCGCCCGAGGTGCTTTGACCCTGCACGTCCTGCATCGCCTCAATCACTGCCTCAGGCCCAATCGCCCAGCCGATACGCCAACCCGTCATGGAATAGGCCTTGGAGACGCCGTTGATGACCACAGTGCGTTCACGCAGGTCGGGCAGGGCGGTGAACACGGATGTGAAAGGCGCGTAGGCGATATGCTGATATATCTCGTCAGAGGCAATCCAGACATGCGGATAGCGGCGCAACACATCACCGAACGCTTCCAGTTCTTTGCGGGAATACATCGCGCCCGAAGGGTTGGAGGGAGAGTTGAGCAAAAGCCAGCGCGTGCGCGGCGTGATGGCAGCCTCAAGTTGCCCGGGGGTGAGTTTGAATCCCTGATCGCTCCCACAGGCGACTTCGACGACATTGCCACCCGCGAAGCGCACGATGTCGCGATAACTGGTCCAGTAGGGTGTCGGGCAAATCACTTCGTCATCTTCATCGAGGCTGGCGAGAAACAGATTGGACAACACCTGTTTTGCGCCAGTCGAGATGATGACGTTGGCGCGCTTGACTTGGGCTTGTTCGGCGACGGCATCCCGTAGGGCGGCGGTTCCTGCTGTGGGTGGGTAGCGCGTTTGGCCTGCGGCCATTGCGGCAGTTGCTGCCTCGCAAACATGTGCAGGTGTCGGAAAGTCAGGCTCGCCCGTGGCGAGGCTGAGGATGTCATCTCCCTTCGCACGCATCCGGGCCGCTGCTTCAGATATCTGCACGATCTCTGAAATGGCGATCGATGCGATGCGCTCGGCGCGTTTGAAAACTTGTTTCAGGGTAGCGTCATGCATGTTCGGATTCCCTCGCGCCGCAGCTGATTTTTCTCTGGTTTACATCGGAATTTCAGTTACAAATATCATTGTTAATGCACTTTTTGATGAGCTTTATGAATGTATTGGGCGGGCAAGCGGTGACACAAGCGGACACGAAATCGATGAAACAGCTAGGTTCGACACAGAGCGCGCAAAGGCGCTACCTTCCCTCCAACGCAGTGTTGCGCAGCTTTGAATGTGCGGCGCGACATGAAAGCTTCACGCTCGCGGCAGAGGAGTTGCACCTGACTCAAAGTGCCGTCAGCCGACAGGTGAAAGAGTTGGAAGACATCATCGGAACTGCGCTGTTTCGCAGGGTCGGGCGACGCGTTGTGTTGACACCTGCGGGGCGGAACCTTGCTGTTGAGTTGTCTGTCGATCTGGAAAATATTCGGCAAACTGTATTGAAGGCAATTTCTGCGGGGGCGGCCGGGGCGGCCATACGTGTCGCCACATTGCCCGCGTTCGCCAGCCGATGGCTGATTCCACGGCTGAGCGAATTTACGGCGCTACACGGGGGCATCGAGATCAGCTTTGCCACGCGCCTTGAGCCATTTGACATGAGCCGTGAGCACTTTGATCTGGCGGTGCATTTCGGGGGCAAAGACTGGCCCGGAACGGACATGCAGCTTTTGTGTTCGGAAACCATGATCGTCGTGGCTTCGCCTGAATTCAAAGCGCGCCATGAGGTGACATCGGTTACAGATCTTGCGCGTGTGCCATTGCTGCACCTGGAGACTCGCCCCACGATTTGGGAGGACTTCTTTGCCGATGCGGGTGTGACTGACAGGCGCGCGGGTGCGGGGCAGTATTTTGATCAGTTCACTCTGATTATTGCAGGGGCTGTTGCATCGCTTGGGGCAGCGCTCTTGCCGACTTATCTGATTGAACAAGAGCTTGCTGATGGCAGTCTTGTTCCGCTCGATGAAAGGACCATCACGACAGGGAACAATTATTACCTGGTCACGCCTGCTAAAACCGACAACGCCCATGTTGCAGCGTTCATGGCATGGATGAAGCAATGTGTGAGCGAAAGCTAATTGATGCATTCTAGGAATGCTTTCATTCATTTTGAATGATTTTTCATTGACTGAACTTCGGGCAGTCTAGGTGCAACGGGGCTCTTTCATGGGCGCCAAAACGCCGGACAGCGAAATGAGGTTTGCAATGAACGTGAAAGCATTGACCGAAAGCACTTTGGAAAAGCTGGGAGTGGACAAGGAAGCCTGGACGATGGGCGAGCTGGCGGTGGACAGCCCGGTATCGGGCGAACAGATTGCAAATGTGAAAATGACGAACGCCGCCGATGTTGGTGGCGTAGTGGCCAAGGCGCAAGAGGCGTTTACGCAGTGGCGCAAGGTTCCGGCACCGCGCCGGGGCGAGCTTATCCGCCTGCTTGGAGAGGAGCTGCGCTGTTCCAAAGAAGATCTGGGGATGATGGTCTCGATCGAAGCGGGCAAGTCGGTCTCGGAAGGGCTTGGCGAAGTTCAGGAGATGATCGACATCTGCGATTTCGCCGTGGGCTTGTCGCGCCAGCTTTACGGTCTGACCATCGCAACGGAGCGCCCTGGCCACCGTATGATGGAGCAGTGGCATCCACTTGGAGTGGTCGGTGTGATCTCGGCGTTCAACTTCCCCGTAGCAGTATGGTCGTGGAATACGGCGTTGGCGCTTGTTTGCGGAAATCCTGTCATTTGGAAGCCTTCGGAAAAGTCCCCGCTCACCGCGTTGGGCTCGATGGCGATTTTGGAACGCGCTTTGAAGCGGTTCGGTGATGCCCCTGAAGGGCTTGTCTCGCTGATCAACGGGCGCGGAGACGTGGGCGCGGCATTGGTTGAAAACCGCAATGTCGCGCTGATTTCCGCAACCGGTTCGACCCGGATGGGGCGCATTGTCGGACCCAAGGTCGCCGAGCGTTTCGGGCGCTCCATTTTGGAATTGGGTGGCAATAACGCCGGTATTGTTGCGCCGAGCGCGGATCTGGATATGACGCTGCGTGGAGTTGCCTTTGGCGCGATGGGGACAGCCGGGCAGCGCTGCACAACGTTGCGCCGCCTGTTTGTGCATAGCTCGATCTACGATCAATTGGTGCCTGGGCTGAAGAAGGCCTACGAGAGTGTCTCCGTCGGCAACCCGCTGGACAGCGATGCGCTTGTCGGACCGCTCATTGACGAGCAGGCGTTTGAGCAGATGCAAACGGCACTTGCGGAAGCGCGCAAGCTTGGCGGTTTGGTGACGGGCGGCGAGCGTGTGACGGTTAGCGGCGCCGAGGGCGGATTTTATGCACGCCCAGCGCTTGTAGAAATGCCGAAGCAGGAGGGGATAGTTTGCGAGGAGACCTTCGCGCCGATCCTCTATGTGATGAAATATGAAGACCTAGATGAAGCGGTGGCGCAGCACAACGCAGTGGGTGCGGGGCTTTCATCGTGCATCTTCACGCTCGACATGCGCGAAGCTGAAGCCTTTATCAGCGCGGCGGGTTCTGATTGCGGGATTGCCAACGTGAATATTGCGACATCGGGCGCTGAGATTGGCGGGGCATTTGGCGGCGAGAAAGAGACCGGCGGAGGCCGTGAGAGTGGCTCGGACGCGTGGAAAGGCTATATGCGCCGCGCGACGAATACCATCAATTACTCCGCAGAACTACCGCTTGCTCAAGGGGTAAAATTTGACATCTGATGCGACCCGCAACCTCTGGCGGGCAACGCGCCAGAACTGCGACGGATATCCCCGCGTCAGTCAGGATATTTGCACCGATCTTCTGGTGATTGGTGGTGGCTTCACGGGCAGTTCGGCCGCGCTTGAAGCCGCGCGCAGCAGCGCAGATGTGGTGGTGCTGGAGGCCAACACCATTGGCCACGGTGGATCGGGGCGCAATGTCGGTCTGGTGAATGCTGGTCTTTGGGTGCCTCCCGAAGGGATCATCAAACAGCTAGGTCAGACCGAGGGTATGCGGTTGACCACTGCGCTTGCGTCGGCCCCCGATACGGTCTTCGATTTGATCGAACGCGAAGGTATTGAGTGCGAAGCCACCCGAAACGGCACGCTGCATCTTGCGCATGCACCCTCAGGGCTACGAGACCTGAAGGACCGGCTACGTCAGGGCAAGCAGATAGATGCGCCGATTCAACTTTTGGATGCCAAGGAAACAGCACGGCGGACAGGGTCAGATGCGTTTTTAGGGGCGTTATTTGACCCCCGCGCCGGGACCATCCAGCCCTTAGAATACTGTCGCGGGTTGGCCAAGGCCGCCAAGAACAAAGGCGCTAAAGTATTCGAGCAAAGCCCAGCACAACACGTGACCCATGATGGCTCGGAATGGATCGTTCGGAGCAATGAGAACACGCTTCGGGCAAAGCATTTGCTATTAGCAACGAACGGGTATCACGCGGGCACGGAGGGTCAAAGTGGGCCGCAATTCGTGACCATCCGGTACAGTCAATTCGCGACGGCTCCTATGACGTGCGAACAGCGGGCGCGCATCTTGCCGGGAGGGGAGGGTTGCTGGGATACGGCGATGGTGATGTCGTCGTTCCGGGTAAACCAAGAGGGCCGTCTTATCGTCGGTGGGATCGGCGACTGCGATGGTCGGGGTGCAACAATCCACGCACGCTGGGCCGCTCGCAAGATGGCCGAAGTCTTTCCGGAGCTATCTGGCAAAGCCTTTGACTATACTTGGCAAGGCACAATCGCGATGACCGGAGATCACTTGCCCAAAGCGGTAAGGATCGGCCCAAATGGCTTAACGGTTTTCGGCTATTCGGGTCGTGGCATTGGCCCAGGCACGGTCTTTGGAAAACAAGCCGCCCGAGCCTTGTTGTTCGACGAGGTTGATGGAATGCCATCGACGATCACTGAGACACCGCACCTCGAACCCTTCAAGTTTCTTCGTTCGCTATACTTTGAGACCGGGGCCACCTTGGTGCATGCATTAAGCAGATAAAAAGTGGTGTTTAGATGGGCCCAGCGATTTCGTTATCGTGGCGGTGCATGTGACCTGTCCTCTGCCGCTCCCGCGTTCATAACGAGAGTCTGATGCACGATTTCGACTGCGTTTGCCTTTCGGCCCCCAAAAATCTATACGTGTCAGGCATCACGAGACATTTTTTCTATCAACCAAGTCTCGTTTCCAACCTCGGAGCGATCCAAATACGACAGGGTGACGCGTAGGTTTGGCCAATACATCTTTGCTGTTGTCTGGATTAGCTCGAACAAGGCCCGTGAAATTTCCTCTGAAGCATCAAGTCTTGAAATGATGTGATTGGTGCGAGCTATTTTCAAAAAGTCTGATGTTTCTTCAACTATATCGAAGTTTTCGCCCGCCAGTCCGGCAAGCGTACTGCAATAGTTCAGAAAATCCGATGTCTCGCGCCCTGAGATCTCCATCGTATCGCACATTTCGGCGCTAAACTGAACCGCTACAAGACGCGCTGCCTCTGCAAGTATGTAAGCGCTATATGGTTGGCCATATATATCCAGCAATGTGCGAATGGCATCGATGATGTAACCCCGCGCGAAAGACCTGTTCGCTTTTGCCAGGCGTTCTTGCGGCCAAGCGTCTTCGGCTAGGCGGGGAGCCTTGGTATGATCGAATTTTGGCGAAGCGTTAACATGTTCAAATTGCAGAAATTCATCTTGCTCCAAGTCGTGCTCGCGCTCAACGAAATAGCCTTCTACGCAGGTATCTCCTCGGTGATAGGTTTTAGTTACGACAAAGGCGAGTTTCTTTGACCCGAGTGATCTTCCGTTATGTTGGTGCCATCCTTCGAACATCGCGATCTCAGCCGAAGCGGGCACCGCCGCAAGGCTGACGCCCGGGAAACTCCAGGACGGGGGGAAATAACGAATCCACACCTTCTGTGGCGATTCTTCGACATACTCCATGTACTGCCCGCCGATCATGTTTGACAGATAGTGATATCTTGCCGCGATGACCGCAGGTGGTAGCCCCCTGTCGATGCCGAGTTTGTCGACGCCCGCTAGGAAACTGTTGCGCTGATGTTTCCGCATGATCGACCGTTTGAAATTGAAGAGGTCTGATTCGCCTTTTTCCCGGAGGATCGTAAGCTGGATGGAACTCCACACGTGCCACCAGTAGTCTGCGATTATCGTACTCCTTTGCGCAACTGGCAGGTCAGCAAGCAGGTCATGCGCTGCATTGGACGGGGCTACGTTCATCAGGCTATCGCTTTCATCACTTCTGAAGCCGGAGAGAGTTCTTATTGGGCTAATAATTGTCTTACCGGTCATGTTGCTGCCGTTTTAACCAGCATTTCCTCAGATGATGTCAGCATGCAATACAATTGCCAATATGGAACATGTGAATATTGACTTTTAGGGTCAGGACCCATGGACTCCATTGAGCTTGAAGCGTGGTCGTGTTTCACGCCCCCCAGTTATGGGGGGATGTCATGAGCAATCTTTGTTGGCTGACTGAGGTCAAATTGAGCGGATTCGGCCTTGTTTTCCGAAGATCTGAGGCCGCGCTCGCGTAGATGACCGGCGGATTCTGATCTGCGATTCCGGAGGGCACTTTGCTAACTATGGGTTCGGATGAGATCAGATGGCATTTTGGGCCATAAATTTCTTGCAATAAAATTGCATATATGGAACTCTCGATTGTAGTCAGAACTTGCCGGTCATACGAGCCAGACTATGGGGCGCGCGTTGATGGTAAATCAAGTGAAGGATCAACCCGCTCTGCAGAGTTGGAGGGGCGGCGGCGATTTGCAGCAAGATTCCGCACTGCTTCGAGTGGATGGGTCAGCTCAAATTGCGTTCGTGAGAAGCCAGGGCATGAGGTCGGAAGTGAGGCCGCAATATCGTCGTCCGACAGGTGTCCCTCGGTCAGAATAACAAATGGAGATAAACGTTTATGGGTTTGCGTTACGAGAAGCACGGAGAGATTGCTCACTTCATCATCGACAGTGGGCCGATGAATGTTCTCTATCCGGAATTTCACAAAGAATTCTATCACCGGCTAAAAGAATTTGAAATCGACCCGGACGTTAAAGTGGGCCTGTTCTATGGGGCTGAAGGGAAATGCTTCTCGGTTGGTGACGATCTCAAGAGCATGCACAAGCCGCCACGGACTCGGCAGGAGGAACTTGCCGCATATCTGTTCCTGCATCAAGGCGAAGGTGAAAAGCCGATGCGCCCCGGTTGGGAGCACGATGTGGCTGCACATCGTCGCTACAAACCCATCGTTTCGGCGATTGAAGGTTACTGTTTAGGGATCGGTTTTTCTTTTTGCCTTTACCATAGCGATATCCGCGTCGCGAGCGAGAACGTTAAGTTTGGTCTGACGGGTATCAAGTTTGGCGCGGGCGGCGGCGCGGGGCCGAAGCGTTTGGCGCGACACCTACCGTTTACGGCGGCATATTGGATGGCGCTTTCGGGTGATTTCATGGAAGCCGACGAGGCGTATCGCCTGAACCTGGTGAACAAAGTGGTTCCGAGTGACCAACTAATCGCCACGGCAGAGGAAATGGCCAAGAAAATTGCGCGTCATTCTGCTTTGGCAATTCGCCTTGAAATGGAGGGGCTCGAGTTGGGCGCGGACATGAACAAGGCAGATGCATACCACTATGGGATGAACTTGTACCGCATGGGATGGATGGCAAACGAAGCCGAAGGCGTCACGTCCAGCTATCTCAAGGACAAGTCGAAATGACTTTCGATCCGTCTCGACGCTTGGCGTTTCATCGGAAACTGGAAGCAGAGGCTATGCCGACCAGCATTGGTCATCAGCTTGACGCCGTAGCGTTCGACAAGGGAGAATATCCGGTTTGGATTTCGATCGATTGCGAAGGACCGATCCGCAGCTACCGAGAACTTGCAACTGAGACGGCTAAGGCTGCAAATGCATTTCGGTCTTTGGGGGTAGTGAAGGGCGAGCACGTGGGTGTCATGATGCCTAACGGCTTGGGCTTCTTGACTGCTTGGCTGGGACTGGCAAAGCTTGGCGCCGTTCTTGTTCCCCTGAATCCCAATGTGACAGCGCACGAACTTCAGCATGTTCTGGCCGATGGGGATGTTGAAAGAGCGCTGGTCACAATCGACTATTTGGAGCTATTTCAGCAGACCGATGCGGGTGCGAAATTGCGCGATCGCGATCGGGTTATCCTCGCAAATGGCGATAGTGGCACGGGCGCATGGGAGGAAATGATCAGCAATGCGGCTGATGAATTCGACTATCGTGAAGCGGTCAGTCTCGATGACCCGGTCAGCATCATTTATACTTCCGGCTCAACCGGCCAACCAAAAGGCTGTGTGCAATCGCACCGCTTCTGGCTGACGCTTGGCAAGGTCAAGGCTTCTCTCTTGCCTCCTTGTGAGCGTATTCTGTGCGAATTGCCGTTCTATTACATGTCGCCTTACTACCGGTTTTCGGTCGCGATGTTTCAAGCCGCGGCAATCTGCGTGCCGCCCGGTCCCAGCATTGCCAAATTTTATCCGCGATTGATTGAAAATCGTATTGATGTTGCTTGGATCGGCGATCCGATTGCCACCCTTCCTTATCCGAGTGAATTGGGACCGCATAGCTTGAAGCATATCTCGCTCTATGGGCTCAAGCCCGCGCTACACCGGCAACTTGAAGAGAAGCTAGGTGTGCCCGTGCGTGAATCGTTCGGAATGACCGAGGTTGGGCCGGGCCTTTACGTGCCCGCCGAGGATTTCGAGGCGACGGGAACCGGGACGATCGGAATGCCAACGCCAATGAGAGAATGCAAAATTGGTGACAGCGAAGGCAATGAGGTGCCTGTTGGAGAGGTGGGGGAGCTGTTGATTACCGGCCCGGGGATGTTTCAGGGGTACTACGGCAATCCCGAGATGACCGAACAAGCCTTCTGGGGAAAATGGTTTCGGACTGGTGATCTCGCGCGGCGAGACGAGCGCGGCTATTACTATATCGTTGGCCGCATCAAGGAAATGATCAAGCGCAGTTCGGAGAATATTGCCGCGCAAGAGGTTGAGTCCGCGATCTATTCTCTGCCGCAAGTTCTTGAAGTCGCTGTCTTTGGTGTGCCGGACGAAAAGCGCGGTGAGGAAGTCAAAGCCTGCGTCGTGCTGCAGGACGGGGTGACGCCCGAAGACATTACTCCTGAAATCTTGATCAAGCATTGTCAGTCGCTTTTAGCAAAATTCAAGATCCCGAGATACGTGCAGTACTACAGCGAGTTTCCCAAAACGAGTTCTCAGAAAATCGCGAAAAAGTCTTTGGTTGAAGGTGGGGGTGTCGCGCTGACGACGACCTTTGACATGCTGGGAGTCGCAGTGTGAGACACACAGTATTTATCATGGAGTGCTTTGAATTGTGGGACAGTTTGTATGACGAATGAAGGCGGCGCACCAATTGAATTTAGCGGTGTCACGAAGAAATTCGGAGCGTACACTGCGCTCGACGGCTTTGACATCAAGATCGAAAGGGGTGAGTTCCTTACGATCCTGGGCGAGTCTGGGTCTGGGAAATCAACTATTCTCAATGCGCTTGCAGGGTTCATAGAAATTGATTCCGGAACCATCCAGATCGACGGGAACCCAGTTGAGAACCTGCCGCCTGAACGCCGCGGCGTTGGGATGGTCTTTCAGAATTATTCGCTATTTCCTCATCTGAATGTGCTGGATAATGTCGCGTTCCCGTTGCGCATGAGGGGAACCTCGAAAAGTGAAGCGCGTAAACGGGCCGCTGAATCGCTCGAAATCGTCCGGTTGGGCGAATTGGGACACCGTTTTCCGCGTGAGCTGTCTGGCGGCCAGCAACAGCGCGTTGCCGTCGCGCGAGCCATCTCATTCCGTCCCCCAGTTCTTCTCATGGATGAACCACTTGGAGCCCTTGATTTGAAATTGAGGGAGGCAATGCAATTCGAAATCAAGCAGATTCAACGTCAGCTCGAATGCACTGTTGTCTATGTCACGCATGATCAGCGCGAAGCGATGGCGATGTCTGATCGAATTGTAGTTCTCAGAGGTGGCCAAATCGAACAGATGGGGTCAAGCGAAGAGCTTTATGATCGCCCGGTTTCCAAATTTGTCGCTGATTTCATCGGCCAGACCAATGTTGTTCCAGCGGCCTTGGCAGATGGCCAGATTAGTATCGACCAATTGGGCGTGGTTTTCGCGCCACCCGATATCCCTGACTTTGCGGGGGATTTGTTCGTAAGCATTCGCCCGGAGAAAATATTTATCAACGCCAACGTGCCCGATCAGGTTCAATTCGAGGCCACGATTGATGAGACGATTTTCCTAGGTGAGGCAATCTCGGTTAGCGCGACGACGAAAACAGGCACAAGCCTGTATATTCGTCAGCCGCGGCAGGCAGGCAAGACTCTTGAGGTTGGTGACAGCGTTATCCTGTCTTTCGATCCGCTCGACGCAGTTATTATCAATGAAAACTAGAGAGAAGGAACAGAAAATGACGATTAGGCTAAGCCAGCTGGCGGTCATGGCCGGCATGATGATGTTTTCAGGTGTTGGAGCAGCTCTTTCTGAAGAAAAGGTGGTCGTTGCCAACTACGGCGGGATGGTTGCCGATTTCAACGACAAATATTGCGCGCCGAAGCTGAAAGAAAAATACGGAATTACGCTTGAACAGGTTGCCATCAGCGATCCGCTTGGACAGCTGAAAGTGCAGCAGGCAACAGGCACCAATTTGTGGGATGTTTTTCCTGCAGAAGGCGAGATCTTGATTACGGCCACGGACAATGGCTGGCTCGAACCTGTCGACTGGTCAATTGTTGATCCTGACAATGAAATGCCGGCGATTGGCCTGCATGATTACGGTGTCGCCGGGCGTGTCTATTCCATGGTTCTTGCCTATCGGACAGACAAAGTTCCTGAAGGCAAAACGGTGGATGGGTGGAAGTCCTATTGGGATGTGGAAAACTTCCCCGGGCCTCGATCAATGAGGGACACACCGCTGGAGAATTTGGAGTTTGCGCTTCTGGCCGATGGTGTGGAAAAGGAAGAAATCTACAATGTGTTGTCCACGCCAGAAGGTGTTGACCGCGCGTTCAGCAAGCTGGACGAAATCAAATCCGATATCGTTGTTTTCTGGACAAGCGGGCAGCAACCGGCACAGCTTCTCGCCAGTGGTGAGGTATACTACACCAACACCTGGAACGGCCGTGTTGTGCAGTTGAAGAACGAAAACGTGCCGGTCGAGCTCTCTTGGCAGGGTGGTTCGCTCAATATTCCCTTCAGATCAGTTCCGAAAGGCGCGAAGAATCCGACGGGTGCAATGAAATACTTCAATGCTTGCCTCATGGACCTCGAAATTCAGAAGATAGGCGCTGAAGTTACAGGATATCCGGGCCTTTCGCCCAAACTGCCTGCGCTTCTACCTGAATCAGTGCGGGCGGATCTCCCCACCTCCGAGCAAAATCTTAGTAAACAATTTGCCTTCAATATTGAGTTCTGGGCGAGAAATCGTCCGGCCTTGCAGGATCGCTGGAATGCCTGGCGCCTGCAATAATTGAAATACACTGCCAGAGGTTGCACCTATGTTGAGACAAAACAAAGCTACGCTGCTTCTTCTGGCAGTACCTGTCCTGTTCGCTACATTCGCGTTCATAATGCCAATGGTTCAAGTGGGGCTGTGGAGCTTCTTTGATGTCGAGGGGTTCACGCTTGGGCATATTCACACAGCGTTGACAAACAAAGTGTTTGTGACCGTATTGGCGCAAACGCTCATCCTGTCTGCAGAAGTGGCGTTTATTTGTGTGCTGATCGGCTATCCGGTGGCCTACTACTTGGCCACGACCAGCCGCTCGACCCAACGCATTTTCATTTTGCTGATCACTTTTCCGCTGTGGGTCAGTGTTCTGGTAAGAACATATTCCTGGATTGTGGTTCTCGGCAGAGAGGGTCTTATCAATCTGCTACTTGCGGAAATCGGAGCGATAGACGAACCGCTGAAGCTGATCTTCACGCGCGGCGCAGTTCTGGTTTCATCTGTGCAGGTTCTCGTGCCGCTCGCCATTCTCATTATGTTCGGTACGATGAACCAAATAAACCGCACGTTGCTTCATGCTGCGAGGGTTCTGGGCGCACCGCCACACCGGGCATTTCTGTCCGTTTTTCTGCCGCTGAGCTTAAACGGGGTTATTTCGGCGACGATTCTCGTGTTTGTACTTTCGCTGGGATTCTACATCACGCCTGCATTGGTTGGCGGGCCGGGTGACATGATGGTTTCCAACGTTATCGCGCAACAGATCAACCAAACGCTGGACTGGGCCCTTGGCGCCGCTCTCGGTATTGTTCTTCTCAGCGCAGGTCTGATTGTTGCGGGGATCGTCTATCTCGTTCTCGGCCGCTATGCCGCATCAGCTGTGGAAGGGGGGGTGCGCTCGTGAAAACCACATTCTGGGATCGATGCGGCCGAACTGTTTTGCCTGCATATTTCTTCCTGATGATCGCTTACCTGGTTGTTCCACTGCTGATCGTTTTCCCGCTGGCCTTCAGCGATACGACCTATCTTGTGTTTCCACCCAAGGGATTTACCTGGCGCTGGTTCGCTGAGATTTTCCAGAGTTCAGCCTGGTTGGAGGCATTCTACAGGAGCCTGTTACTTGGTTTCTTTACGGCGATACTCGCAACGTCACTGGGAACGCTGGCGGCCATGGCAATTGTCCGGCTGCCAACAAAAACCGGTCATGTTGTGGGGATGGCATTTCTCGTGCCGCAGATTGTTCCGGCTGTGATTATCGCATTGGGTGCCTTTCTTTTCTTGAATTCGATCAGCCTGCTTGGCACTTTTCCTGGGCTACTGATCATGCATGTAATGATGGCACTACCACTTGTCGTTGTGACGATGACAGCGGCGTTACGACAACTTGGACAAGGTCATGTACTTGCCGCCCGAGTGTTGGGGGCAACGCCGCTGAAGGCCTTCATCTACGTGACACTTCCGACTATCGCACCTTCTCTGGCTATCAGCATTGTCTTTGCGTTCCTGATTTCCTTCGACGAGTTGGTGGTTACGCTATTCATTAGCGGGAGCAATCCGACGGTGCCTGTGCGGATTTGGGCGGATGTGCGCCAAGAGCTAACACCTATTGTACCCGCGGCAGTCACCCTGTTGACTGCAATGGTCGCCGCGATCGCGGTGCCGATGGAGATCTATCGGCATCGTGCGGCCAAACAAGTGGCCATAGAGCCGCCTTCCTGAGCAAAGCATGATGCAAATGCGAAAGGCGCGATCTTGAACAACTGTGCCACGCTGCTCGAATAAACAATGGCGCGCTACCCTGCATGCAGCAACCAGAAATCCGGAGACGACCATGACGCTACGCTATGAGAAACACGATGGAATTGCGCATTTCATAATCGACGGTGACAAGAATAACGTTCTCATGCCGGAATTTCACAAGGCTTTGTTTGATCGGCTCAAGGAGTTTGAGATAGATCCAGAGGTCAAGGTCGGGCTGTTCTATGGCGCGCCTGGAAAGTGCTTTTCTGTGGGCGATGACCTGAAATCGACCCACAAACCGAATAGAACCTCGCAGGAGGAACTCGCAGCCTACTTGTTCTTGCACCAAAATGAAGACACGCCGATGCGCCCAGGTTGGGAGCATGATATTCTTGCGCATACACGCAGAAAGCCGATCATTTCTGCTGTTGAAGGCTACTGTCTTGGGGCGGCTTTCCTTTTCGTGTTGGCGCAGAGTGACATACGTATTGCCAGCGAGACGGCGCAATTCGGGCTCACGGGCGTGGCGTTTGGGGCTGGTGGTGCCAGTGGCTATTCACGCCTGGCAAGACATCTGCCTTTTACAGCAGCGGCCTGGATGGCTCTGTCGGCGGAATTCATGGACGCAAAAGAGGCTTATCGCCTGAAACTCGTGAACAAGGTTGTTCCCTCTGAGCAACTTCTCTCAACTGCTCAGGCAATGGCCGTCAAGATTGGCGAACATTCCGCCACCGCGCTTCGTCTTGAGATGGAGAGTCTGCAACTGGGTGCGGATCTGGGAAAAGCAGACGCCTATCATCACGGCATGAATCTCTATCGCATGGGCTGGATGGCGAATGAAGCGCCAGGCGTCACGGCGAGTTATCTTGACAAGGGCAAGAAATGAAACGCACCGCGAATGGAATAAGCAGAACGGCCTTATTCTATCAGCGCGGCCACAATTTCGATCCTGAACCAGGTTGAAATACACGAGAAAAATTCCGAGAAATACGAAAAATTTCAGTTGTTTAGAGGTATTTCCTAATTGGTATTCCCGTCAGACCCGTTCTCACTGGGTGGGCTTTCTCCATCTGAGGGCAAAACGACGTTGCTGCAAGTCCAGACAATTTGTGCATTTTCTTCGCTTACAGAGATAATTGCATGTCCCATTGTGCTATCAAAGAAGATGCTCTCTCCCTCGCTTATAATACACGGTTCATAGAGCTCTGTATGAAGTTCAATTTTTCCACTGACGACATAAATTTGCTCTTCCCCTAAGTGACTGACAAGGGATGAGAATTCTGTCACTGAGCGCGCTTTCACCTCTGCAAGAAACATCATGAAGCTTTTTGAGATTATGTCCGAGCACAGCAATGATAAACGATATTGAGGCGTTTCAATAATTTTCTCGTGCCCAGCGCGTGTAATCGACCTCCAGCCGCGCAACTTGGTCTTTGCTTTTGTCTTAAAGAGATCCTGTGTTTCGATCTCAAGCCCATGCGCTATTTGACTAATTGCATCGTAGGTTGGAGAGATTTTGTTGTTCTCGATGCGTGAGAGGTTCGACTTGGAAATATTGGACTGTCGGCTAAGTTCATCTAGCGTCAGTCCTCGGTCAAGGCGCAAACGTTTTAGCCTGTCACCAAACCAATCTGATTTTGGCTTCGAGCGTTGTACCGCATGCTTGTTGTCATTTCTGTGAACCATCTGTTCCTCGAGCTTACTGTCCAATTCCACCCATATTTCAAACTTTTTGGTTTGTGAAGGCATGTTATTTTTCTTGCAACTTTGTTGCGGATAAGGAATATTGTTACATGAGCGAGTCGAAAGCTCCTGAAGAAACCAGCGGTCGGCCGGCTCAATGCTACGTATGAACGCTCAGCCCTTCAGCGTTGCAGCTCTGAAAGCAGGGTTGAGCACCAACGGGAGTATGGCAGTGAAATTTAGCAAAAAACTTACATCAGACGTTCAGCGTTCGAGTTCTTCGCGCCGAACATTTTTGAAGACGAGTGCTTTCGGTTTGGCTTCTTTAGCTGCACCGGCAGTTCTTGGGGTCCGCAAAGCGAGCGCGGCAGAGCCTCTTGTTGTTGCAAGTTTTGGCGGCAGTTGGGCGGCGGCGATGACTGAGGCTTTTCACAAGCCTTTCACCGAAGAGACCGGGATTGAAGTAATCGTCACCGATGGCGCAGACTTGGCTAAGGCCAAAGCACAGGTGCAAACAGGTAAGATCGAGTGGGACATCGTCGAACTGGCGACGGGCTGGCTCTCATCTGGTGATCGAGAGGGCCTTTGGGAAGAGGTCGACACTTCGGTGGTTGATGTCACTGGGACTGCGGAGGGAAGCCAGTACAAAAATGCGATCGGGCATTGCACTTATTCTGGTTGCTTCGCGTGGAACTCAGAGAAATTTGGTGAAGGCAAGCATCCAGCCAACTGGATCGATTTTTGGAACACAGACAAATTCCCTGGGCGTCGCGGGATGATGACCCGCATTACCGGTAATCTTGAATACGCCCTAATGGCCGATGGCGTGAGCCCCAAAGATCTTTACCCCTTGGATGTGGAGAGAGGATTTGCGGCGCTCGATAGGATCAAGGAGCATGTGAATATTTGGGTCAACGCCATGCCTCAGACCGTCAGCATGCTTCAAAACGACGAAGTCGATTTCTGCTCGTCGGCGATCGGTCGGGTCTATGCGGCTCAAAAGGCAGGTATACCCCTCGATTATTCAAAAGAAATGGCGCTAATCGAGACCGGCAAGATCGCGATCCTGAAGGGGTCCAGCAAGAAGGATGCCGCAATGCAGCATCTTGCCTTCGCGATGCGCCCGGATCGGCAGCTCGCATTCGCTGAGATCATTGGCTACGCACCGACCAAACTCGAAGGCATTGCAGCAATGCCGGACCATTTAAAGGCGCTGAATCCGGACCCGGAATCACCCATGAACGCGTTCAATAACGAGTTTTGGTGGGAGCCTCGCCTGCTCGAACTGACCAAGCGTTTTAAGGAATGGCAGTTGAGCTAGACAGCCAGAAAACACCGGAAGCAGGACTTTGAGCAATAACAATTTTTCGATCTGTGGGGTGGCGCGCCAATGACTATTCGATTCCGGGGCCAACCCGTTTCACCGTTCATGCTGTTCCTGCTTCCGGCGACGATCTTTACTGTTGCTATTTTTCTGGCACCGCTCGGGGCCGTTGTCATGAGGAGCTTTTTCGATCAGGGCTTTTCGTTTGACAAGTATCACGAAGTGTTGGGCAGTAAGCTATTCTACAAGGTTCTTTGGAACACCATTGTCATCAGCGTGACGGCCACTTGCGTGACGTTGGTTTTGGCGTATCCGATGGCGTATCATCTCGCGCGTCAACCTGCGCGTCGCCGTACGCTCTACATGATCATGATCATGCTGCCATTCTGGACAAGTATCCTGGTCAAGAGCTACGCTTTCATGATCATTTTGGGACAGAATGGCATCATCAATTCTGTCCTTGGAATGGCTGATATTCCCAAGGTCACGCTTATTTACAATCGCGTCGGAGTCATCATTGGGATGGTGCATTTCCTGATCCCGTTCGTGCTGTTTCCCATTTTTACAAGTCTGCTTCAGCAAAACCCAAACTTACGTAACGCCGCCGACACGATGGGCGCAGGACGGTGGCGGATCTTTTTTCGGATAACGCTGCCGCTGAGCATGCCTGGAGTGCTTGCCGGATCTTTGCTGGCAATGATTCAATCTCTTGGGTTCTTCATCACTGCAGCTTTGCTGGGTGGCCGTGGCGATCTCATGATTGCCAACCTCATCGACTTCTATACGCGCGAAGTTTTGGATTGGGGGACTGCCTCTGCTGTCGCGGTGCTTTTGTTGTTGCTTACCGGTTCGGTTTTGCTGGTGCTTGGCCGGTTTGCTGGGGGGATGGGCCGGATGGGGAAAACGCTATGAGATCTAATCGCATTCCAACGCCGCTAGCATCAAGAATACCATCGGTTCTAGCGTGGGTGGGTTACATTTTTCTGATCCTGCCAACATTGATCATCATACCGGTGTCGTTTGGATCGGGAACTGAAATGACCTTCCCTCCATCCAGCCTGTCGTTGGAGCAGTATCGTGCGTATTTTACGGAATCCAACTGGTGGTCTTCGACGGTTCTCAGTTTCTGGATCGCAATAGCGTCTACGACGCTTGCAATCCTGATCGGTGTTCCCGCGGCATATTCATTGGTCAGGTCTGAATTTCGCGGCAAGCGACTGCTTACGCTCTTTCTGCTGAGCCCTATCATGGCTCCGATCGTTGTCGTCGCGTTGGGATTGTATCTCTATTTTGCGACGATTGGCGTTCACGGGCCAGCCATTCCGATTGTTTTGGGGCATGTTTTGATTGCGTTTCCGTTCGTGATTGTAACTTGCATGGCGGGAATGCAGAACGTTGATCGCAATCTGGAGATCGCATCTCAGATCATGGGGGCCGGGCCGTTTACCGTGTTCCGCAAGGTCACGTTGCCGCTCTTGCGGCCCACTATCATCGCAAGTGCGCTGTTTGCTTTCGTCATTTCGTTTGATGAACTGGTCATCTCTTATTTTGTCGGCAAGGCAGGTTTTTCGACCCTCCCGGTCAAGATGTTCGGAAGTATCCAATGGGATATCTCGCCCGTCATCGCGGCGATATCCACACTGCTCACGGTCTTCTCTCTGATTGTCTGTCTAATCGCGGCCTCTTCGGGTCATGACAAATAGGCTCCATGCCGCAATGCGGCCAACACCAGCAACCCAAGGAGAGAGGGCTCGATGATTGTTCTCGAGAATGTGTCCAAGCATTATGGCAATGTTGCCGCGCTTAATACGACAAATATTGAAGTTGAACGGGGCGAGTTTGTTACTCTTTTGGGTTCGAGTGGCTCTGGGAAGACAACCCTTCTGAATGTCGTTGCGGGGATGGTTTCGCCGTCGAGTGGCCGGGTGTTGATTGACGGTAAGGATATGACCTTTGTCCCGCCGAACCAGCGCAATATTGGAATGGTGTTTCAAAACTACGCCCTGATGCCGCATATGACGATTTTTGAGAACATCGCGTTTCCGTTGGAGATTCGCGGTATGTCCAAGGAGAAAATCCGAAAAAGGGTCGGGGAGGTGCTGGATATTATCCAGTTGCCAGAAGTTGCTTCGCGAAAGCCAAATGAACTGTCGGGGGGGCAGCAGCAGCGAATTTCATTGGCGCGCTGTATTGCCTATAACCCATCGGTGGTCCTGATGGACGAACCTCTGGGCGCTTTGGACCGGCGATTACGCGAACAGATGCAGCTCGAGATCAAGAAGATCCAAACTGAGCTGAAGATCACGATGCTGTATGTCACCCATGATCAGGAAGAGGCGCTCAGCATGTCTGACCGTATCGTTCTGATGGAGAAAGGCGATATCGTTCAGGTGGGATCTCCACGCGACCTTTATTTCCAGCCCCAATCAGAGTTTGCCGCGACTTTCCTGGGAACGTCCAACATTCTCCGAGGTAGAATGGAAGCGGGTGATAACGCAGCAGTTCTGGAAACCGGTGAGCGTATCGAGTTCCCCCAGCCCATGGCAGATGGTTCAGGCGCAGTGACCTTGTTGGTCAGGCCGGAAAACATCTGCCTCGATACGTCACTTGGCGCCGAGCCCAGCAACGTTCTCAAGGGGGTACTCAAGCTTTCGGTCATGCTGGGCGCAACGACAATGCATTACGTCGATCGCCCGGACGGCAGCACTGTCGTCGCGGAAGAATTGACGCTTCATCACCGATCTCCGTTGCCGCCAGGTTCTGAAGTCACGCTCAGCTGGAATCCGGCTGCAACTATCGCAATTGCGGGTCACGGGTGACCGGCACGTCTGAATAACACGCTAGAAAAATTGGGAAGCCCATTATGAAGAATGAAGCCGCATTTGTATCTGCCCATGAAACTATCTCTCGAATGTTCTCGCTGCATGATCGCCGTGAGATAGATGATCAGTTGGCCTGTTTCACAGAAGATGGTGTCTGGCGCATGTCGGGCAGCGTTGTGCTGAATGGCCGGGGTGAGATAGCAGAGCGATTGACCAAACGCTCCAAAACAATCGTAACAGCGCATATCGCGACCAACTTCATTGCAACCGATGTGAAGCCAGATTCTGTCAGCTTAACGTTCTATCTGCAGATTTATGCCCATGAAGACGGAAGTGAACACACAGAAGCTGTTCCGCTAACGACTACTCCTTACGTGAATCGTTTAAGCGCGGTCGTCGTTCGCTCGGACGTTGGTTGGCAGATACGAGAAATTGCTACGCAAGCCGCTGTTTTTGTGACCAGCGGGTGAAGTTGTTGCTTGTGAAAATTCCATATACGGGATATATTTGCAGATAAGCAACATTGTCTTGAAATTCATTTTGAAGGATTGCCATTGTGACCGCTCTTGCTGATCTGAAGCTTCTGGATATTTCCAGAGTTCTTGCCGGACCAAACTGTACCAACATCTTTGCTGATTTTGGTGCGGAGGTCTGGAAAATTGAGGCACTTCAAGGCGATGAAGCGCGCACCTGGGGGGAGGCAGGATTTGCTACGCTGAACCGTGGAAAGAACAGTGTCGCGATCAATTTTGCCGACACACGCGGCCAGGATCTGGTGAAAGAGCTGGCCAAGAAGGCCGATGTGGCGGTGGAGAACTTCAAGGTTGGTAATCTCGCCCGGTTTGGTATCGACCTCCCTTCGCTGATGAAAATCAACAATCGACTTGTCGCGCTATCGGCAACTGGGTTTGGCCAGACGGGGCCGTACAAAGATGGTCTGGGCTATGATATGGTGCTTCAAGCTATGACAGGCTTGATGAGCGTAACTGGTTTTGAGGATCGCCCGCCTGTGCGGGCGGGGTCACCGGTCATGGACATCATGTTGGGCCTGTATGCTGCAATTGCGATCATGGTCGCGCTGCATGAGCGCGAAACGAGCGGTAAAGGTCAGTATATTGACGTATCGCTTTTTGACGTTGGTATGGGGTCTCTTTTTGGCATTGGAACCACCTATTTGAACAAGGGAATTGTGCCAAAACGCCAGGGAGCTATTCACCCAAGCCATGCACCGGTTGAACCATTCATGGCGTCGGACGGCGAGTTTCTGATAGCAGTCGGCACGGATGGCCAATTCCAACGCCTCGCAGAGTCCGTAGGGATGCCGGAGCTTGGAACCGACGCACGGTTTGCAAAAAATGAGGATCGCTTCAAGAACCGCCAACAACTTGCGGATATTCTCCAAGGCGTTCTGTCCACGCGTACGAGGGCTGAGTGGCAATCGACATTTCTGGAGCACAAGGTGCCAGCGGGCCCGCTATATGACGTTCCCAGCGCTTTTGCTGATCCACAGGCCAAAGCCAGGGAATCCGTCTGGACGATTGAAGGCGAAACCGGTCTTTTGCAGGTTTTGGCCAGCCCTATCCAACATATGAGCCGGACGCCGCCGACCGCAACACGCGCGCCGCGGCTTGGGGAACACACGGCGATGATACTAAAAAAACACGCTGGCTTGACGGATGATGATATTGCAGTTCTGGAAAAAGACAAAGTAATCGGATTGTACCACGGAGACTAAACCTCAACTTAGTGAATTCAGCGTTTGCCGGGAGCTTGGCGGTTTTGAGATTTGTGTGTCCACGGGCATTCACAATGCTCTGAAGCTCCCCTGGTTGAAGAGAATCCGCGGGTCGACGCCATCGACCAGGCGTGGTGATCGCACGCAACACTTATCGGGGGGCGGTCTGTTTCAATTGCAACGTGGGTTGGTAAGTAAACCACGATACAGCTGAGCGCGTTTTGCCTTCTTCAGCGCGATGTATTTTAGGAATGCAGGTTCTTCGGCAATTCAGATCGGTTCGTATTTCCGAAAAGGTGGAGCCACATTTATCCCCCCTGTGGCAGCGAGATTAAAGCGCTCAACGTGGCAGTCATACTGCCCCTAATAAGTAGAGCGCGACACTTGGAGAATATCGAACATACCGTCCGCAATTGGAAATCCAGATAACAAAGCCAAGAGACAACAGAATGACCCGTGATAACGCCATACAATATTTGTCTGATAAGGATCTTGAAGGCTTGGGTATAAAGCCTTCTGAAGTTGCTGACGCCATTGAGGCTGCCCTGAAAGCCAAAGCTGAAGGAAAGCTTCTCACTTCGCCCAAAACAGCCATTTTGCCTGGCGGCGGACGCTATGCAATGTCTACCCTGGCTGTGGGAGAGGATGGCTACATCGTAACCAAACAAGTTACTGTATGCCCTGAAAATCCGGAAAGAGGCCTCCCCTCGATTAACGGTGCGATCATGGTTATGGATGCGCAAACCGGTCTTTTGCAAGCCGTCTTGGGGGCTAACTGGATAACGGCAATTAGAACAGCGGCACTGTCAGTAGTGGCGGCGCGCAGGCTTGCTGATCCGAATGCTGAAACGGTAGCTTTTGTGGGCGCGGGTGTTCAGGCTCGCTCTCATCTTGACGCATTCTCGGAGCTGTTTCCCCTTAAACGCATTCGCGTTTTTGGGCGTGGAAAGGCGAATGCTGATCAGCTTTGTCGCCATGCTCGGGACCTGGGCCTGGAAGCCGAAATATACACGGATGCCAAGGAAGCCTTGCGCGATGCTCAACTGGTGGTGACATCGATAACGATGGACTTCGATATCGAACCGTTCCTCGATGCCCGATGGCTGATGCCGCCCGCATTTGCCGCCATAACTGATGCCTGCATCCCATGGGTCAAGGAGGGTATGAAAGTTTTCAAAACTGTGATTGTCGATGATCGAACACAGGAATTTGAAAGTGACAAGCCTATGCTGCCGTACGAACAAATATCCGGTGATTTGACCGAGTTGGTCATGGGCGAACTCGACACCCGTACCTACGAGAAACCGGCGGCCTTCACTTTCAGAGGAATCTCACTTGGGGATTACGCTGCAGCGGTCCTTGCTGTTCGCCGGGCAGCTGAATTACGAACGGATTGAGGGTTGGAATGTTAACAGGACACACTCGACATCCGTATCATGAAGAGCGCATAATTTTGAATACGACTGTGCTTCCCCCTTTGAAGTGGTTCGCCCCTATGTTTCGGAAAGCAGAGGATCATGGATGGCCATTAGGCGACCCTAGCCCGAAGTGATTGTCGTGAAGTTGCGGCAGGTTGAAGTATTGATGGGGCAAGGCATGTCTCGGATCGATGCGATCCGTCAAATCAGTGTAACTGATCAAACTTATTGCCGCTGGAAGAAGAAATACGGTGGAATGGGCGCCGAGCATCGCCCACTTGCGCCTGAGGGCATCGTCGCGATAGGCCAAAGACCGATCATGCACTAACCTTCGGATTGGACCACTCAAACGGGGCTGCTCGGATGGTTGAAGTATGGTCAAAGCAAGAAAACTTCCAAGTGCGCTACGGATGGAGTTTTGCAGTCAGGTTGTCCTGAACAATCTACGGCTATATCGATTACAGTAAGGCTTGGTCAGGGAAGGGAGCGCCTTGTGCCGCAAAGTACATCGACACTGACGCTTTTCAAGAACCAGACTTTCCGGATGCTCTGGATTGCTGCCCTTGCCTCGAATTTTGGGGGACTTGTTCAGGCCGTTGGAGCGGCGTGGATGATGACATCCCTGACAGAGTCGCAAAGCATGGTCGCGCTTGTGCAATCCTCAGTGACGCTGCCCATCATGATCTTCTCATTGTTGGCAGGGGTGTTCGCCGATAATTTCGATCGCCGCAAAGTTATGCTCATTGCACAATCCTTCATGCTCATCGTGTCGATCTTGCTTACGATCATGGCCTATAGGGGGCTGCTCTCACCATGGACGTTACTGGGATTCACATTTTTGATCGGATGTGGCACGGCGCTGCACAATCCGTCTTGGCAAGCATCGATGGGCGATATCGTCTCGCGCGATGAATTGTCGGCGGCGGTGTCACTTAACAGTATGGGTTTCAATCTGATGCGCAGCATCGGGCCTGCTGCGGGTGGCGCGATCGTGGCCATCGCGGGAGCTGCAGCGGCTTTTACGGTCAATGCCTTCAGCTATGTTGGCATCATCGCTGCCCTGTGGTTCTGGCGGCCGTCGACGCCGCAGAGACGCTTGCCGCGCGAACGAATGGGTAGCGCGTTTTCGGCAGGGCTACGCTATGTGGCAATGTCGCCCAATCTTATGAAAGTGATCTTCCGGGGCTTTATGTTTGGCCTGTCCGCCATTGCAGTTCTGGCGCTGCTGCCACTGATCGTCAGAGACCTGTTGCAAGGCGGTGCTTTTGTCTACGGTGTACTGCTGGGGTGTTTTGGTCTGGGTGCAGTCGGCGGCGCATTTCTGAATGCCCGCTTGCGGTCACGGTTTCGGAATGAGCGTATTACCCAAGCGGCATTTCTAGCCTTTGCTGTAAGCTGCGTGACGCTGGCCCTTAGCCGTCATTACGGTTTCAGTGGCGCTGCACTGCTGCTTGCCGGCGGTAGCTGGGTCTTGGCCCTATCCCTGTTCAATGTCACGGTACAGTTGTCTACGCCGCGTTGGGTCGTCGGCAGAGCTCTTGCACTTTATCAGACCGGCGTGTTTGGCGGTATGGCAGGGGGAAGTTGGGCATGGGGCGTTATAGCAGAAAACTTCGGTGCGGATCGTGCGATATTCGTGGCAGCCGCCTTGCTGGTGTTTGGCGCTTTGGCGGGCCTTCGCCTGCCATTGCCTGATTCCACCGATCTCGACCTCAATCCGCTCAATACATTCACAGAGCCATCGCTGCGACTGGACCTGAAACAGCGTAGCGGGCCGATAATGATTATGGTTGACTATGAGATTGCCCAGCAGGATGTGACCGAATTTCTGGCTGTAATGAACACGAGGCGGCGCATCAGAATCCGCGACGGGGCGCAGCAATGGGCCCTGCTGCGGGATCTTGAAAACCCGGATGTCTGGACCGAGACATATCATGTTCCTACTTGGCTCGAATATGTCCGCCACCACGAGCGTCGCACTCAGGCCGATGCCGAGTCATATGAACGCGTTCTGAAGCTTCATCGCGGCAAGGATCGCCCCAAGGTTCATCGCATGATCGAGCGACAGGCAATCTCGCTTCAGGATGATACACCGTTAAAAGACGCACCGGACGAGATTTCTGAATAGCAGGTGCCAGGCCGGACAAGAGCATCTTTTGACCCGTGGTGCATTCAAGAGGCAGGCAGTCTGCGGCCAACTATTCAGACTTTGAAGTGATGAGAAATTTAGGCCCAAGGCTAACGGTTCTTGTGCGCCCACATCCGTACTATCTGCTAGGTTCGTCGCCACTATTTATGGCGCCTTTCTGGCGCCCCTATTTGCTCTTACGCCCGACCGACGACTTTTTCGACGTTTCAGACTTACGCAAAGCGCGCGGCAACGGAAGGTTTAGAAACGGTGCCAATAGCCCTCGAGGGAGCAAGACCACGGCGGCAACGAATAACAGGCCCAGAACCAGCAACCAATACTGGCCCAATGAGTCTGACAATACGTTTTCCACCGATTTTACCGCCAATGCACCAATAAATGCTGCAAGGAGAACTTCTTTGCCGCCGATAGCGACCCAGATCAGAACCTCAGTTGCGAGCGCAAATCCCAATATTGCCGGTGAGACGAATGCAAACTGTGCCGCAAAGAGAGCGCCAGCCAACCCTGCCACCGCGCCAGAAACTGCAAAGGCGGCGGCCTTGTATTCGGCAGTTTCAAAGCCCAGGAAAATCGCCCGTGTTTCGTTATCGCGAATGCCTCTCAAAACTGTGCCGAATGCTGAACGCTCCAGTTTGAGCAACACAAGGAAAATTGCCAGAGCCGCCACCAGCACCACCAGAAAGAAAGGTAGTGGGTCGTATAATTCCATTTGCCAATCGCCCCAACCCAATAGCATCGGGGGAACATCAAGCAGGCCGTTAAATCCGCCTATATAGGACCAATTGGTAGCCAGCCGTTCGGCGATCACGGCGGCAGACAGTGTGACGATACCAAAATAGGCCCCGAAGAGACCGCGCCCTTTGAACAGGGCAAGCCCAAGCAGCCCGGCAGTCAAAGCCGGTAAGACCATCGCTAGAACTAAGCCGATTAACGTTGTTGCAGGTACGCCCGGGATCATACCCTTCGTGGTGAGCGCCATCGCATAGGCACCTATCCCGAAAAAGAGTGACTGACCAAAGCACAAGAGCCCACCTTGCCCCCATATGAAGGCGAGGCTCATGGCGAAAATGCCGTAGATCATCAACTGCGATAACAGGCCCAAGTTCCAACCTTCAAGAACCAGAGGCGAAGCCGCAAGCGCGGCCCAGAACAGAACCGTCAGCAGACGCGAATACCTTGCCATCAACGTTTTCCTCGTCCGGTAATTCCGTTTGGCATCAGCCTGATAATCACAATAGCAAGGGTGAACACGACAATCTGGGCAATAACTGGCGTCCATAGGGCGGCCACCACGCTGTTTGAGCCACCGATAATCGCTGCCCCCCAAAGCGCGCCAAACGGGCTGGCGGCGCCGCCAACGAGAACCGACAGGAAGGCCGGAACAAGAAAGCCCACGCCCATTTGCGGATCAACGCTCATCAGCGGAGCCATAATCGCACCGGCAAGCCCTGCAAGCCCGGAGCCGAATGCAAAGGTCACCCGGTCTACGCGGCGGGTGTTTACCCCCAGACAAGAGGCCATCTGGCGATTGGCGATCACGCCGCGTGCCGTCAGGCCCAGCCGGGTGCGAAATAGAATGACAAAAGTTATGGCCGTAATCGCAATCGCCATAGCCATTACGAACAACCGATAAGAAGAATAGGTGACCCCAAACATCGCAACGGGTTCGACAAAGGGCGCAACGGCTTGCTGCGATCCAGGGCCAAACAAAATAACAATCAATTGCTTAAGGGCTAGGGATATCCCCCATGTTGCAAGAATTGTATCCAGAAACCGATGATAAATGCGCTGGATGATAACCTCTTCGATCAGCAGACCGACCAAAGCGACAAACGCGAAGGCTGCCACCAGAACCACTGCGAACGGCAGCGCGTACTGTTGTAACAGCACAACCGTATAGGCCCCCAGCAGAAAGAATTCGCCATGTGCGAGATTGATGACGTTCATCATCCCAAAGATGATAACCAGCCCAATACAGACCAAAAGCAGGGTCAAGATGTAGCTTGACGCATCCAGGCCTATAAGCAGAATCATTTCCATTGCATCACACTGATAAATAGCGACCGATCAAGGCCGGATTCTTGTTTATTTCGTTCACTGCGACACCCGATTTGATAACGCCATTTTCGATAAAGCGGACATGATGGGCCAAGCGCCGTACCAAATCGAGGTTTTGCTCCACCACGATTACGGTCAATTGTTCGCGCTCGACGATGCGGCGCAGGATGGCGGCAATTTCTTGCACGATAGAGGGTTGTATGCCTTCGGATGGTTCATCCAACAATAATAGGTTAGGGCGACCAACCAAAGCCCTCGCGATGGCCAACTGCTGTTGCTGTCCGCCGGACATGGTGCCGCCCAGTTGCTTGCGGCGTTCGGCCAGGATGGGAAAATACTCGTAGACAAAATCAAACGGCTCATTGCGCTGTTTGGGTTTGCCGATTTGGCCCATCTTCAAATTCTGCTCAACCGTGAAATCAGGAAATATTTCGCGCCCTTGCGGGACATAGGCGATGCCTGCATTGCTGATCTGGTAGGGTGGTAATCCAACCATTTCCTGATCAAGAAAGCTGATTTTGCCAGAAATCTGCGGCAAAATTCCCATCAGCGCCTTTACGAAGGTCGTCTTGCCCATGCCGTTACGCCCCATCAACGCAATGCAGTCACCGCGCGCGACATCCAGATCCAAGCCCTTCAAAACCGGAGCGCCGCGGATGTAACCGGCTTCCAAGCCCTTTACATTCAGCATGGTTCGACATCCCCCAGATAGGCCTGTCGGATTTCTGCATCTTCACTGATTGAGGCGTAATCCCCTTCGCGCAGCACCGCGCCCTTCATCATGACGATGACTGGGCTTGCGAGTTTTCGCACAAAACTCATGTCGTGCTCGATCACCAGCACAGCTACACCCAAACGGTCACGAACGTCCTTGATCATATTCACGATGGCATCGGTCTCTTCTTCGGTCATCCCTGCCGTCGGTTCGTCAAGGAGCAATAGCTGAGCGTCGGTCACCACCAGCAGGGCAATTTCCAACTGTTGTCGGATACCATGCGGTAACTCACGGGCGAGTTGGTCGCCATAGGTCGACAAATTGCTTTCTGCCAGAACCGCCCCATAGCTCGAACGGTTGGGACCACCACGGAGCAGGTTGAAAGGGGTATAGTTTTTAGAGGCCGCAGTGATTGCGATCTCGATGTTCTCAAAAACAGTCAGGTCGTCAAAAACTGACGGAACCTGAAACTTTCGCGCGATCCCTTTAC
This sequence comes from Rhodobacteraceae bacterium LMO-JJ12, assembly GCA_021555075.1. Classification (NCBI taxonomy): domain Bacteria; kingdom Pseudomonadati; phylum Pseudomonadota; class Alphaproteobacteria; order Rhodobacterales; family Paracoccaceae; species Rhodobacteraceae bacterium LMO-JJ12. The sequence continues at coordinate 760,758 of JAKGBX010000001.1, forward strand.
GGCAGATTATTTGCGGAGAAAGGCCAGTAATAGCTTTCCCGGCAAAAGAAACTTGACCTGATGTCGGGCTCAAATCCCCGGAGATCACTTTGAAAAGAGTGCTTTTTCCACAGCCATTCGGTCCGATGATGCACTTCACTTCGCCGTGGGCGATATCAAGACTTATCTTGTCGAGTGCGCGGATACCGCCAAAATCCATGACGATTTCGCTTACCGTTAGGAAAGGGGCGGTATCCATGTTCATTCAGCCCTTCGTTATCACGCGCATTGGCTAGGGGCAGTAATCTTGCCGATGTATTTCAACATCTGCAATTTTTGGTCGCGGGCTTCAAACAAGAGCATGTTCAGGTCAACATGCTTGTCATCGGCGCGTAGTGTCACCTCGCCATTGGCGACAGTCATGGTTCCGGGCAGAGCCGCCATGATTTTGTCCGTCTCGTCCGAATCCGCCCGTTGCATTGCCTCAAGGAAGAATTTGGTAATGCCGTAATGGGAATCCACATAGTAGCTGACGACCACGTCGTCGCCGTAACGTGCTTTTTGGCGGGCTACAAAATCCTGAGACTCGGGGCGATCAAGCGTTTGGATGAAATGCGAGCAGCCGATGATTCCATCAGACTCGGCTGTGCTGAGGCCGGGCAGATAATTTTCGTTGAAGCCCATAAACGCAAGGCGCGCTTTTTCCTTCATGCCTGCCGCTGTGAACTGCTTGATGAAGGTCACGCCATCCGCGCCCGGAAGAGTCAGGATGACCGCCTCTGCACCCGAGTCCTCAATCTTGCGGATCGTGGTTGCAAAATCCTTGACGCCGAATGGGGTGTATTCCTCGCCGACGACTTCGCCGCCGGTGCTTTCTACGCCTGCGCGGATGGCCGCATTCATCTTCTGCGGCCAGACATAGTCCGCACCGAAAAGATAGACTTTCTTACCGACGCTCTCCATCAGGTATGGGATCAGCGGATCGACATAGTGCGCAGGAAGTGCGCTGTAGCATGAGATGTAATCGCTACACACGCCACCTTCGTAGTCGGTCGCATAAAGCAGGGGTTTGCGGCCCCGTTCGACCGAAGACTTGATTGCGTCACGCGCCGAACTTGTAACCGGGCCGATTACCGCATCAACTGCATCTCGACGGATCAACTGTTGCGCACGTTCAACCGATGTTTTGGGGTCGGTGCGGTTGTCAGCTTTGACGATCTCGATCTGGCGTCCCAGCACGCCACCGGCACCGTTGACTTCGTCGACTAGCATCTCAATGCCTTGCATCGCCTGCGCGCCGAACAGTTCCAATCCCCCGGAAAAGGGCATCAGAACCCCTAATTTTACTGTTTTTGCCTGCGCGAGCGCCGGAGCGCCAAGCGCCACTGTGCCAGCCATCGCAGCCGCGCCGCGCAGAACGCCCCTGCGGGTAAGGGTTTCTGTCACAAATCGGGTCGTTTTCATGCCAATCTCCTTAAATGTGAAAGTTCACTCAACTAGACTACTGTGTAGCCCCCATCCGCGACGAGGTTTTCACCTGTCACAAAACTTGCTTCATCACTGGCCAAGAATAGCACCGTGTTGGCGATTTCTTCGGGTCTGCCAAACCGCTTCATCGGTTGCAAAGCGAGATAACTTTGCATCGCGGCTTCGGGGTCTGCGGCAGTTGTCGCGGCTCCGCGCCGCAATCCGGGTGTGTCAACCGTGCCGGGGCAAACCGCATTAACGCGAATGCCATGCTCCATCAGGTTGATTGCAGCTGCACGCGTGAGAGAGGATATCCCCCCCTTTGTCGCGTGATAGGCCGCATAGCCGGTCGAGCCGACGATTGCGAATGATGACGACGTATTGACGATTGAGCCGCCCTTGCCGCACTCAATCATCCGGCGTGCCGCCTCGCGTATTCCAATGAATACGGGGCGCAAGTTGACACGAATAGCCGTATCAAAATCTTCGTCCGTTGCATCGAGAATACTGCGGGTGTCCTGCACGGCGGCGTTGTTGAAAAGAATATCAAACCGACCATAGAGGGTGAGGCATAGGTCAAATGCCGCCTCAAGATCTGCACGCTCAGACACATCACATTTGGCAAAAGCGGCCTTGCCGCCAGTTGCGACGATTTCCGATGCGAGTGCGGTACCTGCAGTTTCATCCAGATCGGCGATTATGACGCTGGCGCCTTCTTGTGCGAAGCGGCGGGCGGTGGCGGCACCAATCCCATTTGATGCCCCTGTCAGGACGGCGGCTCGGTTTGCGAGTCTCATTCTTCGGGTTCCCAGATCTTCAAGGGGTTCTTACCCTCAAGATGTTCCTCCAGGTCCTGCGACTGGGTCACGACGCCGAAATGCGTTGCAATGTCGTAGAGTGTAGAATCCTGCTCGCGCGGCCCGGTTGCAGCACAGGCATCACTGGGCACGACCACCTGATAGCCGTTGAAAAAGGCATCATGAACGGTAGAGCGTACGCAGATATTGGTCACAACGCCAAAGACGATCACCGTATCGATGAGGTTGTCGCGCAGGGTCAGGTCAAGATCGGTGCCGAAAAATGCGCTATACCGCCGCTTGAAGAACACGAAATCGTCGTCCTGCTTGTCAAGCTCGGGCACGACGTTCACTCCAATAGTGTCTTCGAGACAATGTGGCCCACGTTTCAAAAACTCGCGATCACGTCTGCTGCCCGAACGGTGAGCATCCACGACCCAGCCAATCATCAGGCCCGCAGCGCGGGCGCTTTTGATGAGTCCATTTTGGATAGGATAAAGCCGTTCAGCTCCCGGCAAACACATGGCCCCTGACGGGTCGCAAAAGTCATGCAACATATCCACGATCAGCACTGCTGTGGTGTCGGCATTCAAGGAAATGCTTTGCTGCTCGATTCGGGTGGCAGAGAAGACGTCCATTGCAAACCTCGGAAATTTACATCGTATACGATATAAAAACTCATAAACTTTTCCGTGTCAACAAGCAGATACGGTCTTCCAAACTTGTCATTATTTGGCACACCAAGTAGCATTGACTTGGGCGTCAGCTGGACGGGTTTGAACGCTACTCAAGTTTCGAGAGATGAGCACTATGAACAAAATTGCCATTGCCGATGATGAGAAACAGCCGACGAACTCAACCCAGGATCTGGCCTCCTACGACCTCCAAAACAACATTGGTTTTTTGCTTCGAACAACAAACCAATATGCTGTGAGCCGCTTCAATTCGTATATGAAGGACGTCATGTTGATCAACAACGTGACGACAACTCAGTTCGCCGTAATCACGACGATATTCAGGTTTCCCAAAATTTCCTTCAGCGAGTTGTCGACCTACACCTCTGTCGACCAGCCAACCTTGAATGGTCTTGTCAAACGCTTGGTTGATCGCGGCATTCTTACTTCGGTTGTCAACGAGGACGACAAACGCTTTCGCCAGATCAGCCTTACTGAAAAAGGAAACCAGCTCGCGCAAGATCTGGTCAGACACGGGAATACGATCGGCGATTACATTGCGTCGCATCTGACTACAAAAGAAGAAAGAAGCCTTTGCAGGCTTCTCAACAAACTACGTGGCCATGAGTGAAGCAGTTTTCTCGCGTGATTGAGAAGAGGGGCGTTGTCAGGTAGCGTCGATGACATTGCTGAAATGCGATTGTGCTGTCTGACCAATTCGAACTCATCTTTGCAAGGGCAGACTGGTTGGAACGTTTGACAGCGAACAAGTGCAACTGGGGCTTTGGCCTGCGCTTTCTATACCCGCGCTAGGTGCAGGGCTATGGCTGGAACCACAAAAGGGTCTGCCGGATCTACTGCGAGTTGGAACTGAACTTGCGGATCACGCCCAGGAAGCGTTTGAAGCGCGACAAACCCGTACCACTGCCCGTGCCCGAGGGGCCGAATAAGACCTGGTCGATGGACTTCATAGCGGACCAACTCTCGGTTGGCAGGTCGATCCGAACGTTGAACGTGCTGGATGACTTCAATCGCGAAGGTTTGGCTATCGAGGTCGACTTCTCGCTACCTGCTGAACGCGTCGTTCGAACCCTGAACCAGAGCTTTGAATGGCGCGGGGAACCGCAAACGATACGTGTCGAACCGGTCCTTGTCTTGGAACACATAGAGCCCACCATCATGGCGCGTTTCTGTTGGCAGGCCCATGGCATCCTCTGCCAGCGTTAACATGTTGCGACTATGCAGGCTTAGTCTCCGTAGGCGCACCGTGTTGCGAGCATGAGAAACTCTTGTGCATTGGCGCAGAAATGCGAGACCCCAATCCATTGACCCAACCCGATCGAAGCGTTGAAACATACCCATCGATACGGAAAATTCCGGGGCTATTCCTGCTACCCGTGCTTCATCCGCGAGACCACACTCGGCGACAGGTTCGGCGCATCCTTCCGCAGGATCGCGGCCAGCGCCTCCTGGAAGTCCCCTGTCGAGATGCCGTGCAGATAAAGCACGGGCAAAAGGGCATCGATGCTGCGCGGGCGCCGGGCCCATTGAGGCGGGATGCCTGAGGTGAAGCGGGTCTTCTTCTCGGCGGGCACATTGGTGGTGCGGTCGCGCACCTTTGGGGAGATTACGTCCGGCGATTACAGTCTCTTAAGAACATATCTGCAGCTATGTTGTGGAGGTTATGTCTTCTCGAAGTAGGGCGACGATGTTCAAGGCAACAGCATCCAGACCATTGCGGTCACCTTTGTACCAGAAAAGGGTCCACGACAACGCACCTATCAAAGTAAGACGGAGAGTCTTGAGGTCAATGTCCGGTTTGAGCGGCAGTGTCGCGATTATGTCGGCAAACCCGGCTTCATACTGATCCCGCAATTTGATGACTTTATCTCGGATGCCTTCAGGGTACTGCCAGGGCGGAATGACGAACAGCACCTGATTGGCCCGTTCCCAATCATGCAGCCCTTTGACATGGGCAATACAGGCCGCATTCAACCGATCCCAAGGAGATTCGTACTGCGCAACGGCGTCCTGAAATGCAGAGAGCATTTCCAACCCGCCCTTCTCCCATACGACCCACAGCAACTCTTCTTTGGAGACAAAGTGGTGATACATTGAAGCAGGTTGAATTCCTGCAGCCTTGGCAATGTCGCGCACTGAGACGCCATTAAAGCCCTTTTGCGTAAATAGTTCTTCGGCGGCGGCAATAACTCTATCTCGAGACACTCCACCATTCTTCGTATTTTTCTTTGTCATTTTTCTCTTCGCAAACTTTTCGTTGCAACCGAACGACTGTTCGGCTAATGATTCCGTCAAGACTAACGTACGTTCGATAGGTTGTCGTTAGTATAAAAGGAGAGATAGAACAATGTCAGTCCCTGAACGTCTAAATCAGTATATCAAAACCGATAAGCAACGGGAATTTTCTCGCGAATTTACCGTTGGATGGGAAAATTATGAGATCTGGGAGGAGGCGACCGTCGGTGAGACTGGGCCGGCCTCCCACACATTCACCATCAAGGATGAAGACATCATTCAGTACAATCTGTCCTGCGGTGAAACGGATCCACTCTATGTTGATCCAGAGTATGCGCGCGAACACTCTCCAACGGGAAGCGTTCTCCAACACCCGATTTTTGCAACCACGATAGGCTTTTATACGGTTGGCGCCTCAGGCATAGGGTCTTGGATGCGTACCCCTGGAGCCCGCAATCCGGGGCAGAAGATTGAGACTATTGAGCCTTATGTGAATGGGGAGGTGATCACGAATACGATCACTACGAAGGAGAAGTTCATCCAACGTGGCAAGCATTATTTGACCATGTTCATGGAGTTCCGGAACCAAGATGGACGTTTGAAGGGTACATGGGATTGTTCGCTTATTCTGCCTTCAACCCGTCCTGAAATCGAAAAATTTATCAACGCTTGAAAAGGAGGCCCTCATGGCAACTTCAACCCAGAGCCTTTCGCTCCAGGCGGGCAGCGGCGCTCCGTTTGTTCCAACATTCGGTGAAATTGACTTCGACTACGCTTTTCCGCCCGTCACCCTTAAGTATGATCAGGCGACCATTGATCATTACGCACTTGCTTCGCTTGATATGAATCCTGTTCATACCAACGAGGAATGGGCGGCTCGCGCTCAGGTTTTTGGCATGCCCGCAACCGTTGGACATGGCATGATGACCATGTCCAGCCTTGCATCTGTCGTAACGCGGCATTGGGGGCCAGTCAGCGCAAATGGCGGCCGTGTACGTTTTGTAGAGGCCATCTTCACTAAGCCCGTCAGGGTCGGTGAGACCGTTGTTTCAACTGCTTTCATCAAGAAAAAACACTATCACGGGACAGGTAAAAACTGGGTCAGCATTAAGGTGGAGTCCCGTGATACGGCTGGCGACATTATTGGCGTAGCTGAGGTGGGGTATCACCTTCCTGACTGACTGATGCTTTGTGAGGCAGCGGGGGCGGGGGGGCGTCCCCCCCGTCTAGAGTATTAGCTTAATGGCGTGAATTAGAACGCTATCAAGAATTCCTAGACTGCGTCTGGGGAGGCGCGTCGGAATAATAAACTGGGAGGATTTTAAGTGACTGTTGGTATCGGAGATGCTCTGAAATGGTACGCTACCTATACGCCGGATAAGGCTGCTATTGTTGATGGCGATCGCCAATTTGATTATGCCAGCCTTTGGGCGCGGTCACGCCGTCTATGTCAGGCCCTCAGCAGACTTGGTTTGAAGTCGGGCGACAAAATTGCCGTCTTAATGACGAACAGTCACCGCTATCTTGAGTTGTACCAGGTGGCTGCGATGCTGGGAGTTGCGATCGTGCCTTTGAATTTTAGGCTCGTTGCTCGCGAAATCGAATATATCGTCAAGCATGCAGAAGCCAAGGTGCTTATCTTTGATGATCAGTTTAGGGCCTTGGCTGAGGAGGCGCGCGATACGCTTCGCGACGTGACCAGCCTGTTTGTTGTCAGTGATGTCGATGGATACGACGATTGTTTGGGATATGAAGGTCTAATTGATACCGCCGAAGAGTCGTTTGAATTACCACCTGTCAATTGGGATGCTAGCTATTTTCAAGGCTACACCTCGGGAACGACAGGAGCCCCCAAGGGATGTGACAATCCCTACGGCTCTTTCGTAGATCAACTCAAACGGATGGGAGCGCTATATGAAGTAAGGACTGAAGATCGGATGCTTTGTCCGGCCCCTTTGTTTCACGAAGCGCCAACTTTGTTCGCATTGATGCAATTGATGTGCGGAGGCACGATAGTCGTTACGAAAGATACCTCGCCCGACAATATATTGGCACTGATTGCTGCGCATCGCACAACGTGGACTATGATGGTGCCAACGATGTGGGCGACGCTGGGAGATTCCGAGGCGTTAGGGACGACAGATGTTTCGTCGATGAGAATGCTTGTTAGCGGCGGATCGCCTCTGCATTCCAGTACCAAAAATATGCTGATCAAAAGTTTTCCGACTGCCGGCCTTAATGAATTTTATGGAGGCACCGAAGTCGGATTAGTTTCGAATCTTGGTCCCGAAGATCAGGAGCGCAAGTCTCGTTCTGTCGGAAAACCGGTCTTTGGCATGCACGTCGTTCTGTTGGATGAAGAGGGCGTACCTGTGGCTCCGGGAGAGGCTGGGGAGATTTATATTGGTGGAGGTACGTTGCTCCGAGAGTATGTGAAAAACCCCGGGGCAACGGCATCCGCTCGTCACGGCGATTACATAACTCTGGGGGATATGGGGCGGTTTGATGAAGAAGGGTTCCTTTATATCGTCGATCGCAAAAAGGATATGATCATCAGTGGGGGCGAGAACATCTTTCCCAATGATATTGAAGATGTCTTGAATTCTCACCCAGGGGTTCGAATGTGCGCAGTTGTTGGTGCCCCCAATCCCCGTTGGGGTGAAATCGTGGTTGCAGCCGTCGTCAAACAACCAGGCGCTGAGGTGAGTGAAGAAGATCTCATCGAACTTTGTAAGAACCAACTAGCAAATTTTAAGGTTCCAAAGCGGATCGATTTCAAAAGCGAACTGCCAATGTCCGCATTCGGCAAAATTCTGCGTCGCGATGTGCGCGAATGGAATTGGGCCGATCAGGAAATCAAAGTTTGAACGACAACAAAAAAATTATCAACTTAGGAGGACAAAATGACTGCAAAATTTGGAATCACGCGCCGACAGGCTCTGCTATCGTCGATTTTAGCTGTGGGGATGTCGTCACTAGCCGCAATGAGTATGGCCAGCGATAGCCTGAAGATCGGTGCAATCCTTGATATTACAGGTGGTGCTTCGTTTCTCGGTGTGCCCGAGGCCAATGCCGCAAAACTAGCCATCAAACTGGCTAACGAGGCAGGGGGTATTGATGGCAAACAGGTCGAACTTCTGCTCGAAGATGGTACTAGCACCGAAACCGGCGCTGTACTAGGGACACGAAAGTTAATCAGCCAGTCGAATGTCTCCGCAATTGTCGGGCCGAGCCGGACAGGTGGCGCACTTGCGCTGCTTTCCTTAGTAACTGAGTCTGAGGTTCCAATGTTAGCGCCCGTTTCCGGGGTCACCGTTGTTCAACCTGTTGCCGAGCGGAAGTGGGTGTTTCGTCCCGGACAAGGAGGCGATCTCTCGGTTGCTAAAGTCGTGGACTATATGGAACGTGCCGATTGGGATAAAGTTGGTATCCTCTATGTTTCAGATGCATATGGTGAAGACGGCCGCGACAATCTTCGCGCTCTGGTGGCGAAACGTGATGTTGTCTTGGCACAGGAAGAGTCATTTCCGCCAGATGCGACTGACTTGAAATCACAGTTGACCAAATTGAAGAATAGCGGCGTGGATGCGATTTTCATGCATGGTTATGGTGCACCTTCAGTTGTTGTTTACCGGAACGCGCGTGAACTCGGTTTGGAAATCCCGATCATTTCAGGACATGGACAAGCGAACAGCGCTTTTCGTGATGCGGTCGGAGAAGATGTTGTTGGCCAGCCCATCGTTGGCGCGCCAGTTCTTGTGTGGCAGGATCTGCCGGATAATCATCCGCAAAAAGCAATCTCTGAAGCATTCGTTACAAGCTATTCGGCTGAGTATGGCGTTGCACCGGATATGTTCGCCGGTGTCAGCTTTGACGCCACTAACATGGTAATTGATGCGATGCGTGCGGTCGGAGGTGAACGGCAGGCCATTCGGGATTGGCTCGAGACCAATGTCAAGAACTACGTCGGTGTGACCGGTGTGTTCAACTTCAGCCCTGAGGATCACGCTGGGCTTACGAGCGACGCTTTGGTCATGATGATCGCGACACCTGATGGTTGGCAGTTGGCCGACTACGAGAAATAAGCAAAAAGGAAGCCTTCCGCATGGATCTCAGTATATTGAGCAGTGTCCCTCAATTTATGGCGGGGGGATTGGCAATCGGCGCAATCTACGGGCTTGTTGCTGCAGGCTTCAGTCTTATTTATAATTCCAGCAAGGTCATCAACTTCTCCCAAGGAGAATTTGTAGTGATTGGTGGGCTGTCGGCGGTGACGTTTCTGTCCCTCCCGATCCCGACCTGGCTGGCGTTGTCGTTGTCTCTAATAGTCAGCGTAATTCTCGGTCTTCTTTTGCGGTTCATTTTGGGAATGGCACGAAAAGACAGCACCGAGATGACCTTCATCATGATCACGCTCGGGCTGGCGATGGTAATAACGGGTCTTGCTTACCAGATCTGGGGAGCAGACTTTCTCTCATTTCAACTATTTCCACGAGAATCCTATAATGTTCTCGGAGCGACGTTGAATTTTGACACAATAACAATTCTGGCAATAACCTGTATAGTTTGCGTGATAATGTGGTTTTTTCTGTATCGGACAATATTTGGAAAGGCGATGCGCGCCGTATCTGAAAACGCTCGTGTCGCTCAGACTGTGGGGGTCAATCCAGGTACGATGATTATGGTGGCATTTGCCTTTAGTGCCTTTTTGGGTGGTCTCGCCGGCATTCTTATAACTCCGTCTCAGATGATGTCTTATGACAATGGCGTAATCTTGGTGGTCAAAGGCTTCGCGGCTGCCATTGTTGGAGGATTGGTTAATCCATTTGGCGCAGTGGTCGGCGGTATTCTTGTTGGCGTTATCGAAGGGCTTTGCGTCGGTTTGATCTCGTCTGAACTTCAGAATGTCTATGCGTTCGTTGTCCTATTTGTTGTGCTTCTGGTACGGCCTCAGGGCCTTTTGGGCAAGGTTACACAGGGGTTGTCGCGGTGACGCATTTAAAGAAACTAGTAGGGCCGGTAGGGCCGGTGATGAAAAAATACCTTCCGATACTGCTTTTGTTGGCGGGAATGGCGGTCATTCCTCTTTTCACTCAAAATCCATATTTTCTTGGGGTTTGGACCTTTATTCTAATTAACCTATTTGTGGTAGTCGGGCTTGACCTTTTGTTCGGATACACCGGGCAGCTGTCACTTGGTCATGGTTTGTTCGTTAGTCTTGGAGCATATTCCTCGGCGTTGCTGACAACGAAAGCCGGTTGGTCTGGGTGGCTTGCTATGCCCATTGGCATTTTGGTTGCTGCCGTCATAGGAGCGATGATAGCCATTCCCACTCTAAGGTTGCGTGGGTACTACCTTGCAATGGCCACACTGGGCTTGCCGATTGTCTTTGAAGCGTTGGTGCGCATTACTTCTTCTGTTAGCGGGGGGTCTTCTGGGGTTATTTCCATCCCGCGCCTGAAATTTGGAAGTTTTGCTCTACGCGATCCGGTTCACTACTATTACTTTGTTTTGATTCTTCTCGTTCCGGTCATTGTTATCGCTTGGCGGCTTGCAAACTCCCGTTTCGGACTTCAGCTGCATGCCATTCACGCAGACGAAACTGCAGCTACGTCGCGAGGCGTTGATGTCGTGCGCCGCAAAGTTACTGTTTTTGTCATCAGTGCTATGATGGCCGCGCTTAGTGGTAGTCTTTACGTGCACTACATTCAGTTTGTGGCGCCGAATACATTTGGTCTGCACTTTTCGCTCAATATCGTGGTTCTACTGGTCATCGGAGGAATGGGGCGAATTTGGGGAGGAGCCCTTGGCGTTATTGTCCTGACGTGGGTGCCTGAACTGCTACGTTTCACTTCAAGTTGGCAGCCGGTTATCTTTGGTCTGCTACTGGTGGCCATAATGCTCTTTTCGCCCTCGGGCATCTCAGGACTGTTGCGGAGGCGGCCAACTGTCGAGCCGGTGAAGTCGGGATCGCTGAAACTCCCTGAGCATGTTTCGGCCGCTGGTCAGAGGGAACCGTTACTTTCCGTTCGCAACATAAGGCGCAGTTTTGGAGGCGTACGTGCGGTTAATGATGTCAGCTTTGATATTGCTCACGGCCAGATCAAGGGGTTGATTGGTCCGAATGGAGCCGGCAAATCGACTGCTCTCGCGTTGGTTTCGGGCACCCTTGAAGCTGACGAAGGAAAGATTGCTTTCAACGGCAAACAAATCGAGAGACTCCGGGCGGATTTGCGGGCACATGTTGGCATCGGCCGGACATTTCAGCATGCGCGTTTAATCCCGACTTTGACTGTGTTCGAGAATATTGCACTTGGTAGTTCTGCCACAAATGGGAAGTTGCACGAAGAGAATTCCTCGATGGAAATCGCTACTGCGCAGCTCAAACGGCTGGGGCTTGAAGATGTTGCTTCTTGCTATCCGAATGAAATAAATCAGTTCCAGCGGCGGCTAACCGAACTGGGCACCGCGCTTGCGGGAGATCCTGAGTTGCTGTTGCTGGATGAACCCGCTGCCGGTCTCTCAAATGCCGAAATCGAGCAGTTAAGCAGCTTTTTGAAAGGCGAGAGAGACCTCGGTCGTGCGATTTTGCTTGTGGATCATGTCATGCAGCTTGTCCTGCCACTGGCAGATGAAATCGTTGTCATGGAGAACGGTCAGGTAATCGCAGAAGGTAGCACGGATGAAGTGTTTAAGAACGAACACGTTCAGGCCGCCTACTTGGGGCGGAGAAAGTAGCCAATGCTCAAAATAGAGAAATTGACAGTTGCTTATGGTGGCACGACTGCAGTCAAAGATATCAACCTCAAAGTTGATGAGGGGTGCATTACTGTCTTGATTGGTGCGAATGGGGCTGGAAAATCCAGTGTCGCCAATTGTCTCACTGGTCTGGTACCGGCCCGAAGCGGGCGTATCCTGTTGCGTGGACAGGACATTGCGCGCCTGGCAGCTCCTAAACGCGTCGCGAAGGGGATGGTTCTTGTTCCGGAAGGGCGTGGTGTCTTTGCTGAGCTTAGCGTTCTAGAGAATCTTGAGTTGGGAGCATATCTGAGATCCCGCTGGGGAGTTTCGGCCGAAGTCGAAGCTGATCTGGATCGGGTAGTCAGGCTATTCCCGAGGCTGAAAGAAAGATTTCATCAGGCCGCGGGGTCTCTCAGCGGGGGTGAGCAACAAATGCTTGTCATTGGTCGTGCGTTGATGGCGCAGCCCAAACTTCTTGTTCTGGATGAACCATCGCTTGGACTTGCTCCGCTGATTATTGAAGAAATTGCGGATGTACTACGTCAGCTATGTGATGAGATGGGATTGACGATATTGGTATCAGAACAGAACGCAGTGCTTGGTCTTGATATTTCGGATTTCGGCTATGTGTTGCATAGCGGGTCTATTGTTATGTCCGGCCCCACCTCAGTGCTAAGGGATAGTTCGGACTTGATGGGCGCGTATTTGGGACAGGCAGTCTGAACCTTCCCGGTTTTCCCGGAGTGGACCTGTCACGTATTTGTGCCGCCCCAAGTGTTGCCTCGCGCCGCTTGGTCAGTGGTCCAGCTCTTTCCCAGAAGATCGTTCAGGACCACATTGTCGAGCATCGTATCGGCCAGCAGGCGCTTGAGCTTGGCGTTTTCGTCCTCCAAGAGTTCAGCCGGGCGGCTTCGGACACCTCCAACCCACCGTATTTGGCTCTTAGCTGTGAACGGCGGAGCAATACTCGTCCACGGTAGCCGCGACATGGTGTTGTCGCGGGCGGCGTAAGAGTCGGCCACTTTTGCCCTTTCATTTGATGGGAGAGTTTGGGGATATTCACAGTGGATTTGTATTTGAAGGTTCGGCGTGCTCACTTTGAAGAAGGGTTAAGCAGACGTCAGATTGCTCAGGATTTTGGGGCCAGCCGGGACAGCGTCGCGAAGATGCTGACGTACTCAAAACTGAACCGCGCCGGGTTTGCCGGAGGCTCCAACACCTGAGCAAGATGGAGCATCATGAATAAAACAGCGAACAAATATTCCCCAGAAGTCCGCGAACGTGCCGTGCGGGTGGTTTTGAGCAATGATGGTCAGCATAAAAGTCGTTGGTCGGCGATCCAGTCAATTTCTGCGAAGATTCCGTCGATGTCTGCTCTTGGGAAGCTGCACCGCAGCGGCGAGGGCCTTGACGAATGACATGGTGTGATCGCGGCGGTCGCTCTCCGATGGCGAACGAGGTCTGATAGTATCAGCCTCACCAATCAAAGACCGTAAGGAGAACGAGCATGAGCCATCATGTTGGTTTAGATGTTTCATTGAAAGAAGTTTCGATTTGTGTGGAGGATGCAGAGAGCACGGTCTTTAATCGTGCGTCTGTTCCTACTGAACCTGATACCATTGCGGAATATCTTGCGCAGTATGCCCCAAGTGCAGAACGTGTTGTGCACGAAAGTGGGATACTTGCCACTTGGCTGACGCGTGAGCTTGAACGGCGTGGGGTGCCAATCACGTGTATCGACCTCTCATGGCCCACAAGGCTCTATCTGCGCGCCTCAACAAGTCGGACAACTCACCGCTCGACAACACAGGCACACTCAAGCGTCGGGTCTGCTGAGATTTGCCATTGGAATTCATACGCATCTTCCCGCGGCCATTTGCCAGCATGTAGACTATCTCACCCGCCACGCGCGGTTCCACCTGGTGCAGGGTCAACTCATGCGCACGTTGATGATGGTAGGTTTATTGCAGAGTTTTTCCGAATTACCTGAGAATTCGAGAGAATTCGGCATTTTCCATACTTGGTGATGGCGAACATCCTCGTCGATTGCAAATCACGTCCACCAGGTTCCGTTTGCTACGTAGAGGTGACGAAGCTTGAGACACCTCAAACCGACAAGTTCAGAGCTGAAACCCGATGCAGTCAACTGCATTCAATAGAATGATCTTTGGTGGCAACAATTGTGGCAACAAAATCTCAAGAAAACTAATTCAAATAAAATCAGTATCTTAGTCAAATTGGTGGCGGAGGAGGTGGGATTCGAACCCACGGTGGGCGTTAACCCACGTCGGTTTTCAAGACCGGTGCATTCGACCACTCTGCCACTCCTCCGACCCGACTGCTGTTAATGAGTTGCGAGCGATTCTGAAAGACGAAGAATCGAAGTAATTTCATGCGCAACCTGAACCGCAATCGAGATTCAAATCTGTTGCACTATAAAGCGGGGTGCGCAATATATTGCAAGAACACTTACCATCTGGGAGGATGATATGACACTGCGAAGAGGATTTCTAAGTCTCGTCGGTGGCGCCGCGATGGCTGCGACCGCCGCGCTGGGCGTGGGTTTTGGCGCGGGGGCTGCCAGTGCGCAGGAGGTGACGCTGACGTTGCACCAATTCCTGCCACCGCAGGCCAGTGTGCCTAGACTGGTGCTGGATGTCTGGGCTGACAAGGTTGAAGAGGACAGCGGCGGGCGCATCAAGATCGATCGCTATCCGTCGATGCAGCTGGGAGGCAAACCGCCCGAGTTGATGGATCAGGCGATTGATGGCGTGGCCGATATCGTCTGGACCGTGGTCGGCTATACACCGGGGCGCTATCCGACCATGGAAGTCATGGAACTGCCCTTTATGGTGGCCGATGCGCGCGCCGCTTCCTATGCCTATTGGAAGCTCTATGAATCGCGTCTGAAAGATACCGAATTCGCCAATCTGCATATTCTTGCCACCTGGGTGCATGGGCCGGGGCTGTTTCATACCAAAGAACCGGTTAACAAGCCTGCTGACCTTCAGGGCATGAAAATTCGCGGTGGTTCGCGTCTGGTGAACCAACTTCTGGAGCTTGTCGGGGCGACCCCGGTGGGGATGCCTGTTCCGGCTGTGTCAGAGGGCCTGTCGAAAGGTGTCATCGACGGCACCACGATTCCCTGGGAAGTCACAACCGCTTTGAAAGTGGCAGAGCTTGTAGGTAACCACACCGAGTTTGAAGGTGCAGGAGTTTACACTTTGTCCTTCGTTCTGGCCATGAACAAAGAAAAATACGAAAGCCTGCCGGATGATCTGAAGAAGATTATCGACGACAATTCGGGGCTTGAGCTTTCGGTTTTTGCCGGGGGCACACAGGCTGACGCCGATGCGCCCGCGCGCAAGCTTGCTGTGGAGCGCGGCAACAATATCACAACGATCAGTGGCGCAGATGTGCAGGAATGGCGTGATCTTGTGCAGCCGATCTATGACAGCTGGATCGCTGATGTGGCCAGCAAGGGCATCGACGGTCAGGCGTTGATCGACGAAGCCAAGGCGTTGATGGCTGAATACGAGGGTTGATTTTCAACCTGTGAAGTGAATGAAACCCGGCGGCTTTGGTCGCCGGGTTCCTTTTTTGCAGGCAAGCGGGACGGTGTGTGATGAAGGAGGAAGCCGGTAAAGAAGCGGAATTTCCAGCGCCGACGCATGCCTATGTTCCGGGCGAAACACCGCGCCACCCGGAAGATGCCTTTGCGGTGCTTTGCGAGACCGCCCAGCCAGGAAGCGATATTGCAACATTGACCCGGTCGCACGCCTGGCGTTGCGGGTTGGAGTGGTTGCGGGCGGGCTATTACTGGGAGGCGCACGAGCTTTTCGAGCCTGTCTGGATGGCCTTGCCACAGAACGCGCCCGAGCGACGGCTGGTTCAGTCTTTGATCCAGTTAGCCAATGCGGGGCTGAAAACGCGCATGGGGCGACCAAAGGCGGCAGCGCGTCTTCTGGATATGGTCGAAGCGCTCTTGAGGGAGTGCAAGGCCGGGCAAGGCGAGGCAAGAATGGGCCTTCGGCTTGACATGGTCGACCGCTGGATTGAAGAGATGCGCGCACAACAGTGACGAGCGATCAAGCGTAACGCCGATGGAAGGAAACGCAATGAAGGCCGAGCCATCAAACACCGAACAGACCGGTTTTGAACATGAAATCCGCGTCGGCTGGGGCGATTGCGACCCGGCCAAGATCGCCTATACCGCACGCATCCCGTGGTGGGCGCTGGAAGCGATCGATGCCTGGTGGGAGCATCATCTGGGTGGCTCTGGCTGGTTCCAGATGAATCTGGATCGCGATCTCGGCACGCCGTTCGTGCACATGTCGCTCGACTTCCGTTCGACCATCACGCCGCGTCACCGGCTGATTTGCAAGGTGGCGCCTACAAAGCTGGGCAACTCGTCGATCACCTTCCGGGTAGATGGCTATCAGGACGGAGTTTTGTGTTTCGAGGGTAAGTTCGTCAGCGTGTTGGTCGTGGCCAGCGAATTTCGACCGCAGCCCGCACCGGCCGATATTCGCGCCATTGTCGAGCCGATGATCGTCTGACTTCTGGGAAATCGTGCCGAAAAGCCGCCGATGGTGAGGCGCAGACTTTCCTTGAAAGAGGCAACTCGCTACACTGCGTCTGAAACCGGCCCGCTTTGATGCGGGATCGGGTCAGCGGACAGGCGAGAATGCCACCGGAAAACCGGGGCACGTGTGGAGCAGAGGACGGGGTATGAGTTTCGTGGGGATCAAAAGAGGGGCCGTTGTTGCAGGTGCGCGCGCGGCGGTTTTCCTGGGGTTTGCAGCGATGCTTGCAGGCTGTGAGGACGGACAGAAATTCAATCTTTTCCAGAAGAAGGACAAGACGGAGACCGAGGCCACAAGCGCGGCGCCCAAGCGCAGCGGCAAAGTGGTCGAGCGCGATGTCGAGGCGCCCGAAGTGTTTCAGGTCACGGAAGCGGGCCTCTGGGATGGCCGCCCATCGCTGGGCGGTGTCTGGGTGGCGCATTCTGACGTGAAAGAGCCAGAGCGGGTCATCATCCGCAATACCGCCAATAGCAAATTCGTGGTCGGTGCGCTGTTCAGGCGGGAACGCGATAATCCGGGGCCGAGGCTTCAGGTGTCGTCAGACGCCGCCGAAGCGCTGGGAATGCTGGCCGGTCAGCCGATGCAGCTGAACGTGACCGCATTGCGCCGCGAAGAGATGGAAGAAGAAGTTCCGCGGGAGGCCGAAGTCACTACGGAGCTGAGCGAACCTGCCGATATCGAAGCCAAGCCGCTTGATCCGGTGGCGGGAGGAGCGGCCAGCGCAATTGCGGCGGCCGAGGCGAAATCGGAAACGAAACGGACCGCTGCCGCGGCCCCCAAACCCAAGCCGAAAGCGTCAGGTTTGAGCAAGCCCTTCATCCAGATCGGAATTTTCAGCGTCGAGAAGAACGCCAACAATACTGCAACCGCGATGCGCCAGGCCGGGATGATACCGACCGTCAAGCAGCAGACGCTGAAGGGGAAAACCTTCTGGCGGGTGTTGGTTGGACCGGCGAATACCAGCGCGGAACGGGCGGCCCTGTTGAAAAAGATCAAGGCATCGGGCTTTACTGACGCATATTTCGTAACGAACTGAGCCTGAGTCGACTGATGAGAAAATTTGCTGCCCGAATGATGCTCGGCCTTGTGGCTGTGATGATGACCGCTTTGACGGCAAGTGCCTTTGAGACCCGTGCGCGGGCGGCCTATATCCTTGATCAGACGACCGGCACGGTGCTTTTGGCCAAGAATGCCGATATGCCGCTGCCGCCCGCGTCGATGAGCAAGCTGATGACGCTCT
Source organism: Rhodobacteraceae bacterium LMO-JJ12 (assembly GCA_021555075.1). Classification (NCBI taxonomy): domain Bacteria; kingdom Pseudomonadati; phylum Pseudomonadota; class Alphaproteobacteria; order Rhodobacterales; family Paracoccaceae; species Rhodobacteraceae bacterium LMO-JJ12. The sequence goes on from JAKGBX010000001.1 coordinate 778,498, forward strand.
ACGTCACCTTCGAGGCGATCCGCGACGGGCGGCTATCGCTGGCCGAAAAGCTGCCGGTTTCAAAGCATGCGATGAGCTATGGTGGCTCGACCATGTTTCTCGACACCACCGACCGGGTGGTCGTGGAAGACCTGTTACGCGGGATCATCGTGCTGAGTGGCAACGATGCCTGTGCCGTGCTGGCCGAGGCGCTGAGCCCGGATGGTACCGAGGCCGGCTTTGGCCGTTATATGACTCAACGCGCAGCACAGATGGGCATGACCAATTCCACCTTTGTAAATTCCAATGGTTGGCCGGCCGCCGGGCACCGCATGAGCATGCGCGATCTCGCGTTGCTGGCAAATCGCATCATAACCGACTTTCCCGAATATTATCCGATGTTTGCCGAAACGGAGTTCAAGTTCGATGGCCGCGCGCCGCAGAACGTGCATAACCGCAATCCGCTCTTGGGTCTTGGCATCGGTGCGGATGGTCTCAAGACCGGACACACGCAAGAGGCGGGTTACGGGCTTGTGGGGTCGGCGGTGCAGGGCAACCGGCGCGTGATCTTTGTGATTTCCGGGCTCGACAGTGTGGCGGCGCGGGCACGCGAGGCCGAAGCGATCGTCAACTGGTCCTTTCGTCAGTTTGCGGAAAAGACGGTGATCGAGAAGGACAAGGTTTTGATCGAGGCACCCGTGTGGATGGGCGAAACCGCAACTGTGGGGCTGGTGACGCAGGAGGATGTGCGCGCGCTCTTGCCGGTGATGTCCAACGGCAAGGTGGCGGGTGAAATCGTCTATAAGAGTCCGGTGGCTGCGCCAGTGCAGAAGGGCGATCCGCTGGCCGAACTGATCATGCGCCCTGAGGGGCTTGAAGAGTTGCGGGTGGCGTTGACGGCGGCCTCGGATGTGCGGCGTGGCGGGTTTGTGGTCAGGGTGCGCACCGTGGCGGGTATTCTGCTGGATCGGCTGAACAAGGGCCCCGAGGCGGCGTTTTGAGCGCGCAAGGTCGTTTTATCACTCTGGAAGGCATCGACGGGTCGGGCAAATCCACCCAAGGCAGGATGCTGGCTGAACGGTTGATGGCGGACGGGTTTGACGTTCTTTTGACGCGCGAACCCGGTGGCTCGCCGGGGGCCGAGGAAATTCGTGCGCTGGTTCTGGAGGGTGATCCCGATCGCTGGTCGGCGGAAACCGAGCTTTTGCTTTTCACGGCCGCGCGTCGCGACCATTTGGAACGCACGATCCGGCCCGCTCTGAGTGCCGGGAAAGTTGTGATCTGTGACCGGTTCGTTGACAGCACGCGGATGTATCAGGGGCTGAGCCGGGGTGATCTGCGCGGAAAGGTCGATGCATTGCACGATCTGATGATCGGGATCGAGGCGGACCTGACGCTTTTGTTCGATATGGACCCCGATATCGGCCATTCCCGTGCCAAGGCGCGCGAAACGGCGGAAGAGCGGTTTGAAGATTTCGGCGCCGGGTTGCAGGCGCAGATGCGGCAGGGATTTCTTGATCTCGCCACAGAGTTCCCCGTGCGGTTTCGTATCATCGACGCAAGCCGGGCGATTGATGTCGTGGCCGTTGATGTCGTGCACGTCGTGCGGGAGCATCTGGGATGAGTGACGCGGGTCAACCCGAACCGGACAAGGCCGAGGGTGCGCCGCATCCGCGTGAAACGCACGAATTAATCGGACAGGGCGCGGCAGAGGCGGCCTTTCTGGAGGCGTACAACGCGGGTCGATTGCACCATGGCTGGTTGCTGACCGGTCCGCGCGGTGTGGGCAAGGCAACGCTGGCCTGGGCGATTGCACGGTTCTTGCTGGCGACGCCTGAGGGCGACGGCGGGTCGGGGCTTTTTGGCGATGCGCCGCCAGAGCCAGAGCGGTTGTTCATAGATCCTGAGCATCCGGTGGCGCGGCGCATCATGGCCGGGTCGGAACCGGGGTTGAAGCTGATCCGGCGTGGCGGGACTGGCAAAACCGATCAGGAACGACAAAAAGCATTTCTTGACGGGAAGTTTTCAAAAGACATCCGGGTTCATGAAGTTAGAGAACTGACACCGTTTCTGGCGCTGTCGGCTTTGGAAGGCGGGCGGCGGATCGTCATCGTGGATTCGGCTGATGAGATGAACCCGCAGGCGGCAAATGCCTTGTTGAAAATGCTGGAGGAGCCGCCGGCGAAAACCGTTCTGCTGTTGATCTCGCACCAGCCCTCGAGCCTGTTGGCGACGATCCGGTCGCGTTGTCGTGAGTTGCGGCTGTTGCCGCTGGGAGCGCAGGATATGGCGCGCGCGCTGGCTCAGGCGGGGGTGACGCCAGAGCCGGGGACAGAGGCGGCGTTGGCGGCGCTTTCGGGTGGATCGGTGGGCGAGGCCGTCCGGCTTATCAACTTGGGCGGGTTAAAAACCTACGCCGAATTGGTTGGGCTGTTGGAGAGATTGCCCGAGATGGATCGCGCACGCGCCATGCGGTTGGCCGAGGCGGCGGCCGCACGCGGGGGCGAGACAAAACTGGACCTGCTGATCGGGTTGATCGGGCTGTTGCTGGCGCGGATGGCGCGCAGCGGCGCGCTTGGGCAGGCACCTGACCCCGAGGCCGCACCGGGAGAGGCGGCGCTTTTTGCGCGCCTGTCGCCGAATGCCCATAGTGCGCGCAAGTGGGCCGAATTGTCCGAAGAACTGGGCCAGCGAATGCGCCATGGACGGGCCGTCAATCTTGACCCTGCCGCGCTGATCCTTGATACGATTTTGAGGATACGAGACAAGAGCGACGCCAAAAGCGCCGCGTGACGGAGCCGCAGATGACCCAGACGCCGCAAATCACCGACAGCCATTGCCATCTCGACTTTCCCGACTTCGACGGGGAACGCGACGAGATCGTGGCGCGCGCCGTGCGCGCCGGCGTGGGGCGGATGGTGACGATTTGCACCCGATTGAAGAGTGAGCCCGCCGTACGGGCGATTGCCGAGACCTATCCGCAGGTGTTTTATGCTGCGGCCACCCATCCGATGAGCGTGGCAAAGGAGCCGATGGCCAGTGTTGACGAGTTGGTCTTGATGGCCAAGCATCCGAAATTTGTCGGTATCGGTGAGACCGGTCTGGATTATCATTATACCGTTGAGAGCGCGGAGGTACAGCGCGAAAGCCTGCGCATTCATATCGAGGCGGCGCGCCAGACGGAGTTGCCGTTGATCATCCACGCGCGCGCGGCGGATGAGGATATGGCGCGGATTTTGGGCGAGGAACATGCGCAGGGTGCGTTTAGCTGCGTGATGCACTGCTTTTCATCGGGGCCGGAGCTGGCGCGCGTCGCGCTTGAGTTGGGGTTCTATCTGTCGATGTCGGGGATTGCGACTTTCCCCAAGAGCCAGGAAGTGCGCGACATCTTTGCCGCCGCGCCGGTGGAGCGTATTCTGGTGGAGACCGATGCGCCTTATCTGGCGCCACCACCGCATCGAGGCAAGCGCAACGAGCCGGCCTTTAGCGTCCATACCGCCAAGGTGGGGGCCGAGGTCTTCGGCATGGCGTATGACGAGTTCGCCGCCCAGACCGAGGCCAATTTCGAGCGCTTGTTCTGGAAAGCCGCGCAATACGAGGCGGCGGCATGACGGGAGAGCTACGCTTTACCATCCTGGGCTGTGGTTCGTCTGGGGGGGTGCCGCGTTTGGGCGGACATTGGGGGGATTGCGACCCGAGCAACCCGAAGAACCAACGCCGCCGCTGTTCCATGCTGGTTGAGAAGGTCACGAACGGAGGAACGACGCGGGTTCTGATTGACACTTCGCCCGATCTGCGCAGCCAGCTTCTGGATGCCGGGGTGGGTGAGCTTGACGGGGTCGTCTGGACCCATAGTCATGCTGATCATGTCCATGGGCTGGATGATCTGCGGATGATCGTGTTCAACATGCGCAAGCGGCTTGATGTCTGGGCCGATGGCGACACGCAAAACGATCTGTTCTCGCGCTTTGGCTATGCCTTTGTGCAGCCACCGCACAGTCCTTATCCGCCGATCCTGAACATGCACACGATCAAGGGCGATGTGATCGTCGAGGGAGCGGGCGGGCCGCTCGCACTTCAGTCCTTCGAGGTAGGTCATGGATCAATCGATGCGCTGGGTTTTCGCATTGGTGGGCTGGCTTATCTGCCAGATGTGGCCGAGATGACCGAAGAGGCCTGGGCGGCGGTGAGGGATCTGGACTGCTGGGTGCTTGATGCATTGCGCCGCACCCCGCATCCGACGCATTCGCATCTAGAGCAATCTCTGGAATGGATCGCAAGGATGGCACCCAAACGCGCCGTGCTGACCAACATGCATATTGATCTCGACTACGACACGCTTGAGGCGGAAACGCCTGACCATATCACCCCGGCTTATGACGGCATGGTTCTGAGCTTTCCGTTATGAACCGGATCTAGCCCGATGCAGGCGCTGCTGGATGTCATCCTGCCGGTTTTTCTGGTGATCGGCTTTGGTTATGCTGCGGTCTGGCGGGGATTTCTGAGCGACGACATCATCGACGGGTTGATGCGGTTTTCGCAGAATTTCCTGTTTCCGGCGCTGTTATTTCAGGCGATTGCACGGCTTGATCTGAGCCAGACGTTTGAGTTTGATCTGTTGGTGAGCTTTTATACCGGCTCTACCGTCAGCTTCACATTTGGCCTTTTGGGAGCGCGATACTTCTTTGGTCGTGAATGGGAAGATGCGGTGGTCATCGGTTTCGGCTGTCTCTTTGCCAACTCGCTGATGCTGGGTCTCGCGATCACAGAACGGGCATATGGCGCCGATGCGTTGGGGCCAAACTATGCCATTGTCGCGGTGCATTCGCCATTTTGTTACGGGCTGGGTATCACCGCGATGGAAATCGTGCGGGCGCGTGGTCAATCCGTGGCGAAACTGCCCGGTACGGTGTTGAAGGCGATGTTTCGCAACGCGCTGATCCTCGGGATCGCACTTGGCTTTGCGGTCAACCTTCTGGCGGTGCCGGTGCCCGGAGCGGTGATGGACGCGGTCGAGCTTCTGACCCGCGCGGCGTTGCCTGTGGCGCTTTTCGGTGTGGGCGGGGTGTTGGTGCGCTATCGCCCCCGCGGTGATATGAAAGTGATCGCCTTTGTTTGTTTTGCCTCGTTGGTGCTGCATCCAAGCATTGTCTGGGGGATGGGGACATGGCTCGACTTGAGCCAGGGTGAGTTCCGCTCGGCCGTGCTGAACGCGTCGATGGCACCGGGGATCAATATGTATGTCTTTGCCTCGCTTTATGGGCGGGCGCAAAAGGTGGCAGCTTCCTCTGTGCTTTTGGGCACATCGCTGTCGATCTTGACGGTATGGCTGTGGTTGGGGGCCTTGCCCTGATCAGGACAAATGAAGCTGTTCCAGCATGTGTTGTCCGGTGCGTGGCTGGCACAGAGGGCCGAAACCGTCTTCGTCCGCGATATGCGGGAAGAGCGACAGAAAAAGCACGCGCGCGTTATGCCCCAAGTCGCGCAGAAGCGACGCACCGGGATGAAAGCTCTCCAGATCGAGGCCCGCCGCACGGATGATGGCGTGTCGTTCCAGCCCGATATGAAACAGGGAAACCGGCGAGGGTGGGGTAATTTCGATCACATTGACACCGTCGACAAACGATTTGGCAGGGGTCAGAACGGTCGTTTTCAATGCGTATTCCCTGAATTCGACCGGGTTGCGCGACAACCGTGCCGCATGGCCCAGCAACAGATCGGGCATCGGACGCGCCAGACCGAAACTGTCGGCCATGATCCTGGTCAGTCGCAATTGTGCGGGCGAAGCGACGGGCGCGCTTGGCACCAAGGTCATTGAACCGATCCACAGCACGCGTTGCGGTGGCCCATCGACACAGGGCAGCATCATGCCCGGTTGCAGATCTTCAATGGCGCAGAGGCCTTGCTGAGTGGTGATCAGGGTTCCGCGGGCAAAGGCGGCAAAGGCGCTCTCGAAGGTAAGCGATGCAGGCGCGATGTGTTCGCTGTAACGCACTATGGCGTCAGAGCCGAGCGACGCAACCTCGTATTTTCGCATGAGAGATTTGCGCCGAGGTTGCGCCACGGATGCGGCGGAGGGGAGAGAGCGTGCGTGATCCGGGGCGGGCCGGACCGAAAAAGGGGTCGTCATGTGCGCAGCCTTTCAGCTTTGTCACATCCGCGTCGGCCCCCACCGACAACGACAGAAGGACTTGTAACCGTTCGTAGGGACGGAAAATCGGCCAGCTTGGGCAGAATTGTCAAGAAATTGCCTACATTGGCATCCAGGACGGCGCCAATTACCGCAAGAAGCGGAGGATTGTTTCGCAAAGACCGTGGATCCGGTCACAATTTGATTCGGGGATGACAACAAAAAACCGGGCTGCCCTATGGCAAGCCCGGTTTGTTCACGCTCGTGTGGTTACTGGAGGAACCGTTGCTGCGCCGGGGAGGAGACGCCGAGGTGAGTCAGGCCGATTTGGCCTTGAGGGTCGAGGTTTGACGTTTTGCCACAAAGGCGGCGCGTAGGGTGCCGCGCTGCCAGGGCATGGGCGGAGTGTCTTGCTGGGCGGTTTCGATAACGGATTTGATCCAGCGTTTCCGGGTTTGGACTTTCATTCTTGCTCTCCTGCCGCAGCCGTCTGATGGCCAGTTGCTTCGCGTTAAGGATGAGAATGCCGGAGCTATGGGGCGATGTTTTGGCCTTTGTGAAAATATTTCTGGTCTATTGCCGGACAGCGCATCGCAAATGAGGCGTCGGTGCCGTATTTATAAGCCATTGAAGGATATGTGTAAATTTTTTGATTCGGGATCAATCAGGCTAAAAACGGGCGATTGTTTCCTGGGAAATGCGGCGTCTGGCGGTCGGATATTGCCGTAATCTTGTCACGGTCAGGCGCGGATCACCGAGATCAGGCGGCCATAATCGGCCTCGCCCGCGTGCGTGGTGCGGCGGTAGCTGAAGAAGCGCTCGGCGTCTGAATAAGTGCAGTGACGGGTCCATTCGGCTTGGCCGACCCCGGCCTGACGCAGCCGGTGCAGCCCGAAACCCGGCAGGTCGAATTGCACCCGATCACCGGTGCCTCCGGCGAAGAAGCGGCTGTTGTCGAGATCGTCTGCCAGGAAGGTATCAAGGAATTCCGGGCCGACCTCGTAAGCGCGCTGGCTGATGCAGGGGCCGATCACGGCGGCGATGTTGGCGCGCCGCGCCCCCAAAGCCTCCATAGCGTCGAGCGTCGCTTCGAGCACGCCTGCCAAGGCCCCCTTCCAGCCCGCATGCGCGGCGCCGACGACCCCGGCTGTGGCGTCAGCGAAGAGCACCGGCTGACAATCGGCGGTGAGAATGCCGAGGGCGAGGCCGGGCACCGCCGTCACCATGGCATCGGCCTTGGGGCGGGGCGTGTCACGGGAGGTGAGCGTGACCACATCCGGCGAATGCACCTGATGGATCGAAAGCAGGTCTTCGGGTGCGACGTTGAGTTCTTGTGCGACGCGGGCGCGGTTCATCGCCACGGCCTGGGATTGATCAGAGGAGCCGGGGCCGCAATTGAGCCCCTGGAATATCCCCGAGGAGCTTCCACCTTTGCGGGTAAAGAACCCGTGCTGCATCGGGGCAAGCAGATCCGAGGTGAGATATTCGAGTGTCATGGTTCCAATCCCGGCGGAGGCGTTGCGCGATTTGGGTAGAGCCCCAGCACTTTGAAGAGCGTCCCCATTTCTGCCGGGTGGGTCAAGCGTCGATGTGCGGCAATATGTCCTTCAAGCGCGTCACCCTCGAGGTGCGTGGCCAGCGCCTGAGCGCGGGCGGTGATGCCCAGCCGTTCGAGAAAGACACCCTGAGGTGTCAGGCGCGTATGGGCGCAGGGAGCTGCATTTGCCAGTGCTTCAAAATCCACATGGGCAGTGAGATCGCAGTTGCCGGGTGTCGTCAGAGGATCAGCGGGCGTATGGGCGCGCAGAGCCTGCAAGGTATCGCCCAGCGAGCGCCAGTCACCATAATCGACGATCAGCGCGACACCGCCATTGGTCTCAATTCTAGTGCCGATCTCGTCGACAATCGCGGTGGCGGGGCCGCAGATTTCGACCACGTCGCCCTCTTTGGTATCGTCAAGCCGGTGGGCGAGAGTTGGGAGTGTGACGGGGGGCGTCAGACCAAAGGCGAGGGCATCATTTTCGACACCTACGACGCGTTCGTTCCAACCTTGATCAGCGCGTTGATATTGCCGGATTGGCAGGGCGTCGAAGAATTCGTTGGCAACGAGGAAGAGCGGCGCATCATCGGGCAGGGCGGAGACGGTGCCGCCCCATCGAACGTCGTGGTCTTTGAGCGTTTTGCGTTGAATCTCGGTCAGGGTGGGCGAGGCCTCAACCAGCCAGATTTCACCGGCTGCGAGAAAGCCGGGAACGCCGCGCGTGGCGCGTAGGATATCGGCCATGAGGGTGGCGCGACCGGGGCCAAGCTCGGCCAGGATAAAGCGTTCTGGCGCGCCTTGGTCAAGCCATGCCTGAGCCAGCGAAAGGCCGATAAGTTCCCCAAACATCTGACTAATTTCCGGCGCGGTGATGAAATCGCCGGTGGCGCCAAAGGGGTCGCGAGTGGCGTAATAGCCATGTTCGGGATGAAACAGGCATTCAGCCATATAGTCGGACAGAGGCAGCGGGCCGCGCGTGGCGATCAGCCGCTTCAAGTGGAGTTCAAGATCGCTCATGCCAGACGGTTTTGACGTGCGCGAAGGATCAGGTACAGCCCGAATAGCAGCATCGGCAGCGACAGGATTTGCCCCATAGTCAGCCCATATCCGCCGAGATGGAACGCAAGGCCGAGCGGGTTGTCGGGGGTGATGAACTGGGCGTCAGGCTGGCGGAAGAACTCGACGATGAAACGGGCCAGACCATAGCCTGCAAAGAAGGTGCCGGAAACCAGACCGGGCGCCTTGAGACCTTGCCTGCGCCAGACCAGAACGAGGATGATCACACCAAGGATCAGGCCTTCGAGGGCGGCTTCGTAAAGTTGTGAGGGGTGGCGGGCGCAGAGGCCCACGATATCGGGGCAATCCTGGGCCGCATGCCCCGGAAAGGCGACGCCCCAAGGCAGATCGGTTGGGCGACCCCAAAGCTCGCCATTGACGAAGTTGGCGATGCGCCCCAGCAACAATCCCCATGGCACGCCGATGGCGATCGCATCGGAAGCGCGCAACCGGGGGATGGCATGTTTCGATGTATAGAGCCACGCCGCCGCGATGACGCCGAGAAATCCGCCATGAAAGGACATGCCGCCTTGCCAGACCATCAGAATTTCTGATGGGTTTTCAAGGAAGTATAGGGGGCGATAGAACAAGACATACCCCAGGCGCCCGCCCAGAATAATGCCCAGGATGACCCAGGTCAGCAGGTCTTCAAGCTGTTCTGAGCGCATCGGTGGTTTGTCATCCGGCCAGAGCGCGGGGCGGCGCAGTGCGGCCAGTGTCAAACGCCAGGCAATCAGGATGCCAGCGATATAGGCCAGCGCATACCAGCGCAGCGCGATGGTGATCCCGAACAGTTCAAACGAAAAGATATCGGGGGAGATTTCGGGGAAGGGGATCAGCATGCTCATGATGAGGTTTTGGTAGGCATTTGCAGGGGAAGTCAAGGTGCGGGAAGTCACGCTTGCGATTGTGGCGTCTGGCCCCCATATATGGCGCAGGCAAACCGGAGTGTCCCATGCAGACGCGCAACAAGATCCTCGATGATATTTCCCACCTGATGACCAACGCCATGGGCGTGGCGCAGGGCGCCAAGGACGAGGCCGAAACGGCGATGAAATCGTTCATCGACCGTTGGATGGCCGACCGTGATTTCGTGACCCGCGAAGAGTTTGACGCGGTGCGTGCCATGGCCCAGAAGGCCCGCGAAGAGAACGCGGCGCTGAAGGCGCGGCTTGATGCGCTTGAGGCGAAACCGAGCAAGTAATCTTGGCGGATTAACCTTTTTCAAATCGACGAGAATCGGGGGGGTGACTCGCGGCTGCTGTCCGGCTGCCTGATGGCTGCCGGGCAAATTGCGCCAATTGAGTGGGGTCAATTGTTGAGCTCGCGTTCGCTGCGTTTGGATGATTTTTGCCCATAGTGGCTTGAACACGCGGCGCAAATCCTCAAGATGAAACCTTATCTTAATTGATTGATCGTATTTCAGATATGAAGGAGAATTGGTCGTGGTTTTCAACTCGCTCAGGGTTTCATTGCTGTCCCTCGTCGTGGGCGTCTGTTTTGCGCTGCCCGTTTCCGCGCAATCGGTGGACAAGGTCAAATCCGATGTTCTGTCGGCGCTGTCGACTCCTCTTCCCATTACCATCATCGGCCCGCTGTTGACGCGCGATGTCGCGGTGACAGAGGTGGATGGCGGCTTTCGCGCGGTGCTTGACGATACCACGCTGATGGGGCTTTTCCCCTTTGGCGAGGTTTCGTTTCATCTCGCCCCCATTGATGACGAGACGTATCGCATCACCGATCTCAGCTTTGAGAACACGCTGGATTTTCCCGGGATTGGCAAGCTCAGCTTTACCGGCATGGAGCTTGACGGCGTCTGGTCGGCCAGAACGCGGACGTATTCTGCGTTGAATTGGGTCACGAACGGGTTGAATTTCCTGCCCGGTGAGGGCGGACAGGGCGAGTTGTCGATCGGGAGCCTGTCTTTTGATGTCTTGAAGGAGCCGGACGACAGCAATACCGAAAGCCGGTTTGAAATTTCAGCCAACAAGCTCGCCGTTTTGGGCATGGGGCCGCAAAATGTGGCGGTTGGTGAGGTCAGGGCGCTTTTGGCGGCGAACGGGGAAAGACCGGTCGATCTCTATTCGGTGATCCGCGAAGTTCTCATGCTCGGCGCGGTGCGCGACAAGGGCGCGCATCTGGAGACGCTGGGGCGCAGCCTGTTGGGGAACAACTACGAAACGGTGACGCTGGATCTATCCGCCGCCGACCTGAACGCGGCCAACGCGCGCAACCCCGATGAGAGCTACTTCAAGGCAGATGCGCTGAACATTCAGGCGGCGCTGAGCGAGGTTGCGCCGCGCCATTGGGGCGGTGCCGAGGTGTCGCTGACGTTTGAAAATCTGGATCAGAAAGATTTCGTTCCCGACAGCACAGTGACGGTCGAAACCGCGCTACTCCGGCTGAGCGGTGGCGATCTTCCGGTGGCGGATATGATGGCAACGTTCATGCTTCTGGAAGAACTGCCGCGCGAGAGATCGGTTTTGGCGTCGGATCTTCTGAACGGGTTGGCCGGATTCGGCAAATTGGAATTCTCGACCGAAGGCAAATCCGTTTGGGTCGAGGCGTTTGAGGGGCGCATGCGCGGCGACGAATACGTGAAGGAGACGGCGTTTGAGACCGGCTTCAAGTCGTGGGGGCTAGAGGCCGGGTTGAGCGGGCTTGACCGCAATGAAGGCAAGCTGACTTTTGGCACCAGTTTTCAGGGCGGGCAGTTTGTTGCGGGCACGGCAATTCCTGACGATGCGTTGCCCCATATCAACGCGTGGTTTCCGATTGGGCTGACGCTGCAAGCCGGAGTGACGAACCTGAATGAGGAACTCCTGAAGACGCTGTTGACGGATGTGGAAATTCGGAGTTTGCGTGAACCGGTGGAAGTGCTGCTGCCGCTGGCCATCTTTGCCGCGGCGACGGTTCCTGACGTGGCCATAGGCGAAAATTCCTATGAAACCAATCTGTTCCGCGTTACCCAGAGCGGCAACTATCGGCTGTATCCAACCGAGGTGTTCAATCTGTTGCCATATGAGGGGGAGTTGACTGCGCACATGACTGGGCTGCCTAACCTGCTGAATTACTTTGATGATACCATGAAGCTGCTGCGCCCGCGCTCGGAAGAGGCCATGGCGTTGAGTGCGCTCAAAGCCGGGTTGATCGTGCTGCGCAATCTTGGTGAGAAGGGCGAGGCGGAAACCCTTGAGTGGACCATGAAACGCCCGGATGTGACACGCAATGAGATTGTGCTGAACGGCGTTACGCTGCGTTATCCTGACGTGATGACTTACGTGCCAATGTTTTTCGCGATGGCCGGGGCGTTCTGAGCGCCGCCCGGCGTGTAGGGTTACTGATCTTGTCACGCCCGCAAAAGCCGACACGGGCTTGCGGGCGTGTTGCACAAGGCGGGTGAATGCACTGCGGGTCTGTGGCGTGATGGCGAGCGATTGATCGCTAACAACGTCACGCTCAAACCTTGAAGCACGAGTTTTGGGCGGGGCATGTTAGCCTTGTGCACCTGCCTGCGGTTTCATCCGATCAAACCAATCCATATCGCGTATCGTGATGGCTCCCGAATAGATGATGCCCGCAATGATGCACCAGAGCAGAGCGGCCAGAACCGTGGAGAGCATCGCCTTTTTCTTCAGGTGATGCACCTCGGGCGATCCGGCCATTGTGCCGGGCACGATCTTGCCGACGTCCCCTTGGGTTTTCAACCGGAACGGGATGACCACCAGAAAGGTCAGGAACCACAGCACGATATAGAGCACGAAGGCCGAGGTGATGCTCATCAGACTTGCTCCAGCTCCACCAGGCAACCGTTGAAATCCTTGGGGTGCAGGAACAACACAGGCTTGCCATGGGCGCCGATTTTCGGCTCGCCCGTGCCCAGCACCCGCGCGCCACTCGCTTTCAGATGGTCGCGCGCGGCGAGGATATCATCGACCTCGTAACAGACATGGTGGATGCCGCCCGAGGGGTTCTTGTCGAGAAAACCCTTGATCGGGCTGTTCTCGCCCAGCGGGTAAAGCAGCTCGATCTTGGTGTTGGGCAGTTCGATGAACACCACCGTTACGCCGTGATCCGGTTCGTCCTGGGGGGCACCGACATTGGCGCCGAGGGCCGTGCGATATTGCGCGCAGGCCGCTTCGAGATCAGGAACGGCGATGGCAACGTGATTGAGGCGACCGATCATGGCTGGGCTCTCCTTGTAATGGCTTTTCTGGCTCTGTCTTGGCGTCCTTATGGGCGCGCGGCGCTGGCTCTGCAAGATATGCCGTATTTGCTGCGTTTCGTTAACCCCGCATTAGGCATGGCTGCGTCATTCTGAGTCGCGACTGTAGATGCGAGACCAGAAAAGGATGATCGCCATGGATGAATTCGACACGCTTTCCACCTATCGCTCGCCGACGGCGGCGCGCCCGCTTCTGGGGCTTACCGTGCTGGTGGTTGAAGACAGCCGCTATGCCTGCGAGGCGATTCGCTTGATGTGCCAGCGGTCGGGCGCGCGGATCCGGCGGGCCGATTGCCTGATGTCGGCGCGCCGCCATCTTCAGGTTTATCGCCCGTCGGTGCTGATCGTTGATCTGGGGCTGCCGGATGGGTCGGGGGACGAGCTGATTTCCGAGATGGACCGTGCGTCTCCCAGGGTTGGCGTGATTCTCGGGATGAGCGGCGATGATGGCGCCGAAGATCTGGCGATCGGAGCGGGGGCTGACGGGTTTCTCGCCAAGCCGCTGGCCAATCTGGCGGTGTTTCAGGAAACCATCCTTGCCCAGCTTCCTGCCGATCGCCAACCGATCGGGCCGCGTGTTGTGCCAAGTGGCATACTCTGCCCCGATCCTGTGGCCTATCGCGATGATCTGACGCATGTCGCGGATATTCTCGCCGAAGAGTATGACGGCGCGAAGCTGGATTATCTGGCGCAATTTGTGGGTGGGGTGGCCCGCAGCGCCGCGGATGAGCAGCTTGAACATGCCGCCCAGTCGTTGGCCGCGACCCGTTCGGAAAGCCGCCCCTCGCGTTCAGCGCTGGCGCGTCTGGCGGGCCTCGTTCAAGAGCGGCTGGCCGAGCGGGTGGCGATCTGAGCGGCTGTCGGCTCTCGGGAACCCAAAGGCGGGTTGGGCGTTGTTTCATCGCCAAGATGGAGAAAACGCATGACTGACATCTATGAAATGATCAAATCCGACCATGACCGGCACCGCGAATTGCTGGAGCTTATCTCGGATACTTCGGGGGCATCGGACGCGCGCAAGGCGGCATGGGACGAGTTCTACCATGATGTGAAGGCCCACGCGGCGGCTGAAGAAGAGACGTTTTATTCCAAGCTGATCAGCAAGACTTGGGGGCAGGATACGGCGCGCCATTCGGTGCATGAACATCAGCAGCTTGATGATCTGATGGAAGATCTGAATCAGAGCGATATGGCGACGGGGGGATGGCTGACCAAGTTCAAAACGCTGCGCCATGACTATGAGCATCATATTGACGAGGAAGAGGACGAGGTCTTCGCCCGTGCGCGCGAGGTGATCCCTGATGGTGAAATCGAAGGCTATGGAAAAGCCTTCAAAACCCGCAAGGAGAATGAGGCGCTGTTGATCGAGAAAAAGCGCGAAGACAGTCTGGAAGACTAGCGGCGACAGTTTCGTTTTCGTTGAGCAGAGTAATCTTTGGCGGCACCCCGACATCTACGGGGTGCCGCCAAATGGCCACTGAAGGTTTGCCGCCTCAGTCTTCTTGGACGGTGCGCAAATGCAGCTCCATCAGCTGTTCCGGGCTGACCTCGGAGGGGGCATTCATCATCAGATCCTGCGCCTGTTGGTTCATCGGGAACATGATGACTTCGCGGATCGAGGTTTCATCCGCCAGAAGCATCACCATCCGGTCGATGCCCGCCGCACAGCCGCCGTGTGGCGGGGCGCCGTATTGGAAGGCGTTAACCATGCCGCCAAAGCGTTTTTCGACTTCTTCCTTGCCGTATCCAGCAATTTCAAAGGCCTTGAACATGATCTCGGGCTTGTGGTTGCGGATTGCGCCAGACACCAGCTCGTAACCATTGCAAGCAAGGTCATATTGATAGCCCAAAACGTCGAGCGGGTCGCCGTTGAGCGCGTCCATGCCGCCTTGGGGCATTGAGAAGGGGTTGTGCTCAAAGTCGATCTTGCCGGTTTCTTCGTCGCGCTCGTAAATCGGGAAATCGACGATCCATGCAAAGGCAAAGCGGTCTTTGTCGGTCAGGCCGAGTTCGTCGCCGATGACGGTGCGTGCTTTGCCCGCAACCGTCTCGAATGCCTTGGGTTTGCCGCCAAGGAAGAAGGCTGCATCGCCGACGCCAAGGCCGAGTTGTTGGCGGATCGCTTCTGTGCGTTCGGGGCCGATGTTCTTGGCCAGCGGTCCGGCGGCTTCCATGCCGCCTTCGACTTCACCAGCCTTGAGCTTGGCTTGGGCTTCCTTGACGGGAATGCCCAGTTCTTGAGCCACGGAATCGGCGGTTTTCTCGCGCCAGAAGATATAGCCCATGCCGGGCAGACCCTCTTTTTGCGCAAACGCGTTCATCCGGTCGCAGAATTTACGCGACCCACCGGTGGGCGCGGGAATGGCGCGGATTTCGGTGCCTTCCTGCTCAAGCAATTTGGCGAAGATGGCAAAGCCAGAGCCACGGAAATGCTCGGAGCAATCTTGCATCTTGATCGGGTTGCGCAGGTCGGGCTTGTCGGTGCCATACCATTTGGCGGCGTCACGATAGGAGATCTGCGGCCATTCGGTATCGACTTTGCGCCCGCCGCCGAACTCTTCAAAGACACCCTGCATCACCGGCTGGATGGTGTCGAACACGTCTTGTTGGGTGACAAAGCTCATCTCGAGGTCGAGTTGGTAAAAGTCGGTCGGTGAGCGGTCGGCGCGGGGGTCTTCGTCGCGAAAACACGGTGCGATCTGGAAATATTTGTCAAAGCCCGAGACCATGATCAGCTGTTTGAACTGCTGGGGCGCTTGCGGCAGTGCATAGAATTTGCCCGGATGCAGGCGTGAGGGCACAAGGAAATCGCGCGCCCCTTCGGGGGAGGAGGCGGTGATGATTGGGGTTTGATATTCGCGGAAATCCTGATCCCACATGCGTTTGCGGATTGAGGCAACCATATCAGAGCGCAGCTTCATGTGGCTTTGCATCTTTTCGCGGCGCAGATCGAGATAGCGATAGCGCAGGCGGGTTTCTTCCGGGTATTCCTGTTCGCCAAATACCATCAGGGGCAGTTCACCCGCAGCGCCCAGAACCTCAATATCGCGGATGTAAACTTCGATTTCGCCGGTGGGAATCTTGGGGTTGATCAGATCGGCGCCACGCGCTTTGACTTCGCCATCAATCCTGACGCACCATTCCGAGCGGAGTTTTTCAACCTCGCCAAACACCGGGCTATCGGGATCGCAAAGCACCTGTGTCATGCCGTAGTGATCGCGCAGGTCGATGAACAGTACGCCGCCATGATCGCGCACCCGATGGACCCAGCCCGAGAGGCGGACGGTTTCACCGACGTTGGATTTGTTCAGCTCGGCGCATGAGTGGCTGCGATAGGCGTGCATTTGAGGCCCTTTCAGGGGTGATTGGGTTGGTCGCGCTGATACACCTTGCCAAGCGTCGGAAGTCAAGGAAAAGGCGTGATTGCGGGCGCGGTGTTGTGTTTAGCGTGCTACTGTGCGGCTTGCCGGGGTGGGATTGAACCGGGCGGCCAACTCGGCCCTTGTGCTTGGGGGTGCGGCGATTATAACCCACGACGATTTGCGAGACTTGGCCCGAGGGATGCATCATGCCTAAAAGAACCGATATTAAATCCATCATGATTATCGGCGCGGGGCCAATCGTCATCGGGCAAGCCTGTGAGTTTGACTATTCCGGCGCACAGGCCTGCAAGGCGCTACGCGAGGAAGGGTATCGCGTTATTTTGGTCAACTCGAACCCGGCGACGATCATGACCGATCCGGGGCTGGCCGATGCCACTTATATTGAGCCGATCACGCCCGAAGTTGTCGCCATGATCATCGAGAAAGAGCGCCCTGATGCGCTTCTGCCGACGATGGGCGGGCAGACAGGATTGAACACTTCGCTGGCGCTGGCCGATATGGGGGTGTTGGAAAAATTCGGCGTTGAGCTGATCGGGGCGAACCGGCAAGCTATTGAAATGGCCGAAGATCGCAAGCTTTTCCGCGAGGCGATGGATCGGCTTGGCATTGAGAACCCCAAGGCCACGATCGTGACCGCGCCCAAGGGCGAGAACGGCAAGAAAGACCTTTCTGCCGGTGTTGCCATCGCCATGGAGGCGCTTGAGGAAATCGGCCTTCCGGCGATTATTCGCCCGGCCTTTACGCTGGGCGGGACCGGTGGCGGCGTGGCCTATAACCGCGACGATTACATTCATTTCTGCCGCTCGGGCATGGATGCCTCGCCGATGGGGCAGATCCTGATTGATGAGTCTCTGCTGGGCTGGAAAGAGTTCGAGATGGAGGTTGTGCGCGACAAGGCGGACAATGCGATCATCGTTTGTGCCATCGAAAACGTTGACCCGATGGGGGTGCATACCGGCGATTCGATCACCGTTGCGCCCGCGCTAACGCTGACGGACAAGGAATATCAGATCATGCGCAACGGCTCGATTGCTGTTCTGCGCGAGATCGGAGTGGAAACCGGCGGGTCGAACGTGCAGTGGGCGATCAGCCCCGAAACCGGCCGCATGGTGGTGATCGAGATGAACCCGCGGGTGAGCCGGTCGTCGGCTCTGGCGTCAAAAGCCACCGGGTTTCCGATTGCCAAGATCGCGGCCAAGCTGGCTGTAGGCTATACGCTGGACGAGTTGGACAACGATATCACCAAGGTGACGCCGGCCAGTTTCGAGCCGACGATAGACTATGTTGTTACCAAGATCCCCAAATTCGCGTTTGAGAAATTCCCCGGCTCTGAGCCGTATCTGACCACCGCGATGAAATCGGTGGGCGAGGCGATGGCGATTGGGCGCACGATCCATGAATCGCTGCAAAAGGCGCTGGCGAGCATGGAATCGGGGCTGACCGGGTTTGATGAAGTGGTGATCGAGGGCGCGCCGGACAAGGCGGCTGTGATCAAGGCGCTTTCGCAGCAGACACCCGACCGGATGCGCACCATCGCCCAGGCAATGCGCCACGGTTTGTCGGACGATGAAATCCATGGCGTGACGATGTACGACCCGTGGTTTCTGGCCCGGATCCGCGAGATCGTCGAGGCCGAGGAAGTGGTGCGCGTGAATGGCTTGCCCAGCGACGCCGATGGGCTGCGCCAGCTCAAGATGCTGGGTTTCAGCGATGCGCGGCTGGCCAAGCTGACCGGTTTCAAGGAACAGGACGTGCGCAAGAAGCGCGTCGTTCTCGGGGTTACGGCGGTGTTCAAGCGGATTGACACCTGTGCGGCGGAATTCGAGGCGCAAACGCCTTATATGTATTCCACCTATGAAGCGCCCGCGATGGGGGATGTGGAATGCGAGGCGCGGCCGAGCGAGCGCAAAAAGGTGGTCATTCTGGGCGGTGGACCAAACCGGATCGGGCAAGGGATCGAGTTTGACTATTGCTGCTGTCATGCGTGCTATGCGCTGACCGACGCGGGTTACGAGACGATCATGATCAACTGTAACCCTGAGACGGTTTCAACCGATTATGACACTTCCGACCGGCTCTATTTCGAGCCGTTGACGTTTGAGCATGTGATGGAGATCCTGCGGGTCGAGCAGGAGAATGGCACGCTGCATGGTGTCATCGTGCAATTTGGCGGGCAAACGCCGCTGAAGCTTGCCGATGCGCTTGAGGCCGAAGGTATCCCGATTTTGGGCACCTCGCCGGATGCGATTGATCTGGCGGAAGATCGTGAGCGTTTTCAGGCGCTTGTCAACCAATTGGGTCTCAAGCAGCCGAAGAACGGCATTGCTTCGACCGATGCGCAGGCGCTGGCGATTGCCGAAGAGATCGGTTTCCCGCTGGTCATCCGGCCTTCGTATGTTCTGGGCGGGCGGGCGATGGAGATCGTGCGCGATATGGACCATTTGCGGCGTTACATTTCCGAAGCCGTGGTGGTGTCGGGTGATAGCCCCGTGTTGCTCGATAGCTATCTTTCTGGCGCGGTCGAGCTTGATGTCGATGCGCTTTGCGATGGCAAGAGCGTGCATGTTGCGGGGATCATGCAGCATATCGAAGAGGCCGGTGTGCATTCGGGCGACAGTGCGTGTTCGCTGCCGCCTTACAACCTGTCGCAAGACATTATCGAGCAGATCAAGGTGCAGACCAACGCGCTTGCGCTTGCGCTCAATGTCGTCGGGCTGATGAATGTGCAATTCGCAATCAAGGCCAACGAGCAGGGCGAGAGCGAGATTTTCCTCATCGAGGTCAACCCGCGTGCGTCGCGCACCGTGCCGTTTGTGGCCAAGGCGACCGATAGCGCGATTGCGTCGATCGCGGCGCGGCTGATGGCGGGCGAACCGATGGAGAATTTCCCGCTGCGCCCCGGCTATCCGGCAGATTCAACGCCGGGCACGTTGCCCACGGCCGACCCGATGACGCTGGCCGATCCGCAGATGCCCTGGTTTTCGGTCAAGGAGGCGGTGTTGCCGTTTGCGCGCTTCCCCGGTGTGGATACGATTCTGGGGCCTGAAATGCGCTCAACCGGTGAGGTCATGGGCTGGGACCGCTCGTTTGCTCTGGCGTTTTTGAAGGCGCAGATGGGGGCGGGAATTGAGCTTCCGACCGGCGGCAAGGTGTTCTTTTCGATCAAGGATGATGACAAGACCGGCTTGATTGTCGAGACGGCTGAAATGCTTGTGGAACAGGGCTTTACCATTCTTGCCACCGGCGGCACTGCGGCGTTTCTCAAGGAACATGGGATTGCTTGCGAGTTGGTCAAGAAGGTCTATGAAGGGCGCCCGAATATTGTCGATCAGCTGAAGGATGGCGAGATTGCATTGGTGATGAACACCACCGAGGGCGCGGCGGCGGTTGCCGATAGCCGTGAGATCCGCTCGGTCGCGCTTTATGACAAGATCCCCTATTACACCACCGCAGCGGGCAGCCATGCCGCCGCGCAAGCGATCAAGGCGCGCGCCGAAGGGGCGTTTGGGGTGATTTCGCTTCAGGGCTGAGGTGGTCGGATTTCAGGGCCGGGCGGGAAGGGTTTGCGCCCTGCCGCCCGGCCTTTTTTGTGGCGTTAACGTTCTTTCAACCCATGGAAGATATGGGTGAAGGTGGCGGCGCCGAGGATCGGGATCACCAGGTTGAGCACGGGCACCACCAACGGCAGCGCCATCAGGATACCTGCGGCCCAGATCGTCAGGGCGTGGCGCTTGCGCAGCGCCTTGGCACCTTCGCGCCCGATCCGGCGCGTGGCGGCAAGTTGGAAGTATTCGCGCCCCAGCAGATAGCCGTTGAGACCGAAGAAGATGAAGGGTGCCGATGGGGGGAAGAACACATAGATCACGAAGGCCAATGTGTTGGCTCCGATGATTACGCCGAGAAAATTGAGCGTGTCGCGAAAGGCGTCAAAGAACGGCACGCCGGGCGTGGGTGGCAGTGCCGGGTAATGGCGCGCTTCGACCGCGTCGGCGACTTCATCGAGAAACATCGAGGTGATGGCCGAGGCGACCGGGATCATCAGGAAGAAGCTGAGCACCAGCATGAAGATCAGCGACGACCATGACAGAAGGTCGCCGATGCTGACCACGCGGCCCAGCACTTCGAAATAGGCGTCGGGGCCGATGAACGTGTCGAGAACCCAGAGCAGAACGGCATAGGCGGCGACCAGAAGCGCGATAGTGAGCAGAAGGCCAAGCCAGATCACGCGCCGGAAACGCGGATCGCCGATTTGCCCGAGCGCCTTGAAAAACGACGTGAGGATCAGGCTGAAAGCCATGTGGTGATCTCCTCAAGCGCGGGGCGGGGGCGCTCGGGCGCGGCGGTTGTTTCGGTAGCGATATGGATAAACCCGGCGACGCGCTCGTGATCGGCAAGGCCGAGCACGTCGCGCGTGAAGGCGCGGTCATGGGCGGCAAAGCCCGAAAGCCAGTTGGCACCCCAGCCCGTCGCCAGGGCAGCGTTGAGCAGCGCCAGACAGACGCCGCCTACGGCGTAGCTCTGCTCGATGGGGGGCACTTTGGGGGAGGGCTTTTGCACTTCGATCACGGCCACGGCGAGGTGGCCCTGATCGAACTGGCTGCGGGCCTTGGCGATAGAGTCTTCATCCAGCCCGGCGGCGCGGGCGTGCGCTTCGGCGGCCTCGGCCAGCCGGGGCATGGCGCCCGCTTCGATCACGAGGAAACGCCAGGGTTCGAGCTTGCCATGATCGGGGCTGCGTGAGGCGGCGGTGAGTAGGGGGGTGAGCTCATCGCGGGTCGGCGCCGGTGCCGTAAGGGTTTTGGCGGGGCGTGAGCGGCGGGTTTGCAGGAAGTCGAGGGCGACCGGATTGGGTTTCGGCATGGCAGCAAGTCCTTTGGTAGCTTGTGTTCTATGTCTGCTGGCATTGCGCTGGCGTCAAGGGCAGGAGCGAGGGGCGCTGCCCCTCGCGCTCCCCGGGATACTTTTGGCAAGATGAAAGAGGCGCGTGTCAGTCGAGGAGGGTGTCGGCCATTTCGGTCACAAGATCGGCGAAAACGGCCTGCATCCGGGGGTTGGGTTGGCGGCGCGCCACGGTGTCGGCCATCGGGTCGGGGGCAGTGGCGACGGAATCGGCGAGCTCTTCCAGAACGGCATGGCCGCAGAATGGCACGTAGGCTTCGGAATAGCCGCCTTCATGCACCAGGAGCAGCTTGCCTTCGCAGAGATGTTTGGCCGATTGCATCATCTGGGCGGTCATGGCGCGGAAAGTATCGGCGGTGGCCAGCATCTGGGCCAGGGGATCGAAGATGGAGGCGTCAAAGCCGCAGGCGACGATGATCGCGTCGGGGCGGAATTCGGCCAGCGCGGGTTGCACGATCCGCTCCATCACGTCGAGATAGGTGGCGTGGCCCGCGCCGGGGGGCAGTGGCACGTTCATGTTGTAGCCAAGGCCCGCGCCGGTGCCGCGATCGGTGATGTCGCCTGTATCGAGCGGGTAGTTGTGTTCCTGATGGATCGAAATGGTCAGCACGTCATCACGGTCATAAAAGATTGCTTCGGTTCCGTTGCCGTGATGCACGTCCCAATCGACCACGGCAAAGCGGCTTCCCTGACCCGAGGCGATGGCCGCTTCGATGGCGATGGCGATATTGGCCAGCAGGCAGAAGCCGTTGGGCCAGTCGGGCAGGCAATGATGGCCGGGCGGGCGTGACAGGGCATAGGCGTTATCAAGCGTGCCGTCGAGCACCTGCGAGAGCGCCTCTTTGGCGAGGCCCGCCGACAGGGCGGCAATCTCGAAGCCGCCCTTGAGGAAGGGGGTGCGCAGGCCCAACTCGCCGCCGGCCGCATCCGACGTGTCCTTGAATTTTTGCAGGAAGGTTTCGGGGTGCACGCGGGCCAGGTCGCCCCAGGTGGCGGGGGCGGCAGATTGCATGGCAAGCTCGCGTGCAAGCCCGCTGACCTCGATCAGGTTTTTCAGGCGGCGTTTGGTCTCGGGGTTTTCCGGCAGGCCGCCCGCCGCGAGGGGCTGCACAAAGCCACCCAGAGGCAATGTCAGCGCATAGTTGCCGCCGCCATGCCAGAAACATTTCTCGTCCCAGAAAAACCCGGTTGCCATATTTTTTCTCCGATTCCGTCGCGGGGGATTAGCGCGCGCTACGGCGTGGATTGCAACCCGTGTCTGGCCAGTTGTAGGTTGGCCTATGGCAGATCCGGATTTGACAGCACTTGCCCGGCCTGGGGCCGAAATCGCCGTGAGGGTGACGCCGAAAGCGTCACGCAACAGGGTTGTGCAGCAGGATGGCGCCTTGCGCGTCTATGTGACCGTGGTGCCGGAAGCGGGCAAGGCCAATGCCGCGGTTATCAAGCTTTTGGCCAAGGCGCTCGGCGTGCCGAAATCGCAGCTTGTGCTGATCCGGGGTCAGAGTGCGCGCGACAAGGTGTTTCGGATTGCGCAATAGCGCCGGTCAGCTCTTGTCTTCGGGTACCAGCGAATAGACCCCTTCGGGCAGGTTGAGCGCCGCCGCCATGTCGCGCACCTGAGATATTGAGAGGGTGATTTTCTGGACGCTGTTGGTGCGCGGGTCGAATTGTTCGACCGTGACGCATTCGGCGAAGGCATTGACGATGACATCTTCCTGAAGCGGGGTGGCGACCGCTTTGGAAGTGGGGGCCGGGCCCTCGTCCACCAGTGTGATCACTGTGGCATCAAATTCATGCTCGATTGAAAACATGCGTTCAGCATAACGGGCGGAAATCGGCGCGCAAGCCTTCAACCCTGCGTGAATCGGCGCAAACAGGCTGGTGCATGCGCGCGCAGGTGCTATTCTGGCGCGAAAATCAAGGAAATGAGGCGACGATGCGGGTTCTGGCCCTGTTTGCACTGCTGGCCCTTGCGGGCTGTATGACGAGCGTGCCGCCACAGGCTCCGCCTGAGGCATCGGCGTCGCCAACGGTTGTCGGCAGGTTGAGTGCGCAGAAAGCGGCGCGGCAATTCGTGACGGTGATGGAGACGGTCGAGCCCGTGGCCGAGCGCGAATGCCGCAATCGCACCGAGGGCATGAACTGTGATTTTCAGATCGTCGTGGATGATCGCGCGGGTCTGCCGGCAAATGCCTATCAGACGCTTGATCAGTCGGGCCGGCCGGTGATTGCCTTTACGCTGGCGTTGATCGGTGACGTGCGCAATGCTGATGAATTGGCGTTTGTGATGGGGCATGAGACCGCACATCACATTGCAGGTCACATTCGCCGCCAGCGCGAAGCCGCCGCTGCGGGTGCGGTGATCTTTGCCGGGTTGGCGGTTTTGACCGGGGCGGATGCAACATCTGTGCAATCAGCACAGGAATTGGGCGCGGCCGTGGGCGCGCGCAGCTATTCCAAGGAATTCGAGTTGGAGGCCGATGCGCTGGGCACGGTGATCACCAAAAAGGCCGGGTATGACCCACTGAGGGGGGCCGAGTTTTTCACCCGCATTCCCGATCCGGGCAACCGGTTTCTGGGCACGCATCCGCCTAATGCGCAGCGGATTGAAACGGTGCGGCGGGTGGCCTCGCAGATGTAAAGCTCGTGTGGGATTTGGGGCGGCTGCGCCGATGGCGCATCAGGCGCAATGAAATCGCGATGGTTGACATGATGATCCAGAATCCCTGAAGCAGGGCAGCGGCAAGATTGAAGCTGGCTGTGAGGCCGATCAGAACGAGGCTTGCCGCGCAGAAATTGATTGCGAAATAGGTGATGCAATCGCTGGTCAGGTGACGGAAAGTGAGCATGATGTAATTCATCACGTAAAGCGCAAAGCCGAAAACTCCTGCGATTTCAAAGAGAGATAGATCAGAAAAACTGATGTTCATGGCAAACCTGCAAATATTTGTTTCTAAATTGAAAACCTGTCTATGCGAGAGTGATAGCAGCCCGTGTGGATCTGTGCAGGTGGGGAATTCCTGACCTATGTTACAGATTGAAAATGTGGTGCGTGATCGTGGCTCGAAATACGCGGTATCTGCCGGGGCGGCAGCCAGCCGGGCCGATGTCGACGGGTTCTTGAAGGGGCTGAAAGGCGTGAAGAAATACGCCAAGGCGACACATAACACCTGGGCCGTTTTGCTGAGTGACGGCACGCCCTTGAAAGGGGATGACGGCGAAGCAGGGGCCGGGATGGTGATCTTACGGATGCTGGAGCGTGAGGGGCTGCACGATCATCTGATCGTGGTAACCCGTTGGTATGGCGGAACAAAGCTTGGTGGCGACAGGTTTCGCCGGGTTGCCGACTGTGTGCGTGCCTATCTTGATGCGCGCGCGGACCCCGAGGTTTGATCAGGGTCAAAGACGCAAATCCGCATGTCACGATAGAGTGGGGGACATTGCGCAGACGACGGTGAGCGGGCGCAATCTTGCGCCTGTCGGAAGGCGCAAGACGCCGCATGAGGTGTGTTGCAACCGGGGGTGTCCGACGCCCCTCAGATACTGAGATGGATGGAATTTCGCAGATGAATATCAATGTATTGCCTCTCGGAGATCCGGTCATGCACTTCTGGCTTACCCGCTCGGCGGCGCGGGCCATGGGGATCAATCTGAGCGAAGCGATGGCGGAGGGGAAACTGACTGCTGAGGATTATACGGCCATGGTCACGAATTGCCGTCAATGCGCCTTTGTCGAAGAGTGTCAGAGTTGGCTGGCGACCTCTGCGGTGCAGCGCTGCGAAGCCTACAAAGACTGTCGCAACAAGGCGGTGTTGGAGCGGCTTTGACCGCGCCGGGATGCGCCGAGAGGGGCGTATGAGACGAAACCGGAAGGTCGCTCTTTCCGTGATGGACTGAACGCGCGGTGATGGCGAACTTGCGCTGTGCCATGAAACCGCTCATCGTTTCTTGCAGGGGATACCTGCGAGGGGGGAACGGTTCGGGATGCTCTATTTCTTCAAACGGCTTCGCCTGCGCCTGATCTGGAGTTGGCGCGGCGTTGTGCAGACCTGGGGGTCCGAACATTCTTTTCGCACTTGGGTCTGGGCCAATCTGGTTTCGGCGTCACTTGCTCTGCTCTTGCCGATTTCCCTATCGGAACGGGCGCTTATCTTGGCGCTTGGTCTGTTGGTTCTGGCGTTTGAGCTGATCAATACGGCGATCGAGCATGCGATCGATTACATCTCAAACGCGCAGCATCCGCTTGCGGCGAAGGCCAAGGACGCCGGAAGCGCCGGTGTGTTTGTCGCCTCGCTTGCGGCGGGGGTGGCGTGGGTCATCGTGCTGGCACAATTCTTGCCCGGTTAGGGCGCAGGAATGACCCCGCCGTGACTGCCGTCGCTTTGCGCAATTGCCAGATCGCCGGGTGCGCCCTAATCTGGAGCAGAATTTGCACCGGAGGTTTCGCAATGATCACACGTCGGCTTTTTCTTGGCGCGGCATTGGTTGCGCTGGCGCTGCCTGTTTTTGCGCAATCGCTGCCCGACAACATTTCAGGTGTCTACCGCGCCGAGGGGCGCAACCCTGACGGGTCGACCTATCGCGGCACGGTGACGGTGCAGGAGAGCGTCGGCGGGGCGGTGGGCTTTGCCTGGATTGTGGGCAATCAGAGCTACGCCGGTGTCGGCCAGCGCGACGGTCGGGTGGTGAGCGTGAACTGGGGCGACGCGCATCCAGTGGTCTATGTGATCATGCCCAACGGGACACTGCACGGCACATGGGGCGATGGTCGGGCGTTGGAGCGGTTGGAGAAGTAGGGCGAACCCGTTGAACCAAAGGGTGGCGTGCGGACCTCGGGGTGGGTGCGAAGCGCCCTCCCCATGGGGGAGGTCCGGGCGCTGCCCGGCGGTGCCGGGCGTGGGGATAAGTTAGGCGCGGTTTTCTTCGCTGCTTAAACGGTCTTGCCCCACAAATCATACTCCCCGGCCTCGTCCACCTCGACAGAAACGATCTCACCGACAGCCAATCCCTCGGTTCCCTCATCAATAAACAAATTTCCGTCGATCTCGGGCGCATCGGCCTTGGTGCGGCAGGTTGCGATGCCGTCTTCGTCGATGTCGTCGATGATGACATCCATGATCTGACCCACTTTGGCGGCCAATTTGGCTTCGGAAATGCTCTGGGCCTTTTGCATGAAGCGGTCCCAGCGATCCTGTTTGACGTCATCCGCGACATGATCGGGCAAGGCGTTGCTTCGCGCGCCATCGACGTTTTCATATTGAAAGCAACCGACTCGGTCGAGTTGGGCCTCGTCCATCCAGTCGAGCAAGGTCTGGAATTCGGCTTCGGTCTCGCCGGGGTAACCGACGATAAAGGTTGAGCGCAGGGTGATGTCGGGACAGACGCCGCGCCATTCGGCGATGCGGTCAAGCGTGCGTTCGGCGTGTGCCGGGCGGGCCATGCGTTTCAGGGTCTCGGGATGGGCGTGCTGAAACGGGATATCGAGATAGGGCAGCACGACGCCTTCGGCCATGAGCGGGATCAGCTCGCGCACATGCGGGTAGGGGTAGACATAATGCAGGCGCACCCATGCCCCGAGCGCCCCGAGATCGCGGGCCAGCGCGGTGATGGCCTGCTCGCCTGAGGGGCGATCTTCGCGGGGCCAGTCGACGCCATAGGCCGAGGTGTCTTGCGAAATGACGAGAAGTTCGCGCACGCCGTTTTCCACCAGCTTTTCGGCTTCACGCAGCACGGCGCGGTGCGGGCGCGATTGCAGGCGGCCACGCATCGAAGGGATGATGCAGAACTTGCAGTGGTGATTGCAGCCTTCGGAAATCTTGAGATAGCTGTAGTGGCGCGGGGTGAGCCGGACGCCGGAGGCGGGCAGCAGGTCGACAAACGGATCGGGGCTGGGCGGAACGGCGGCGTGGACTGCATCAAGCACCTGTTCGTATTGGTGCGGGCCGGTCACGGCGAGGATGCGGGGGTGATGTTCGCGGATGTAGTCCGGTTCGGCCCCGAGACAGCCGGTCACGATGACGCGGCCATTCTCGCTCAGGGCTTCGCCTATGGCTTCGAGCGATTCCGCCTTGGCAGAGTCGAGAAAGCCGCAGGTGTTGACGATCACCGCGTCGGCCCCGGCATAGTCGGGCGACAGGCCATAGCCCTCGGCGCGTAGGCGGGTGAGGATGCGCTCGCTGTCGACCAGAGCTTTGGGGCAGCCGAGAGAGACCATGCCGATGGAGGGCTGGCCCTCGCGACGGGTTTGCGCAAGGGCGGTGCGGGCATTGGCAAGGTCGGGGCGAAGGTTGGGCGGATTCTGCATGGGTGGCATATAAGCGAGCGCGCGCGCCGGGAAAAGCGGCAATGCGAGATAGGCTGCGCGGGGTTCTTGCCGTAAAGCGGGGCAGGGGTTACCTCTTGGAGCTGAGATATTTGCTCTGGCTGAGCCGAAAGGAGACCGCAATGCGCTGGATTTTCAGGATATTGGGTGCGTTGCTGGTGGCGGCGCTGGTGCTTGTGGGTGGTCTGTTCCTGATGCCCGGCGAAAAGATTGCCGAAGTGGTGCTGAACCAGATCGAGGCCGCAACCGGGCGTGAGGTGACGCTTGAGGGGGATGTCAGCGTCAGTTTCTATCCGGTCTTGGGCGTGCGCACCGGCGCGATGACGATTGCCAATGCTGATTGGTCCGACAAGGGTGCGATGCTGAAAGCCGAAGCGCTGCATATCGGGGTCGAGACTGTGCCGCTTTTTTCAGGGCAAATCCGCATCCGAACGCTGGAGCTGACGCAGCCCGATCTGTTGCTTGAGCGCGACAAGAGCGGGCGCGGCAACTGGGAAATCGCGACAGGCACGGCCAGCAGCGGCGGGCGGCAATTCGCGCTTGCACTGGACCATATTGAGATGAGCGGTGGACGGGTGCGCTATCTCGATCAGACAGATGGCTCAAACCAGGAGTTTACCGGGCTTGATGCTGTGCTTGAGGCACCCGATCTTGCAGGGCCAGCCACGCTGGAACTGGCGCTTGAGCCTGCGGGCGAGCGGGTGACGCTAAGCGCCAGCGTGCAGGGTCTTTTGCCCTTCCTGTCAGGTCAGCCGGTGGCCGTAAGCGCCGATGTCGTGGCGGGCGGCGCAACCATGGGCTTTGTCGGGCGTGCCACGGCTACGGGCGACGCCGAAGGGCAGCTTGAAGCGAACCTGCCCTCGACGAATGCCGCGTTGCGCGCGCTGGGCATGGCCGGGGTGAACCCGCCCAAGGGGCTTGGGCAGGCAGTTACGGCCAAAGGGCTTGTCGTGCTCAAGGCGGGCAAATCGCTTGCCCTGCGCAAGACGGCGCTCCGGCTTGACGACAACGCGTTCACCGGTGATCTCGATATTCAGTTCGGCGGCGATCGCCCCTATGTGACCGCGCGGCTTGATGCGGGGGATCTGGATTTTTCCGGCCTTTCGCAAGGCGGTAGCAGCGCGGGCGGCGAGGGCTGGCCAACCGCGGCTATCGACATGGGTGCGCTGGGCGCGTTGAACGGGCAGGCGCGGATCACGGCAAATTCGGTTGATCTTGGAACGCTCAAGTTCGGCGCGACCGACATCACCGCTACGCTTGATCGCAGCCGCGTGGTGTTCGCACTGGGACGGCTGGCGGGATATGGCGGCGCGTTTGGTGGCGAATTCGTGGTGAACAATCGCAGCGGTCTGTCTGTGGGTGGCAAATTGAGCGCAACAGCGGTCGAGGTGCGCGATCTTCTGAGCGATATGGCAGGCATTACGCGGCTTTCAGGCAAGGGCACGGCTTCGCTCAACTTCCTGGGCGTTGGCGGCTCTCTTGATGCGATTATGAAAAGCCTCAAGGGGGATGGCAGCATTGCGATGGACAAGGGCATGATCTCGGGGTTTGACCTCGACAAGCTGATGAGTTCGGGTGACGGGACGGGGGGGACCACGATCTTTGATCGCCTCGAGGCCGGATTCACCATGAGCAACGGCGATATGCTGAATGACGACCTGAAGATGACCCTGCCGGGGTTTGAGGCCACGGGGAAAGGGCGGATCGGTCTTGGGCGGCGCGATATCGACTATCTCTTCACACCGGTGGCCTTGAAGGCGCGCGAGGGCAAGGGGCTGGCCTTTCCGGTGCGCATTCGTGGCCCATGGGCGGCGCCCAAGATCACGCCGGACGTGAAAGCGGCGATTGATCTCAATCTGGCAGAGGAAAAGAAGGCGCTGGAAAACAAGATTGAGAACAAGGTGAAAGAGAAGTTGAGCGAAGAACTCGATTTTGAAGTGGAAGAAGGCGAAAACCTTGAAGACGCGCTTGAACGCAAAGTCGAAGATGAACTCAAGAAGGGTTTGCTCAAGCTGTTCGAGTGAGGGCGCGTGCCACGCGCGGCTGGTTCCAAGAGCAAAGGTTGCAATATTGCGCATTGGGACCAGCAAAAGGGCGATTTTGACAATCCCCGAGGCCTGTGTCAGAGGCCCGTCTTCATCTTGCCAAAAATATCCAATCCCACGGGATCACAGACGCAGGGCTTGCGCAAAAAACGCAACCCTTGGGTCACTGGCGACGCCAAAAGGCGACGCAAAGCCAGTTTGGAAGGTTACGAAAACCCGCGCATTAGCGCTTGCGGTCGCGCCTGCTCGACATTGGCTGGAACGCCACGCCGACATGCGCTTCGCAATAAGGCTTGCCTGCTTGCACCGGCAAACCGCAGAACCAGAAATCATCGGTCGCAGGATCGCCAACCGGCCATTTGCAGGTCCGCTCAGTCAGCTCCATCAAGCCCAGACGTTTGGCTTTTTTCTCGACTTCGCTGACTTTGGCCAGCGCTTCGGGGCTGATCTCGTTGGCCGAAGGCTGCGGCGGCAGCGGCTGACCGGCGGGTATGATCGCGCGGCGGGCGCGCGATATCACGGGCTCGGCCGGAGTTTCCGCCGCAGGGGCCGCCTCTTCCTTGGCCGGTTTGGCCGCGGGCTTGGTGCGTGACGGTGCGCGCGGCTTGGCCTCGGCTTTGGGGCTGGGTTTTGCCTTGGCTTCGGTTTTGGCGCCGGTCGCGCGGTTTGACAGGCCCAGGCGGTGCACCTTGCCGATGACCGCGTTGCGGGTCACCCCGCCCAGTTCCTTGGCGATCTGGCTGGCTGATTGGCCTTCGCCCCACATTTTCTTCAACAGTTCGACGCGTTCATCGGTCCAGGACATCGTTCGTTCCCATTTGAAAAGGCGGCCACATGGCAAGGGCCGCCCTGAAAATTCTCTTGGCCCCTATTTTAAACAAGCGGGCGTCAGGTGCAAGGCGCAACTGGATGTGGCGTCACGGCATCCTGTCACGCCGCGCCAGCCATGCCTCGCGCCAAGCCAAAAGGGCGGCGCCCGTGATGATGATAGCGGCCCCGAAGATCGAGATGGCATCGGGCCAGACCCCGAAGATTGCCGCATCAAACAGCGTGGCAAATACCAGCGTGGCATAGGCGAAGGGCACGATGAAACTGGCCTCGGCCCGCCCCATGGCGTTGACATAGCACGCCTGCGCCAATGCCATGAAAACGCCCACTGCTGCCAACACAGCCCATTGCGCTGTATTGGGTGTTTCCCAGATGAACACGGCGGCGACTGACGCGATAATCAACCCGAAGCTATTGTTTATAAAGAGAATTTGTAACGGCCCTTCGCGCCCTGACAAAAGCTTGATCAGCACGATTTCAAAGCCCATCACCACAGCCGCCCCCAAAGCAAGAAGCGCGGCGGGCTGAAAGCTTTCGGGCGTGGGGCGCAGCAACACCAACGCGCCGATCAGCGCGACACCTGCCGCCGCAAAACGCACGGGGCCGACCCGTTCGCCCAGAATCGGGATTGCCAGAACCATCGCAAAGACCGGATTGAGAAAGCTGATCGCAGTGGCATCGGCCAGCGGAATGAAGCTGACGGCGGCAAACATCAGGCTGATCCCGCTCCACCCGCCAAGCGTGCGCAAGGCGTGTAGCGGCAGGTTGGGCCGGGAAATTTTTAACCGCATCACGGCTGCTGTCGAAGCAATCAGCATCCAGGCAAAGAGAAACCGCCCGTGGCTGACCTGCAATGGGTGCAGCGGTTCACCCAGTCGTGGCGAAGTGGCCAGCTTGGCCATCAGCGTCGACGCCGCGATAAATACGGAAGCCGTGAGCATAAAGCCCACGGCAAGGCGTGGATTGGAGGTGGCGGGTTTGAACATCGCCGCAGTCCTGCGCCAGCCCCTGTCAGGGTGCAAGCGCAAATCTGCTCTGGGGGTTCAGGCGCGCGCCACGCGCCCGCCTCCGCCTCAGCTTTTGTTCAAGAGCGCAAGGCTCTCGACCAACCCGTCGAAATACTCTGGCACCTCGCCATTGTCCTCGTCGAGTTCGCGCGCGATCCATGCGACAAGCCCGCCATCGGGGCCCGCCAGAGGATCGGCGCCGTGCGCCAGCAGCAACGCCAGTTTGGCAGGTTCTGGCGCGGCCAGCATCAGTGCGGTTTCCCCGGCATCAAAGCAAAGCGTGACATCGCCTGCCAGGGCTGCATTGGCATCTGCACCGGCATCAAGAAGGGTGCGAACATCGTTCAATGTGCCATCGACAATGGCACGCAAGAGCGGCGTGCGCCCCCAACGGTCGCGCGCTTCCAGCGCTCCTGTCGGGAGAGGGAAGGGCATGGATTTGGCGCGGGTGGCGTCGAGGGAATGGATCTGTGCACTCATGGGAGAAGCCTTTCTGGCCAGGTTTTATTGCTGCTCGATTGGAAACAGTTGTTGCGCCTAACCGTGGCGGAAAAACGGCGCGCGCGGGGAAAGTTGCGGGCAAGTCGGCGCGCGCAGACCTCTTTACAGCGCCTTCGCCAACCGCTATCTGACAGCTATGACCAAGAGCATGCGCCCTCATCTGATCCGACGCCGACGCTGATGCGTCCCAAACGGCTGCGCGCCTTGCGCCGGGCCGTTTTCTCTTGATCATCGCCGCCTGTTCTTGCGGCTCCCCATCACCAGAATCACCAAAAATATTGACGAAGCGCCCCGGCTGAGGCACTCACGGGGCTTGTCGATGCGAAAGGAAACGCACATGATCCCGTCTGTTCTGCCCACATACAACCGCGCGGCGCTGCAATTCGTCAAAGGCGAAGGCAGCTGGTTGATCGAAGCCGACGGGCGACGCTTCCTTGATTTTGGGTCGGGTATTGCCGTCAACGCGCTGGGCCATGCCAACCCGGAGCTGACCGAAGTGCTGAACGATCAGGCGAGCAAGCTCTGGCACGTCTCCAACCTCTATCAGATTCCCCAGCAGCAGCGGCTTGCCGACCTGCTGGTCGAACATACCTTCGCCGACACGGTGTTTTTTACCAATTCAGGCACCGAGGCCTGCGAGCTGGCGGTGAAGATGGCGCGCAAATACTGGTATGATCAGGGCGCGCCCGAGCGGGTTGAGATCATCGCCTTCGAAGGTGCCTTTCATGGTCGCTCCGCTGCCGGGATCGCCGCCGCCGGGTCCGAGAAGATGACCAAGGGTTTCGGCCCGCTGCTGCCCGGGTTCAAACATTTGCCCTGGGGCGATATCGACGCCGTGCGCGCGGCGTTGAGTGAGACAACGGCGGCGATCATCGTCGAGCCGGTGCAGGGCGAAGGCGGCATCCGCCCGCTCGAAGATGATACGCTGCGCGCCCTGCGTGCGCTCTGTGACGAGACTGGCACGCTGTTGATCCTCGACGAGGTGCAATGCGGCATGGGGCGCACCGGGCGTCTCTTTGCCCATGAATGGGCCGGGATCACACCCGATATCATGATGGTGGCCAAGGGTATCGGTGGCGGCTTCCCCCTGGGCGCCGTGCTGGCCAACGAGCGCGCCGCCAGTGGCATGACGGCAGGCACCCACGGCTCGACCTATGGCGGCAACCCGTTGGGCTGTGCCATCGGCGCGAAAGTGGTCGAGATCATCGCCGATCCGGCCTTTCTCGCCCAGGTCAACGCACGCGCCGGCTTCCTTCGTCAAAAGCTGGAAGGGCTTGTGGCGGCACACCCCGAGGTGTTCGAAGAGGTGCGCGGCACCGGCTTGATGCTGGGCCTCAAATGCAAGGCGGCCAATATGGATGTGGTCAATGCCGGCTACGCCCACGAGGTGATCACCGTGCCCGCAGCGGAAAACGTGATCCGCCTGCTGCCTCCGCTCAATATCACCGAAGACGACATGGCCGAGGCTGTAAAGCGGCTTGAGGCCGCTGCCACGCAGATCGAGACCACATCTTCCTCTGACTGAAAATATCCCGGAGGGTCCAGGGGGCTGGCCCCCCGGCTCTGCCCTTGAGACCAGGACATTACACATGAACCATTTTCTCGACATTCACAAAACCGACCCCAGCGACCTCAAAGGCATGATTGCCCAGGCGCGCAGCATGAAAGATGCGCGGGCGGGCCGCTCCAAGGGCGCGCCCGACGACGAGCAGCCGCTCAAGGACAAGATGGTGGCGCTGATCTTTGAAAAACCCTCGACCCGCACGCGTGTGTCTTTTGATGTCGGCGTGCGCCAGATGGGAGGGCAGACCATGGTGCTGTCGGGACAGGACATGCAACTCGGCCATGGCGAGACAATCGCCGACACCGCCCGCGTTCTGAGCCGTTATGTCGATATGATCATGATCCGCACCTTCGATGAAACCGTGCTGCTGGAACTGGCCGAATACGCCGATGTGCCGGTGATCAACGGGCTGACCGATCGCACCCACCCCTGTCAGATCATGGCCGATGTGATGACCTATGAGGAACATCGCGGGTCGATCAGGGGCAAGAAGGTGGTGTGGTGTGGTGACGGCAACAATGTCTGCGCCTCGTTCCTGCATGCCGCCGGACAATTCGGCTTCGATCTGACCTTTGCCGGGCCGATGCAGTTGGAGCCGGAACCCGAATTCATCGGCTTTGCCCGCGAAAAGGGATCGAAAGTGATCATCGAGCGCGATGCCGTCAAAGCGGTCGAGGGGGCCGATCTGGTGGCGGCAGATACCTGGGTCAGTATGCACGACAGCCAATCCAACAAGGAGCGCCGCCACAATATGCTGCGCCCCTATCAGGTGAATGATGCGCTGATGGCGCATGCCAAGCCGGACGCGCTGTTCATGCATTGCCTGCCCGCGCATCGCGACGAGGAAGTGACCAGCGCCGTGATGGACGGGCCGCATTCGGTGGTGTTTGATGAGGCGGAAAACCGGCTGCATGCGCAAAAGGCGGTGATGCGCTGGTGCCTCGGTGTGTGACCTCGCGCAGCTGACCCCGTCATGTGCCTTGCGGCGCATGGCGCTGAGGCACCGCAGGCCACTTGCGTTATCAAACCCAGGGAAACGGCGGGATCGTGTCTTGTGACCACGAACAGCGATCCTTTCAAGTTACCTGTTATATGCATGGCAGGGGCGGGAGCCTCCGGCGGGGATATTTGTGGTCAGAGGAAGCATGGGGTGTGCGATGGATGAGCCGGTGATCGTTGTGGCGGGGGCCGGGGCCGTGGGCTGTTTTGTTGGCGGATTGCTTGCAGCGGCGGGGCGGGATGTGCGTCTGCTGGCACGGGCGCGGATGGTTGAGGAGATCGGGGCGCACGGGCTGCGGCTGACGGATTTTGCCGGGATGGAGGCCGTGGCCGCGCCCGAAGCGAGCGCGCAGCCGGAAATCCTTGCGAATGCCGATATCGTGCTTGTCTGCGTAAAGGGGGGTGCGACGCAGGAGATGGGGCGGCTGGTGGCGCGTCATGCGCCCGAGCGGTCGGTGATTGTGAGCCTGCAAAACGGCGTCGGGAATGCAGACGTCTTGCGCCAGACCCTGCCGGGGCGCGATGTACGTGCCGGGGTGGTCGGTTTCAACGTGGTGGCGCAGGGAGAGGGAAGATTTCACCGCTCAACCAGCGGCGAGATAATGATCGAGGCCGGGCCGGGTGATCTGGCCGGGCTGCTGGAGGTACCGGGGCTGGAGGTGGATGAGCATTCCGGAATCGAGGCGCTGCAATGGGGCAAGTTGGTGCTGAACCTGACAAACGCGGTGAACGCGCTGGCGGGGCTGAGTCTGCGCGACATGCTGCTTGATCGCGGATGGCGTCGGGTGATGGCGGCGCAGATGCGCGAAGCGCTGGCGGTGCTGAAGACCGCCGGGATCGAGGTGCGTGTGCCTGCGGCGGCGCCTGGCTGGGTTATTCCGTGGATATTGCGCCTTCCGACACCAGTATTTGCAAGGGTGGCGGCGCCGATGCTGACGGTGGACGCATTGGCGCGCACGTCGATGGTTGCGGATCTCGAATCCGGGCGCAAAACCGAGATCGACCATTTCCAGGGCAAGATCCTGGAGTTGGGGCGTGCGCATGATGTGCAGGTGCCGGTGAATGCGCGGGTGCTGGAATTGGTCAAGCAGGCCGAGACGCGGGGCGCGCGGGCGCATTCGGTGGCCGAGGTGTTGGCCTAGAACGGGCCTTTTGCCCAGCCAGCCTTTTCAGGTCACACGAAGAGCGCGTGCAGCAAGAAGAAGATAAGACCTGACATAACAGCGGCGGCGGGCACGGTGATCACCCATGCCGCGATGATGGTCATGAAATGTGAGCGGCGCACCAGCTTGCGGCGGCGGCGCTCTTCTGAGGCGACGCGCATCTCGGCGGGGATGGTTTCGGAGTTCTTGCGCATTCGGCGGCTGGTATCCCATTCGCGATAAAAACCGACGCCGAAGACGCCGCCGACCGCGATATGGGTCGAGCTGACGGGCAGGCCGAGCCAGGACGCCACGATTACCGTGATGGCGGCGGACAAGGCCACGCAATAGGCGCGCATGGGGTTCAGCTTGGTGATCTGTGAGCCGACCATGCGGATAAGTTTCGGCCCGAACAGGAACAGCCCGAACGAGATGCCGAACGCGCCGATCACCATCACCCACATCGGGATCGCCACAGAGGACGCGACATCGCCGAATTGCGTGGCATGCACGATGGCGGCGAGCGGGCCGACCGCGTTGGCCACGTCATTGGCGCCATGGGCGAAGCTGAGAAGCGCGGCCGACAGCACCAGCGGCATTCCGAACAGCACCTTGAGAGATTTGTTGCGGTTTTCCAGACCTTGGGATTGCTTGGCCACCAACGGAATGGTGATCAGCCAACTG
This sequence comes from Rhodobacteraceae bacterium LMO-JJ12, assembly GCA_021555075.1. NCBI lineage: Bacteria > Pseudomonadati > Pseudomonadota > Alphaproteobacteria > Rhodobacterales > Paracoccaceae > Rhodobacteraceae bacterium LMO-JJ12. The sequence goes on from JAKGBX010000001.1 coordinate 814,802, forward strand.
ACAATCCCGACGCCAAGACCGACGAGAAGCGCGGTTTGAAGGTTGATGTCGATCAGGCGTTTGAGCCCTTTGAGCGCGAGATAGGCGGCGAAAGAGCCGGCCATGATGCCGATCAGGATTGGCACCCAACGGCGGGCGGCTGCGATTTTGTCATCGCGGTAAATCACCCGCGATTTGATCAGCGCCAGAAAGGCGGCAGCGATCAGCCCTCCGAGCGCCGGTGAGATCACCCAGGAGGCGGCGATTGCGCCCATGGTGGGCCATTTCACGGCGGCGAATCCGGCGGCGGCAATACCGGCCCCCATCACCCCGCCGACCACCGAATGGGTGGTCGAGACCGGCGCGCCGATCCACGTGGCCAGATTGACCCAGAGCGCCGCCGAAATCAGCGCCGCCATCATGGCCCAGATAAATACGTCCGTGGTGGCCATGGACTCGGGTGTGATGATGCCCTTGGAGATGGTCGAAACCACATCGCCCCCGGCCAGCAGTGCACCTGCGCTCTCGAAAACCGCCGCAATTACAATCGCTCCGCCCATGGTAAGCGCGTTGGCGCCCACGGCGGGGCCCATGTTGTTGGCGACATCATTCGCCCCGATATTGAGCGCCATATATGCGCCAAACACCGCTGCTGCGACCACCACCATGTTGATTGGCATCTGACCAAAGAACAAGGCTGCGGCCAAGCCTGTAATCACGATGAAAGCCAGCGCTACACCGGGTGCGACCATCGGGCGGGCGACATATTGTGCGGCTGTTTCAAGCGTGGAAAAACGGTCGAGATCGCGATCCAGCGTTTCCAGGTGGTCGGCGTCGTTTGGCTGGTGGGTCATCTGGCGCGTCTCTCCCCCAATACGTGTTTCGCGGGGTAGACAAGCAAGCGCGCCAGATCAACCGGTTTTGTCACGAAACCTTCATAATTCTTCTGGAATGTGCTTACAGGCGGCGCAGGATTTCCTGCAATTCGGGTTCGCGCACCATGTCAGAGGCCCTTTCGGAGCTGACCCATTTGCGCCGACGCTGATCGGCTTCGGGAAACTCATCCTGAAGATCGGTCACTTCAACCGAATAGACCAGGGTTTCAACCGGCACCGGGAGGCCGCTGCGAAGCTCTTTGTCATAGTCATATGTGCCGACGGGATCGGTTGTAATGTTGCCCTCACGCACGCCGGCCTCTTCCCAGGCCTCCTGAAGTGCTGCGCCGCGGGCATCCTTGCCATCAATCGGCCAGCCCTTGGGAATGATCCAACGCCCAGAGTCGCGCGACGTGATCAACAGCACTTTCTTGTCGGTCCCGTGGTTCGCATAGCACAGCGCAGCCACCTGCAACCGCTTGGGGCGGCGCAGTAACGGCTGGACCAACTCGGTCCAGGCTTTCTTGAAGCCATCGGTCATCTAAATTCTGCCTATCTGCCCGGTCTTGCGTGACAGGGTCCTTTTTTCATTGAATGGTTAATATATACCTTTTTTCTGCGATTGCAAAAACGCCGTGGTTTCGGGGGCGCCGAGCAGGCGGATCAGACGCACTTTTCAGCTTTTTTTGCGTGGTTTGGCGCGTAGGGTCGGGTCGGCTTGGGTCGGATCTTCGGGCCAGGGGTGTCTGGGATAGCGCCCGCGCATATCCTTGCGCACGTCGGCGTAGGATGACGCCCAAAACCCGGGGATGTCGAGCGTGGTCTGCACCGGGCGCTGCGCCGGAGAGAGCAGCGTGACCTTGAGAGGCGTTCTGCCAACCATGGGGTGGGTTTTCTGGCCGAACATTTCTTGCAGACGCAGGCTGATTTCCGGCGTATCCCCCGCGTAATCTATAGGAATCTTGCGCCCCAGTGGCGTGATGAAATGCGGCGGAGCGAGCGTGTTCAGGCGCTGGGTCTGGTCCCAGTCGAGCATGGACTGCAAGGCCGGCAATATGTCAAAACCCTTCCAATCCGACGCGGTTCTGATGCGGCCAAGATGGGGCATGAGCCAATCCTCAAGACTGGCAAGCAAGGCCTCGTCCGACATGTCCGGCAAAGCTTCTCCCGCGTCGCGGGCCAGCGCCACGCGGGCACGCAAGCGTTGCGCCGCAGGGCTGGGGGACAGTCCCAGATCGCGAATACCGGCACACATGGCGCGTGCAATCACCTCGTCTGGGGCGTCTTTCCATATCCGGTCGTCAAGCGTGATGGCGCCGAGACGTTCCTGACGGCGGGCCACCACGCGGCGTTCGCGTTTGCTCCATTCACAGGTATCGACCCAGGCGATCTGATCTTCAAAAAGGGCGCGGATTTCGCCCATGCTGATGGTGACTGCCTGACGGATGCGGGCTTCGCGCGGATTGCCATCGGTGTCCGTGATGACAAGAAAGGGGGTGGCGGCCAGCGGATCGGCTTCATCGAGGATTGCGCCCTTGCCACCCGACAGGACATAACGCGGCTGATCGCCCTTGCGCCGCTGGGCGATGCGGTCGGGGTAGGCCAGAGCGGCCATTTCGGCGGCAGAATGCGCAGCGCCTTGCGCGTCTGGGCGCGCGCGCCCGGCAAGGCGTTTGGCCTCAAGGCGAATGCGTGCGAGACTGGCGCGGTTGATCTGAAAGGGGCGGGTTTTGCTGAACTGCTGCGGATCGGCCAGCGCCTCAAGCCGCAAGGAAAGGTCGGCAGGTGCGCTGCGCGCCAGCGGGTCGCGCTCGGCCAGAAGCGCGGCCAGAGGGGCGGCGTCGGGTCCGGCCATGGCCAGCATATGGGCAAGGCGCGGATGCAGCGGCAGGGCCGCCAGTGCGCGGCCATGGGTGGTAATGCGATTGCCCCGATCCAGCGCGCCGAGCTGGCGCAGCAACGCCTGCGCCTCGCCATAGGCCCCGGCGTTGGGCTGGGTCAGGAACGGCAGATCAGCGGGCGCCGCCCCCCAGAGCGCCAATTCAAGCGCCAGCGCGGCGAGATCGGCGGCTTCTATCTCCGCCGGGGGGAAGGGGGCCAGCGCGCCATCTTCGCCGCGTGTCCACAGGCGATAAGCCCGCCCCGGTGCCACTCGGCCCGCGCGGCCCGCGCGCTGGGTCGCTTCGGCGCGGGTGACGCGCTCGGTCACCAGCCGCGACATGCCTGACGAAGGATCGAAACGCGCGCGGCGCGCGCGGCCTGCGTCGATCACCACGCGGATATCCTCGATGGTTAGCGATGTTTCGGCAATCGAAGTGGCCAGCACGATCTTGCGCCCCGACGCCGCCGGGACGATAGCGGCCCGTTGCTCCTTGAAGGGCATCGCACCAAACAGCGGGCGCAGGTGGCAATCGGACGGGATGCGGGACTTCAAAAGCGCCTCGGTGCGGCGAATTTCGCCCTCACCGGGCAGGAAGACCAGCACGCCGCCGGTGGTTTCCTCAATGGCGTGCAATACGAGGTCGGCGGTGGCGTCTTCCAGCCTGTGCCTTTTGGGCAAGGGCGCATCGAGCCAGATCGTTTCAACCGGAAAGGCCCGCCCCTCGGAGGTGATCAACTCTGCGTCAAGCAACGCGGCCAGCGGCGCGCCATCGAGCGTGGCCGACATCGGCAGCAGGATCAGATCGTCGCGCAGGGCCTCGGCAATCTCAAGACATAGCGCAAGGCCCAGATCGGCATTGAGCGAGCGTTCGTGAAATTCGTCAAACAGCACCGCGCCGATACCTGAAAGCTCGGGGTCGGACTGGATCATGCGGGTGAGAATGCCTTCGGTGACCACCTCGATGCGGGTGGATTTCGAGGTCTTGCTTTCGCCCCGAATGCGATAGCCCACCGTCTGGCCCGTGATCTCGCCCAGCGTATCGGCCATGCGCTCGGCCGCGGCGCGCGCCGCCAGACGGCGCGGCTCAAGCATAAGGATACGGCCACGAACGACCCCGGCCTCCAGCAGCGCCAGCGGCACTACCGTGGTCTTGCCCGCACCGGGCGGTGCCTGCAACACCGCGCGCCCCCGCGCTCGAACAGCGTCAAGGAGCGGGGGCAGGGCATCATCTATGGGCAGACCGGATCGCATGAGCGGTTTATGCGGCAGGCGCGCGCGCGCGTCCATGGGGCAGTCGGCTTGGGGGCTCTGGACTTGGGCGCGCTCCTTGGGCATGAAGGCGCGGTATTGAGACTGGGGCGGGATGAGCAGCATGGATATCGCAGCCACGGCTGAAAAAATCGCGGGCGGCAACCGGCGGGCGCTGGCGCGGGCCATAACATTGGTCGAAAGCGGGCGCGACGATCATCGCGCCCAGGCGACCGATCTTCTGGAAGCTCTGAAGCCCCTCGGGCGCGAAGCGGTGCGCATCGGCATGTCGGGCACGCCGGGGGTAGGCAAATCCACCTTCATCGAGGCATTTGGCTGCATGCTCACCGCCAAGGGGCTCAAGGTTGCGGTTCTGGCGGTCGATCCAAGCTCGACACGCTCTGGTGGCTCGATCCTTGGCGACAAGACACGCATGGAACGCCTGTCGCGCGACCCAAACGCCTTCATTCGCCCCTCGCCCAGCCAGAGCCAGCTTGGCGGCGTGGCGCGACGCACCCGCGAAGCGATCGAACTCTGCGAAGCCGCCGGTTTCGACGTGATCCTGATCGAAACGGTGGGTGTGGGACAATCCGAAACCATGGTGGCCGAAATGTCTGACCTCTTCGTTCTGTTGCTGGCCCCGGCGGGCGGAGACGAGCTGCAAGGCGTCAAGCGTGGTATCATGGAAATGGCCGATCTCATCCTTGTCAACAAGGCTGATGGCGATCTGAAACCGGCGGCAACCCGGACCTGCGCGGACTATTCCGGCGCGCTGAGACTCTTGCGCAAACGCCCGCAGGATCCCACCGGATTTCCCAAGGCCATGATGGTCTCGGCGGTCGAGGAAATGGGGCTGGAGCAGGCCTGGAGCGAAATGACGGCGCTGATCGACTGGCGGCGCGAGAACGGGCATTTTGATGCCACACGCGCAAGACAGGCACAGTTCTGGTTTGGAGAGGAAGTGCGCCAGCGGCTGTTGCGCAGTCTGCAAAGCGGTGCCGCCAAGGACGTGATGGAGACGCTGGCCGCGCAGGTGGCAGCGGGAAAGATCACGGCAACACGCGCCGCCGAAGAGGCACTTTCCAGAATCAGCCGCTAGTCCCGGACCACTTGGCGCGCGCCAGAATGGACACGCCGACAGGGCGGTTCAAATCGTGATGGTCCCGATCTTCCTCTGACTGAAAATATCCCCGCGCGGAGCGCACCCGCACCCGCCATCCGCGCTGTCCTCACTAGACAAGACAAACGAAAACGACCCCGCCGCAAAGGCAGGGCCGTCAAATAGCACGTCAAAGAGAACTCAGACCTCGGCCTGGGCCTTCTTGATCTGTTTCTTCACTTTCATCGCATTGTCCGAAAGCTCGGTATCTTTGGCTTTGGCAAGATAGGCATCAAGCCCACCGCGATGATCGACCGAGCGCAGAGCGGCGGCTGAAATCCGCAGTTTCACACCACGACCCAGCGTTTCCGATTGCAGCGTCACATCGTTCAGGTTCGGCAGGAAACGGCGGCGGGTTCTGTTTTTGGCGTGGCTGACATTGTTGCCAGTCATCGGGCCTTTACCGGTCAGTTCGCAGACGCGAGACATGGGTTCATCCTCATTCTAGATCGCATGAGGCTCGAAAGCCCCGTCAACACAAATGGGCGCCGCTAATGCACGCCCCGAAATCCGTTTTCGGTCTTTAGGTGGAATCACATCAGGCGTCAAGCCGAATGGCGCAAGATTCACCGCGCCCTATTGCGCCGCCGACTCCAACCCAAGGAAGCCGCCCGACTGGTGCGACCAGAGCATCGCATAGATTCCACCTTTGGCCATCAACGCCTCATGGGTGCCGGTCTCGACGATGCGCCCCTGATCCATCACCATGATCCGATCCATCTGGGCGATCGTGCTTAGCCTGTGGGCGATGGCCAGCACCGTCTTGCCTTCCATCACCCGCGCCAAGGCCGCTTGAATCGCTGCCTCCACCTCGGAATCGAGCGCCGATGTCGCCTCGTCCAGCACAAGGATCGGCGCGTCCTTCAGGATCGCGCGGGCCAGGGCGATGCGCTGACGCTGGCCGCCCGAAAGCTTCACGCCGCGTTCGCCCAGATGCGCGTCATAGCCCGAGCGCCCCTCGCCATCTTGCAAATCACCGATGAAGTCATGCGCTTCGGCCTTTTCGGCGGCAGCGATCAACTCGCTTTCGCTGGCGGTCTGGCGGCCATAGAGGATGTTGTCGCGCGCCGGTCGGTTGAACATCGCTGTATCCTGCGTGACCATGCCGACCTGTCGGCGCAGGCTGGCCTGGGTCACGTCGGCAATGTCCTGCCCGTCGATCCTGATCTGCCCGCGCTCGGGGTCGTAGAGCCGCAGCAAAAGCGACACCAGCGTCGATTTCCCCGCCCCCGAGGCGCCGACGATGCCGATCTTTTCGCCCGGCGCGACATTCAGGGAAAGCCCATGCACCCCGCCGACATCGCGGCCATAGGCGAAATCCACCTGATCGAACACGATCCCCCCTTCGCGCACTTCAAGCTCACGCGCGCCGGGCCGGTCCACCAGGTCATGCGCCGGGCTAAGCGTGCGCATCCCGTCCTCGACCTCGCCCAGATCGGCATAGATCGTCATCAGCGTCCAACTGACCCAGCCGGTCATCTGCGCCAGCCGGATCGCCATTGCCCCGGTCGCCGCCAGATCGCCGCTGGTCACCGCGCCCGCGCTCCAGCGGGTAAGGCCATAGCCCAGCATCGCCACCGGCAGGCACCCGGCCAGAACGATCAGCAGAAAGCGGAACCACACTGCCATCACCGCCCAATGCACCGCGCTGGTGCGGAACGCGCCCACGCTGTCGAGAGCGGCCCGATCTTCGTGTTCGTCATGGGCGAACAGCTTGACGGTGCGGATATTGGTCACGGTATCGACAATCTGCCCGGTCACCCCGGCGCGCGCCGCCGCCCGCGCGGCCGAGCGCAGCCGGATGCGCGGCAGGAAAAACCACAGCAGCACGATGTAAACCGCCAGCCACACGACCACCACCAGCGCCATGCCGGGATCGACACTGGCACTCAGCGCCAACATGCCCAGAACGGCGGCCAGCGCGAAAGTGATCGCGTTCACCGTTTCCTGCACCACCGAAACGATGCCGGTCGCCGTCTGCATTTGCTTTTGCGCAATTCGCCCGGCGAAATCCTCGTCGAAAAAGCTGACCGACTGGCCCAGCGTGTGGCGGTTGAGCCGCGCCATGACCTGACTGAACAGGTTGGGCGCCAGCGCGATTGTCTGAAACGCGGTGGCAAGCCCAAACGACACCGGGCGCAGCACCAAAAGCACCGCCGCCGCGGCGATCAGAAGGCTCGCATTGGCGCTCCAGAAGAATTCCGCCCCCACAACTGTGGCATCAACGATCCGGCCCAGAAGCAGCATTACCACCGCTTCAAGAATGCCGCCCAGCCCGAACAACAGCGCGGCGACGACGATCACCGGCCAGCAACCCTCTAGTGCCCAACCGACAAAGGCGACGAGGCGACGGGGGGGCGGCCCCTTGGCCTCGCGTTCGGGGTCGATGCGCGTGGCAAACCAATCTGTCAGGCGATTGCCGGTCATTCCGCCGCCTTTCTGTCTTCGCTGTTTTCGTTGGGATCGTCGGTATCGTTGGCATCGCCCAGAAAGCCGCCCGACTGGCGCGCCCAGAACCGGGCATAAAGCCCGCCCAGCTCAAGCAACTCGCCATGCGTGCCGGTCTCGACGATGCGCCCCTCGTCCAACACCACGATCCGATCCATATGCGCAATCGTGCTGAGACGGTGCGCAATCGCGATCACGCTCTTGCCTTCCATCATGCCATAGAGCGTGTCCTGAATCGCCGCCTCGACCTCGGAATCGAGCGCCGAGGTGGCCTCGTCAAGCAGCAGTATCGGTGCATCCTTCAGGATCACCCTTGCCAGGGTGATCCGCTGGCGTTGCCCGCCCGAAAGCTTGACGCCACGCTCGCCGACTTGCGCGCTATAGCCCGAATTGCCGCCGGGATCGTGCAATGCCTCGATAAATTCATGCGCTTCGGCCTTGCGCGCCGCCGCGATGATCTCCTCATCTGATGCATCCGGGCGCCCATAAGCGATATTGTCACGCACCGAACGGTGCAGAAGCGCACTGTCCTGCTGCACCATGCCGATTTGCGCGCGCAGGCTGTTTTGGGTGACGCCTGCGATATCCTGCCCATCGATGCGGATTGCGCCGCTTTCAACGTCGTAGAACCGCAAGAGCAGCTTCACCAGTGTCGATTTCCCGGCGCCCGAGCGCCCGACAAGACCGACCTTCTCGCCCGGTGCAATTGTCAGCGTCACACCGTCGAGCCCGCCTTGGCCGCGCCCATAGTGGTGGCTCACGTTGTCGATCTCGATCTGCGCATCGCCCAACAAGAGCGGCCCGGCATCGCGCGCATCGATCAGATCAATCGGCTGGGCAATGGTCTCCATGCCCTCCTTCACAACGCCCAACTGGCGAAAGAACGAGGTGATCGCCCACATGATCCAGCCAGTCATCGCGTTCAGTCGCAACACCAGTGCCGAGGCGGCAGCCACAGCACCCACCGTTGCCTGCCCCTGCATCCACAGCGCCAACGCCCAGCCGACAACCCCAAGGATCAGCACGCCATTCAGCATCACCAGCCCCAGATCCATCAGCGTATAAAGCCGCATCTCGGCTTGAAACGTGTCGCGGGAATAGTCAATCGCCTCCTTGGCATAGGCCATTTCGCCCGTCGTATGGGCGAACATCTTGACCGAATGGATGTTGGTATAGGCATCCACTACCCGCCCCGTCACGGCGCTGCGTGCGTCCGAGGCGCGTTGCGACGCTGGCCCGACCCGCACCACGGTCCAGCGCATCAGCCCGGCATAGGCGATCAGCCAGATCACCAGCGGCACGGCAAGGCGCGGATCGGCCTGACCCAGCAAGATCACTGCACCCAACACATAGGCCACCGAATACGTCAGAGCATCAAACACCTGAAACACCGCCTCGCCGGCGGCGGGCGGGGTCTGCATGATGCGGTTGGCGATTCGCCCGGCGAAATCATTCTCGAACCATCCAACCGACTGGCGCAGCACATGCGCATGTGCACGCCAGCGGATCAGGGTGCCGAAATTGGGCAGAATCGCATTGTTGATCAGCATCACGTCAAGCAGTTGAAACGCCGGGCGGATCAACAGAATGAACAGCGCCAACACAATCAGCGTGGTGCCGTGTTCGGCCCACACCTGCGCCGGGTCGCCCTGCAAGATATCGACGATCCAGCCCATATAATAGATCAGCACGATCTCGACCGCCGCAACGACAACGGACATGATACCGGCCATCCAGAACACCCGTTTGAAGGGCCTGGAATAACCCATCATGAAGCCCCACAGCGTCTGTGGCGGGCGATCCTCGGGCGGATAGTCGCAATAAGGGTCAACAAGATTTTCAAAGTAACGAAACATGAGGGGGCTCCCTAAATCAGAGCAAATAGCAATATGCAGTCAGGCGACGACGCTCAGGCGGGCCAGGCAGCCCGCGAATTTGAACGGCGCCCACACGGGGTCATCCGTTCAGATGTGGTTCCAGATCCCGCGATACATACTGCACCCTCCTTGTCGGTTGCCTATACAGGCTAGCCCAGGGAAAAGGGGATGTCACCCCCTGCGCGCAATACCCGTTGTGACGCAGATTGGCCGCCCCGATGAGACAGTGCGCGCTAGTAAGTTCGTCAACAAAAGGTAACAAGTCTGCGCCCCCAAATGACCGCATTTAGCCAGTATTCATGCGCCCTGAATGGGCTTTTTGGCCCTAAGTCTTGAAACGAGGTCTCATGCAATTGCCCGATCCGGTCAAAACCATCTATCTGGCCACGTTTGCCATCATCGCCCTTGTCACATTCGCCGTATTTGGCGAGCTTCTGCCCGGCGGGCGCAAGCACGACACGCCGCGCTCTTTTGGGCAAGTCGTGCAGACTTTCATCGACAATGTCAGCGGCCATTTCTCTGGCTCTGAAATCCTGATGGGTCATCGCAAATGGAACGGCACTATTGAAGACGACAAGCTGAGCTTTCACGGCATGGCGTTTACATTTACCGATCGGAATGACCCGGACACCTACGTGCCTTATGCCTTTGAATTCGACGGCACGGCATTCACCCCGGCACCCGACGCGCACGCCATTGAAATCGCCGATTTCTTTGCTCGATACAAAGCCCCCTTTGCCAATGCGCCCGCGCAGACTCCTGACGACTGCATCACCCCAAATCCCCAAGGCGTCGATGCAACAGAGTTAGAGCCCTCAATCATCTGTCGTCTGCCTTCTCTCCTGCCCGACCGGCGCGCGGCGGTGATCGGCGTGCTACGCCCAGACCCTTCCACACTCCAACGCGGCGATGGCGACAGGCTCTGTCGCGACGAAGTTCAGAGGTGGCTGAAGCGTGCCGAGTTCAAGGGACTTGAGGTTGCGCTGTGTGTCATCACGGATCAGACGTTTCAAGCCGACAGCTATGGCCCTGGGAACTGGATGGATATTATCTTCTATCAAAAGCGGGGAACGCGGCTATTGAATATGCGTGGCGAGACCCGGAATTTTCAGCGGATTTGAGCGCCTGCCCCTGCTCGTGCTCCGGTTGAGCGCGACGCCCAACAGCGTGCCTCGCGTTTCGGCCCCGTGCAGACAAGGCCACTGGGCACGATCCCGCTCAGACGTTGAGCCGCGCCAGACCCTGCCGCTCAGGAAAGGAGACAAGCCTGCGCGTCTTTCATCTTGCTCCAAATATTCCGGGGGTTTGGGGGCAGCGCCCCCAAGACCTGCGCGCTTTCGCGAACATGCGTGGCGCAAGACCCTGTAAGCGATGGAGCTCGGTGCAATGAAGCCGATTGGGCCAACAGGCGCGCAACCGGGATGGCTGCGCGACGCGGGGCGATTTGTCTCTTTCTTGTGACCGGGCGGCGGCGTATATCAGGGCGGATGACACGCAAAACCCGGTCATATCTCGGTGTCTTTCTGGCGCTATTTCTGGCCCTGACGGGTCAGAGCATGGCCGTGGCGCGGGGCATGCCCAATGCCGCTGGCGAAATCGTGCTCTGCACCGGATCGGGGCCGACGGTGCGCTTGGTCGATGCGACCGGTCAACCGGTCGGCCCGCCCCATATCTGCCCCGATTTTGCGGCCTCGCTTTTTGCTGTTGCGCAGGTGCCGCCACCGACCGTGGCGCGCCCGCTGACGCGGGCCTTGGCGCTGCGTCCGCCTGCCCGTATCGCTGCGGTTTCGCTTGACGTGCCGCATGCCTCGGCGCGGGGGCCACCCGGCCGGGCCTGACGAACCTTTCACAAGACCGGGCGCCGCCCTGGCGCGCCCACCTCACTTCCATGTTCAAAACAAGGAGAGACGCGATGTCTTTCAAACTTCGTATTGCTGCGGCTGCTGCCGCTATCGTTCTTGCCACCCCACTTTTCGCTGATGGCATCAAGGTGGATGACCCCTATGCACGCGCCAGCGCGAGCATGTCGTCGTCGGGTGCGGCATTCATGATGATCCACAACGAGACCGGTCAGGCCGACCGGCTGATCGACGTCAAATCGGATGTCGCCAAGATGGTCGAACTGCACACCCATACCGAAGACGCCAATGGCGTGATGAAGATGGTGCACGTCGAGGAGGGTTTCGAGCTTCCCGCTGATGGCATGATCGCGCTGCAGCGCGGCGGCAAGCACGTCATGTTCATGGGCCTCAAACAACCGCTGAACCAGGGCGACATGGTCAATGTGACGCTGGTGTTTGAAAAGGCCGGTGATGTCGCGGTGGAAATCCCTGTCGATCTTGAGCGCAAGCCGATGGAAGGCGCAATGAAGCACAAGAAGCACAAGATGTGAGACGCCCACGCATCGGGCGGGTCGGACTGACCCGTCTTCTGCTATGGCGGCGAAAATCCGGCGCGCGGGGCAACCTGCGCGCCGTTTTCTTTTCGCCACGTCACGCGCCGAGCAGGGACTCGACCCACTCCGGCACGGCGCGCGTTGCCGGGCCGGACCGGGTTTCATCAAACACCGGAATGACGGAGGAGGGCGCAAGATTGATCTCGACCGTATGCGCGCCCGCCTGCGCGGCAATCTCGACAAACCCGGCGGCAGGGTAAACCTCGCCGCTGGTGCCGATGGCGGCGAAAAGCGTGCAGCTTTCCAGCGCCGCCATGATCTCATCCATGCAATAGGGAATTTCGCCGAACCAGACGATATCGGGCCGCGTGGCGGGGGCGGCGCAGCTGGGGCAGGGGTCTTGTGCGCGCATTGTCTCGGGCGCGGGCCAGCGATGGCCGCAAGCCGCGCAGAGCGCCGAATTCAGCGCGCCATGCATGTGAATGACCGATGTTGCCCCGCCGCGTTCATGCAGATCGTCGACATTTTGGGTCACGATCACCACCTCGCCGGGATACTGCGCCTGCAACCGTGCCAGTGCGGCATGCGCTGCGTTAGGCTCGGCGCCCCGGCAATTTTCGCGCCGCGCATTGTAGAACGCGTGCACCATTGCGGGGTTGCGCGCGAAACCTTCGGGGGTGGCGACCTCGCGCAGATCATATTTTGTCCACAGCCCGTCGACATCGCGAAACGTGCCCAGCCCGCTTTCGGCGGAAACCCCCGCGCCGGTGAGGATGACGATCCTTTCGCTCATTTCAGAGCCTCAAGAAGCATGTCTCTGACATCGTCGTAGTCTGGCGCGTCGCCTTCGCGCAGGCCCAGTGTCGAATGGCGGTCCCCGTCATAGAGATCGGCGTGATAGAGCCGGGTGACGGGCTTGCCTTCGGCGCGTGCCTTTTCGGCGTGAAACGCTTGCGTGCGGGCATACGAGCCGATCAGCGCCGCCTTGGTAAAACAATTGCTGTCATCCAGCATCAACACGAAAAGCTTGGCAAAATCCCCGGTGAATGGCGCAAGGCGGAAGGCCAGAACCTCGCCCTCGGGCAGTTGGATTCGCTCGATCAATTCGACCTCCTGCGCGCCCGGTGTCAGAAAGCGGCCCCAATGGTCCATCACACAACTTGAGGCTGGTGGCGTTTGCGGGGAGTCCGATTGCGCGCGGGTCGGTGTGCTGGCGATCGTGGCGAGCAGGCCGAGCACGATCAGCACGAGTCTGGCAGGTGTTTGATGAAAGACGCGCATCGGGCAATCCCTCAGGCTGTGAGCAGAGGTATCAACCCTATAGCCTGCCGCGCGCTTTCTGAATTGAAAAATGCGGCAATGGCCAGCTGCCCCGCCTCGTTGTCGCGCAATGTCTTGCACGCTTTGCGGCTTGCTTTGGCTTGGGGTTTTGTCTGAATGTGGCGCCATGTTGCAGACTGGCCCTATCATCTTGCGTTTCCAAGGCATCTTTGGCGTTCCTGTCGAGATCGGCCAGACGCTGGCCTTTCTGGTGTTGATCCTGGGGGGCGTGTCGCTGAGCGCTGGCGCCGATCCGATTTGGCTGGCGATCATGCTGGCGATGATCTTTGCCATCATCTATCTGCACGAATTGGGCCATGCCTGGGCCTGTCGGGTGCAAGGCATAGACGTGCGCCGCATCGTGTTGCATGGCGGCGGCGGGTTTTGTGAACAGGAACTCCCTGCCACCCCCCATCAGCAGGAATTCATCGTGGCGATGGGGCCGCTGGTGAACCTCGCACTCTGGGCGGTTACCACGTTGGTGACGGATTGGGTCTGGGACAATGGCCTGGGCGGCGGCTATCTCAGCCATTACCTGTCGTTGTTTTCCTGGCTCAACCTGATGTTCTTTGCCTTCAACATTCTGCCGGTGCTTCCGCTGGATGGCGGGCGGCTGTTGCAGTTGATCTTGCAGCGCTTCTTGCCACGCGCCACGGCGATGCGCGTGTCGGGCGGTGTCGGGTTGGTAGTGGCGATCCTGTGGTGGCCTGGGCTGGTCTGGCTCTGGCTGTCGACCGGGTGGCTTTTGCTCTTCATACCGTCGATCTGGCTACATTACCGGCTGATGCGCGGCGAGTTGGAAATCTGAGAGCGTGGAGCGACGCCGTGGGCTGTCTTGGGGGCGCAATTGTCCGCTTTGCGCGCGGGCGGCTGTACTGCAAGCACGCGCTACTGGATCGGTTGCGATATGGCAGTGTCAGCCGCAGGTTGCTTCGGCAGCTTCGGCGTAGGCCTTGTAGCTCTGCCAGAACCGTTCGTGGCCGGAGTTGTCGGATTGGCGGATCACCTGGGCGCGATGCGGATCGGAATAGAAGCTGGCGGCGAGGCGTTGATCGCTTGAGTTCAGAGAATCATTGGCCACGGCTTGAATGCAGCCGCATTTTTCGCGCGATCGCGCCTTGCGATCCGAGGCGAGGCAGGCTTTCGAGATCGGCCCCGAAGCCAGCCGCAACGGCTGGGCGGCGACCTTGGTACCGTTGGTGACCTTGACGGGCACGCGCACGGTTGTCTGGCCGACATCGCGACCGGCCTTGCGATAGCCGCCACACGCGGCAAGCGCGAGACAAACTGTTAGTGCGATGAGGATACGCATCTGCCCGAACCTCTTTGTTATATTTTTCGCAATCATGGCGCAAAATGGAGGGGAATTCAATCGCTCCCGCAGTCACTGGGAAGATGAATGCCGATGAAGAGATGGCCCGTCCTCACCACAGTAACAAGCGGGGGGCAGCCCCCCGCACCACGGCAAAAGGCGGGGGGCCAGCCCCCCGCACCCCCCGGGATATTTCGGGCAAGATGAAGATGCGGGTTGACACGAATCGCTGCCGGGATAAGCCTGACTGAGCGATCAGTCAGGATTTGAGGTTGGACGACGATTTGGCAAACGGTTTGGCAGACAGAGCGGTCGAGACGGGCGAAGCCGAGGCCGGAGGGGCGCGGTTCGATGCCATACTGGATGCGGCCGAGCAGGTCTTTGCCGGGTCGGGCTATGACGGGGCGGCGCTGCGCGAGATTGCCCGGCGGGCCGGGGTGGCGCAGGGGTTGATCCATTATCATTTCGACAACAAGGCGCGGCTGTTTGAGCGCGTGGTGGCGCGCCGCTCAAGCCAGATCAACAAGGCACGCGCCGCGCTGTTGGCGGCGTTGCGCGCGCGCGGTGTTGTGCGTCTTGAAGAGGTGGTTGAAGCTCTGTTTCGCCCAACCATCGAGGCCGGTATCGAGCTGGCTGAGGATGGCGGCGGCTTTGCCCGCATCCTGGTGTCGATGGCCAACTCCAACGACCCTTTGGCGCGTGACCTGACCGAGACGTATTACGACCCGATTGCGCATGATTATATCAGCGCGCTGCGCGAGGCAGAGCCGGAGTTGGGGCAGGGCGATGCGGTCTGGGCCTATATGTTCGCCATTGGTGTGGGCATGACGATGATGGCGCGCACCGGGCGCCCGCTGCGGCTGTCGGGCGGCTTGTGTGATGATGGTGATGCCGATGCGATGTTGGCGCGGATTGTGCCGTTTATCTGCGGAGGGATCCGCGCGTTGATTTCAGAATAAAGCAACTTTGGGAGGAGTTAAGATGAAGAATTTCGTAGCAAAAGGCGTGGCGGTTGCCGCGCTATCCATGGGCGGGCTGCTCGGTGCGCCGATGGCCATGGCCGAAGATATCTCGGTCACAGTTGTGGCCGGGCATCCACCGGTTTTCCGCTGGGTGAAACATGCCAATCAGACCTTTATTCCCGCGGTCGATGCCGCGCTGGAAGGGACGGATTACAAGATCAACTGGTCCGAACAATATGGCGGATCATTGGCCAAGGTCGGCGATGAGTTGGAAGCGGTCGAAGAAGGGTTGGCCGAGATCGGGCTGGTGTCGTCGCTGTTTGATCCGGCCAAGCTCTCTGTGCAGAACGTGACCTATTTCACGCCTTTCGTATCAAGCGATTCCACTGCCGTTTCGGGCTGGATGGACAAGCTTCAGGAGAGCAATACCGACATGAAGGCGGCTTGGGCGGAAAATGGTTTGGAGTATCTTGGCGGCGGCATCGGGATTGATGACTATCTGTTGATGACCACATTCCCGGTCAATTCCATTGCCGATCTCAACGGCCACAAGATCGCGGCCCCCGGTCCGGCGGTGAACTGGCTCAAAGGCACTGGCGCGGTGGGCGTTTCAGGCAACCTGACCACCTATTACAACGAGATCAAGACTGGCGTTTATGACGGTGTGATCGTTTTTGCCAGCGCCGCGCTTCCGGGCAAGCTGCACGAGGTGGCGCCCTATATCACCAAGGTCGGCTTTGGCGCGCAATATGCCGGCGGGATCGCCGCCAACAAGGATTGGTATGACAGCCTTGCACCCGAAGTTCAGGCCGCGCTGAAAGCAGCGGCGCAGGCCGATGCCGTGGCCTATCAGCAGGACCTTGATGCTTCGGTCACCAAGTTTCTTGGGCTGATGCAGGAACAGGGCGCGACCGTGAGCGAAGTGGATCAGGCGTTTCGCGAGGAGTGGGCCGCGGGCATGGACAATGTTGCCATGCTCTGGGCCAAGCAGCTTGATAGCGAAGGCAAGGCCGGGACCGCCGTTCTCAAGGCCTATATGGACACGATGCGCGCCGCCGGTGCGACACCTGTGCGCAACTGGGATCAGGAATGATCGCTTGAGCAAAGCTTTGCCCCGGACGTGATCCGGGGCAAGCCACGAGGGGGAGGCAGATGGCAGAGCAGACAGCAACAGCCGGGTTGCCCGGATGGTTCATCACGCTCAGACGCGGGGTCGATGCGATCACGCAGGGGCTGAACGTGGCGGGCACGCTCTTGATCGTGGCGGTGATGCTTCTGGTCAATGCCGATGTGATCGGGCGCGGTGCGTTTGATCTACCGATCTCCGGCGTGCCAGAAATGGTTTCGATGTCGATTGTCGCCATTGTCTTCCTGCAAATCGCCCAGACCTTTCGCATGGGCCGGATGACGCGCACCGAACTGCTTCTGGGCGGGTTGGAACGGCGCAGCCCACGGACGCGGCAGGCTTTGGAAGTGGTCTTTTCCCTCGCCGCCATCGCGCTTGTCTGGCAGATCATCACGGCGTCTTGGCCGCTCTTTCGCAAAGCATGGGAGCGCGGCACCTATGAAGGCACCATCGGTGATTTTATCGCGCCGATCTGGCCCGTGAAACTGATCATCATCATCGGTTGCGCCGCCCTTCTGGTGCAGCTTGTGTTGCATGGAATGGGGGCCCTTCTGCGGTTGACCAGAAAGGGCGCATCATGAGTCCGTTTGAGATTGGCATGATGAGTTTCGGTGCCATGGTGGTGATGATCTATGCCGGGTTCTGGGTGCCTTTTGCCTTGATGCTCAGCTCTTACGTGGGCGTCTGGGCCATAAAAGGCTCGCCGCTCTTGGCCGGTAAATTGCTGGCGCTGGCGGCGGGAGAGACGATCTCATCTTATTTCTTTGGCGTCGTGCCGCTGTTCGTGCTGATGGGCTATGTGGTCAGCGTCACGGGCATGGGGCGCGATGCGTTTGATGTGGCCAACCACCTTTTCCGCCGCCTCAAAGGCGGGCTGGGAATCGGCACAGTCGGGGCGAACGCGATCTTCGCCGCGATCACCGGCATCTCGATCGCCTCTGCTGCCGTTTTTACCCGTATCGCGGTGCCGGAAATGATCCGCCACGGATATAACAAGCGCTTCGCGGTGGGGGTGGTCGCGGGCTCGTCCGTTCTCGGCATGCTGATTCCGCCTTCGCTTCTCCTGATCCTTTATGGCCTGCTGACCGAGCAATCGGTGGGCGATCTTTTCATCGCCGGGATCGTGCCTGGCATGCTTCTGGCGCTGGCCTTTGGCTTTGGCATCTGGCTGACGGCGGTCTTGCGTCCCCACTGGCTGGGCGAGGGGATCTCGGACCCGAGCGAAGACCCGCTTAGCCTCGGCGAGGTGGCGGCCAAGGGCTTGCCGATCTTCGCGCTGATCACTCTGGTTCTGGGCGGTATCTATGGCGGTTTCTTCACCCCGATCGAGGCCGGGGCAGTGGGCTGTCTCGGTGCGATTGTCATCGGGATCATCCGACGCTCGCTCTCGTGGGCCGACTTCTGGCAGGTGTTGCAGGATACCGGATTGGTCACGGCGGCGATTTCATTTCTGATCATCGCCGCACAGATGTATTCACGGATGCTGGCGCTCTCTGGCGTGCCTGCCGAGTTTGGCAATTTCGTTGCCCATGCCGAGATCGGCTATTGGGGCGTCATTCTGGCCTATGTGCTGCTGGTCGTGCTGATGGGCGCGATTCTGGACAGTTCATCAATCATGCTGATCCTCGTGCCGCTGATGCTGCCGGTGATATCGGGCATGGGCGTCGATCTGATCTGGTTTGGCATAATCACGGTAATCGCGGTCGAAATCGGGTTGTTGACGCCGCCCTTTGGCATATCGGTGTTCGTCATCAAATCGGCGCTGGACGACCCCGGCATTTCGCTGGGCGACATCTTTCTCGGTGCCGCGCCCTTTGCCTTGCTGATGTTGTTCGTGCTCGCACTTGTGCTGGCGTTTCCGGTGCTTGCGACGGGGTTGATATGACGCGATGCCAGTATGATCCGCCACGCCCGGCGGCACCGCCGGGCAGCGCCCGACCCGCCCCATGGGCGGGCGCTTCACGCCCACCCCGGATCGGGCGCTGCCCTGTTTGCAATCACTCACCAGAAGGAGCCCCCCATGGCCAGACGTTTTGTTGATATCTCGGTGCCGCTGGAAACCGGCATCATCTCGGACCCGCCGATCATGCTGCCCGAGATTGAATATATGACCCACGCGCAGACCGCCGAACAGGTGATGAGCTTTTTTCCGGGTCTGAAACAGGAAGACCTTCCCGGTGGCGAAGGCTGGGCGGTCGAACGGATGACAATCGCTACCCACAACGGCACCCATCTTGACGCGCCCTATCACCACCACTCGACCATGAGTAACGGCGAGCGCGCCATTACCATCGACGAGGTGCCGCTGGAATGGTGCATGAACCCCGGCGTGAAGCTTGATTTTCGCCATTTCGCCGATGGCTATATCGTGCAGCCCGAGGATGTCGAGGCTGAACTCAAACGCATCGGACATGAGATCAAACCGCTCGATATCGTGGTGATCAACACCTCCGCTGGGGATCATTACGGCAAGCCAGATTACCTGATCAAAGGCTGCGGCATGGGGCGCGCGGCGACGATGTATCTCTTGGAGCGCGGCGTGCGCGTCACCGGCACGGATGCGTGGAGCTGGGACGCGCCGTTCCCGCTGACAGCACAGGCCTATGCCAAGAGCCATGACGCCAGCATCATCTGGGAAGGTCACCGCGCCAGCATGGAGATCGGCTATTGCCACATGGAAAAGCTGTCGAACCTCGAAAGCTTGCCGGGCGACGGCTTTGAAATCTCGTGCTTTCCCTACAAGATCAAGGGCGCCAGCGCCGGGTTTACCCGCGCCGTCGCCATATTCGAGGAGTAAGCGAGATGCGTCTGGGGACTGTTCTGTTTGAAGGCCACAAGCGGGTGGTCACGCCGCTTGATGACGACACGTTGCTTGATCTTGACCGCGCGGCGGAAATGGCCCGCTACGAGACCGATACGTTCAAGGATATGCAGGCGGTGATCGACGAGGGCGACTACGGGCTTGAGCAGGCCGAACACCTGCTGCGCCGCGTCAGTAAACGCACCACGCTGCGCATGGAGGATGTAACATTCCTGCCGCCGCTCATGCCGGTGCAATACCGCGATTGTCTGGTGTTTGAGGATCATCTCTTCAACTGCCTCAAGGCGTTCGGCCAGCCCGAGCCGCAATTGCCCCCGGTCTGGTACGATCAGCCGATCTATTACAAGGGCAACCGGATGAGCTTTATCGGCCATGGGCAGGATGTGATCTGGCCCGGATACGCCGAACATCTCGATCTCGAACTGGAACTGGCCATCGTGATCGGCAAGCAGGGCAAAGACATCACCCGCGAGGCCGCAGCTGACCATATCTTCGGCTATACCATCCTCAACGACGTCTCTGCCCGCGACGCCCAGATGCGCGAAATGCCCGGTCAACTCGGCCCGGCCAAAGGCAAGGATTTCGACACCGGCAATATCCTCGGCCCCTGGATACTGACCGCCGACGAAGTCGACCATCCGGTCGCGCTCGACATGGAAGTACGTGTTAACGGCGCGCGTTGGGGCGGTGGCAATTCCTCCAGCATGCAGCATGATTTCGCCGCTATCCTTGCCCATATCTCGGCCTCCGAAACGCTCTATCCCGGCGAGGTGATCGGCTCGGGAACGGTCGGCACCGGCTGCGGGTTGGAGACCGGCAAGCGGTTGGCGCCCGGCGACGTGTTCGAGCTTGAAATCGAAAAGATCGGCACCCTGCGCAACAGGATCGTGAAACCACAAGCTTGATTGGCGGCAGCGCTCAACCTGAAACGGCAGCAGGGATCGAAAGCATTGGATTTGAGTATTTTGGGAAAGCTGAAGCGCAACGGCGCGCCCCTTTCATCTTGCTTGAAATATCCCGGGGGTGCGGGGGCTGGCCCCCGCTCTTGCCTCTCAACCGGCGCCGAACGGATCGTCGGGATACCCAACTCCGGCCAGGTACAACCCCTGCGGCGGGCTGACCGGCCCACAGGCGGCGCGATCTCTGGCTTCAAGCGCGGTTTTCACATCGTCAGGTGCCCAGTTGCCCGCGCCAACCCGCTCCAATGTGCCAACGATTGAGCGCACTTGATTGTGCAAGAATGAACGCGCGCGCAAGCGGAACTGGAACTCGGTGCCAAAGTCATGCGCCACTTGCGTGATTGCGATCTCGTCCATTGTTTTCACCGGGCTTTCGGCCTGACAGACGGTTGAGCGGAAGGTGGTGAAATCATGCTTGCCGATCAGATGCGCGGCCCCGGCCTGCATGGCCAAAAGATCAAGCGGCGCCTTCACCTGCCAGACCAGCCCCTTGTCGTGGGTCGCGGGCGGCCGACGCACCAGCAGGCGAAAGAAATACCGCCGCTCAAGCGCCGAGAACCGCGCGTGCCAGTCGTCGCTCACTTCTGCGGCATCCAGAATCGCCACCGGCGCGGGCTTGAGATGATAGTTCAACGCTTCCACCAGACGAAACGGACTCCAGCTCTTTTGCAGGTCACAATGCGCCACCTGGGCCAGCGCATGCACCCCGGCATCGGTGCGTCCGGCGGCAACCACATTGTGCGGGCCGGGTTCTAGCCGGGCCAGCGCCGCTTCGATTGCCCCCTGAACCGAGTGCAGGTCGGTTTGCCGTTGCCATCCGACAAACGGGGCGCCGTGATATTCGATTTTAAGTGCGTATCTGGGCATGTCTGCCCCTTCAGGAGTTTCGGGTTTTCGCTGAGACAAAATCTGGATTCGAAACGCGCGCATCACTCAAGAGTCATGGGTGTTTCGACAGATCATCCTCAAACTTCAATTTGCCGAAACGCTTTAGCGCGCCCCTGTGTCGTGGGGCAAGGGGTGGCGCGCAGGCTCTTGCGGGATTATCTAGGGACAACGGCAGGCAAAAAGGGTGCTGCGGGTGGTAATTTCAAGGCTGGCAGACAGCATTTCACGCGGTGTCGGGGCGGTGGGCGACACCGTGTCGGGCGCGTTGTTTGAACCCGTGATCCGGCTCGGTGTCACCGGGCTTGCGCGGTCTGGCAAAACCGTGTTCATCACATCCCTCATCGCCAACCTGATGGATCGTGGCCGCATGCCGGGGCTTCTGGCGGCTCAGGAAGGCCGCATCGAGGCCGCCTTCCTGCAACCTCAACCCGACGATACCGTGCCGCGGTTTGACTTTGAGGCACACCTCGGCGCGCTCACCGCTTCTGCGCCGCACTGGCCCGACAGCACGCGTGCAATTTCCGAGTTGCGCCTTTCGCTGCGGGTGCGCCCTTCGGGCCTGCTGGCGGGGTTCACGGGTGCGCGCACGGTGCATCTTGATATCGTCGATTATCCCGGTGAATGGCTGCTTGATCTCGGCCTGATGGAGAAAAGCTTTGCCGAGTGGAGCGATGAAACCCTTTCCCGTATTGCCCCGCGCGCCGAGGCAGAAGCCTATCTCGCGCTTGCCAGCGCGACCGATGGCGCCGCGCCGCTTGATGAGCCCAGTGCCCAGACGCTGGCCCGTAGTTTCACGACCTATCTCACCAGCGCCCGCGACGCCGGATATTACGACTGCACGCCGGGGCGGTTTCTTCTGCCCGGCGATCTGGCCGGTAGCCCTGTGCTGACCTTTGCGCCACTTCCAAAGCCCCACAGCCCGCCGCGTCGTTCGCTCTGGCGCGAGATGGAGCGCCGCTTTGAGGCTTATAAAGCCCGCGTTGTGAAACCTTTCTTTCGCGATCATTTCGCCCGCATTGATCGTCAGGTCGTTCTGGTCGACGTGCTGGGCGCGATCCACAATGGCCCCAAGGCCGTGGAAGACATGCGCGCCGGGCTGACCGACATTCTCGGGGCTTTCCGACCGGGGCGTAACGCCTTCCTCACCCGGCTGTTGATGGGCAAGCGGGTTGAAAAGATCCTCTTTGCCGCGACCAAGGCCGACCATCTGCATCATTCCCAACATGACCGGCTGACCGCGATCATGAAAGCATTGGTGCGCGATGCCACCGACCGCGCCGATTTTGCCGGGGCCGAAACAAGCGCAATGGCGCTGGCCTCGTTGCGCGCCACGGTTGAAGAAACGCATCAACATGACGGCAAAGCGCTCGACTGCGTGCGTGGCACACTTCTGGACACTGGCAAGCAGGCCGCGTTTTATGCCGGCGATCTGCCGGTTGATCCCGCCAAATTGCTCGGGCCCGCCCGCGATGGTGCCGACAAATGGCTTACCGGTGACTATGGCGTCATGCGTTTTGCTCCGGCGCCGATGACGCTCAAACCCGGCGTCGGCCCGCCCCATATCCGGCTCGACAGGGCGGCGCAGTTTCTTCTGGGGGATAAGCTGTGACGCTTTCACGCCCGCCGCGCCGCGCCCGGCTTTGGCATCTGCCGCGTCTGGCGCGCATCCTTTGGGCGGCCAATCCGCGTCAAGACCGGCGTGCGCGGCTTGATGATCTGCGCGTGTTGGCGCGTCTGCTGTTGCGCGGGCAGATCACTCATGTGCCGGGGCGCTTTGGCCCGTGCGGTTTTCTTGCCCGTGACGGCGTGCGCATTCACGCGCTCTACACGCATCCACATGCACGACGCCAAGGGATCGGCCGCCATCTTCTGCGTCATGCCCAGCATCAAAGCCCGAGGCTTGAGCTCTGGACCGCGCAAGACAACCATCCTGCCCGCAGCCTCTATGCTGCGCACGGGTTTTACCCTGCCGCGCTCACCTATGGTCAAGGCAATGACGAGGGCCAACCCGACATGCGCCTGATCTGGCAAAGGAACGCCCCATGACCAACGGCCCCGTTCTGATCGACCTCGAAGGCAAACCGAACCCAAGCCCCGCCGAAGCACCACCCGTGCCCGACACTGCCGAACTGCCCGAAGGGCGCGCGATGCAGACCATGGCGGCGCTGGCCACGGCGCGCCCCTCACGGCTGGCGAAATGGTTCTGGGGTCTTCTGGGCGCATTGCTGATGGCGATGATCTCGGTCGCTGCGTGGGATTTCACCACGGCGCTGATCGCGCGCTCGCCAATTCTGGGCTATGGCATCACTGCGCTGGTGGTGGCGTTCGTTCTGGTCCTTGCTGTGATTGCCCTGCGCGAATTGGCGGCATTTTCCCGCCTCAAACGCATGGATAGCTTGCATCACTCTGCCGCCGAAGCCCTTCTGACGGATGATCTCGACGCGGCGCGCGATGTGGTGGCCCGGCTCGACAGCCTCTATTCCGGGCGCGAGTCGCTGAAATGGGGGCGTGAGCGTCTGAAAGAGCGTGCGCCCGAACAATTTGACGCCCAAACCCTGCTTTCGCTGGCCGAAGCCGAACTGATGACGCCGCTCGATGCTGCCGCCACCAAACAGGTCGAAGCCGCCGCGCGTCAGGTTGCCACCGTGACGGCACTGGTGCCGCTGGCGCTGGCTGATGTTGTGGTCGCGCTCACCTCCAATCTGCGCATGATCCGACGCGTGGCCGAGATTTATGGCGGGCGTTCAGGCACCTTGGGAAGCTGGCGGCTCACCCGCGCGGTGCTGACCCATCTGGTTGCCACAGGCGCTGTCGCCATGGGTGATGACATGATTGGCTCGCTTGCCGGGGGTGGCCTTCTTTCCAAACTGTCGCGCCGCTTTGGCGAAGGCGTGGTCAATGGCGCACTCACGGCCCGCGTCGGTGTTGCCGCGATCGAAGTCTGTCGCCCATTGCCGTTTTCGCGCGGCAAGCGCCCGTCGGTCTCGGGTCTGGTCAGCCGCGCTCTGGCCGGGCTGTTTGGGGGCGGCAAATGAGCCGGGTTCTGGTCATCGGTGCCTATGGCATGATCGGTGCGGCCCTGACGCGCCATCTGCTCGGGGAAGGTCATCACGTTACCGGGCTGGGCCGTTCGGTGCGCACGGCGCGGCGTGAATTTCCGATGCTCGACTGGGTGTTTCACGACCTTGCGCATATGACGATCCCCGGCGACTGGCTGCCCTATCTCAGAAATGTTGACTTTGTGGTAAACGCCGCAGGCGCCTTGCAGGATGGTCCCTCGGACAACCTCACGGCGGTGCATGGCGTGGCCATCGCCGCACTGGCCGAGGCCTGCGCCGCCCATGACATCGGCCTCGTTCAAATTTCCGCCGCCGGAGTTGCGCGCGATGCCAGCACCCATTTCATGCGCTCCAAGGCGGCGGGCGACGCGGCGATAGTGGGCATCGGCGGCGCGCATTGGATCCTGCGCCCCGGTCTCGTGCTGTCGCAAACCGCCTATGGCGGCACGGGGCTGCTCAGGATGCTGGCCGCAGTGCCGCTGATCCAACCGCTGGCAATGGCCCAAACGCCGATCCAGACCATCGGGATTGACGATCTCGCACGCGGCGTCTCGGCCTGTATTCGTGGTGATATCGCGCCCGGAACGGTGGCCGATCTGGTCGAAGAAACACCTCACAGCCTGCGCGATCTCACCGCCGCAATGCGCGATTGGCTCGGTTTTGCCCCGGCCCGTACCACGCTCGCCGCGCCGCGCTGGGCCATGCAACTCACCGCCCGCGGGGCCGACCTGCTGGGCCATCTCGGTTGGCGCTCGCCCCTGCGCAGCACTGCGGTTGAGACGTTGGCGACCGGCGTATTGGGCGACCCCGCACATTGGCAGGGCGCTGGCGGCGCGCCCATTGCATCGCTTGATCAAACGCTTGCCGCCATGCCCGCGCGCGCCGAGGATCGCCTGGCGGCGCGCATGCGTCTCGCCATGCCCTTCGTGATTGCCACATTGGCGCTGTTCTGGGCGCTTTCCGCGCTGATTGGCCTCGTCTCCCTCGACGCTGCTGCTGCGCTGATGACAACGCGCGGCTGGCCGCTCTGGCTGGCGCAGCTTTCCGTCGCGGGTTGGGCCTTGGTTGATTTCGCGCTTGCCGCCGCGCTGCTTTGGCGGCCCACCGCACAGCGCGCGGCCCTCGGCATGGTGGCGGTCAGCCTCGCCTACCTGATCCTTGGTAGCATTTTCACGCCTGCACTCTGGCTTGACCCACTCGGCCCGCTCCTGAAAATCCTGCCCGGCATGATGTTGGCGGCACTGGCCGTGCCAATGCTGGACGCGCGCTGATGGAACTGCTCGACCTTCTGCGCTGGCTGCATGTCATCGGTGCCACTGTGCTCTTGGGAACCGGCGCGGGCATCGCGTTTTTCATGCTCATGGCGCATCGCACCGATGATGCGCGCCTCATTGCCCACACGGCGGGCATCGTCGTGCTGGCCGATTATATCTTCACCGCCTCCGCCGTCATCGCCCAGCCGATCACCGGTTTCTGGCTGGCCTATGAACTCGGCTGGAGCCTGACTGAGCCTTGGCTGCTGCTCTCCCTCGCGCTTTACGTCCTTATTGGTGCGTTCTGGTTGCCAGTGGTCTGGATTCAGACCCGCCTGCGCGATCTTGCCCGCGCCGCCGTGGCCAAAGATACCGCCCTTCCGCCGCGCTACTATCGACTTTTCCACATCTGGTTCGCCAGCGGTATCCCGGCATTCTTCGCGGTTCTGGGCCTCTTTTGGCTTATGCTGATGCGTCCTGATTTGCCATTCTGGGGATGAGTCCGAGGCACCTTGCCGCGCATTGCCGCAACCCCTAGTCTGCAAACAAATATGGTTTCAGGGTGAGTGGTTTATGGATGGTCTTCTGACGCTTGGCGGATTGCTTGTTCTGGCATTTTTTATCGGCGTTCCCTACCTGCTGGTTTCTCACACCAGGTTGAAATCCAGAGTTACCGATCTGGAGCTGGAAATATCCGATCTGCGTCGGCGTTTTGCGTCCCGGGCCGAGCGCCCAAGCGAAACCGAGGAAGAGGCCCGCCCCGGCCCATGGCGCGCGGCGCGCACGAAGGGTGACGAAACGCCAGTCAGGGCAGGGGCCAGCACGCCACCCGACACAGCAATACCGCCCAAAGCCCCAGACTTTAAGCCGCGCGCCCCTGTTATGGCTGCCGACACCAGCAACACGGATGAAATCCAGAGGCAATCACCGCCCCGTGCCTTCGTCTTCAATGCCGAAAAGCTGGACCGGCTCACCGATTGGTTGCGCGTCAACTGGGTGCTGGCTGTGGCCGCTGCGTCACTCGCCTTTGCGGGCCTCTTCATGGTGCAATATGGCGTTGAACATGGGCTTCTCACGCCGTTCTGGCGGGTGATGTCGGCGCTCGGCTTTGGCGCTGCGTTGATCGTGGCGGGCGAATGGATCCGCCGCCGACATGGCGATGACGAAGCGGATGGTGATCCCGCCACCGCCTTCCTGCCCTCAACGCTCTCAGGTGCGGGCTTGATCGTGCTCTTTGCCGGTGTGCTTTCGGCGCGCGTACTTTACGACCTGATATCGCCCGGCACCGCGCTGGCCGGGCTTTGCGGCGTGGCGCTGCTGGCGATCGTGCTGGGCTGGTTCTATGGCCCGGTGCTGGCCGCCGTCGGCATTGTCGGCGCCACCGCCGCGCCGTTCCTTGTGGGCGGGGAATCCGACGCGCCGTGGATCTTCTATTACTACTTCCTTCTGATCGCAGTCGCCGGGCTCGCGGTCGATACCATCCGGCGCTGGGCCTGGGTATCGGCGTTGTCGCTGATCCTCACCCTTGGTGGCATGGCGCTGCTCTATCTCGGCGACGCCGGGGTGCTGCATTTCCTGATCGCCGTGCTGGCGACGACATTCGCCGCCCTCACCATCCCGGTTCGCTCGCTGGTGCCGAACCATTCCGGCGCCTCCTTTTTCGGTGATATGCTTGGGAAAAAGCCGGGCGCACGCGCCTTCCCCGAGTTTCCGACGCGTATCGCTCTCGGTGTGATCGTCGCCGCCAGTCTTGCTGCCGCATGGGTGGCTTCTCAAGCCGCCACGCCCGAACAGGTCTGGCTGTCGCTGGCCGCGCTGATGCTGCTGCTGGTGGCGACGCTGATCTGGATGGCGCGCGCGCCTGCGCTCTTTGATCTGGCGCTTATCCCCGGTGCCGCCTTCCTGTTGACGCTGATGAGCGAAGTGACGCGCTATGGCCCGCTCTATCGCCAATTCCGCTCGCCGCTCGGCCACAACGATCCAGAAAGCCTGCCACCTGACACCGCCTTCATCGTCTATACGCTTGTTGCGCTAGGCGTGATCGTCACGGCGCTTGCCTTCTGGCGGATGCGCGCGGCGCTGCGTGATGAGGGCGCCGATAGCGCCCCCGTAATCTGGGCGCTGGCCGCGTCGGTCTTTGCGCCCGGCGTGGTGCTGATTCTCGAATTCCTCTGGTTGCCCGCGCCGGTGATCGGCGACATGCCTTGGGCGCTCACCACGATCGCTGTCGCCGCCGTGATGACACTTCTGGCCGAGCGCTGCGCCCATGGAACCGACACGGCCCGTCTCAAGCTGCGCATCGGCCTTTTCGCCATCGCCGCGCTGACCATGATCGCGCTGGCCGTTTTCCTGCTTCTTACCAAGTCGGCGCTCACCCTGGCGCTCGGCGTGATGGTGCTGCTCACGGCGCTGCTGGATCGCAAGTTTGACCTGCCGGTTTTGGGCTGGTTTCTGCAACTGGGCGTCGCGGTGATCTCTTATCGCCTGATCGTCGATCCCGGTCTTTTCTGGGCAATTGAGCGCGCCAGCTTCTTGCAGGTGTTGCTGGCTTATCTTGGCGCCATCGCGCTGCTGGGCGCCGCATGGGCGGTTCTGCGCGGCTCGGTGCCAAACCCGTCACGCGGCAATTCACAGGTCATTGTCGAAAGCGCGCTCTGGACCCTCGGCGCGGTGTTCATCTGTATCTTGCTGGCCCGTTTGTTCGACGAGGCCGATTTTGAATCCCATTGGGGCGCGGGCCTTCTGGCGACTGTCTGGCTCGCCTCGGCGGTAAATCAAGCCTATCGGCTGGGCGTGCCCGGCTTGTCGCTGCGCGGGTTGCGTGTGTTGCTTTGCGTCGTGTTCTCGCTGGTCGGCATCGGCTTCCTGGCGCTTCAAGGCGTGCTCTTCAACCCGCTTCTGATGCGTTCAGAAACGGTGCTTGGCCCGCTGATCTTTGACAGCCTCATGGTGGCCTATCTGCCCGTCGCGCTGGTCTTCGCCGTGGCCGCGTGGAAGCTGACAGGCCTGCACCGCCAGACCCAAAGCCTCCTGATCATCCTCTCAAGCCTATATGGCGCCACCTATATCGGCTTTGAAATCCGCCGCTTCTGGCGTGGCCGTGATCTCAGCGTGCATGGCTTCACCGATGCCGAGCTTTATTCCTACACGCTCGCGATGCTGCTCGGCGCGGTGCTGCTCTTGATGCTGGCGTTCTCGCGCCGCTCGGATGTGTTGCGCAAACTGGCAATGGCGGGGGTCGCGCTGACCATTGCCAAGGTGTTCCTGATCGACATGTCGGGGCTTTCGGGCCTCACGCGGGTATTTTCCTTCATGGGGCTGGGCCTCGCGCTGGTGGCGCTGGCATGGCTCAATCGCAAGATGAGCGAACAATGGGACCGCTCAGGGCCGGGTGATCCGCCCGACGCACCACCAGAGCCGGATGACACAACAAGCGCCGCGCCCGGTGATGTAACCCTGCCAGAGACAAACACCGACAAGTGAGCAAAATGCTCGGTCGAGAGCAAAGCGGGGAGCCGCTCCACCGGTATCGAACTTGTTGATTGGTGGTTAAGACCATATTAAGATAACAGAAAATATCTACTGGGTGAGTATCGGTTCAATAGCTTCCGAGCCTTGCCAGAGTAAAAAATAGCGCCGCCAATAAACGAGCGGGCAAACATTGGCAGGTAGCCGGAAATGGCTGAGCGGACGATATATATATTCGCCAAGAGCGATGTGACGATTACGCGTGACCTTGACGGTGATCCACCGCGCCATGGTGATGTCATAGGCCATGCGTTGAATGGCAATGCTTTCGGCTGGGAGAACCCCAGCGATCTCAGTCTCACGTTCTCGGGGTCAATGACGGCGATCACGTTTGAGGATTCCGACGGGATTTTACAGGATGATCCGTTCTCAGGCTCGACGGTTGTCGATCAATTTCTCACCGAACCCGTCACGATCAATGGCACGACTTACACCCCGAGCACCGAAACGACCCGCTGGCAAGACCCGCCACCCGTCAATGTGGAAAACGAATACGAGGTCACTCTGTTCGATGATGAAGGCACCGCGTATCGCATGGTGGGTGTGTCGATCACGCAAGGTTATTCAACCGAAGTGGTCGGGGTCATGTTTGATGGGCCTGCACCACCACCCGGCACCACGTTGCACTACATTCAAGGTGTCTCAAGCTATGGTGGAACGGGTCAGACTGTGCCCATCCCCGATGAGGTAGTGTGTTTCCTGGAAGGCACGTTGATCGAGACACCCTCTGGCCCTTGTCCGATTGAGCATCTTACAGCAGGCGATCGCGTCTTGACGCTGAATCATGGTGAACAGCCCATTCGTTGGCTCGGTCAAAGTGCGGTATGCGGTTTGGGAAAACTGGCTCCGATTTGCATTGAGGCCGGTGTTCTTGATAATCGGCGCGACCTCTACCTGTCTCCCAATCACCGCGTTCTTCTGAGGTCCAGCCTGGCTGAATTGAGCTTTGGGCAGCGTGAAGTGCTGGTACCGGCCAAAGCGCTTGTGGATGGCGTGACAGTCAAGCGCGTGCCGATGCCTCGGGCCACCTATTTGCACCTCTTGCTTGATGAGCACGAAATGGTGTTTTCTGAAGGGATCGCCACGGAAAGCCTGTTCACCGGTGCTGTCACCAAGGACATTCTGGCAGATCAGGCATTGGCCGAACTGAACGAGATTTTCCCACAGTTTCAACAGTCCCGACAAATCACCAGCCATATGGGTCTTACGCTAACAGAATCGCGGTATTTGATGCAAAGACAGACGTCTGGCGACCTGCGACCGGTCCGGCTTTGGGCGGCCTGAGCGGTTCGGGGAATAACAGCAATCATCTGACGTGCTCGATTGATGGTCAGCCAAACTTCGCGAAGCTGTGCGCGAATGCCCGTTGAAGCATTGACGCAACAACCTCCGCACTACTTCAAAATCGGCACGCCGCCCGGTCCCTGGGCACGTTGCACCACGCCAGCGCGTAAACTGCGCCCGATGCGATGCGCCAAAGCCGACCATGCGCGCGCCTGATCCGCGCTCAATTCCTCACACAACACCCCGTCAAACAGCGCCAGCCACGGCTCGAACATTCCGGGGCGCACATTGCCCGCCGCCCGATGCACCGCCAAAGGATTGCCGCCATAGCTGCGCTCATGCAGGATCGCATTGGCCCAGAACCCGGCGATTTTCGCCTCGTGGGCGGGCCAATCGGTGACATGCGCGGCAAACACCGGCCCCAACACGGGATGCGCGCGCACCTTGGCATAAAACGTCGTCACCACCCGCTCGATCTCGGGGCGTGACACGTCAAATTTCGCTGGAAGCGTCGCCATTTTGCTCTCCTCTGCCGCCGCCGCTTTCTACGCCTGCGCACGCGCATGAGAAAGGGCGAATGCGCCGCCCTTGCCCCACTGGACCTTGCCTGCAACCCGCCCTATAACCCGCATCCAAGATGACTGGTTTCATGGCGATCATTATACGAATTACGTCCCCGGCGCTCTGATTGATTGAGCCGCCGGGCAAAGGCGTATGGGTGACCCGCGCTGACCGCTGAACCATCCAGAATAAATTCCCGAAAAGGATTGTGGTCATGACCGACCAGACCCCCGATTACAAATCGACCCTGAACCTGCCGCAAACCGATTTTCCGATGCGCGCGGGCCTGCCCAAGCGCGAGCCGGAATGGCTGGAGCGTTGGGAGCGGTTGCGGATCTATGACCGCCTGCGCGAGAAACAGGGCCGCACCTCCTTCACGCTGCATGACGGTCCACCCTACGCCAATGGTCATCTGCACATCGGCCATGCGCTGAACAAGACGATCAAGGACATGATCGTGCGCAGCCATCAGATGATGGGCTTTGACGCGCGCTATGTGCCGGGGTGGGATTGTCACGGCCTTCCCATTGAGTGGAAGATCGAAGAGCAATACCGCCAGAAGGGCAAGGACAAGGACGATGTTCCAATCATCGACTTCCGCCAGGAATGTCGCCGCTTCGCCGACGGTTGGGTCGATATCCAGCGTGACGAATTCAAACGCCTTGGCGTGACCGGCAACTGGGACGATCCCTATCTCACCATGGCCTTCCACGCCGAAGCCGTGATCGCTGAGGAATTTCAGAAGTTCCTGATGAACGGCACACTCTATCAAGGTTCCAAGCCGGTGATGTGGTCGCCCATCGAAGAAACCGCGCTGGCCGAAGCCGAGGTCGAATACCACGACAAGGAGAGCTTTACGGTTTGGGTGAAGTTCGCCGTTGCCACGGCGGGTGACCTTGAAGGCGCCAAGGTTGTCATCTGGACCACAACGCCCTGGACCCTCCCGTCCAACAAAGCCGTCGTTTATGGCGACAGCTTTGCTTATGGTCTCTATGAAGTCACCGACACGCCCGACGAATGCTGGGCCGAAAAGGGCGAGCGTTTCATCCTTGCTGACAAGCTGGCCGGCGATGTGATGACCCGCGCCCGCCTCGAAGATGGCATGTATAAGCGTGTCCGTGAAGTCTCTGCCGATGAACTCTCGGGCCTCTCGCTTCAACACCCGCTCTTTGGTGCCGAAGGCTCCAACGGCGAATGGGACGACCTGCGCGACTTCCGCGCTGCTGATTTCGTCACCGACGAAGAAGGCACCGGCTTCGTGCATTGCGCCCCCTCCCACGGGATGGAGGAATACGAGCTTTACCGTGGTCTCGGCATGCTTGAGCAGGTCATCACCTACAACGTGATGGACGACGGTAGCTTCCGCGCCGATCTGCCGTTCTTTGGCGGCAAACGCATCCTCAAGCCCAACGGCAAGGAAGGCGACGCCAACAGCGCCGTCATCAACAAGCTGATCGAAGTTGGCGGCCTTCTGGCGCGCGGCAAGATCAAGCACTCCTACCCGCATTCATGGCGCTCCAAAGCGCCGGTGATCTATCGCAACACGCCGCAATGGTTTGCCGCCATCGACAAACCCGCGGGCGGCAATGACGCGCATGGCAAGACGATCCGCGAACGCGCGCTCAACTCCATCGACAACCTGGTGAAATTCACCCCGCAAACCGGGCGCAACCGCCTGCACGCGATGATCGAAACCCGCCCCGACTGGGTACTTTCGCGCCAACGCGCATGGGGCGTCCCGCTGACTTGCTTTATCCGCAAGGGCGCGCTGCCCACAGATGAGGGCTTCCTGCTGCGTGACCCGGCGGTCAACCAGCGCATCGTCGATGCGTTTGAGGCCGAAGGCGCAGACGCATGGTATAAAGACGGCGCCAAGGAACGCTTCCTCGGTTCTGACTATAACCCCGATGAATGGACCCAAGTGTTCGACGTGCTCGATGTCTGGTTTGACTCGGGCTCGACCCACGCCTTCGTTCTGCGCGACCGCCCGGACGGTACAAAAGACGGCATCGCCGATGTCTATATGGAAGGCACCGACCAACACCGCGGCTGGTTCCATTCCTCGCTCTTGCAGGCTTGCGGCACGCTGGGCCGTGCGCCTTATCGCAACGTGGTCACGCATGGCTTCACGCTGGATGAGAAGGGCAACAAGATGTCCAAATCCTTGGGCAATACCATCGTGCCCGAGAAGATCGTTCAGCAATACGGCGCCGATATCCTGCGCCTTTGGGTCGCCCAGACGGATTACACCGCCGACCAACGCATCGGTCCGGAGATCCTGAAAGGTGTTGCCGACAGCTATCGCCGCCTGCGCAACACCATGCGCTACATGCTCGGCAGCCTGAATGACTTCACCGAGGATCAGCGCGTTGATCCCGCCGATATGCCCGAACTGGAACGTTTGATCCTGCACCGTCTGGCAGAACTCGACCAAAAGGTGCGCACTGGCTATCAATCCTTCGATTTCCAGGGTGTCTTCTCGGCGATCTTCAATTTCTGCACGGTCGACCTATCGGCCTTCTATTTCGACATTCGCAAGGACGTGCTCTATTGCGATGGCGACAGCGCGCGCGCTAATGCGGCGCGCACCGTGCTCGACCTGCTGTTCCACCGCCTCACCACCTGGCTCGCCCCGATCCTCGTCTTCACCATGGAAGACGTCTGGCTCTCGCGCTATCCGGGTGACGAGAATTCGGTGCATCTTCAGGATATTCCTGAAACGCCCGCCGATTGGCTTGATGAACCGCTGGCCGCGAAATGGGCCGAAGTTCGTAAAGCCCGCCGTGTTGTTACCGCCGCGTTGGAGTTACAGCGCGCTGACAAGGTCATCGGTGCCTCGCTCGAAGCGGCGCCAATTGTGCATGTGCGCGATGAGAACATGATGGCCGCGCTGAAAACCGTCACTTTCGATGACATCTGCATCACCTCGGGGATCACGCTCACCGCCGATCCGCTCCCGGCCGAAGCCTTCCGCCTGCCCGAGATTGAAGGCGTCGGCGTGGTGTTCGAGTTGGCCGAGGGCGAGAAGTGCATGCGCTGCTGGAAGATCCTGCCAGACGTGGGCACGCACGCCCACGAAGGGGTATGCAAGCGATGTGACGAGGCGCTTGCCTAAAGCGATATGCACGCGCCCTGCACCCCGTTGACCAGACGGGTCGTAGGGCGCGCGCACCATTTGTCACCTTGGGGGAACCATGTCCAAGAAACCAAAGACCAGAGAGACGCTGGAGCAAATTCTGGCCTCATGTTCCGATTCCCTCTTTCCCGCCGAAATGGGCGAGGCCGTCGTCACGATTGATAGCCGAGATGTTGATGGTGACACCCCTCTCCACGTGATGCTATGGCGCGACAATACTTACGGCGCTTTGCTTCTGATCGAGGCGGGGGCAGACATAAACGCGATCGGTGATATGTCGGAAACTCCGCTTCATGTCGCGGTGGGCAAGGGCAATCTGGCTGTTGTCGAGGCGTTGATAAAAGCCGGTGCGCGTACCACCGATAAATCCGAATTCGGCAAGACGCCCAGGGAAAAGGCCGCCGAACTCGGGGGCGACATGCAAAGGCTCTTTTCCGGCCTTTGACGACACGCTCAGCACGTCGCGCTTCCCAAACATAGGGGAATCGGGCATCCTTACCCCATGTCTTACAAACCCGATGGCTACACCGATCTCGCGCCCTATCTCGTCGTGCCCGATCCGCGCGCGGTGCTTGATTTCTGCGCCGCCGTATTTGACGCCGAAGAATTGCGCGTTATCCATGATGGCGACCGCATCATGCACGGCGAATGTCGCATCGGCGACACCGTGTTGATGATCGGCGGGGCCGAAGGCCCGGCTGCGATGCTCCACATCTATTGTGAAGACCCCGACGCCGCCTTCGCCCGCGCCCTTAATCACGGTGCCGAAGAAATCCAACCGATGATGGAAAAAGGCGATGGCGACCGCCGCGGCGGCTTTCGCACGCCCTGTGGCACGCAATGGTACGTCGCGCGACAGGTTGAGTAAGCCGCTATGCCGCGCCTGACCGTCGACACCCCAACCGGACCATTCACCCTGACTGAAGAGTCCGGCGCAATCTCCGCTGCCGAATGGGGCGAGGGTGGAGCCGACGAAACTCCGCTGCTCTGCGCCGCGCGTGACCAGCTTACCGAATACTTCGACGGCACCCGCACCCGATTTGATCTCCCGCTCAAGGTCAACGGAACCGATTTTCAACGCGCGGTCTGTGACGCCATGTCGGCAATCCCGTTGGGCGACACGCTGACCTATGGCGACATCGCCAAAGCGCTTGGCGTCCCGGCGCAATCCGTCGGGCAGGCCTGTGGCGGCAACCCGATCCCGGTGATCATTCCCTGCCATCGGGTGATGGGCGCAGGTGGCAAGCTCACCGGCTTTTCCGGGCGCGGCGGGGTAGAAACCAAGGTCTGGCTGTTGCGCCATGAAAAGGCGGCTGGCCTGCTGATTTGAAGCGACGCACCGCGCGCTCTGTTAGGTTAATCGGGCTTAACCATCGGCGCATTTACCCGGCAGCCGGAAAGCAGCCGAACGGTGCACACGAGTCACCCCCAGATTTTTCTGCGAAAAATTGTGTTAACCCTGCGGGACGCTGCGTTCAGGAATGATCTGCTGGGCGATGCCGGCAAAGAGCAGATAAATCGAGGTCACAATCAACCCCCAACTGGCCCAACTCTCGGGATGAAAATCAACCCAAGCGGCCCACCCGGCAAAGAAGGTCCAGGCCAAAGCCATTGGTAACGTTAGGCTTCTCCAACGCTCCGTGCGCACGGGATGGACGAATTTGAGCGGCAAGAACATGCCAATAGCCAGCGCCACAACCAACGCCAGAATTACCCAGAAATTGGGATGCAGCGCAAACATCACGATCGCCACCATATTCCAGCATCCGGGAAATCCGGAAAAGGAATTATCCTTAGTTTTCATTCGGGTATCGGCAAAATAGAGCGCGCTTGCGAAAGTGATCACGATAATGACAAACCAGCCTGTCCAGCCCTCAAAAAGCCCCGACCTGAACAGCGCAAATGCCGGGATGAAAACATATGTCAGATAGTCGATAATCAGGTCGAGTAGGACCCCGTCAAACTCCCCAGCATATTGTTTTACATCATATTTTCGCGCCAAGGGCCCGTCGATACCATCAACCGCAAAAGCCACCACCAGCCACAAGAACATCAGGTCCCATTTGGCATCTACTGCCGCCAGCATCGCCAGCATCGCGAACACCGCGCCGGTGGCTGTTAACAAATGGACGCTAAGCGCTTTGAATTGATGTGTCATAATCACTACTCTCAACCGTTCAGCCCGCCTTGGGGTGGGCCTTGTCATAAACCTCCATCAACCGCGCCTGATCAACCGCTGTATAGGCCTGTGTGGTCGAAAGCGAGGCGTGTCCCAGAAGCTCCTGAATGGTGCGCAAGTCCCCGCCTGCGCTCAATAAATGTGTGGCGAATGAATGCCGCATCGCATGTGGCGTGGCGCTGGCCGGAAGGCCCAGTTGCGCGCGCGCGCGCGCCATCACCATTTGCACTGACCGGGGCGAAAGCCTGCCCCCGCGCAGCCCGCGAAACAGCGGCTGATCCGGCTCTGTTGGCCAAGGGCAAAGTGCCAGATATGCTTCAACCGCTTCACGCACGACGGCGATCACCGGGATAACCCTTTCTTTACCGCCTTTGCCGATAATGCGAAGAACCGACGGCAAGGGTGTATCTTCTCCGTTAAGGCTCAACGCTTCGGAAATTCGCAGGCCACAGCCGTACAAAAGCGTTACCACCGCTGTATCACGGGCGGCAATCCAAGGGTTTTCATGTTGAAATTCAACGGTTTCAATCATTTCCTGCGCCGCGTCTTCGCTTAAGGGGCGGGGCAATTTGCGCTGAAACTTCGGGCTACGCGCTGCCAGAACCGCGCTGATTTCGGCGCCTTCACGTTCGCTGAGCCAACGAAAGAAACTTTTCACCGCCGAGAGCTTTCGCGCCAAGCTGCGTGGGCCGACACCGGTGCCGCGCGTATGGGCCATCCAGGCGCGCATGTCAGAAACCGTCAGCCGCATCAGCGGCGCAATTCCCTGCGCTTCACCCTTGTGGGCGGTGATGAACGAAAGGAAATCCCCGACATCGCGGCTGTAGGCATCAATCGTGTTGGCGCTCGCCCCATTGAGCGCTTTCTGCCCCTCCAGCCAGCTTTGCATTGCATCGCGTGCGGCGGGAGAAATCAGGCTCATGACAGCCAGCGGCGCATCGCCCTTTCAAACACGCCTGCAAAGAACGCAAGGAGATCGGTGCCCTGCTGCGGGGTGAACATATGCGGGTCTTCCGACCCCATGAGCAACATGCCGGGCAACCGGCCTTCGCCGAAATTGAGGTTCAGGCAGGCTTCCGAGCGGATCCAGCCTGCTTTGTCGCCGAACATGCGTGCATCGCCTGCTTCGATCTGGCGAAGCGTCACCTGTCGCATCGGCGCGCCGCGCTCGCCGGTAACATAGTTGTCGATAAAGCCCGGTTCCGCCACGGTCAAAACCGAGCCGAGCCGCTTGACCGCCGGGTCTTCGTCGTTTTGCACCGATTCCAGAACCAGTTTCACACAATCGACCCTAAGAATTTCTGCAACTTCGCCGCCGAGATCTTTCAAGAAGCCCTCGAATTCCACCGGATCAAGCATCCGCAAAATCGCGCGATGCACCTGATTTGTTCCCGCGAGGTTCTCATATGCGGCCGCAATAACGCTGCGATGGGTGTCTTCCAACCGATCAAGCCGCGCTTCAAGCCGCTCCATGGCAATGCCACGTAGATCGACGATATTGCCGCCCATAGAACGTTCGTTCGCGGCAATTAGGGCGCGCATAACATCTTGATCTTCCAGAATAACTTCTGGATCAGCGATGATTTTCTCGCGCACATCGTCCTGCATACGGGGCGTGCTGCTCATGGGTGCCTCGTCGGTCATTTTTTCGGGTTATATCATGGGCTACAGAATTTTCTGCCCTGTTTTTTCCCAATCGGCCAAAAATGCCGCCAACCCCTTGTCGGTCAACGGATGCGACACCATCGCCTTGATCACGTTCGGCGGTGCCGTCACCACGTCCGCACCTATGCGCGCGCAGTCGGCCATGTGGTTCACGCTGCGGATCGACGCCGCCAGAATTTCGGTTTCAAACCCATAGTTGTCATAGACATCGCGCATATCCGCGATCAACTCCATGCCGTCGAGATTGATATCATCCAATCGGCCAATGAAAGGCGATATGAACGACGCCCCCGCCTTGGCCGCCAGGATCGCTTGGTTGACGCTGAAACACAGCGTTACGTTCACCATGTTTCCTTCTGATGTCAGCACCTTGCAGGCTTTCAGTCCGTCCCAGGTCAGCGGCACCTTGACCGCGATGTTTGGCGCAATCTCGGCCAGTTTTCGCCCCTCTGCGATCATCGCATCGGCTTGGGTCGCCACGACTTCGGCGCTGACCGGGCCGTCAACCATCTCGGCGATTTCTTTTGTGACTTCGAGAATGTCGCGACCCGACTTCATGATCAGCGACGGGTTGGTCGTTACCCCGTCGACCATGCCCAGCTCGTTCAGTTCGGCAATCGCGTCGACTTCGGCCGTATCAACAAAGAATTTCATCTTGGAATACCTTGCATGGGATTGATTTTGTCAGCGGCGGGTTTACCCGATAGAAAGCACTCTCGAAACCCCCAATCCCGGTGAAGCCCGTGAAAGACTATTTTGATGAAGGCGAGCTTGTTGCGGTGCTGACCACGCAGCCGCTTGACCGCTTGCTCGATTACAAGGCGCCGGAAGGGGGCTGCCACATGGGTGCGTTTGTCGAGGTGCCGCTTGGCCCGCGCAAGGTGCTCGGCGTGGTCTGGGGCGCGGGGCAAGGGGATTTCGACCTGTCGCGCATTCGTTCGGTCAGCAAAGTTCTCGACATGGCACCGATGCGGGCCGAGATGAAAGCGTTCTTGGAACGGGCGGCAGATTACACGTTGACGCCGCTATCGGCGATGCTGCGACTTGCCACACGGGCGCCGGGGCTGACCGATCCCCCCTCTATGCGCAAGGTCTATCGTCCGGGAAAGGGCGAACCCGACCGGCATACCGATGCGCGCAGCCGGGTTATGCAGGCACTGAATGACTATGGCGGTTTATCGTTCACACTCAAAGAGTTGACAGATGTGGCAGGGGTATCGTCATCGGTGGTAAAGGGGTTGGTCAAGCAAGGGGTGGTGTGGGAAGAGGATTCCCCGCGCGACGTGCCCTTTGCCCTTCTCGATCCCGATCTTCCGAGCAAGGAGTTGGCCGCAGATCAAGCCTCTGCGACCGCGATTTTGCGCGATGAAGTGCGCTCCGAGCGGTATGGCACGACACTGCTGCGGGGCGTCACAGGCTCGGGCAAGACCGAGGTCTATCTCGAAGCCGTTGCCGAATGCCTGCGGATGCGCAAACAGGCGTTGGTTCTGTTGCCAGAGATCGCCCTGAGCGCCGAATTCATGGCACGGGTCGAGGCGCGGTTTGGGGCGCGGGCTGCCGAATGGCACTCGGGCGTCACCATGACCGAACGACGCCGCACCTGGAAAATGGTTGGGCAAGGCGGGGCGCAGATTGTCGTTGGCGCGCGTTCAGCGTTGTTTTTACCGTTCCTCGATCTTGGGCTTATCGTGGTCGATGAAGAGCATGACACGTCCTATAAACAAGAAGATGGTGTGCTTTACAATGCGCGCGATATGGCTGTTTTGCGCGCTTCTTTGTGTGATGCGCGCGTCGTGTTGGCATCGGCCACGCCCAGCCTTGAAAGCTGGGCCAATGCCGAAGCAGGAAAATACGATAAGCTGGTTCTGACATCGCGTTTTGGCGCTGCTGTGTTGCCCGATATGCGTGCAATTGACATGCGCGATGTGAAATTGCCCTCAAACCGCTGGATATCGCCAGAATTGGCGCAGGCGGTGAATGCGCGGTTGGAGAAGGGCGAGCAGTCATTGCTGTTTCTCAATCGGCG
This sequence comes from Rhodobacteraceae bacterium LMO-JJ12, assembly GCA_021555075.1. Classification (NCBI taxonomy): domain Bacteria; kingdom Pseudomonadati; phylum Pseudomonadota; class Alphaproteobacteria; order Rhodobacterales; family Paracoccaceae; species Rhodobacteraceae bacterium LMO-JJ12. The sequence continues at coordinate 854,744 of JAKGBX010000001.1, forward strand.
TGGCTTTGCGCCGGTGACAATCTGCCGGGCCTGCGGACATCAGATCGCATGTGATCACTGCGATGCGCGCATGGTGGAACACCGGTTTACCAAACGTCTCGTTTGCCACCAATGCGGTGAGAGCAAACCTCTGCCTGAAATCTGTCCTTCCTGCGAAGTCGAGGGGCGCATGGCGGCCGTCGGACCGGGGGTTGAGCGGATGACAGAGGAAGCGACCGAACTTTTCCCAGATGCACGAGTGGCGACCTTGTCATCTGATTTGTTTGGGTCGGCGCGTGCTTTGAAAGAGCGGATCGCCAGCATTGCCGAGGGCGAGGCCGATGTCATCGTCGGTACGCAATTGGTAGCAAAAGGCCATAACTTCCCGTTGCTTACGCTTGTTGGCGTAATTGATGCCGATCTCGGCCTACAAGGGTCTGATCTGCGCGCAGCCGAGCGGACATTCCAGCTGATGCGCCAGGTCTCGGGCCGGGCAGGGCGCGCCGAAAGGGCGGGCGAAGCGTTGTTGCAGACCTATCAGCCCGAGCATCCGGTCATCCGCGCGATTCTGGGTGGGGAAGAAGAGCAATTCTGGAAGGCCGAGGCCGAAGAGCGCCGCCATGCCGGCGTGCCGCCATTCGGGCGGATGGCCGGGATCATCCTGTCCTCGCCCGAACTACAGGCCGTTTTCGAATTCGGCAGCGCACTGGCGCGCAGCGATGCCCCCTTGCGCGCGGTCGGGGCACAGGTTTTTGGGCCCGCACCAGCGCCGATTGCACGCATACGTGGACGTCATCGGGTGCGGTTGTTGGTAAAAGCGGCTAAGGGCGCAGCGTTGCAGCCCGCAATCGCGACGTGGCTGGGCAAGATGCGTCCCGGCACGAACATTCGCGTGACGGTCGATATCGACCCTCAGAGCTTCTATTGAAGCATCATACGGTGGCAGTGACGCGGTTCTGATCGACAAGAATATCTGTCGCAATTGCACCGATCCACATGCAAAACAGTGCAAGCCAGGCTGTGCCGACAAAGATTGACCCGCCAGTTACGCCTGCGCCGATGGCACAGCCTCCGGCCAGCATCGCACCAAATCCCATCAGCACAGCACCGGTCATTGAACGGCGCATGTTTGATTCATCGGAAAAGCCCTGAAAATGGAACTCGCCGGCGAGCACCGCAGAGAAGAAGGCGCCGATCACAACGCCGGGCACAAGCCCGATGTCAAACTCTAGAACCGCATTCTGATCGAGGAAAAACATCAGTGTATTGGCCGAAGGACCAGAGAATGTAGCGCTCTCAACCGGCACCGGATCAAACGCAACCTGGCTGAGTGAAAAGGTCAGAACCCAGCCCAAAGCAACCGCAAAGCCAACACCCGAGGCAAACACCAATCGCCGCCAGCCGATCCTGTTCTGGGCGGAAATGAGTAGTGCCAGCGCAGCGGTTAAGAAACCAAAGGCCAATCCGGCGTAGTCAGGGAGGCCAAAATGGATCAGCAGGTCAAGATTGCGGCCGCCTTTGGTGATCCACAGGGCGGCAAGGCTGTCGCGCAAGGGGGCGAGCATGCCGGAGAGTGACATCTGGGCCACCACGGCAAAGATCAACCCCGAAACAACTGCGCGCAAATTGCCGGTCGCAGCAAGAACCAACAGGCGCCCGGAACAGCCGCGCGCCAACACCATGCCAACACCGAACATAAGCCCGCCTATGATCGCGCCAGACCAACTTCCTGTCACGGCCATCATTCGGGCATCTTCGCTGCGTAGCAGGCCGGATAGCTGCGCGCCCTGAACCCAGACCACTGCAGTTGAAAATGTCAGCAACCACACGGCCACTTTGCCTTGCATCAAACCGCGCGCGAACTCGACAGCCGCCGCGCGCAGACAAAAGCGCGAACGATGCGCCGCAACGCCGAAAACCAGTCCGGTGAAGACGCCAAACAAGGCCGCAGTCGGGCCTTCGCCAATCCGCTCCACAAGTGCAATCAGGTCCATGGTTTCGCTTTCGTCGCGCGTTCAAGTCATACATGCTGATATATAAATATGTCGCATTGATCCAGATCAGGAAGTCTGGGCAAGACAGCGAAAACGGCGTATGCGATAGCATGAGCCATACGATTCCCCTTGCAGAAGCCCGGTTTCTGCCTTTTTGGCGTCGGCCGGTAACGCTTCTTTTCTTGATGGCGGCGGCGATGCCAATTGCCTTTGCCACATGGTCGGCACTGCTGAACAATTTCGTCATCGAGGTAGGCGGGTTCAACGGATCGGACATTGGTTGGCTACATACAGTGCGCGAGATCCCGGGGTTTCTGGCAGTCGGCGTCATCGCCATTATCATCTTCGTGCGCGAGCAGGTGCTAGGGATCGTTTCTCTTATCCTGCTGGGCGCCGCAACGGCTGTAACGGCGTGGTTTCCCTCGATGGGTGGCATTCTGACCATAACAATGCTCAGCAGCATCGGATTCCACTATTACGAAACCGTAAATCAATCATTGCAGCTTCAGTGGTTGCCCAAGGACAGAGCGCCACAGGTTCTGGGGCTCTTGCTCGCGGCTGGCTCGGCGGCAACCCTGGTTGCCTATGGTCTGATCGTGTTGACGTGGCAGAGCTTCGATCTGAGCTATAATTTTGTCTATCTCGTTGCTGGCGGTACTACTGTGGCGCTGGCGCTCTTTTGCCTGCTGGCCTATCCACAGTTCGAGGCACCTAATCCGCAGGTCAAGAAGATGGTCCTGCGGCGGCGCTATTGGCTTTACTACGCCCTGCAATTCATGACCGGCGCGCGGCGTCAGATTTTCGTCGTCTTCGCGGGCTTTATGATGGTCGAGAAATTCGGCTTTCAAGTGCATGAGGTGACGGCGCTGTTTCTCGTCAACCTAGTGATAAATATCTTCTTGGCACCACTATTCGGGCAGGCTGTGGCGCGGTTTGGCGAGCGCAATGCGCTGGTGTTCGAATATGCCGGGCTGGTGGGCGTTTTCCTGGCTTATGGCGGGATTTATTACTTCGGTTGGGGCGTTGTTCTCGCGGCAGTACTCTATGTGGTTGACCATATGTTCTTTGCTTTGGCCTTGGCGCTTAAGACCTACTTTCAGAAAATTGCCGATCCGGGGGATATTGCGCCGACGGCGGCTGTGGCGTTTACCATCAATCATATCGCGGCGGTGTTCCTGCCGGCGCTGCTTGGTTATCTCTGGCTGATCTATCCAGGGGCGGTATTTCTTCTGGCAGCGATGATGGCGGCAGTATCTCTTGGCTTGGCTCTGCTGATCCCGCGGCATCCTGAACCGGGCAACGAGACCGTATTTTCGCGCTTTGCCCTTCGTGCTGCGGCGGAGTGACTGCCAAAGACTTGACCATCAGGTGACTTGGGCCTAGGCGGTTTGGCATTGCCTGCGGAGATCGGACGAATGCCAACTTTTACTGCACTGACCACATTGACAGGCAAAGATCAGGCCGAAGCCTTGGGCGAGGCCATGGAGCGGCTTGAGCCGGCTCCATCGGGGGTCGGGGTTTTTGAGCTTGAAGACGGATCCGGCCTTTGGGAAGTGGGCGGTTACTTTACCGAGCCACCGAACGGGGCAGGGTTGGCCCTTCTGGAAGCGGCATTCGGGGCGAAGCCCTTTGCGGTGTCGGAATTGCCTGAGACCGATTGGGTCGCCAAGGTAAGGCGCGAACTGGCGCCTGTACGGGCGGGGCGGTTTTTCGTCTATGGCAGCCACGACGCCGATAAGGTTCCAGAAGATTCGATACCGCTACTGATCGAAGCGGCCATGGCGTTTGGGACTGGCCATCATGGCACGACGTTGGGTTGCCTGTTGGCGCTGGAAGAGCTTGCCGAGGCGGGGTTCAAAGCAAGCAACACGGTTGATATCGGCTGTGGCACAGCGGTGTTGGCCATGGCGGCGGCGCGACTTTGGCCAGAGCTGGTTTTGGCGAGTGATATTGATCAGGTGGCGGTCGATGTCGCCGAGGCCAATATTTTGGCCAACGGTCTGGAGGGGCGGGTGCAGTGCTTCGAGGCTGCCGGATTTGATCACGCCGAACTGGGCGCAAAGACGCCATTTGACCTGATCTTTGCCAATATCCTGAAGGGTCCTCTGATCGCTCTGGCACCTGACATGGCAGCGAATCTGGCATCGGGTGGTAAGGCGATTCTGTCGGGTATCCTCAACGAGCAGGCGGATGATGTGATTGCGCATTATGCACGATCTGGCATCAATCTGGTCCGACGCCGTGAGATTGGTGAATGGACGACGCTGATTTTGGAGCAGCAATAGGCCGTCTGAACGAATTTTCGCCGTATTTGAGCTATTTGCCTCAATCTTGCCTTATTTCGGATGGATATTTGGGCTTTCCAGTGGGGGCTTACACTGGAGTCTGCCATGCTTGGTGCGAAAAACAGTTTTGACGAGCGCCTGCACCGGATCGGTAGATCTGGTCGTCGGCCCAAAAAGGCTTACACGCCAGTGGTCGGCCCGGACGGGTTGATCGTTGTAAGGCGCCGCTCGAGCGGGCCGAAAGTGCCGGTTCGTGGCCTGATCTATCTTGCTTGTGGGTTTATTCTGTTCAAATCCATCGCTCTGGCCCAATTCGGGGCGCAGGGGTATGAGGATCGCTTGGCGATGTTGAGCGAGGGAACAGCGGTGGAGAAGGTAAGTGCCTGGGTCATGCAGGCCGATCGCGCGACGCTATGGGTGGCCGACAAAATCCGCCCGTTCCTGCGCTAAGCTTTGAATTCCAAAGGACTGGGTCAGATGGCCCGGTTGCAAAAATAGCCGCGTTTCCTTCTGGAAAACGCGGCTATTTCATGACTGGATTATCAGAGGTTCAGAACTTTGCGGAAATCGTATCGATATCGCCGCGGCAGAGCCCGATATCGTCGAGCTCGCGATCTGAAAGTTGTGCCAAGGCATTGCGGGTAACGCGGGCGTCATTCCATGCGATGAACGTTGCCAGCGCGCCTGCGAAAAACCGGCCGATACGGCCGTTGGTGTCAGTGGTGAACTGAACGCGGGGTGTGTCGATTGCAGCCATATCCTTATCCCTTCTCTGTATTGATGGTCAGCGACTCTCTGAGCGGCAGATAGGCCTGTAGTTTCAAACGTTCAAGCAGACAAAATTGCATAGGCCTCATGCAATTTCTGCATGGATCCGACGGCGAAAAAATCCTTTTAAAACATGGTGGAAATGCAGCTGTAAGGGTGTCGCTTTCAGGCAGGAAGGATGTCGGTTTTGAACGACCAGGTCGCTTGTGGAGAACTTCGGTCGTTTTTGACATCTCATGCATTGGCGTTGGCAAATGTTCTCGTTTCGTGCTAGTGCTTCAAAAAAGCAACAGGGCAGTGGGAAAGTTATGCGGGTTTTAGGGATTGATCCCGGGCTTCGAAACCTCGGTTGGGGCGTTATCGACGTGGACGGCAGCCGATTGAAGCATGTGGCCAATGGCACCTGTCGCTCTGAAGGCGCGACGCTGGCCCAACGGCTGTTGTCGCTGCATCAGCAGCTAAGTGCGATTGTGATCCAGTTTGCGCCAGATATGGCGGCTGTGGAGCAGACGTTTGTAAACAAGGATGGTGCTGCGACGTTGAAGCTGGGGCAGGCGCGGGGCATTGCGATGCTGGTGCCGGCACAGGCGGGGCTGGAGATCGGGGAATATGCGCCAAACACGGTAAAGAAAACGGTTGTAGGTGTAGGCCATGCCGACAAGACGCAGGTAGCCCATATGGTAAAGGTGCAATTGCCCGGTGCAGTGCTTCATAGCCCGGACGCGGCGGATGCGCTTGCGATTGCCATTTGTCACGCACATCATGCAGGATCACGAGCAAGCATAGCAGCGGCACTTGGCAAGGTGGGATCATGATCGGCAAGATTTCCGGGCGAATTGACTATCGCGGCGACGATCATGTGCTGATCGACGTGCGCGGCGTCGGCTATCTGGTCTATTGCTCGGAGCGGACGCTGGCGGCGCTGCCCGGTCCGGGGGAGGCGGTGGCGCTTTATACAGATCTGTTGATGCGACAAGACTTGTTGCAGTTGTTTGGTTTTACCTCGCTCGTCGAAAAAGAATGGCACCGGTTGCTGATGAGCGTTCAGGGTGTCGGGGCCAAAGCGTCGATGGCCATTCTGGGGACACTTGGTTCAGATGGGGTTAACAGGGCGATCGCGTTGGGCGATTGGAACGCCGTGAAGGCAGCCAAGGGGATCGGGCCGAAGACGGCGCAACGGGTGGTTAATGAACTGAAAGACAAGGCGCCTGCAGTGATGGCGATGGGTGGCACGATGTCAGCGCCTGTGATGGCCGCACCGGGCGACACGGGCGAAGTGATCGAGCCGGCGGAAGCCGTTCGGACCTCGGTGCGCGCTACGGGGAGTGCGGCCGTGCAATCAGAGGCTCTTTCAGCCTTGTCCAACCTCGGTTATGGCCCTGGGGAAGCAGCGGGCGCGGTGGCGCAGGCCGCTGGAGAGCATGACGGTGCCGACACGCCGGCGCTCATCCGTGCGGCGCTCAAGCTGTTGGCACCAAAGGGATAAATCATGGATCAGCCGGACCCGACATTGCGCCCTGATCCGTTGCCAGAGGATACCGACCGGGCGCTCAGGCCGCAATTGCTCGAAGAATTTGTCGGCCAGCAGGAAGCACGGGCGAATTTGCGGGTGTTCATCCAGAGCGCGAGGATGCGCGGCGCGGCGATGGATCATACGTTGTTTCACGGGCCTCCGGGGTTGGGCAAGACAACGTTGGCGCAGATTATTGCGCGCGAGTTGGGTGTCGGCTTTCGTATGACCAGCGGGCCGGTGCTGGCCAAGGCCGGCGACCTGGCAGCCATCCTGACCAATCTCGAAGCTAATGACGTTCTTTTTATTGATGAAATTCATCGGCTTAACCCGGCAGTTGAAGAGGTGCTTTACCCGGCGCTGGAAGATTTCGAGCTTGACCTAGTGATCGGAGAAGGGCCGGCGGCGCGCACGGTCAGGATCGAACTGCAGCCCTTTACGTTGGTCGGCGCGACGACGCGGTTGGGGTTGCTGACGACGCCGTTGAGGGATCGGTTCGGGATTCCGACGCGGTTGCAGTTTTATGAAATTCACGAGTTGAATCAGATTGTTAAGGCCAATGCGCGCAAGCTGGGCGTGGAAACTGACCCCGATGGCGCGCTGGAGATTGCACGCCGGTCGCGCGGAACGCCGAGGATTGCCGGGCGATTGCTGCGCCGGGTGGTGGATTTTGCCTTGGTCGAGGGTGGGGGAAAGATCAGCCGGGAACTGGCCGATGCGGCGCTGATCCGGCTGGGGGTGGACCATCTTGGGCTTGATGGTGCCGACCGGCGCTATCTATCTATGATTGCAGAGAATTACCAGGGTGGGCCCGTCGGAATCGAGACCATGGCGGCGGCGCTGAGCGAGGCGCGGGACGCGATCGAAGAGGTGATTGAACCCTTCCTTTTACAGCAGGGTCTGATCCAGCGCACGCCACGCGGAAGGATGCTGGCGCAAAAGGGGTGGAGCCATCTGGGGATGGCCGCGCCGGAGCCGAAAGCGGGTCAGAATGACCTGTTCGAGAAGTAGGCGGCGCACGCTGCGTTAACCATGGGAATTCCAGGGAAAAGAGGGGGGTGACTCCCGGCTGCCGTATGGCTGCCATCCGGCTGCCGGGGAAATGCGACAGAGAATCGGGTGAACGTATTAACACTTGCACTGTGGCTGCCTGAACTAAGTCTCCGGGTTGCCCCGGATTGCAGGCTGGGGCAAGTTGCGCGAAATCCCGTTTTGGAGGCCTGATATGTGCCGTGTCTTTCGTGCTGTTTTGCTACCTCTCATCGCGGTGATCGTGTCGGTTGGCGGGCAGGGTGCGGCGCAGGAGATCGACCTCAACTCGCGACTCGGGCCAATTGCGATTGTCGAGGCAGGCGAGTTGAAGAAGGCCGTGTCGCTGGGCGGGCGGGTGTTGGCGTTGCCGAGCGATCCCTACATTGCCTTTGTCGAGGCGCGGCTGGGAGATCTTTTTCTGATCGCGCTGTCGCAGGGCGGTAACGCATGTCCGGCACAGTATGTCTGGCTGCACGCGATTCCCAGTGATCTGCGGTTTTCCGATGTGTTCGGGACATGCTCGGACCTGATCGAGGTGAGTTATGACAGCGAGAACGTGATGGTGACGATGCCGTCAATGGTGGCGGGCGAAGGCAAGGTGACCTTCCTTTATGATGGCAAGGGACAGGTGCGCGAGCGGCGTGACGATGTGGTGCTTTCGGGGATGGCGCGTTGGGACGACTGGAACTATTGGGCGGCACGTCACCCTTACGAGATGATGGCTGCGGCGGATATGCGGCCGCGGTTTGTCGCGCTGATGGGGGTTGATGCCTATCTTGCGGCGCTGGCGCGTGTTGCGGTGGCCAGTGAAATGAGGCGCGAGGGTGACTGGATCGTCGGTCAAGGCGGCGAGCCGCACAATGCAGGTGAGGCGCGCACCGCTGTGGCGCTGAACACGCGCGACGGGCGGCTGATCGTGGCGAGCAAGGGCGAAGGCGTGGCGCCGGTTCTGTGGGGACATCCCGGCGCGGTGTTGCCGGGGCCGATTGCGGCAATCATGGCAATGCGATGAAGCGGAGAAGCGCATGACACCAGACGAAATTGAGGCACTGTTCACGCGGGCGGATGGCTCGTATCTTTTTGCGCGCTGGGGGCGGCCGATCGTGCCGGTGGTGTTTGGCGTGGATGATGCGACGCTTTCGGTGATCAAGGGGGCGATCGAGGCGGTGGTCACGTTGGCCGGGCACAAGATGGCCGAGACCGACCCGGAACTGGGCAGCAACCTGATGTTCTTTTTCTGTCGCGAGTGGGACGAGTTGCAGGGCGTGGGCGGGCTGGACCGGTTGGTGCCGGAACTTGATACCACGGTGGCGCGGCTGAAGGCGCAAGGCGCCAACCAGTATCGGTTTTTCCGCTTTGAGGAGAGCGGCGAGATCAAGGCGGGGTTCGTCTTCTTGCGCATGGATGAAAGCCTGTCGCAGATGGCGGCGGAAGATCTGGCGTTGGCGCAGGCGGTGCAGGTGATCTTGCTCTGGGGGGAGGGAGCTTTTGGCAAGACCTCGCCTCTGGCGCGCGCGCCGGGCGGGCAGGTGATCTTGCGCCCGGAAATAGCGGCGGTGATCGCGGCGGGGTATGACAGGGCATTGTCGGGTGTGGCGCAGGACGGCACGGCGCATGGGCTGCGGATGTTTGCGCGCATGCAGGCGGGGTAGAAATGCTGCCCGTGGGCAGCATGTGGGGCGCTGCCCCACGCCCCGGGATATTTTCGGCAAGATGAAAGGATGGCCGAGGCAGAATGCGGGCGTTTGTGGCACTTGATCTGGATGAGGCGATGCTGGATGCGCTGGAGGAGGTGCAGGCGGGATTGCCGGGGCGGATTGTGCCGCGCGAGAACCTGCATCTGACATTGGCGTTTCTGGGGGAGGTGAGTGAGGCGGTCTTGCTCGAGGTGCATGCCGGGTTGGCCGCATTGCAGCCAGAGGCGCCGGAGTTGCGGGTGACGGGGCTGGATGTGTTTGGCGGCAAGAAGCCCAAGCTGGCTTTTGCGGCGGTGGCGGCGAACCCCGAGCTTGAGACGCTGCAGCGGGCGGTGGTGCGGCTGTGTCGAGAGGCGGAGGTGGATCTGCGCCGCGAGCGGTTTCGCCCGCATGTGACGCTCACCCGGTTTGGACGCGAGATTGGCCGTCGGGATGCCGAGGTTCTGGCCCGACGGCTTGGGGTTTTGGCGATGCCGGGAGCGCGCGCGGCGGGGCTGTCGCTTTGCCGTTCGGAGTTGCGAGCGCAGGGGCCGCGCTATTTGGCATTGACGTCATACCCATTTGAAGGACCGTCAAGCGAGGAGGCAGGCGCATGATGATTTCGTCACGGTGTCTGGAATCCGGGGGTGTGTTGTGGCAGTCAGGTCGTTAAGTGGGCGATGACCTTCGAAGTTCTGGCCGCTGGTCACAAAACCTGTGGTCGGGTGGGTTCGAAGCTTGCAAGGTTGGGCCAGCCGAGCCAGTTTGAAGGCTCGAGTTATTACTATGCGCGAAATTCGCAGGACAGGGATGAAGCCGATGAGAGTGCCCACCGACGCCGCCGCTTTGCGCGACAGCTTTATCGGGGGCATGAGCCATGCGGCCAATACGGTGAATGTGGTGACCACCGATGGTGCGGCGGGGCGCGGTGGTGTGACGGTATCGGCAATGACCGCTGTTTCGGCCGATACGCCGCGCCCGACGCTTTTGGTCTGTGTGCATGAGCAGAGTCCGGTGGCGCAGCAGATCATTGATAACGGTATCTTTGCCGTGAATGTTCTGAAGGATGATCAGGCCTATATTTCGGACGCTTTTGCGGGTCGGTTCAAGGATCAGCTTGTTGATAAGTTCGATTGTGTCGACTGGGCGGCGATGCGCTCGGGGGCGCCGCGGATTGTTGACCCGCTGGTGGCGTTTGATTGCCATGTGATTTCCGGTGAGCGGGTCGGCACGCATCATGTATTTTTCGGCGAGGTCGATGATGTGTTCATCGCCGATCAGGGCTCGCCGTTGATCTATGCCCGGCGGGGCTATGGCGCGGCGACGCGGATCGAGACGCCTGCCAGCGTGGCGGCGGGCAAGGAGGCTGTGGGAAAGCGGCTTGGGGTGGGGTGTTGTCACACCTTTGGGCCGATCCTGTTGCCCGATATGATCCGCCGGATGACGGCGGCCGAGGCGAGCGTCGAGATCGAGTTGATCGAAGGCGATCAGCGCCGGGTTCAGGAGGCGGTGATGGCGGGCGAGGCGGATGTTGCGCTGCTCTATGACCTGGGGCTGCCAGAGGAGCTTGAGGCGACGCTGTTGAGCGAGCTGGCGCCTTATGTGCTGTTGGCGCAGGATCATCCGTTGGCGCAAAAACCAGAGCTTGAGGCGCAGGACCTGGAGGGGCATCCGATGATCCAGATGGGAACGATGCAGACGGGGGACCATTTCAGCGCGGTGCTGGAGCGTGCCGGGGTGCGCCCGCGTGTGGCCTATCGCTCGACCAGTTTCGAGATGGTGCGCGGGTTGGTGGGGCAAGGGTTGGGCTTTGCCATTCTGGCGACACGGCCTGCCGCCACGGTGAGCTATGACGGGCATTTATTGGTGACGCGACCGCTAAAGGCGCAGGCCGCGCCGAGCCGGGTGATGCTGGCCACGCGCAAGGGGGCGCAGTTGAGCGCGCAGGCGGAGAAATTTGTCTGGTATTGTCGCGACTATTTTGACCTGCATGGCAGGGTCGACGGGTGAGCCTTGTCAATCTTGTGCGGCGTGCGGCCATGCGGGGCAGGTAAGAGGCGAAGGTCGATTGGGGCGGACCGGCAGGGCCGGGATTGCGGGCAACTGATCTGAGTGGCGCAGGATGGTGCGGCCGCTCAGATGGTTTCCTCTTCGAGATGTAGCTTCATGTCGAGCAACACCTGTTGCAACGCGACCGCCTCTTTCAACAGGCGCTTGGCTTCGTTGACCGTGATGATGCCGTCTTCGATGGATTGCTGATATTCGGCGATCAGCATGGCAAATCGTTGGCTGAGCGCGATGACATCGGAATTGATTCCGCCCTTTTCAGACGTGTTCTCGCGTCGGTCATCATAGCTGAGCGTGATGCCTTTCAACTCGGCCAAAGCCGAGGTGACATGCGGGTAGCTTGAAGCCTCTTCAAGTGCAGCGACCGCATCAATCGGCATGAACCGATCATTGTGCTCGTCGCTTTCAGAATAGTAACGACCCAGCGTAGCCTTGGACTTGCCGGTGAGCTTGCAGGCCGGTTCAATGCCGACATCCTTCACAAGCGCCTCGGTATGCTTTTTCAAATAGCTGCTAACACCAGCCATACAATCCTTACCCCCTATTCGCATGCCCGGTTCCCCGCGAGTCAGCGGAAATCCGAAAGTATTTTCCCCTTAGTAGGTTTGGCTGCAAATGTCATCTTTGAAAACGCGATGGGTCAGTTACGGTGGGCCTGGATGCGCTGTTGCGACGCAGCGCGCAGGGTTTTGGGCCACAAAGCGGTGCTTGTGGTGCGGCGATGCGTAGCGTCACCATCATTGGTGGAACGGCTTGTCCGTCGGCGATGCGCCCGCCTCTTGCATCCCGGGGTGCAAGCGGCGAAAACCGACGGATCATGGCCAAACTCTATTTCCATTATTCGACGATGAACGCCGGTAAATCGACCGTGCTGCTGCAAGCGTCTCACAACTATCGCGAACGCGGCATGCAAACTTATTTGCTGACGGCGAAACTTGATGATCGGGCGGGCGAAGGGCGGATTGCCAGCCGCATTGGAATCGGCTCTGCCGCCGATACGTTCCTGCCCGAGGATGACCTTTGTGCGCGGATCGCGGTGCGGCTTCGCGAAGGGGCGGTGGCGTGCATCTTTATCGATGAGGCGCAATTTCTGACGCGCGAGCAGGTCTGGCAATTGGCCCGGGTGGTGGATGATCTGAACGTGCCGGTGATGTGCTATGGTCTGCGGGTCGATTTTCGGGGGGAGTTGTTTCCCGGCTCGGCCGCACTCTTGGCGCTGGCCGATGAAATGCGTGAGGTGCGCACGATCTGTCATTGCGGCAAGAAGGCGACGATGGTGGTGCGGATGGACGCCGAAGGCTGCGCGATGAGCGAGGGCGATCAGGTGCAGATCGGCGGGAATGAAACCTATCTCAGCCTTTGCCGACGGCATTGGCGTGAGGCGATGGGGGATCGAAAGGCGGGCGCATGATGGATCATACAACATTGGGCCGGACGCTGGCCGAGGCGCGATTGACGGGCAGGAAGCTGCGCGATTATCCCGGGGAGAAGCCCGAGGGCTTGGAGGCGGCATTTGCAGTGCAGGACGCTCTGGCGGTGGCGATGGGTGCGCCGGTGGTGGGCTGGAAAGTGGGTCTTACGTCGCCACGCGCTCAGGCGCTTTGCGGGGTGGATCAGCCGTTGGCCGGGCCTTTGTTTGAAGGGACGGTATTTGACAGTGGCGTTGAATTGGCGCTGTGCGAGGGCGATCTGGGCGTGTTGGAGGCCGAGATCGGATTTCGCATGAACGCGCCGTTGCCGACGCGCGAGGCGCCTTACGGGCGCGACGAAGTGCTGGCGGCAATCGGGGCGGTTCTGCCGGTGTTTGAATGGGTGAACAAGCGGCTGCCCGGCGGTTTGATGGATGAGATTGAGTGGATCGTCGCGGATGGGGTAATTAATCGGGCGCTGGTCTGCGGAGCGCCGCTGGCGTTTTCGCGCGACATGGATTTGACGGCCGAAACCGTGCGTGTCTTGCGGGATGGCGTCCAGGTGAGTGAGGGGGTCGGGGCGAATGCGCTGGGCGATCCCTTGGCGGTTATGGTCTGGCTGGCCAATGATCTGAACCAGCGCGGCAAGGGGCTTGGCGTCGGTGATGTGGTTGCAACCGGGTTGATAGCGGACGTGGTGCAGGCCAGCCCCGGTGCGCGGTTTGAGGCGGTGTTTGGCACGCTTGGGCGGGTGTCGCTTGGGGTTGCGGGTTAAAGTGTCTTGCTGTTCATCCGGGTCACGGATTTGATGCAAAGTGCCGATAGTATTGAAGGTCGTGGACCTTTTCCATTTTCCCTGTTTCAGGAAAAATGCAAACGACTTTAGACCCGCTCAACGATCACAGAACCGACAGAATAGCCCGCCCCGAAGGAGCAGATCAGGCCGAGATCGCCGGGGGCCATATCGTCGGAATGCTTGGCAAAGGCGATGATCGAACCGGCGGATGAAGTGTTGGCGTAATCTTGCAGGATATTGGGCTGCTCGCCCGTTTCCGGTGTGCGGCCAAGCACCTTGCGGCCAATGAAATCGTTCATCGATTTGTTGGCCTGGTGCAGCCAGAGCCGCTTGAGATCGCTTGCCTCGACCCCGGTTTCGGCCAGGTGTTCGGCGATGTGGGCTGAGACCATCGGTACTACCTCTTTGAACACTTTGCGGCCATTTTGCATGAACTGCATGTCGCGCCGATCGGCCACGCCGTCGGGGCGGTTGCGGCGCAGGAAACCGTTGTTGTTGCGGATATTGTTGGAGAACTCGGTGGCACAGCGCACGGAGCGCACCAGCCAGTGCGCGCCCTTTGCGTCTTGGGCGCGTTCCATCACCGTGGCGGTGCAGACGTCGCCGAAGATGAAATGGCAATCGCGGTCGCGCCATTCGAGATGGCCGGAAGTGATCTCGGGGTTGACGATCAGCGCCTTTTTCACCGAGCCGGAGCGGATCATGTCGGCGGCAGCTTGAATGCCGAAGGTGGCCGAGGAGCAAGCGACGTTCATGTCAAACGCAAAGCCGCCCGCGCCGATGGCGTTCTGAATCTCGACGCCGATCGCCGGATAGGCGCGCTCCATGTTGGAGGCGGCGCAGATCACGAGGTCGATTTCTGAGGCGTCAATTCCGGCCTGATCGAGCGCCTTGGTGCAGGCGTCGATTGCGATTTCGGTCATGATACCGTGTTCATCGTCGGAGCGCTGACGGAAGCGGGGATACATCCTGGAGGGATCTAGAACACCTTCTTTATCAAGCACATAGCGCTGTTCAATGCCTGATGCCTTGAAGATGAATTCGGTCGAGGAGGGTTCGAGCGCGTCGAGTTCACCGGCGGCGATGGCCGCGGCGTTGTCGGCGTTGAACTTGTCGACGTAGGTGTTAAAGGCGTGCACCAATTCTTCATTGGTGATGGATTGGGCGGGGGTGAAGACGCCGGTGCCTGTGATCGCTGCTTGGTGCATTTTATTCCTTCCCGAAGGCTTTCCCGAGATCACCCCGGAACGGCGGGGAAATCAAGGGGCTGTCGTCTGATTTTGCGTTGCTCAGACCACATTGGGCGGGGTCTGACCATCGAAATATGCGCGCAGGTTGGCAACCGCCATCAGTCCCATATCGCTGCGCACATCCAGAGCGGCGGTGCCGAGGTGGGGCAGCAGAACGACATTTTCCAGCGCGATCAGCGCGTCGGGCACGTGTGGTTCGTGTTCATAGACATCAAGGCCCGCGCCCGCGATGGTGTTGTTTTGAAGGGCGTTGATCAGAGCGGCCTCGTCAACCACGTCGCCGCGCGAGATATTGATGAGGTGGGCAGTGGGGCGCATTGAGGAAAGAAAGCCGGGGCCGATCAAGTGACGGGTTTCGCGCCCGCCGGGGACGGCGATGACGACGATATCGGCACGGCGTGCGAGCTCGTGTTGGGGGACTTGCTCGGAGGGGAAGTCCATATGTTTTTCCGAGCGGTTGGCATAGAGCACTTCCATGCCAAACCCATGATGACAGCGTCGCGCGATTGCCTGACCGATGCGGCCCATGCCGATGATGCCGACGGTCTTGCCTGTGACATGAAGCCCCAGCATCTGCATCGGATTCCAGCCGACCCATTTGCCAGCGCGCAACATGCGTTCGCCTTCGCCAAGGCGGCGTGCGCTCATCAGGATCAGGGCCATGGCGATGTCGGCGGTGGCATCGGTCACCGCGCCGGGCGTGTTGGTGACAGTGACGCCGCGCGCGGCGGCAGCGGTGGCGTCGATATGATTGTAGCCGACGCCGAAATTGGCGAGGATTCTCGTGCGCGGCTTGGGCGCATCGGCGAACACCTGTTCGGAGAAGGCATCGCCGAGGGTTGGAAGGATGGCGTCATAATCGTGCAGCGCGACGCGCAATTCGTCATCGCTTAGCGGGTCGATGCTGTCGCGCACAGTCACGTCGAGGAATGCACGCGCGGCGTCGAGCACGGCGGCGGGATGGGGGCGGGTTATGAGCAGCTTCTTCAATGCATTCTTGCCCCGTTGGGCACCTCTTGATCCGGTTTGATGAGCACGATGCCGCCATCGCTATCAGAGGCACCGAGCACCAGACATTCCGACATGAACTTGCCGATCTGGCGGGGTGGGAAATTGACCACGGCCATGACCTGGCGACCGACCAGGGCTTCGGGGGTGTAATGCGCGGTAATCTGCGCCGAGCTTTTACGTTCCCCGATTTCGGGGCCGAAATCGATCCAGAGCTTGATAGCAGGTTTACGTGCTTCGGGGTAGGGTTCGGCGCGGATCACGGTGCCTGCGCGGATTTCCACCTTGAGGAAATCGTCGAATGTGAGTTCGTCAGCCATTGGCAAGCTCGCGCGAGCGGTCGGCGGCAGCGGCGACGGTTTGTTTGATGAGCGGTGGCAGGCCTGTTTGGGCATTCATAAGCACTTCTAATCCGGCTTGGGTGGTGCCATTGGGCGAGGTGACATTGATTCGCAACTGTTCGGGGCTTTCGTCGCTTTGCATTGCCAGTGCACCGGCGCCTGCGACGGTGGCCTTGGCCAATTGCATGGCGAGATCGGGGGCGAGGCCTTGGGCCTCACCAGCGGCGGCCATACATTCGATCATGTGAAACACATAAGCCGGGCCGGAGCCCGAGAGGCCGGTGACGGCGTCCATCTGGGACTCCGAGTCGAGCCGGACCACTTCGCCGACGGCCATGAGTAAGGCTTCGGCCATGTCGAGCGCGGCGGCGGAAGCGTGGGCATTGCCGATCATCGCGGTGATTCCCTTGGCGATGGCGGCGGGGGTGTTAGGCATGGCGCGAATGACGGGGGTATTGGCACCCAGTGTCGCCTCGTAATGCGCAATCGGCGTGCCAGCGGCGACGGAGAGGAAGACGGTTTGGCCATTGCCAAGCGGCGCCAGCACCGGCAGGGCTTCGGCCATCATCTGAGGCTTGACGGCAACCAGCACGATGGCGGGATCATCAGGCAGGGGGGCATTGAGATGGACGCCGGTGGCGCGCAGCCAGTCGGAGGGCGCGGGATCGAGCACATAGACCGAAGTTGGCGGCAATCCGCCATCAAGCCAGCCTTCGAGCATGGCCGAGCCCATCTTGCCACAGCCCAGCAGTACCAGCCCGGATTCAGCGATTTTATTGAAAGACATGATGCTCCCTTCTGTGTGGATCCGCTTTGATCCGCAAATCATAAAGGAGGATGTTAAAACGTTTCGAGACGAACTTGAAACATGAGTTTGACTCGAAACGCCTTAAGACGGCTTGGGCGCGGCGGCGTTGCCAAGAGCGGCCCGGCGTTCAGCGTCGGGTCATCACCGCGAGTACCCCAAGGAACAGATTGACCATGATCGCGATGAGCGCGGTCATTTCATACATGAAAAACCGGCCGAAAATGCCAAATGTGGCGTCGTAGCCGGGAAGCACCCTGGCATCGACCAGAGCGATCCAGATTAGCCACACCAGGACGGCGAGGTTGAAGAGAATAAAGCACCATCTGATCCAGGGTTGCATGGCGGGCCGGGTTATTCAGGCGCGACCGTAGGCTTCGGCCATGGCAATTTGCAGCGCGTCGCGCGGGCTACGATCACCATAAACGACAAGCTGAAGTGCGGGATAGTAGCGTTCGGCGCTGATCACGGCTGCCGAGATCAGGGTGTTGATCTGATCGGGGCCGGCCAGTTGTCCACCCGCCAGCACAAGGCCATAGCGATAGACCATCAGCTTTTGCTCTGCCCAATAGGTGAAGGCGCCTGCCCAGCATTCATCGTTGATCGCATTGAGGGTTTCATAGAGTATCGGTAGCTTGTCGGCGGGCGGCTCCATTTCGAAGGTGCAGACCATGCGCAGGGTTTCATCATAGCCCGACCAGGCGAGCGTGATGGAATAGGTGCGCCATTGGCCCTCGACGGCCATGGCGATTTGATCTTCGGCAATGCGGTCAAAATCCCATTCGTGGTGCGCCGCTAGGCTTTCAACGATGTCTATGGGGTGAAGATCGTCGTCAAGATAATGCTCAGACAAGGCCATGTCGCCACCTCTTTCATTGTTTTGCGCTGGGGTTTGGCAGCGCCCCCAAGCGCTTGGTGCCTGCTCTAGGGAATGGGGCAATGCCTACATTCTCTACGATATATGGTGCGGCGCGGGGAATGCCCTGTAAAGCGATTTGTTGGGGATAACCCCAAGAAGTTGTGGATTACCTGAGATGTGGCACAAATTCTGCGGGGGAGTGCGAGGTAATTATACGAGTCGCCGATCGGCTAAACTGTTTGAAACGCCCGCGTTTTGGTTGCCAGTTGGCAAAGGCACGCTAAGGTGTAGATAGAAAGTACTTTTCTGCTGCACGAGCGGTCAAGGATCCTGACGCCACGTTATGCGCGACAAGGCAAAGAAATCCTTGAGTTCGTGCCGTAGCGCTTTCTTTAATAGGGTCGCAGACTTGGACCATTTCCGGCAACTGTGTCGGGGAGGAGTGGCACGGGTCTTTAATGAGGGGTGAATACCTAAGGGGAACGAGCGGTGTGAATCAAGCCGGGGAGTGTGCAGCGAAGCGTTGCGCCAATGCCCCCGGGCGCAGTGCGCAAAAACGGATGGATACAATCCGGGTGCGCTGAACCAAATCAATCTAGGGAGGAAAGACCATATGAAATCGTTTAAGAAACTGGTTCTGAGTGCGGTTGTTGCAGGTATTGCGGCGACGGCGGCTCATGCCGAAAGTGTCAAGATCGCGTATATTGATCCGCTGTCGGGGCCGTTTGCCGCGACTGGCGTCAACGGTCTGCATCAATTTGAATTCGCCGCCGACTATCTGGTGAATGACAAGGGCGGTGTTCTGGATGGCACGACGTTCGAAGTTATCGGTTTTGACAACAAGACCAGCCCTAAGGAATCGCTGATCCAGCTTCAGGTCGCGATTGACCAAGGCGCGCGCTATATCGTGCAGGGCAACGGCTCGGGTCCGGCGCATGCGCTGACCGATGCGATTGAAAAGCATAACAAACGCAACCCTGACGCCCGAGTTCTGTTCCTGAACTATTCGGCTGTCGATCCAGCGCTGACCAACGAGGCCTGCAACTTCTGGCATTTCCGCTTTGACGCCAATGCCGACATGAAGATGGATGCAATGACCGACGTGATCGCGGCAGATGAATCGATCAAGAAGGTCTATGTCATTGGTCAGGATTATAGCTTTGGTAAGGCTGTGTCCGCCGCTGCGGCCAGCATGCTGGGCGCAAAGCGCCCCGATATTGAGATCGTCGGGAACGAGTTGCACCCGATTGGCAAGGTGAAGGACTTCACCCCCTATGCGCGCAAGATCGTGTCATCGGGTGCTGATGCGGTGATCACGGGCAACTGGGGTTCGGACATGCTGGGCCTGGGCAAATCGGCCATCGAGAACGGCTTTGATGGGCCGATCTTTACCTACTATGGTGCTGGTTCGGGTATGACGGCTGCGTTTGGCGAGTCCGGCAAGAACAGCATCCGTTTGGTCGCGGAAAGCCAGATCAACCCTCCGGCGAGCGATGAGGCGACTGCCCTCTACAATGCCTTCAAGGCCAAGTATCCTGATGGCAATATCGACCAAGGCCGTATCTTCAACGTGATCAACATGCTGGCCATGGCCGCCGAGAAAGCCGGAACTGCAACTGACGTTGTTGCTGTGGCGAGTGCTTTGGAAGGTATGGAAGCTGATGGTGTGTTCGGCGGCAAGCTGATGATGCGCGCGCAAGATCACCAGATCATTCAGGATATCCACATCCAGGTTCACACCAATGAGGGTATCACGTTTACCTATGACAATTCGGATTATGGTGTGTTGCAGGAATCCACTGTCACCATGGCGTCCAAGGATGCTCCGACGACTTGCGAAATGAAGCGCCCGTAAGCCGGGTCTTTTAATGGTCCGGGCCGCAACACGCGCGGCCCGGACCTATCTCGCCGCTCATCAAACATATCAATGAACCGATCGAAGAAAGGGGACCGCATCTGATGTCGCTCTTCATCGTCAACATCCTGGACGGGCTCGTCACGGGGCTGCTACTGTTTATGCTCTGCAGCGGGCTTACGCTGATCTTTTCCATGATGGGTGTGCTGAACTTTGCCCATGCCAGTTTCTATATGCTGGGCGCCTATTTCGCCTATCAGATAAGCACCTATACGGGGTTCTGGGTCGGTTTGATCGTGGCGCCTATCATTGTCGGCGTGTTTGGCGCGCTGATCGAGCGATACGGGCTTAGGCGGGTGCATAAATACGGCCATGTTCCCGAGTTGATCTTTACCTTTGGTCTGGCACTTTTGATCGAAGAAGTGGTGCAGTTCTTCTGGGGTCGCAGTCAGATGCCATATCGGGCGCCCGAGGCGTTGGATTTCGCCGCCTTCTCTATCGCGGGCAATGCTTTCCCAGCTTACAAGGTTTTCATGATCTTCGTCGCGATCGGTCTTTTCCTCGCGCTGCTATACATTCTTACCAAGACCCGCATCGGAATGACCATTCAGGCAGCTCTGAGCTATCCCGAAACGGTGCAGAACCTTGGCCATAACGTGCCTTTGGTCTTCATGGGCGTGTTTGGCGTTGGCACGGCGATGGCCGGGCTTGCGGGGGTGATTGCCGGACCTGTGATGGGCACATTTCCGGGGATGGCGGTGTTTTTGGGGTCAATTGTCTTTGTGACCATCGTGATCGGTGGTTTGGGATCGCTCTGGGGTGCGTTGATCGCGTCATTGCTTATTGGCTGGATCCAGACGTTTGCAGCGACGTACAATGTGCGTATGGAAGATATTCTGACCGGTCTTGGCTTTGATAAACCCGAGCCGATCTGGGATAGTGCCTGGCAGGATCTTTGGACGCTGACGCTGCCGCAGATCGGGCCGATCTTGCCCTATCTCTTGATGGTAATCGTTCTTGTGGTGCGCCCACAGGGCCTGTTCGGGAAGCGTGAATCATGAGTATTTCGCCCAACACCCCGCTGACCGCTGGCACCCGACGCCTGCTTCCGCTCAATCTGTTGTGGCCATGGCTTGTGGCGGCGGTCATTCTAATCATTCTGCCGCTGGTTTTTGACTCGCGTTCGGCGTTGACCATCATGAACCAGATGGGGATCACCATCGTTTTTGCGCTGAGCTATAACATGCTTTTGGGGCAGGGCGGGATGCTGTCGTTCGGCCATGCCGTCTATATGGGGCTTGGCGGTTTCTGTGCGATGCATGTGATGAACATGGTCGAGGGTGGGCTTTGGCTGCCGCTGCCGCTGCTGCCTATCGTCGGCGGGATTTTCGGTTTGTTCTTTGCCTTTTTGATCGGCTCCTTCTCGACGCGACGCGCCGGGACTGTCTTTGCCATGATCTCGCTCGGTGTGGGAGAGCTTGTGGCTGCCAGCTCAATCATCATCGTGATCTTTTTTGGCGGTGAAGAGGGGATCAGCGGTGATCGGACCATGGGGCCGGAATTCTTCGGGCTGGATTTCGGAGCGCAATCGCAGGTCTATTACCTGACTGCGTTATGGCTCTTTATCGCGGCGCTGGGCATGTATCTCTATACCCGTACGCCGATTGGGCGGATTTCCAATGCGGTGCGTGATAATGAGGAACGAGCAGAATTCCTGGGCTATAGCCAACGCCATGTGCGCTGGATCAGCTTTTGTGCGTCGGGTTTCTTTGCTGGTATCGCAGGGGCGCTTTTCGCCATCAACTTTGAAATCCTGACCGAGGAAAACCTGAACCTTGTGACCTCTGGTTCGATCCTTTTGGCGACGTTCCTTGGCGGGGTTGGATTCTTCATCGGTCCGATCATTGGGGCGATTGTGTTTACCTTGCTGCAAACGGTTCTGGCGCTCTATACAGAGATTTGGTCGCTCTATCTGGGCATTCTGTTTCTGGCGACGGTGATGTTCTTTCCGTTCGGGTTAACCGGGCTTCTGGCGATCCATATTCTGCCTTGGAAGCTTGGCAAGTTCAGGCTGCTGGTCAAGCCATATGCCTTGATGGCGATCCCGGCGCTGATGGTGGTTCTGGGTGGTGCCGCGTTTCTTGAGATTCTGTTTCACATCCGAAGCGCTGCGGTGGGTGACAGCGAAATGACGCTGTATGGTATCACCTTCGACAGCCATGGAGTTTTGCCAATGCTGAGCGCTATCGTGGTGTTCGTGATTGGAGTTTATCTCCTCAACAAACTCGCCCCGATGCTGAAGGAAGCCTTTGCGCAAGCCACATCAATGAAGGGAGCCGGATCATGAGCACCCCAGCGATCGAGTTGCGAAACCTTTCCAAAAGCTTTGGGCTTGCGAAGATCATTCAAGATGTGAACCTCAAGATTGCCAAGGGTGAGCGGCATGCCATTATCGGCCCGAACGGCGCGGGCAAATCGACGTTGTTCAACCTGATCACCGGGAAATACACTCCGACATCCGGCGGTGTGTATCTGCATGGCAAGAATGTTAGCGGCAAGAAGCCGTTTGAGATCAACCGTATGGGTCTGTCGCGCAGTTTCCAGATCACCAACATCTTCCACAATATGACGGTGTTTGAAAACGTGCGCTGTGGGCTGATGTGGTCGGAGGGGTATAAATACAGCTTCTGGCATATGGTGAACGGGCAGAAGCGGCTGACTGAGCGGGCTGATGCCATTCTCGACCAGATCAACCTCTTGGGGCGGCGCAATATGATCGCCGGGTCGCTGGCCTATGCCGAACAGCGCGCGCTGGAAATCGGGATCACCATTGCGGGCGGGGCCGATATCATCATGCTGGATGAGCCCTGCGCGGGGATGAGCCATTCGGAAACCAGCCTGATTGTCGATCTGATCCGCAAGGTGACTGAGGACAAGACCCTGATTGTGGTGGAACATGACATGGGGGTGATCTTTGATCTGGCCGACCGGATCAGCGTTCTGGTTTATGGCGAGATCATCGAAAGCAACACGCCGGAACAGGTGCGCGCCTCCAAGGCGGTGCAGGAAGCCTATCTTGGCACGCCACTGGAGGACGCATCATGAGCGCGATGCTGGAAGTCACTGATTTACATGCCTATTACGGCAAGAGCCACATCCTTCAGGGGGTGGATCTTAATGTCGGCGAAGGTGAAATCGTTGCCCTTCTGGGGCGCAATGGTGTGGGACGGTCAACCACCTGCAAGGCGGTGATGGGTGAGGTCACGCCGAAAGGTTCGGTCAAGTTTCGTGGTCAGGAATTGGCGGGCAAGCCAAGCTATGAAATTGCCAAGGCGGGCTTGGGTTACGTGCCGGAAAACCGCGACATCTTTCCAGGGCTGACGACGCGGCAGAACCTGATCCTGGGGTTGAAGCCGGGGCAGAAAGACGGCGACGGTCGCTGGTCGATAGAAGATATGTTCGACCAGTTCGAGAATCTACGCACGCGCGCTGATATCGAAGCCTCGGTTCTGTCGGGCGGGGAAAAGCAGATGTTGACCGTGTGCCGTGCCTTGATGGGGGATCCGGATTTCATCATGATCGACGAGCCGACCGAGGGGCTGGCGCCCAAGATCGTCGAACAGGTCGGCGACATGCTTGAAATGATTGCTAAACGTGGCGTGTCGATCCTTCTGGTTGAGCAGAAACTGACCATCGCGCTCCGGGTGGCGTCGCGGGTTTACGTGATGGGTCATGGACGGATGGTGTTCGAGGGCACGCCCGATGAACTGATGGCCAATGAGGATGTGCGCAAGGAGTGGCTGGAAGTATGAGCCTGGACCTGGGCTTTGACGCTGAGCGTTTGAAGCGGATCGATACCTGGATGGCGGCGAACCGCGAAGCCGGGCGCTATTCGGGGTCGTCCTTCCTGCTGGCGCGGCGTGGCGAGATTGCCTATCTCGCGTGTGACGGGCTGCGGTCGATTGACAAGGGTTTGCCCTACGAACGTGACACGATCGTGCGGATCTATTCGATGACCAAAGTGGTGACATCGGTGGTTTTCGCCATGCTGCTGGAGCGCGGCGAGGTTTATCTTGACACTCCGGTGAGCGAATACATCCCGGCATTTGGCAAGTTGCGGGCGTTGATCCCCGGCGCCGGGCAGGGCGATCAGACGGAACCGGCCGCCTCGCCGACCCTGCACCAGCTTCTGACCCATACATCGGGCATGACCTATGGCTTCAACCCCGGGTTGGCAGCGCAAATCTATGCCGAGGAAAAGATCGATTTCGGCCCGCGTGTCGGCGCGCTGAGTGCGATGTGCGACCGGGCGGCGGCGCAGCCATTGTCGTTTCAGCCGGGCGCGCGCTGGGAGTATTCGGTGGGGATCGATATCATCGGCCGGGTGATCGAGGTGATCACCGGAAAAACGCTCGATCAGGTGTTTCGCGAATGGGTGTTCGAGCCGCTGGGCATGAAAGATACCTTCTTTGCTGTGCCGCGCGACAGGCTCGGGCGCTTCGCCGATTGCTATGTCAAAACCGAGGATGACCCCCTGGCGCTGCTTGATTCGGCGCAAGACAGCGCCTTTAGCCAAGGTCAGGTGAGCTGTCTGTCAGGCGGTGGGGGCCTGTGTTCAACGCTCGACGACTATTTCCGCTTTGGCGAGATGATCCGGCGTGGTGGTGCGTTGGATGGCGCGCGGCTTCTTGGGCCGCGCACGCTGAACTTCATGCGTCGCAATCACCTCAACGGCGATATTGCCTCGATGGGCGCCAAGACATTCTCTGAAATGCCGATGAGCGGCATGGGCTTTGGAATCGGCGGCGGTGTCGTGCTCGATCCGGCGTTGGCACGCGCGCCCGGTTCGGTGGGCGACTTTGGATGGGGTGGCATGGCCAGCACCAATTTCTGGACCGACCCGGTGGAAGAGCTGACGGCGGTGTTTTTCACCCAGCTCGTGCCGTCTTCGTCCTATACGTCGCGCGCCGAGTTGAAGGCGCTGGTGCATGGCGCATTGATCAACTGAGCCTGCTGCCCAAGATCGGGAAATCGCCACATCTTGCCAACGCGCACACCGGCGGATGGATTATCGGGGCCGAGCGAAGCGAGGCCCCCGGCGACGCCGCCAAGCGGGGCCACCGCTCAATCGTCAAAGCGGTTGTGCCGTGTCAGGCCATTTTCATGATGATACAGGTGGTCGAACCCGTGGCGTAAAGCTTACCATCTTCAACGCCGCGGATTTCACCATCGGCGATTCCGGTCGAGCGCCCGGCATGATGCACGGTGCCAATCGCATTCACCTGCATGTCGACGGGGATCGGACGGATGATGTTCACCTTGTATTCCAGGGTGGTATAGGTCGATCCACGGGGTACTTTGGTTTGAATCGCGCAGGCCATACAGCTGTCGAGCACGGTGCCATACCAACCGCCATGCACCGTGCCGATGGGATTCATCACGTCAAAACTTGGGGCGCCGGTAAAGATCACCTTGCCATCTTCGACATGCGACGGCCAGAACCCAAGGGTGCGTCCGATTGGCGGGCCGGGCAGGCGGCCTTCCTTTACCGCAAGCATGAACTCCAGCCCCGACATCGACAGGATTTCGTCGATCTTGGGCAGATCGTCGAAGCTTTCGGCATATTTTCGGGTATCGCCCATGGTTGTTCTCCCTCTTTGCGCAGGGATGCTAGGGCGGCGGCGCTGGAGCGTCCAGACGGGGTGGTGCCCCGTTACGCGACGTTTTGAAGTTGCACCTGCGGCGCGATGCCAAGCGCGTGGCAGACATTGCGGGTCAGTTCGGGACGGTTGAGGGTGTAGAAATGCAGGTTGTCCACGCCTTCGCTGATCAGATCCGAGCAGAGCTCGGTGCAGATTGCGGTCGCCAGCAGGTCTTCGCGCCCATCGCGCGCCGCCTTGGCAAAACCATCGTCAAGCCACGCCGGGATGGTGGTGCCGCAGCGCAGGGCGAAATTGCGCGCGCCTTTCCAGTTCTCGATCGGCAGGATGCCGGGGGTGATCGGCTTGGTGATGCCGGCCTTGGCGCAGGCGTCGCGGAAGCGCAGGAAGGTTTCGGCCTCAAAAAAGAATTGGGTGATGGCTTCGTCGGCCCCGGCGTCGAGTTTGGCTTTCAGCCAGTCGATATCGGCCTGGGAATCGCGCGCTTCGGGATGGCGGTCGGGGTAGGCGCCGACGCGCAGGGTGAATTTGCCGGTTGCGGCGAGCGCTTCGATCAACTCAACTGAGTTGGCAAAACCATCGGCGTGGGGCGTAAAACCGTTTGAGCCTTTGGGCGGGTCGCCGCGCAGGGCGACGATTTCGCTCACGCCCGAGGCGGCGTAATCTGCAGCGATTTCAAGCGTTTCAGCGCGCGTTGCATCGACACAAGTGAGGTGGGCAGCGACGGGCAGGCCGGTGGCCTTGTTGATCGTGCGCACGGCGTCGCGGGTCAGGTCGCGGGTGGTGCCGCCCGCGCCGTAAGTGACCGAGACGAAACGCGGCGCCAACGGAGCGAGTGCATGGATCGTGTCCCACAGCCGGAACGAACCTTCGAGGTTTTGCGGCGGGAAGAATTCGAGGGAGATCTTCGGGGGCATTTGACGACTCGCTTGATTGGTTTCGCCTCTTGTGCCGCATTTATGTTCATGAAACAAACTCATATAATTCACGTTCAATATGAGGGCGGCTCAGAAACGGGCCGCAATCGGGTTAGCGATGCATATCGAATTTCGTCATCTGCGCACTATTCGGGCGATCCATGAAACCGGTGGTTTGGCGCGGGCCGCCGAGCAGCTTAACATCACGCAATCGGCGCTGAGCCATCAGATCAAGGGTATCGAGGACCAAGCCGGGGTCGAGCTTTTTGTCAGACGTTCCAAGCCTTTGCGTCTCTCGGCGGCGGGGCAAAGATTGCTCAGGACCGCCGAGACGGTGCTGCCCGAGATCGAGGCGCTTGAGGCTGAATTTGAGGGGCTGCGCGAGGGCAGTGCCGGGCGGATGCACATCGCCATTGAATGCCATGCCTGTTTCGAGTGGCTGTTTCCGGTGCTTGAGCAGTTTCGCAAGGCCTGGGGGGATGTTGATGTGGATATTCGCCCCGGTCTGGCATTTGATGCGTTGCCCGCATTGGGGCGCGAGGCTGTGGACGTTGTAATTTCTTCTGACCCTGAAGATTTGCCCGGCGTCGTGTTTCGACCGCTGTTTGATTACGAACCGGTTTTCGTGGCGGCGGCCAGCCATCCACTGGCGCAGAAAGAGTTTGTCGAGGCTGAGGATTTTCGCGACGAGTTGCTGATCACTTATCCAGTGGAGCGCAGTCGGTTGGATGTGTTTACCGAGCTTCTGACGCCTGCGAAGGTCGAACCGCGCGCGGTGAGGCAGGTTGAGTTGACGGCGGTGATCCTGATGCTGGTGGCGTCGAACCGGGGGGTTGCCGTTCTGCCCGATTGGGTGGTGCGGGAGGTGCGCTATTCAAGCGATTATGTAACGCGGCCAATCACCAAGGAGGGGCTGACCAAGCGGCTCTATGCGGCGATCCGCGAAGATGACGGCGACAAGCCGTTCATGGCGCATTTTCTCAAGCTGGCACGCGAGATTCCGGTGCGGTTGCAACGCGGGTAGGGCAGGGCGCAGGGGCGCAAGCGCGGCGAACCCGGTTTCGGGGCAGATCAAAGCCGCCTAACCCTTGGCAACGGGGCGATCCGGGGCTATACGCGCGCTCTGACCAACCAAGGAGCCGGGCCATGCAAGGCAGTGCGAATCTCAACATCATGATGAAGGCGGCGCGCAAGGCGGGTCGGAGCCTTGTGAAGGATTTCCGCGAGGTCGAGAACCTTCAGGTCAGCATGAAGGGGGCGGGTGATTTTGTCAGCCGTGCGGATATCCGGGCGGAAGGCATTCTGAAGGAAGAGCTGCGCGAGGCGCGTCCGACCTATGGCTGGCTGGCCGAAGAAGGTGGCGCCGAGGATGGTGATGATCCGACACGGCGCTGGATTGTCGATCCGCTGGACGGCACCACCAACTTCTTGCATGGGCTGCCGCATTGGTCGGTGTCGATTGCTTTGGAGCATAAGGGGCAGGTTGTTTCGGGTGTGGTTTATGACCCGGCCAAGGATGAGATGTTTTATGCCGAAAAAGGCGAGGGTGCCTGGCTGAACAATGCGCAGCGTCTGCGGGTTTCGGGACGTCGCCGCATGATCGAGTGCATATTCGCCACGGGTTTGCCGTTTGGCGGGCGGGCCGATCTGCCCGAGACGCTGAGGGATCTGGGGCGGATCTTGCCGGGATGTGCCGGGGTGCGGCGGTTCGGATCGGCGGCTCTGGATTTGGCCTATGTCGCGGCGGGGCGTTACGATGGCTTCTGGGAGCGGCGTCTCAAACCCTGGGACATGGCGGCGGGAGTGGTGATCGTGCGCGAAGCGGGCGGAATGATTGAGCCGTTGAGACCGGGGGAAAACCTTCTGGAGGATGGCGGGGTGATCTGTGCCAATGAGGCGATGTTTGATCCGTTTGCGAAAATCATTCGTGACGCGTAGGGCGTCCCCGCTCTGACGGTTTGTGACTTGACCCTCCCATAGGGGAAGGGTGCTTGGTGCCTTTCCTTGGAAATGGGGAGGCACGGTTTGAACAACAGAAATTTGCTGACAATCATCGCGGTAGTGACGCTGGGCACGTTGGGGTGGTGGTATTTGCGCCCTGATGGCGCGATGGCGCCGACGGGTCACATGGGCGGTGGCGTTGGATTGTCGAATGCAATGAGCAGCACCACCATGGATGGAATTTCCGAGGGTGCCATGATCGTTGATCCGGTCTTGCCAAGTCAGTTGAGCGATCAGGCGCAGATGGGCAAACGCGGCTTCGAGGCGAAATGCGCCGCGTGTCATGGCGAGAATGCGGGCGGTATCAAGGGCACGGCGCCGCCGTTGGTTCACAAGATCTATGAGCCTTCGCACCATGCCGATTTCGCCTTCCTGCGGGCAGTGCAAAATGGCGTGCGCGCGCATCACTGGCCGTTTGGCGATATGGCGCCCGTGGAGGGGCTGACCGAGGCCGATGTTGGCGCGATCGTGGCTTATGTGCGCGCCCTTCAACAGGCGAACGGGATCAACTGAAGCGGGGGCGCCAGTGCGGCGCGTCGGGGGGGGCGCTGCCCCCACACCCCCGGGATATTTCAGGCAAGATGAAGGGACGGGTTCGGGTCAGCCAAACTGGCAAGTGACGTGGCCCCATGGGCCGAAATCGGCGTCGATCCGGGTGCCGGTGGGGCATTCGATGGGGCGTATGAAAGAGCCTGAGAGGACTACCTGCCCGGCGTCGATGCTGGCTCCGTATTGCTCCATGCGCTCGGCCAGCCAGATGATGCCGGCGACCGGATCATTGAGCACGCCGGCGCCGAGGCCGGTTTCCTCTACCTGGCCATTGGCCGAGACGATGGCGCCGGTCCAGCGCAGGTTTTCGTGTGATGGATCAAAGCGGCCTTTGCCAAGGATGATGCCGGCATTCGCGGCGTTGTCGGCGATGGTATCGAAGATGCGGCGCGGTTGGCCGGTGGCGGGATCGGAGCGAAGGATGCGGGTGTCGAGAATTTCGATGGCGGGGGCGACGTAATCGGTGGCGGCGAGCACGTCGTTGTGGCTGATACGGCCTTTGAGAGGGGCTTTCATCACGAAGGCGATTTCTGCCTCGATGCGGGGCTGGATGAAGCGCCCGGCGGGGATGGTGGCGTCGTTCTCGAACGACATGTCATCGAGCAGCACGCCGCTATCGGGGATATCGATGCCGAGGGCTTGTTGCATGGCGCGCGAGGTGAGGCCGATCTTCCAGCCGATCACGCGGCGGCCTGCGGCCTGTTTTCGCGCGACCAGGGCGGTCTGGATGGCATAGGCGTCGTTCATGGTGATGTAGGGATGGGCGACCGAGAGGAGGCCGATCTGCTGACCGGATTCGTCGGCGTGAAAGAGCGCATCGGCGGCGGCGGCGATTTCGGCGGGGGTCATGCCTCGTCCTCGACGCCATTGACCAGAGTGCCGATGCCTGTCGCGCTGACGGTGATTTCGTCGCCCGGTTTGAGAAAGCGGGGCGGATCAAAGCGCGCGCCTGCACCGGTGGGGGTTCCGGTGACGATGATGTCGCCGGGGACGAGCGTGGTGAAGGTCGAGATATAGGCGATCTGGCGGCGGATCGGGAACAGCATCCGGCTGGTGCGGTCGTCTTGGCGAAGTTCGCCGTTCACATGCGTGGTGAGGCGGATATCGTCGAGCTGGGCCGCATGGGTGAAGGGGATGAGGCCGGGGCCCATGGCGCCGGAGCGGTCCCAGTTCTTGCCTTGGGTCACGTTGAATTTAGCATGGCGCACCCAATCGCGCAGGGTGCCTTCGTTGCACAACGTCAGCGCGGCGATATGGTCATAGGCCTGGGCCTCGGGAATGCGGCGCCCGCCTTTGCCGATGATGATGGCGATTTCGCCCTCATAGTCGAGTTGGGGCGTTTCGGGCGGGCGGATCAACGGTTGTGCATGGCCGGTGAACGAGCGCGGGAAGCGGATGAACAGCGACATGTTGGGCGGGGCGTCTTGCCCGTCCTTGTATTCAGCGTTGCGGTCGGGAAAGTTGACGCCGACGCAGATGATCTTTTCCGGGTCGGGCACGGGGATTTCAAGGGTGAACCTGCCGGGGGCATGGGTAATGGCGCGATCCAGCGCGGCATGGGCAAGCTCCTTCAAGGCGTCGGCTTCGATCACATTGCGCAGGGTTTTCCATTGTGGGAAATCGGCGGAGAGGGCGATGAAGCCATCCTCGCGCAGGATACCGTAAAGCTGCTCACTGTCGGCGCGGATGGTTGCGAATTGCATGGGTTATCCCTTTTTGTCGAGAAGTTCGATTTCGATGAAAGCGCAGGGGAAATCATTGCCGCTGATCACGTCATGCTCAACACCGAGTTCGCGGAAATAGGGAACACCGGTTTTCAGCTCGGCTGTCATGTGTTTGCTGTCGGGCAGGTCGATTTCGAGCGCGCCATCGAATTGCGGAACCACCACGTAATCATGTTCGTGCCGGTGCCAGCCGGTGTTGTCGCCCTTGTTGGCGAAGGACCAACGGGTGACGCGCACGCGGGTATTGTCAATCAGGATGTCGCTGGTGGCGGTGCCGCCGAGAGTTGCATCACACATGGGGTTTTCTTTCCGGTCCGCTGTTTCATCTTTCTACAAATACTCAAAATTCCGCCGCTCACGGTGCGATGATCGGTTGGGCTTTCATGTCGCTATCTACCGGGGTGGTGCCTTCGAAAACGCTGCCTTCCTCGAACCAGGAGCGCGGCGCGGGGGCGCCCCAAAGGGTCTGGCGCTGGGGGTCTTTGAGATCCCATTTGATCGCTTCGAGATCGGGATCGACGGTTTGATAGTCCGAGCAATAGATCTCGATGCGGTGGCCATCGGGGTCGCGGATGTAGAGGAAGAAGGCGTTGGAGATGCCATGCCGCCCAGGGCCGCGCTCGATGTTGGAGACCCAGCCTGTGGTGGCCATCAGATCGAGCAGGTCGATGATGTTGAGCGGGGTCGGCACCCAGAAGGCGGTGTGATGCAAGCGCGGGCCGGTGCCGTTGGTGAAGGCCACATCATGCACGCCGCCCTTGCGGTGCATCCAGGCGGCCCAGACGCGGCCAGACTCGTCATCTTCGGTGTATTCGGTCGTGCGGAAGCCGATCTCGTTGTAGAAGGCGACGCTGTCATCGACATTCGACGAGAACATGTTGAAATGGTCGATCCTGAGTGGTTTTACCCCCTGGTAGAGCTTGTATTCTTGGTGGATCGGCGCGAGGCGGTCCATCTTGACGTAGAACTCGAGCGGGATGCCGAAGGGATCGCGGGTGCGCAGGGTGCGGCCCATATAGGGGCGCTCGACCCATTCGGTGGGCAAGCCTTTGGATCGGAAGAACGCTTCGGCCTTGTCGAGGTCGGGTTCGTCATAGAGCTTGAAGCCGAGCACGCCGACATTTGCCTCTCCGGCTTGTTTCAGAACGATGCAGTGATGGCCGCGTTCCTCCATCGCGCGCAGGTAAATCTCGCGCGCGTCTTCATGGGTGACTTGCAGACCCAAGGTGTCAACGTAAAAGGCGCGCGATTTTTGCAGGTCGGTTATGTGGTATTCAACGTGAGACAGCCGCACGATGTTGAACGGCGGGTAAAGGACAGGGGCGGGAACGGGCATATCAAGTCTCCTTCAGCGAGCAGCCGCTTGGTCTGACGTCGTTTTCCTCGAAGGAAAACAGGTCGGCATTTTTTGTAAAATTCTGCATCAGGTCACCGGAAAGATCACGTTGGTCTGGCCGGTGCCGGAAGACGGGAAATAGGGCGTGACCACCTCGCATTTGGCGTCATATTTGTCCCAGCCAAGCGCGCCGTAGAGCATTGCCGTGTCGTGCATGAACCCTTCACCGCAGCATAGGCTGGCATAATCACCGAGCATTTTGAGGAAGGTGGCATGATCGCCGTTCTTCCACATCTCGAGCACGTGCAGATCCATTTGACGGTTGAATTCCGAGCTGATGGTGAAGGTGCCGTTATTGGCGGCGTAATCCTTGTTGGGCCAGATCTTGTGTGACAGTGAGCCGGAGGCGACCAGCAGAACCTTGCTGTCGGAAGCCTCAACCGCTTCGCGGATTGCTTGGCCTACAATGCGGCTTTCGTCGTGGCCATGCACGGTGCACCAGGCCGCGACGGAGACGACCTTCATCTCGTGTTCACGCGACATGAACCGTAGCGGCACCAGCGAGCCATATTCCAATTCGAGACTGTCGAGGTGATGGGCCAGCGTGTGGGCGCCCTTGTCGGTGGCGACCGTGGCGATAGCATCCCCCAGCGCGGGGTTGCCCTCATAGGCGTAGGGCATGTTCTGGATGAAATGGGGGAATTCGTTGGAGGTGAACAGCCCCTTGAAACGGCTGTTGGCGTTGATGTGAAAGCCCGCGTTAACCACCCAATGGGTGTCACATATCACCACGGTGTCAGCGCCCAGAGCCTTGGCACGGCTGGCGATTTCGGTGTGACCGTCAATGGCGGGCTGGCGTTTGCCTTTCACGGGTCCATCCTGTTCGGACATCAGCATGGTCGGCACGTGGGTCATCTTGGCGGCGAGAACGATCTCTCCCATGTCTGGTCTCCCTGCGGGGCTTTCGGGTCAGGCACCTAGCCGCATGATCGTGTGTTGGCCGGTGGCGAATCCGATGTGCTTTTGCTCCATGTAGAACTCAAAACTCCAGTCGCCGCCATCACGCCCAATGCCGCTGGCCTTGACGCCTCCAAACGGGGTCGGCAGGTGGCGGACGTTTTCGGAGTTTACCCAGATCATGCCCGCTTCCAGCCTGTCGGTAAAGCGCAGCGCGCGGGTGAGATCGTTGGTCCAGACGTAACCCGTCAGGCCGTATTGTGTGTCATTGGCCATTTCCAGCGCTTCTTCTTCCGTGCTGAACGGGATCGAGGTCAGCACCGGGCCGAAGATCTCCTCCTGCGCGATGCGCATCTTGTTGGTCGCATTGGTGAACAGGGTGGGGCGGATGAAATAGCCCTCATCGCCAATCTTTTCGCCGCCAGCGGCAATGGTGGCGCCGTCTTCGTGCGCGACTTGGAAATAGGAGGTGACCTTGTTGTAGTGTTCTTCGCTCACAAGAGGGCCGATTTCGGTCGCGGGATCAAGCGGGTGACCGACCTTGATGTTGTTGACGCGCTCGACAAGGCGCGCCTCAAATTCCTCGCGGATCGTGTCCTGCACCAGCAGGCGGGAAGACGAGGTGCAGCGCTCGCCGTTGATGGAATAGATCATGAAGATCACCGCATCGAGCGCGCGTTCTAGATCAGCATCATCAAACACAATGACGGGGTTCTTGCCGCCAAGTTCGAGATGCATGCGCTTGAGCGTGTCGGCGCCTTGTTTGGTGATGATCGAGCCTGTGCGGCTTTCACCGACAAAGGCGATGGCCTTGATCGCGGGGTGCTCGGTGAGGCGTTTGCCGGCGTCATGTCCATAGCCATTAACGGTGTTCAGGACGCCCGGCGGCAGGCCGGCTTCTTCGGCGATCTCAACCAGCAGGCGTGCGCTTAGCGGGCTGTCTTCGGCGGGTTTGTGCACCACGGTGCAGCCAGCCGCCAGCGCCGGGGCAATTTTCCAGGTCGAGAGCATGAACGGCGTGTTCCACGGGGTGATCACGCCCACGGGGCCGATTGGTTTGCGGGTGGTGATGTTCATCAACGTGGGCGATTGAAGGTGCTGGCCGTCGCGCGCCTGAACCACCTGATCGGCGAAATAGCGGAAATTTTCAGCTCCGCGCAGAGCGGCTTTGGACATGAAGCGTAAGGTCTGGCCTGTGTCCCAGCACTCACAGAGCGCGATTTCCTCGGCGCGTGCTTCGATGGCGTCGGCGACATTGATCAGGATCTTCTTGCGCTCAAGCGCGGGCATGTCGCGCCATGCAGGGAAGGCATCGGCAGCGGCCTTGGCAGCGGCATCAATATCGGCTTCGTTGCCGCGTGCCACATCACAGATCACTGATTTGTTCACGGGCGAGATTGTCTGAAACACGCCGCCCGATCCCGCGCAATCTTTGCCGGCAATGCGATTCATGATCCCGGTTTCCTTGAAGCGGGCAAGGTAGCCGGAAAGCTTTTCGATGTTCTGCGCAAGTGCTGTCATGGCGTAATCTTTCATCAGGTCTTGGGCAGGTGGTCGCGGATGGTGCCGGTCTTGGGGCTGAGATCGGGATCGATATCGCGCATCTCGACCGATAGCGCGATGGAATGGCGGGCAAGTGCGGGGGCCATGAAGGTTTGCAGCGCGTCAAATACAGCTTGCGTGGCGCGGGATTTATCCTCGGGCGCGCGCCCGGCGCGCAGGCGGATCGACAGATCAAGGAAGGCGTGTTTGGGATCGCCATTGGCTATTGAGACATGGGTCGCGCGAAAGGCCCGAACGCGCACGCCGGGCATCGGGAAAACACCGGTTTCAATGGCGGCGCGGCGCAGGTGATCGCAAAGGGCTGCGATATCCACCATGTCTTCCAGATTGGCCGAATACTCGATGCTGAAATGCGGCAAGTCAGGTCTCCTCCCAGATCACCCTCCCAGTATTAATTAACATGTTAAGAAAAATAGCAAAGCTGAGTCAAGCCAAAATGCGCGCATTATTACAGGCCCCTCGGACAGGGCGCGCGAGTGTGCTTCATCTTTCCTGAAATACTCGCTGCGCCACGTCGGCCACAGGCACAAGGCCTGCGGCGCGCACGCGGGTCAGCTTAGCTGCGTGTGCCGGAAAAGCGGCTTGCCCAGTCTTCACGCTGTTCGTCGTCGATTTTCGAGAACAGGTTCTCGGGCACTGAAAACTCATGACCTGCGGGCAGCGCCGACAGAGCCTCGGCCACGTCGTCGGGCCATTCGGTATCAAGCGTGTTCATCGCCGACAGGAGCGTTGCCGTAGCATCGGGGATGAAGGGTGAGGACAGCACCGCATAGAGCCGGATGAGGTTGAGCGCGAGGCGGATTTGCGCGGCCGCCTTGTCGGGGTCGGTCTTGAAGGTGGACCAAGGCGCGGCCTCTTGCAGGTATTCGTTGCCTGCCGACCAGATCGCGCGCAACTCTTGCGCGGATTTGCGTACCTCCATCGCTTCCATGTTGGACTCGTAAGCGCGAATGCGGGTGGTGAGTTCAACGATCAGGCGTTCTTCATCTGGCCCATAGGTGCCTGCCTCGGGAACCGTTTCACCGAATTTCGAGCGGCAGAATTTGGTGACGCGGGAGACGAAATTGCCCAAGACATC
Source organism: Rhodobacteraceae bacterium LMO-JJ12 (assembly GCA_021555075.1). Taxonomy (NCBI): domain Bacteria; kingdom Pseudomonadati; phylum Pseudomonadota; class Alphaproteobacteria; order Rhodobacterales; family Paracoccaceae; species Rhodobacteraceae bacterium LMO-JJ12. The sequence goes on from JAKGBX010000001.1 coordinate 890,163, forward strand.
CGCCAGATCCTTGTTGACCGACGCCTGGAAGTTTTCCCAGGTGAATTCGCTGTCCGAGCTTTCGGGTGCGTGGCTGAGCAGCCACCAGCGCCAGTAATCCGGTGGGAGGATTTCCAAAGCCTGATCCATGAACACGCCGCGGCCTTGGCTGGTGGAGAACTGGCCACCATCGTAATTCAGATAATTGAAGGATTTGATGTAGTCGACCAGCTTCCAAGGCTCGCCTGACCCGATGATCGTCGCCGGGAAGCTGAGCGTATGGAACGGCACGTTGTCCTTGCCCATGAACTGGGTATAGCGCACGTCGTCCGCGCCTTTATCGGTGCGCCACCAGCGTTGCCAATCGTCGCCTTTGCCCGCCTCGACCCATTCCTGTGCGGCGGCAATATATTCGATGGGGGCGTCAAACCAGACGTAAAAAACCTTGCCCTCCATACCGGGCCAGGGTTCTTCGCCTTTCATGACCGGGATGCCCCAATCAAGATCGCGGGTGATGCCACGATCGCGCAGGCCGTCACCATCGTTGAGCCATTTCTTGGCAATCGAAGTGGTTAGTACCGGCCAGTCGGTCTTGGTGTCGATCCACGCGTTGAGCTGATCGCGCATTTTCGACTGGGTAAGATAGAGGTGCTTTGTTTCACGCACTTCCAGATCGGTGGAGCCGGAAACGGCGGAACGCGGGTTGATCAGATCGGTTGGATCAAGTTGTTTGGTGCAGTTTTCGCATTGATCACCACGGGCATTTTCATAGCCACAATTGGGGCAGGTGCCTTCGATATAGCGATCCGGCAGGAAACGGCCATCGGCCTTGGAATAGACTTGCTTTTCCGAGACTTCCTCGATCAGTCCGGCCTCGGCCAGTTTGCCTGCGAAATGCTGGGTCAGCTTGTGGTTTTGCGGGCTGGAGGAGCGGCCGAAGTGATCAAATGACAGGCGGAAGCCATCGGCAATTTTGGCCTGTACGGCGTGCATTTCGGCGCAGAATTCGGCGACCGGTTTGCCAGCTTTGGCGGCTGCAAGTTCGGCCGGGGTGCCGTGTTCGTCGGTGGCACAGAGGAACAATACTTCGTTGCCGCGGGCGCGTTGGTAGCGCGCGAAGAGATCGGCGGGCAGTTGAGAGCCGACAAGATTGCCTAGGTGCTTGATGCCGTTGATATAGGGAATGGCAGAGGTGATGAGATGGCGGGCCATGGGGTATCCCTGATCTAAGGCGTTTCACCTTGTTCCTGAGACAGGGATGAGGCGAAACGCGGCGCGACGAATGTTTGTTGCGGGCGTTTCACACAAGCACCCGAGAGGCAGGTTTTGTGCGAGACGCCTTGGCGTTTGCGCATCCAATAAACCATCGTGCGGCGGAGTGCCAGCGCCGGAAACCGCATTACTTCTCGCGGGTTTTTCCAAACAGGCGACCGATCAGGAAGGTTGTGCGCGGCGACCAGACATAAGGCGTGCGCATCTCTGGCGCGGCGCGTGAGCGCATCCGTGTGAGGCCGAACACGATCAGCACGGCGTGACCGGCCCCGATCATGAAGAAGAGCGCCGATGGGCCGTATCCTTCCATCAGCCACGACGCCACGAGCGGCGCCGCGATAGCGCCGGTCGCATACCAGAACATCAATGCGGCAGAAAGCTCGACCCGTTCGTCATTGCTGGCGAAATCATGGGCGTGGGCGGCCGAAATGGAATAAATCGGAAAGGTGGTGAGGCCAAATATGCCAGCCAGCAGCATGATGCCTGTTGTTGTCAGCCCGGTGAGGAGCGCCGTGGCTGCGCAGCTAAGCGTTGCGGCGAGAGACATGGCGATCAGCACCCAGCGGCGGTCAAATTTGTCCGCCAGCCAGCCAACCGGATATTGCGCCAGTGCCCCGCCGAGCACGAAGGCGGCAAGGAACCAGGCGATCTGGGTCGTCGCGAGGCCGACTTCTTGGCCATAGACCGGCCCGACCATGCGAAATGATGCCGAGCTGAGCGCCGCCACGACAACCCCGGCGGCGGCCAGCGGCGAACGGGTCACGGCCAGCATCGGGCGCAGCCGGGGGGCGGCGGGGGTGTCCGGCTGGGGCGTTTTTGACAGGGTGAGCGGCAGGAGGGCAGCGCAACACAAGAGCGCCAGCAAGTTGTAGGAAACATAGGAGGCCGGAGCGAGAACCGAGATCACCAATTGCGCAGCGAGCGAACCCGTCATGTCGACAATCCGGTAAACGCCCATCGCGCGACCACGGGTTTCGTTGGTGACCTTGGCTTGCAGCCACGCTTCGACCACCGTGTAGCAGCCCGCAACACAAAGCCCCGAGGCGACCCGCATTATGGCCCAGGCGTAGGGGTCGATCACGAGATAATGGCCCAGAAGCCCGATGGCGCCAGTGGCTGTGAAGGCGGCGAAGGCACGCGAATGGCCGACATTGCCCATCAGGCGCGGCGCCCACCAGCAGCCGATGAAGAAACCGAAGAAATGCGCTGACCCGAGCAGGCCAATCTGTTCGCGGCTGAAACCGAGCGCGAGGCCCGATAGTGCATCCAGCGGTCCGACGCCGCCCGAGGAAAGCTGCAACAGGATGACCGACAGGAACAGGGCGGCAAAGGAAATCAACAAACGCATGGGGCCAGCATGTCATGCGAGCCGGGCTTGGCAAGTGGCGGAGCGACAGGGACGTGTCGTTTTTCTTGGTTGGGTGCAGCTTGCGCCAGTTGTGTGTTTCGGGTTTGGATGTTTGTTGCAGAGATGGCCCGCTTTTAGCGGGATGGTTAAGACAAACACCTTGCCACCGTGTGTGTTGGAAGAAGACCAAGGCGGGGGCTGGATAACGACCTCACCCCGAAGTTGGGTTGATGCCCTGACATAGCGGTGTAAGGGTGCCGCTGAAAATTTGGTAACCGCAAGGGGCAGGTGGATGAAACGGGTGGCATTGGGGCGGTCGGGGATTGAGGTGAGCGAAATGTGCCTCGGCTCGATGACATGGGGAACGCAGACATCGCAAGGCGAAGCACATGCCCAGATCGAACGCGCATTGGCGTGCGGGGTGGATTTCATCGATACAGCCGAAATGTACCCGGTCAATCCGGTGAGTGCCGAAACCACGGGCCGCACAGAAGAGGTGATCGGCAACTGGTTTGCCCGCACAGGGCGGCGGGCAGAGGTGGTTCTGGCCACCAAACATTCCGGTGAAGGAATGAAGCACGCGCGCGATGGTGCGCCGATTTCCAGCGAGACCATTCCGGGTGCGATCGAGGACAGTTTGCGGCGGCTCAAGACGGACTATATCGACCTGTATCAGCTGCATTGGCCCAATCGCGGGTCTTACATGTTTCGCCAGAACTGGCGTTATGATCCGTCATCGCAAGACCGCGACCAAACCATCGCCCATATGGAAGATGTGTTGGGCGCGCTTGGTGATGAGGTGGCCAAGGGGCGTATTCGCGCCTTTGGCCTGTCTAACGAGAGCGCCTGGGGCACAGCGCAATGGCTTGGTGTGGCCGAGCGGGTCGGAGGCCCGCGCGTTGCGTCGATCCAGAACGAATATTCTCTGCTTTGCCGGTTGTTCGATACCGATCTGGCCGAGTTGAGCCACAATGAGGATGTGCCGCTTCTGGCGTTTTCGCCGCTGGCGGCAGGGCTATTGAGCGGAAAATACCAAGGCGGCGCGGTGCCTGAAGGATCGCGGATGAGCCTGGTTCCCGAGCTTGGCGGGCGGCGGACCGAGCGGGTGTTTCCGGCGATCGACGCCTATATTGAGATTGCGCGACGCCATGGGCTCGACCCGTCGCAGATGGCACTGGCTTGGACCCTGGCACGGCCCTTCCCCTGCATACCGATTTTCGGCGCAACGACGCTGGAACAATTGGAACTGGCGTTGGGCGCTGCGGATGTGGTGCTCTCTGATGAGGTTCTGGACGAGATCGACACGGCACACCGCGCACATCCAATGCCATATTGATCGGGCAGAAGCCGCTGCAGGCTTGCACAGACGTTTTCTTGGCCCTGAATACCTAAATGCTGCGCGTCCCCTTGCGGGGCGTCAGTTGGGAGCGCTGCCCCTCAAAGCAAAACGCCCTGATCATTTCTGACCAGGGCGTTTGAGGTTTTTGCAGGGTGGCGGATCACACCGCCGACCGCTCAGCCAATTGCGGCGGCTTTGACGTCATCATCGATGAACGGCACATACTGCTCGAAATTGTCGGCGAACATCTGCACCAGTTTGGCGGCCTGCGCATCATAGCCTTCCTTGTCGGCCCATGTTGCGCGCGGATCGAGCAGCGTGGAGTCCACGCCCGGCACCGTAACGGGCACGTCGAAACCAAAGTTGGGATCCTTGCGGAAAGTGGCTTCGTTGAGCGAACCGTCGAGCGCGGCCGTAAGAAGTGCGCGGGTGGCTTTGATCGGCATCCGCGAGCCAGTGCCATAGGCGCCGCCGGTCCAGCCGGTGTTGACCAGCCAGCAGGTGGCGCCGTGCTTGGCGATCTTGTCGCGCAGCAGGTTGCCATAAGCCTCGGGGCGGCGCGGCATAAAGGGCGCGCCAAAGCAGGTCGAGAAGGTCGGTTCGGGTTCGGTCACGCCGCGTTCGGTGCCAGCCACCTTGGAGGTGAAGCCCGACAGGAAGTGATACATCGCCTGCGCCGGGGTCAGCCGGGCAATCGGAGGCAGCACGCCAAACGCATCGCAAGTCAACATAATGACATTTTTGGGGTGCCCACCAAGGGCCGTCTCGGATGCGTTGGAGATATAATTCAGCGGGTAGGCGCAACGCATGTTGGCGGTGAGGCTGTCATCGTCAAAATCAAGCGCCCGGGTTTCTTCGTCGAAAACCATATTTTCGATTACGGTGCCGAATTTCTGGGTCGTGGCATAGATTTCGGGTTCGGCCTCGGCGCTGAGGTTGATCGTCTTGGCATAGCAGCCGCCTTCAAAATTGAAGGTACCGCGATCCGACCAGCCATGTTCGTCATCACCTATCAAAGTGCGCGAGGGGTCGGCCGAGAGCGTGGTTTTGCCAGTGCCCGACAGGCCGAAGAATACGGCTGTGTCGACCGGGTTGCCTGTGGCGTGGTTGGCCGAGCAATGCATCGGCATGATGCCTTTTTCGGGTAAAAGGTAATTCAGCAGGGTGAACACTGATTTCTTGTTTTCACCAGCATATTCGGTGTTGGCGACCAGGATCAGCTTTTTGTCGAAGTTCAATGCAATCACTGTGTCAGAACGACAATCGTGGCGCGCCGGGTCGGATTTGAAATTGGGGCAGTTGATAATGGTGAAATCGGCGACGTAACTATTCAGTGCTTCGCTGGAGGGGCGGCGCAGCAGATGGCGGTTGAACAGCCCGTGCCAGGCCAGTTCAGTGACCATGCGCACGTTGATGGCATGTTCGGGATCGGCTCCGCCGACCAAATCTTGTACGAAATAGTCGCCGCCCTTCATGTGCTCGAGCATGTCATTATAGAGCGCGTCAAAACCTTCAGGCGACATTTCAGCGTTGTTTTCCCACCAGATTTTGTCAACGACCGATGGAGTTTTGACCACATGTTTGTCTTTTGGGGACCGACCAGTGAACTTGCCGGTCGAAACCAGAAAAGTGCCGCCTTGGCCCAAATTGCCTTCGCTACGTTTCACTGCTTCTTCGATAAGCGCGGGCTCCAAGAAGTTGTAATAGACATTACCCAGCCCGTTAATACCTTGATCTTCAAGCCGAAAGTTCGGGTTTACCCGTCCAGTAGTCATGTCGCTTATGCTCCTCATTCGCCCGCGTTTGTCGCGGAAAAGTCTTGTTCGCGGGGCGCAAAATGCTGCCTCCCGGCGGCCCGGAGGGGCCGTGTCGGGGTCTTAGCATGCGGGTTGTGGCAGGGAACAGGCAGGTTTGCCCCAGTTAGCGCAACCAATGCCGGGTTAGCGCAATCAACGGCGAAATCGCGCCATCAGATTTCCAATATGAAACAGAATGTGAGGCAAATTAGTCATTCCTAAGCGTTTTTCTCGTCACTATTGGGAGGAAAGCCCCGCTGATTCGCGGTTGGGGATTGATTGTATAGGCGAATGCGGCAATTGTGCCTGAAAAAATAAGCATAATGAGCAGTATGAAGGACTTCTAATATGTCGAAAATCGCCCTTGTGGACGATGACAGGAACATCCTGACATCCGTGGCCATGACTCTCGAGGCAGAGGGTTTTGAGGTTGAAACCTATCATGACGGTCAGCAGGCGCTGGATGCGTTCAACCGACAATTGCCGGATATGGCCGTGTTGGACATCAAGATGCCGCGCATGGACGGCATGGACCTGCTTCAGCGGCTTCGCCAGAAAACCAGCATGCCGGTGATCTTCCTGACCTCGAAAGATGACGAAATTGACGAGGTTCTGGGACTGCGTATGGGGGCAGATGACTACGTCAAGAAACCCTTCAGTCAGAGGCTCTTGGTGGAGCGCATTCGCGCACTTCTGCGCCGCCAGGAGGCGGTGGCCGGTGATATCGTCGGCGACACTGAAGAAACCAAGGTGATGGACCGCGGTGAGCTTCGGATGGACCCGTTGCGCCATGCGGTGACATGGAAGGGCAAGGATGTTTCGCTGACCGTGACCGAGTTCTTGTTGTTGCAGGCCCTGGCCCAGCGGCCCGGTTTCGTAAAATCGCGCGACCAGTTGATGGATGTGGCCTATGACGATCAGGTCTATGTCGACGATCGCACCATCGACAGCCACATCAAGCGCCTGCGCAAGAAGATGCGTAGCGTTGATGAAGAGTTCTCGGCGATTGAGACGCTCTACGGTATCGGCTACAGATATAACGAGGAGTAAGGCGTAAAGCCCTCCGCCAAGGCCGAAAGGATCGACGTGCGCGACATGGCGCCTGAACGCGACGGAGATATTGTGCTGGGCGACGATTTCGTTGCACCGGGCAGTACCGTCGATGATGAGCTCCGCGTTTCGAGAGAGAAGCGCGGATTGTTTTCGTTGCGTTCCTCGCCGCTGGCACGCAGGATCATCACCTTTAATCTGATCGCGCTGAATGTTCTGGTCGCGGGCATTCTTTATCTCAATTCGTCGCGTGACGGGCTGGCCCTGCAACGCGCCCGCGGGATGGTCAGCGAGGTCGAGCTGATCGCCGACGTATTCGAAGCCCAGATGCGGGGAACGGCCCCGATCAACCTGGCGGCGGGCGACGGGATCGACGTTGACGAGACGCTGGACGGGCTGGACATGCGCAAGGGGGTGCAGGTTTTCCTGTTCGATACCGACGGTGCGCTGATCGGGACTGCCGGCGGGCGTGGCATCGATTCTGCACTTGATGACGGCAAGACCGATAACCGGACGGTTCTGACGGACGGGCTGACCTGGCTGTGGGACAGTATTTCGACTGTGTTCACGGGCGAGAAGCCTGCCAAGCCCCTGATCGACGTGGAAGATCAGGCGCGTCAACTGGTGGCCAGCACGCTGACCGATGGCGCACAGGTTGCATCGGGCAGCGAAGGGGAGGGACGGGTCTATACCGTCACGACGCTTGTAATGCGCGGTGAAACGCCTGTCGGCGTTGTGGCGCTGGCTTCGACGTCGGGCGAAATTGACCAGCTGGTGCGATTGGATCGTGAGCGCGTGTTGCAAATGTTCATCGTCGGCATGCTCGTGTCGATCGGGTTGAGTCTTGTGCTTGCTTCGACCATCGCCAATCCGCTGAGCGATCTGGCGGCGGCGGCCGAGATTGGCAGAGATCGAGACAACCGCAAGAAATCACCAGGGCGCATTCGCATCCCTGACCTGACCGCGCGCCCTGACGAGATCGGGCGTTTGTCGGGGGCGTTACGCGGAATGGTGAGCGCGCTTTATGACCGTATCGACGGTAACGAACAATTCGCCGCCGACGTCGCCCATGAAATCAAGAACCCGCTGGCGTCGTTGCGTAGCGCCGTGGGCAGTTTGCGGATGGTCAAGAAGGATGAACAGCGCGCCAAGCTTCTGGATGTGATCGAACATGACGTGCGTCGCCTCGACAGGTTGGTGAGTGACATTTCGAACGCGTCGCGGCTCGATAGCGAGTTGGTCAAGGAGGAACAGGAAAGCTTCGACCTCATGAAAATGCTGGGCAATCTCTGTCAATTCCTAGGCGAGGATGCAAAGTCAAAAGGCATCGACTTCATCACCGATCTGCCGGTCAATCCGATTATCATCAACGGGCTGGAGGCGCGGTTGGCGCAGGTGTTTGTCAATCTGATCACCAACGCGACATCCTTTTGCGAGGACGGTGATGCGATCCGGGTCTGGGCGCGCCGACGGCAGAACCGGGTTCTCGTCGTGGTCGAAGATACCGGACCGGGTATTCCGGAAGAGGCGCTGCAAAAGGTGTTCAAGAGGTTCTATTCCGAGCGCCCCGAAGGCCAGTTCGGGAATAATTCCGGGCTGGGGCTGGCGATCTCGAAACAGATTGTCGATGCACATGACGGCGTGATCTGGGCCGAGAACATCCGCCCCACGGATGCCGACATATCCTCTGATCCTCTGGGGGCCCGATTTGTTGTGGGCCTGCCTGTCTGAACGGCAATACCGGCGCGATGGAGAAAAACGACAGCTTCGGGATGGCAAATGACATCACCCTGCATGCCAGCTGTGTGGCGGTCGAGGGGCGTGCGGCGCTGATCCTGGGTAAATCGGGTGCCGGAAAATCGGGCCTCGCGCTGGAATTGATGGCTCTTGGCGCGATGCTGGTGGCGGATGACCGGGTGCGGCTCTGGCGTGAGGGAGACGGCATTCTGGTCGCTGCTCCCGAGGCGATAGCCGGGCGGATCGAAGCGCGTTTCGTGGGTATTTTGAACGCCAAGATCATGGCGCAGGCACCGCTGGCGTTGGTCGTCGATCTGGATCATCACGAGGGCGACCGGCTTCCGCCGCGGCGCAGCAAAAAAGTGCTGGGGATTTCATTGCCGCTGCTTCACAATGTCGAGACAAGACATTTTCCGGCGGCGATTCTGCAATATCTCAAAGTCGGCAGATGTGACTGATCCTTACCAAGTTTCGCATTTATGCCCGCGAAATCCGCAACGAAAGGCATGAGACGCAATGAAATCTCCCGCCGACCTGCAATCGCCGCCGCGCTGCGTCATGGTGACCGGCCCTTCGGGCGCCGGGCGCTCGACTGCGATCCGTGCGCTTGAAGATCTGGGATTCGAGGCCATTGACAACCTGCCGCTGAGCCTGTTGCCGCGGCTTCTGGATGGGCCGCATCATGATCGGCCGCTGGCGCTGGGTGTTGATACCCGCAACCGTGAGTTTTCCGCGAATGCGCTAATTCAGGCGATTGACGGATTTGGGGAGCGTTTCGGGCGGTCGCTGGAGCTGTTCTATGTAGATTGCAGCGAGGATATCTTGTTGCGACGTTTTTCCGAAACCCGGCGACGCCATCCGATGGCAACGGCGGAGAGCCCCGGTGTGGGCATTGCACGCGAGTTTGATTTGTTGGTGCCGATAAGGACGCGGGCCGATATTCTTGTCGATACATCCGATATGACCCCGCATGAGCTGCGCGCCGAGGTCGAACGCTGGTTTGCGCCCGACGCGGGGCGCGGGTTGGCGGTTTCGGTCAATTCGTTTTCTTATAAGCGCGGGCTGCCTCGCGGTATCGACATGGTTTTCGATTGTCGGTTCCTGCGCAATCCCTATTGGGAGGAATCCATGCGCCCGTTGAACGGAACTGATGCGCGCGTGGCCGACTATGTGGCGCAAGACGCGCGCTATGATGCGTTCTTCGAACGGGTAAGCGAGTTGGTCGATATGCTGCTGCCGGCCTATTCGGAAGAGGGTAAAGCACATCTCGCAATCGGCTTTGGCTGTACTGGTGGGCAGCACCGTTCGGTGGCTTTGGCGGAAAACCTTGCCAAGGCTCTTGCGAAGGGCGGCTGGCCAGTGTCAATTAGGCACCGCGAACTCGAGCGACGGCCGGGCGGCGCGTCGGAGCACCGGGGACCGGACCTCGGGCGGGAACTTGGGGCAGGACATTGAGGGGAGCGGCTTGATCGGGATCGTGATTGTGGCACATGGCGGGCTGGCGAAGGAGTATCTGGCCGCGTTGGAACATGTGGTGGGCGCCCAGAAGGGCGTGCGTCAGGTGTCGATTCAGGCCGATTCCGACCGGAGCGAGAAGCAAGCCGAGATTTGCGCCATGGCCGAAGAGGTTGACCAGGGCGACGGCGTGGTTGTGGTTGTGGACATGTTCGGCGGCTCGCCGTCCAATCTGTCGCTTTTGGCCTGTGCGTCCGAGAACCGTCGCCTTCTTCATGGCGCCAACCTTCCCATGTTGATCAAGCTTGCGAAATCCCGCCACCTCAACGTTGCGGATGCTGTGCGTTTGGCGAAAGAGGCCGGCCGTAGGTATATTGACAGTCAGAACATCAATGCCGAGACATGAGGGCCCATGACCGAGACCACAATGCGTAAATTGACCATCGTCAATGAAAAGGGGCTGCATGCCCGCGCTTCGGCCAAGCTGGTCGAGGTGGTAGAGGGGTTCGACGCCTCGGCTGAAATCAGTCGCGATGGTGTTAGCGCCAGTGGCGACAGCATCATGGGGCTTTTGATGTTGGCAGCGCCGAAAGGAAGCACTATTGACGTGCAGACATTCGGAGCGGACGCCGAAGCGCTGGCCTTTGCCATTGAGGCGCTTGTGGCGGATCGGTTCGGCGAGGACTACTAACCACGCCCGAGCGGGGCGCCAGTGCGACAAGTGAGGTTCAACCCAACGTGGTGGACAGTTTCCGCGACAGCAGCGAGACCGATGCCAAGGACGTGCAGGATATGAGCACGCCTCCGATACGGCATGCCCGCGGCACGTTGACCTATGCAAGCTCGTTTGACAGCCGACTGCGCAGCACGGTGATCCGCGCCATCGAGTGGATGACCGGCAAGATTTCGATCATCCGCATGGTTCGCGAGTTTGAGCGTATGGGTGCGCCGCGCGGGCAAGCCTTTTGGCCCGCGACGCTGAAGGTGATGGGGATCGACCTGAACACCCCGGAAGAGCAACTGGCGCGAATCCCCAAGGAAGGCCCGGTTGTGGTGGTGGCCAATCATCCACACGGGCTGGTTGATGGTATGATCCTGGCCGATTTGATCGGGCGGGTGCGCAACGATTACCGAATCCTGACGCGTGCGTTGCTGACCGGTATTGACGAAGTCGCCTCTTCTTACATGATCCCTGTGCCGTTTCCCTATGAACAGGACGCGCAGCAGAAATTCGTCGAGATGCGGCGCCAGGCGATGAACCACCTGAAGGCGGGGGGATTGGTCACGCTCTTCCCCTCGGGTGTGGTGGCTTCATCGGACAGCATGTTTGGCCCGGCGATTGAGCGGGAATGGAATGTTTTTACCGCCCAGATGATTCGACGGTCCGGCGCGCAGGTTGTGCCGGTGCGTTTTACCGGCTCGAATTCGCGCCTGTATCAGATCGCCAATCAGCTTTCGGCGACGCTGCGACAGGGGCTTTTGTTGCACGAGATCGTCTATAGCTGCAATAAACCGCAGGCGCCTGTGATCGGCCATCCGATTGCGCAAGACAAGCACGAGTTGCTCAAGACGGATCCGCGCGGGTTTATGGCCTGGCTGCGCGAACATACCTTGTCTTTGAAAGACTAGGTTTCAACAAATCTCGTTTGAGCCTTGTCGGACATCGCAGTGTCGCACCAAAGGATGCCTTCGGCGGGAGTATTTCTGGAAAGATCAAGGAATATATGTCGCACTTGGGCGCGTTTGCGGGAAAGATGCTGACATAGATTCTGGATAACGAGCAGAGGAGGGCGCCATGCCACTTGCCATGAACCGAGAGGTTTTCATCACTTGCGCCGTGACCGGGTCGGGGGCCACGCAGGACCGATCGCCGCATGTGCCGCGCAGTCCGAGCGAGATTGCCGAGAGTGCTATTGACGCGGCGCGCGCCGGGGCGGCGGTGGTGCATTGCCACGTGCGCGACCCAGAGACCGGCGCGCCGAGCCGGAGGCTTGACCTTTATCGTGAGGTAACAGAGCGAATTCGCGAGGCGGAAGTCGATGTGGTGCTGAACCTGACCGCGGGGATGGGGGGCGACATGGTGTTTGGCCCGAGTGAGCAGCCGCTGCCATTGCGCGACGCGGGCACCGATATGGTGGGGGCGGCCGAGCGGGTCGAGCATGTCAAGCAATGTCGGCCAGAGATTTGCACGCTTGATTGCGGCACGATGAATTTTGCCGAGGCCGATTACGTGATGACCAACACACCCGGCATGTTGCAGGCGATGGGCCGGATGATGACGCATCTGGGTGTGAAACCCGAGATCGAGGCATTTGATACGGGTCATCTTTGGTATGCCAAGCAGTTGGTCAAAGATGGCGTGTTGGACGGCCCGGCGCTGGTTCAACTCTGCATGGGGGTGCCTTGGGGCGCACCGGATGATCTCAATACTTTAATGGCGATGGTTAATAATGTGCCCGAAGACTGGACCTTTTCGGCCTTCGGACTGGGGCGCAATCAGATGGGCTATGTCGCGGCGAGCGTTCTGGCCGGGGGCAATGTGCGCGTCGGGCTGGAAGACAACCTTTGGCTCGACAAGGGGGTGTTGGCGAGCAATGCGCAGCTTGTGGAACGCGCCGTCGGCATCATCGAGGGTATGGGTGCGCGGGTGATTGGGCCACAAGAGGTGCGCGACAAGTTGGGATTGCTCAAGCGTGCGCCCGAAGCGGCTTAGATCGCGTCGGGTGGGCAGAAAAATGGGGGGTATTGTGAAAGTCTTATCGAGGTTGAAATGGGCGCTTGTTCTGGCCTGTCTTCCGGTTGCTGCGGGGGCAGATGAGTGGTGGCAAGGAAAATGGGCTTGGGACAAGGCATGGTGTGATCGTGTGAACCAGATCGGCAGAGTTACGCCCGCACCGATTGCCATCACGCCGACCGAGGTTTTGGGCTATGAAAACAGCTGTGCTATCCGGCGCGCCCAACCGCTGCGCGGCATGGCGGCGGTGCGCCTGGAGTTGAAGTGTCGGTCAGAGGGAAACACCTATGAAGAGTCGCGTCTGATCATGCGCGGCGGCGACGGCAGGGACCTTGGCAAGGAAATCTGGATCTGGTTTGGCGAGGGCGAACCGACGAGGTTTTTTCGATGCCCTGAAATCAACGCCTCGGACGGCTGGTGGTACAAGAAATGATGAAGCGCGGGGCGGGTCTGCTGCGGCAGTTGATGTGTCTTTCGCTTGGTGGCTTGCTGTTGGCTTGTGCGCCGACGACGGATACTTCGGGGCTGCGTGACATGCAGGCGCCAATATCCAGCCAAGTGGATGTAACGGCAGAGCGCCTCGGCGGTGCCTGGGTGATCCGGCGCTCCTGGCCTGGCATGCCCTATCTTGCAGAACCCGGGGCGGACCGTCGGATACCCGACGGGGGCGATCTGCGGCTTGTGACGAGTAAGAACGGCTTGCAGGTTTCCGGCCAGAGATTCGACATTGATGATGCGGGCGTTGCGGGTTTTGAGAGCTTTTCAACGGTGTTGTCAGCGAGTGGAAACGGGCGCTTTCGCGAAACCGGCGGCAAGGTGTTTGCCGGCAAGGCGGTGTGGGTCTTGTGGATGGATGCGGACAATCGGACTGCGGCCATCGGTACGCCCGGAGGTGAGTTTGGCTGGATCATGGACCGGCGCGCAACAGGCGGGCAGGACCGGTTGAAGGCGGCAAGCGAGATCATGCAGTGGATGGGCTATGACATGGAAGTGATGCGGAAGGGTTCGAAATGAAGAAGGTCGCGGCGATCATTGGGGGCGGTGTGATTGGCGGTGGCTGGGCTGCACGGTTTGCGCTGAATGGTTGGGAGGTGCGGGTGTTTGATCCGGACCCACAAGCCGCGCGAAAGATCGGTGAAGTGATGGAGAACGCCCGTCTTGCGCTTCCGGGGTTGGGCAATGTGGCGCTTCCTCAGGAGGGCGAGGTGCGGTTTTGTGACACGATTGAAGAAGCCGTTGTTGGTGCGGATTGGGTGCAGGAAAGTGTGCCCGAGCGAATTGAATTGAAGCAGAAGGTTTACGGCGCGTTGATGGCGCATGTTCCGGAGGGGGCGGTGATTGGCTCCTCGACGTCGGGCTATAAACCATCCGAATTGCAGGCGGGGTTGGGGCGGCCCGGTCAGGTGGTCGTGGCGCATCCTTTCAACCCGGTCTATTTGTTGCCGCTGGTCGAGTTGGTAACGACCAAAGCCAATGATGCCGGGGTGATCGCACGGGCGCAGGAGGTGTTGCGCGGTGTGGGCATGTATCCATTGCATGTGAAAAAGGAGATCGACGCGCATATCGCAGATCGCTTCCTTGAGGCGGTCTGGCGCGAGGCGCTGTGGCTGATCAAGGATGGCATCGCCACGACGAAAGAGATTGATGAGGCGATCCGACTGGGATTTGGTCTCAGGTGGGCGCAGATGGGGCTTTTTGAAACCTATCGTGTGGCCGGTGGCGAGGCGGGAATGCGTCACTTCATTGAGCAGTTCGGACCCTGCCTTAAATGGCCATGGACCAAGTTGATGGATGTGCCCGAGCTGACCGATGATCTGATTGATGCGATTGCCGATCAATCCGACGCGCAATCAGGGGCGCATTCGATCCGCGAGTTGGAACGCATTCGAGATGCCAATCTGGTGGGTATAATGCGCGCGCTTTTGCGAGAAGACTGGGGCGCGGGCGCGGTGCAAAAGGCGCATGATGCCAGCATTGAGGCCGCTGCAGGGCTGGTGCGTCATGTTGACGAGTTGAGCGATCTTGGTACGCCGGTGCTGACCGCGCGCCGCGCGGTGCCGCTGGAATGGCTCGACTATAACGGCCACATGACCGAGAGTCGGTATCTTGAAGCTTTTGCGGACGCAACCGACCGTTTCATGATGATGATCGGTTGTGATGCCGAGTATATCGCCAACGGCGGCAGCTATTTCACGGCCGAGACCCATATTCGCCATATCGACGAGGCGCATGCCGGGATGATTATCGAGATCCGAACGCAGGTAATTGCCGGGGCGGGCAAGAAGATGCATCTTTTCCATGAAATGCGTGAAGGCGAACGGTTGGTGGCGACCGGAGAGCATATGCTATTGCATGTTGATCTGAAAAGCCGACGCTCAACACCGCCTGCCGAACAGGTTGAGGCGGCGTTGGTGAAGGTGGCCGAGGCTCATGCCAATCTGCCGGACCCCGAAGGCTTGGGCCGTGCGATAGGTGAGCGGCGTTAAGTGTACTGGCTGAACTCAATCGGGCAGAAGTTGCTTCAGATCTTTGATTCGGTTGGGAAATTCCCGAGCGGTGATGGTGGCTTCACGCACCAGTTGGTCGAAATGCGCGGTGAAGGCCGAAACGCGTTCCGTGTCACGGAAGGCGAGATAGTTGCGTCCCATGTAGAGCACGGCCAGCATCGGACCAAAGATGGTGAGCGGCGCGGAGAACAATCGGCGGGCATCGAAGAGATAAATCCGCAGACGTGGGTAAAGCTGATCGTGCAGGAGCGCCAGGCGGTCAAGCTGTTCGCGACGCAGGGCAGCATCAAGCCCGGTGTAGTAGCCCTCGGCATATGCGAAGCTGGTCAATTCGTGCAGCGGGAAGGCAATTTCATAGTCTGATTGTGCGCCGCGCATCCAGGTTAACCGATCCTCTGAGGCACCAATGGCCTGGGTTGCGCTGCGCCCGAGATGCGGTGAGTATTCCCATTCGAGAATTGCGCGCGTTTTCAGCATATCAGGGAGCGATGCCGGCACATGGCGGATTTTCATGCCGGCTGCTTCGGTGTGCCATGCAAAGATTTGCTCATCGACCAGCGCGCGAGGCGCCTTGGTGACGGTGAGAGCCGTTGCCAGAAGATCGGCCGCCGTTTCGGAGCGGTCAGACAGCGACAACAGCCAATCTGCCGACACACCCAGAGCCGCGGCGCATTCACCCACCACCTGCGCATTGGGCAGGCGCGCGCCGGTGCCTTTCAAAAGTTGCGACACGGTTGAGCGATCCACCCCGATCCGCCGCGCCAGCGCGCTTTGATTGGTTTGCGTGCGCCGCATCGCCTGATCTAGGCGATTGCGAAACTGGGCGGCGCGAATGCGTTTGTCGAGTTTATGCGGCATGTGTTGAGTTATATCACCAATTGTGAGGTTTGTTAATCATATTCAGAATGGCCGCGATGCGAGGCACGGAATAACGATTTCGTGACATCTCATAAACGGAGCATTTATGGAAAGCCGAACCCGAAGCCTTGTGAAAGCGGTTTGCTGGAACCTGCTTGGCCTTTTGACCATGGCGCTGGTCGGGCTGGCGATGACCGGGTCCTGGGCGTTGGGCGGGACCATGGCGGCGCTGAACACGGGTATCGGGTTTGTCACCTATCTCGGATACGAGCGGTTCTGGGCCGGGGTGCGTTGGGGGCGGCATGGATAAGCGGCGGCGGATAGAGTGGCCGACGTGGGGCATGCTGGCGCTGACCTATGTGGTTTGGAGTGTGGCGACGACATGGGCGGCGGAGCTGTTTTTACCGCTTGGCATGGTGATGGTTACGCTTTCGACGGCGCAGCACTCGTCGCTTTGCCATGAGGTGCTGCACGGTCATCCCACGCGGCTGAGGTGGCTGAACGAAGCGTTGGTTTTTCCGGCGCTGAGCCTTGCCATTCCCTACAAACGCTTTCGCGATACCCACATTGCCCATCATCATGATGAGACATTGACCGACCCCTATGACGACCCCGAGACAAATTTTCTTGATCCGCGCGCGTGGGAGAGGCTGCCGGTCTTGGTCAGGGCGATTCTGCGGTTTAACAACACGCTGCTTGGTCGGGTTTTGATCGGGCCGTTGATCGGGCAGATTGCTTTCATGAGGTGCGATTGGCGCAAGATACGCGCGGGAGATGTCGCCGTTCTGGCGGGATGGCTTTGGCATATTCCGGCGCTGGGAGTGGTGATATGGTGGATGGTGGTGGTTGGGAAAATGCCGGTCTGGGCGTTCGTGCTGAGCAGCTATGGGGCGCTGTCTATCCTGAAAATCCGCACATTTCTTGAGCATCGCGCACATGAGAACGCGCCTGGACGCAGCGTGTTGATCGAAGATCGCGGGCTGCTGGCGCTGATATTTCTCAACAACAACCTACATATCGTGCATCATTCGCATCCCGGCGTGGCATGGTATGATCTGCCTGCGCGGCTTGCCGCCGAGCGCGATGCGTTTCTGGTGCGCAATGACGGGTATCACTACCGTTCCTATGGAGAGATTTTTCGGCGCTATTTCTGGCGCGCGAAAGACCCGGTGCCGCATCCTCTCTTTCGCGAGCGCTAAGGGCGTGCGATAGGGCCTTATGGCCTGGATCATACTTTCCATAGCGGCGGCGGCGTTTCAAACACTACGCTTCATGCTGCAAAAATCACTCAGCGGCGGCGCGCTAAGCGCCGGTGGCGCGACACTGGCGCGGTTTTTCTATTCGATGCCTTTCGTGCTGAGCCTTGCGCTGGGTTATATCTTGTGGAGTGGCGCAGGTTGGCCCGCGCTTTCGGGCGCCTTCTGGGTCTATGCGATGATTGGCGGGCTGACGCAGATATTGGCGACCTGGTGTGTCGTGGCCATATTCGCGCATCGCAATTTCGCCGTCGGGATCACGTTCAAGAAAACGGAAGTGGTGCAGACCGCTCTAATAGGGTTTGTTCTGCTGGGTGATACGGTTTCGCCCTGGGGGCTGGCGGCCATTGTTCTAGGGCTCGTGGGGGTTCTGATCCTGTCGGACAATCCCGGCGGGGCGGGTGGCTTTGCGCGACGCATCATGAACAGAACGTCGGGTTTGGGGCTGCTCTCGGGGGCGTTTTTTGCCGTCTCTGCGGTTTGCTATCGCGGGGCGACGCTAGAGGTGCCGTCAGATGACGCCTTTTTGCGCGCGGTGGTGTCGCTGGCGATTGTCACGACGATGCAGACGCTGGCGCTTTCGGTCTGGCTGGGGTGGCGCGAGAAGGGTCAACTGGCCCGGGTGATTGGCGCGCGCAAGACGGCGGTCTGGATGGGGCTGTCCGGGCTTGGCGGTTCGATCTGCTGGTTCACCGCCTTCACCTTGCAGAACGCGGCCTATGTTTTTGCCGTGGGGCAGGTAGAAGTGATTTTTTCCATCGCCGCATCGGTGTTGTTTTTCGGCGAGAAATTGGCGCGCAAGGAATTGGCCGGTATCGGTTTTCTGACTGTGAGCATTCTGGCGTTGGTGTTGTTGGGCTAGAGAGGCGACGGGCAACGCCCGCACGGCACACGGATCAATCGTGTGTGATCAGCTTGCCCGATAGCGGGCCGCGGCCCTTGAGCCTCTCAAACAGGCTGGCCTCTTCGGTATTCTTGAAAAATGGCACATTGTCGGGCGGAGTAAGAATAGACGCGCGTGTTGCCACTTCGGCTAGCACGACTTCGGTTATGAACGGGAGATCAAAGCCGCGCACCTCACGGACCGGAATCCATTGCAGATGCGACAACTCATCTTGAGCGGCGGAGAAATCATCAAGATCGTTGGCGACCTCGTCGGCATCAACCAGAAAGAAGCGGGCATCAAACCGCCGCGGGCGGCCCGGGGGGGTGACGGCACGAAAGACGAATTGCAAAGGGTGGGCATCGGGCAGATATCCCAGATCGGCAAATCCGGCCCAATCTTTGGGTGGTTCGGCCGCCCATGCGCCGGGTTGCCCGAGGATCAGCCCGGTTTCCTCCCATAATTCGCGAATCGCGGCAGTGGCGAGCGCATGGCTGAAATCTTCCATGGAGTCTTCGAGCAGACGCTTCCGACAGACCTGTGGCATGCGGCGGACCAGCGGCACACCGGCATCGTCGGGATCGACTGCGCCACCTGGAAAGACGAATTTGTTGGGCATGAACGCAGCCTTTGCACCGCGTTGCCCCATGAGCACTTTCGGGTCTTCCAGACGGTCGCGCAAAACGATTACGGTTGCTGCATTCCGCAGGGCAGTCTTGTCGATAGGTGCCAGATTATCTTTGGTCATTGCCGCGCCTCTGCTTTTCGTGCGGGGCTGGTTTCAGCTTGGTTCGTGGCTTCTTGCCTTGTTGAACCCATGCATTTGCCGGGCCCATTGGAACCCCACAACCGCCCCCTTCAATCTTGGCAGAAGGTATAACGACAAAGCGACGCAGCCAATAGCGAAGATAGTGAACAAAACCAGCGGTTCAGGTCGCCACCGTACAAATACCATATACAAGAGCGGTGCCATCAGATGTCCGACGATCAAGATGGTCAAATAGGCGGGTCCATCATCGGCGCGGTGGTGAAAAAGCTCTTCACGGCAGACCGAGCATTCGTCGTGTACCTTGAGATAACCCTTTAGAAGCGGGCCTGAGCCGCAATTGGGGCAACGTCTGCGCCAGCCATTGCGCAGCGCGGGCCCCAACTGGCGTTCTTCCGTCTCGGTGTCTGTGCTGGTCGTTGTGTCGCGCGCGGCAACGATCGTGTTGGTCATGTCCATCCTCACGTGTTCGCTCTGAAAGTGCGACATAAGCAGTCGGTTTTAAAGGCCGAGAAGCCGCCTTGCGGCGCCATGTCGCAAAGATTCGGCTCAAATGCACCAAAAAAGTTTTGCATCGTGCGACGGAAAGCTGGTCCTGGTGCGTTTGAGCTTGTGGAAACGGGAGGAAATACCCGGCCTCGGCAAGAGGTGAAACCCGAAAGCTCTCGAAGGAGAAACCAAGATGAAACGCAATTATTTTATCACTGGCGTTGTGGCAATCAGCCTTTTGACCGGGGCCGGTGCGGCGCTGGCCCAAGATAAGCAAGGCGGAAAACGCGGCATGGGGCCGATGATGTTTGAGTTTAGCGAAGTTGACACAAACGGTGACGGCAAGCTTTCGAAAGACGAGATGGCAGCCCACGCCAAGGCACGTTTTGACGCGGCTGACACTGATGGCAACGGCAAGCTGTCTGCTGCCGAGATGGCAGCGGCCGCCAAGAAGAAGCAAGAGGATCGTCGCGCCAAGATGATGACGAAGATGATTGAGCGGATGGATGCCGACAAGGATGGCGAGTTGAGTTTTGACGAGATGCCGGGGCAACAATCGCGTGCCGATAAGATGTTCTCGCGGCTCGACAAGGATGGCGATGGAGCGATTAGCGAAGAAGAACTGAAGGCTGCCAAGAAAAAGGGTGGTAAACACCGTGGGCATGACCGCCACGACAAGCAGGGCAAACGCGGTTCGAACTAAGACCTTGATCAGAACTGTTCGGGCGGCGCATACCCGCCCGAACGCGGCCTAAACACAAGGGGCCGATTTGCCAGATGTCAGGGAAACGGATACGCCAAGTTCAGGATGACTATGCCGCGCGACATGTTTGCCGATGTGCCCAACGAGACGCTTTTGAAGTTGTTTGCCAACGGCGACAGGGCGGCGGCGCATTCTCTGACAACCCGGTTGACCCCGATTGTCATGGCGCATGCCTATCGGTTGCTGGGGGATTGGACCGAGGCCGAAGATGTGACCCAGGAGGCGATGATGCGGCTCTGGAGGATTGCCGAAGAGTGGCGACAGGGCGAGGCCAAGGTTACGACCTGGCTTTACCGGGTCGTGGCCAACTTGGCGACAGACCGACTGCGGCGTCGTAAACGCAACGGACCTGCGCTCGATGATATACCCGAGCCGGCGGATGACAAGCTTGGGCCGTCGGAACACATGGTTGAGCAGGAGCGGCAGGCGGCTTTGCAACAAGCGCTGAACACGCTGCCCGAGCGACAGCGACAGGCAGTGGTGTTGCGCCACATTGAAGAGATGGGGAACCCGGAAATTGCCGCCATCATGGAAATCAGTACTGAAGCGGTTGAAAGCCTGACCGCGCGGGGCAAGCGGGCGTTGGCGGCAGCTTTGGCCGGGCAGCGTGAGGAATTGGGATATGGCGATGGATAAGACGGATCAAGACGACAATCTGCAGGCATTTTTCGACGCTGCACGAGAACAGCCGGCGCCGACTTCTGAAGCGCTATTGGCGCGGGTTCTGAAGGATGCGCTGTCCGTTCAGGACGCGACAGAAACGGTGAGGTCAGAGGTGCCAAAGGTTGGGCTTTTGGCGGGGCTTTGGGCCGCCCTGGGCGGTTGGCCTGCGATGATCGGGCTTGCCACTGCCACTGTGGCCGGTCTGTGGATCGGGGTCAGCCCCTCGTTGGGTCTGAGTGATGCCGTGACCACCGCGTTGGGGGCGAATGGCGTTGAAAGCTACATTGACGAGTTTGCGACCGGTTTTGATTATGCCTTCGAAGAAGGAGAGACAGGATGAATGACAAGGAAATGAGAACGCCGGGCATGAAACGGACTTTGCGCGTGTTGCTGGTTGCCTCTCTTGCACTCAACCTTCTGGTGGTGGGAGCCGTTCTGGGTATGGTGGTATCGAACCGCGGCAAGGATGAACGTCACCCGCCACGTGTGTCGCAACCCGGTGGGCCGTTGACAGCGGCTTTGGAACGGCAGGACCGCAAAGCGGTTGGTCGCGATCTGCGCAACGCGATGCGCGCCGAACAGGCCGAACGAGGGGACGGCGCGGCAAACTTTTCGGTCGTCATTTCCGCGTTGACCACTGATCCTTACGATTCTGCTGCCGTGCGAGCGGCGGTGGAGGCTCAGATGCAGCAGGTCACGCGCCGGGTGGATCTGGGTGTGGATATCCTACTCAAACGGTTCGATGAGATGAGCGCGGCAGATCGTACAGCCTATGCTGAACGACTGCAAAAAGTTATTGAGCGCGGGCCACGTCGTAAGCCCAAGGGCCAGCGCGGCGAGGGCAAGCGCTGGTTCGGGTCACATGACTGAGTTGCTGGCGAAAATGGTGATGATACGCAGGGAATTGCGGGGCGGTCGAAGTCAGGCTGCTGAACGCACTTGGCTGAGCGCGACCTGATTGCGACCATGCGCCTTGGCCTCATAGAGGGCTTTGTCTGCGCCATCGAGAACCGCTTCATGCTGTGACAGGGTCGGGTCTGTGGGTGTGCCGATGTCCGAACCCATGGCGACACCGATACTGACGGTGACTTGCAGCGGGCACAACCGACCAGGCATTTCGAATACGGTGTCGCGGATCTGCCTGCATAGTCTCTGAGCCATGATCCGGGCGGTGCGCCGCCCGGTCTGTGGCATGACGACGAGAAACTCTTCGCCACCTACGCGCGCCAACAGGTTTGGCTCTGTCACGGACTGCTTTAGAATCTCGGCAAGTCGGATCAACACGGTATCGCCCGGGGAATGGCCGAAACGATCATTGATCAACTTGAAATGGTCGACGTCGATAATCATGACGGCATAGTCGCCGGTACACCCTCCGCTGCGCGCGGCGTCAGCAATCGCAGCGAGGTTTGGCATCGCATACCGTCGGTTGAAGAGGCCTGTAAGTGGATCGGTCAGCGCCGCACGCAACCCATCGCGCATGTCTTTACGCAGCCGTTCAAGTGTGCGTTTACGGGCGGTCAGCCGATCAAGTCTGAGGGCGATTTCATGGACAGTCGCTCCTTTGGTCAACGCGTCATTTGCGCCTCGGTCGAGCGCATCTGCGGCGTAGCGTTCGGCGTGTTCGCCATCTGCGAGAACCAGAACGCCACAATCGCGGGTTTCCGGCTTAGCCTTCAGGTCGGCAAGGAGTTGTAATCCTGATTCGGCGCACTCTGGCGTCAGGATCACGGCGACGACATCGGGCGCGGCCCCTTCGCTCATCTGCAAGATCGCATCGCGATACCCATAAGAATGGTGTTTGCCCGGAATATGACTGGACAGCTTGCGACTCCATTTCACGGCTGTGTCGCTCCGCGGAGCGACAATTGCCGTTGGTCCCGGCGTGACATAGCACTCTGTCGCTTCGGCGAGGCCAAGGGCGCGACTGGCACCTTCGCGCAGAGTGAGTTCTGCGGCAGTTTCGCGCAATCGGAGCAAACTGCGCAAGCGCGCC
Organism: Rhodobacteraceae bacterium LMO-JJ12; assembly: GCA_021555075.1. Taxonomy (NCBI): domain Bacteria; kingdom Pseudomonadati; phylum Pseudomonadota; class Alphaproteobacteria; order Rhodobacterales; family Paracoccaceae; species Rhodobacteraceae bacterium LMO-JJ12. The sequence goes on from JAKGBX010000001.1 coordinate 913,054, forward strand.
AGCAGCAGGCGTTCGCCGTGCGGTTTGACCAGTATGTCATCGGCGCCGGATAGAAGCAATTGCAGACGACGTTCAGAGTTATGGCTCATCGCTTCGACGATGAGCGGTGTTGATCTGCTTGACGGAGCGGTTCGCAGCGTGCGAGCAAATGTCTCGGTCGTCATGTCGGGTAGATGGTCTGCGCACAAGATAAGATCGGGACGCAGTTGGCGCGCAGTTTCCAATCCTTCGTTCCCACTGTCTGCTTGCGCTACCTGGTAACAAGCCCTAGCCAGCTTCACCTTCATGACGATCCGGTTGGTTGCGACGGGGTCGATGATCAGGATTGTTGCGGGCACGGAAGAGACCCCTTTCAAGACATGTGACTTGTATCACCCACATCATTCCATCAGAGTAGTTAACAAATCCTTTCCGGAATTCTTTTAAATGTCGATGTCGCAAGAAACCGCTGAAACCATTGCGCTCCAGGCTTTGGGCTGGTTGGCGGCAGATGAGGAATTGCTCGCGGTTTTTCTCGGCTCGTCCGGGTCGGCGGGGAATGAATTGCGCGAACGTGTCAAGGATGCCGAATTCCTCGGCTCGATTCTCGACTTCCTGCTGATGGACGATGCCTGGGTGGTGCGATTTTGCGACACGGCCGGCCTCAGCTATGACAAACCGATGCTGGCGCGCGCTGCGTTACCCGGCGGCAAGGAGGTTTTTTGGACCTGAACGAAGAGACCCGCACCGCCAAGACCGACGCGCCAAACCCGACCCGTGAACCAATGCTGCTGGACGGGTTGATCTTTGACAAGGATGGCACGCTTTTCGACTTTTCCGCGTCCTGGGTAAGCTGGGCGCTGGCGCTTGTTGGCGAGCTGGCTGACGGTGATGCCGAGCGCTTTGAGTTAATCAATAGTGCAATCGGATTTGACAATGAAAACAGACGCTTCAGCCCAGATTCAATCGTCATTGCCCACACGGCTGACGAGATTGCCGCCGCTGTGGAGCCTTTGCAGGACAGATATGATTACACCGGGCTGGTGGAACGAATGAATGCGGGGGCCGAGGCCGCGCCGATGGCCCCGGCGGTGCCGCTTTTGCCGCTTCTTTCGGGGTTGCGCGGGCGCGGTTTGCTGCTGGGACTGGCGACCAATGACGGCGAAGGCCCGGCCAAGGCGCATCTGCGTCAGGCGGGGATTTCAGAGATGTTCGATTTCGTCGCCGGGTTTGACAGCGGGCATGGCGGAAAACCGGCGCCGGGGCAGCTTTTGGCCTTTGCGCGCGCCACCGGGTTGGCGCCCGAACGCATTGCCATGGTGGGCGACAGCACACACGATCTGGAGGCCGGACGGCGCGCTGGAATGCGCACGATTGGCGTTCTCACAGGGCTGGCCGGGGCCGAAGAACTGGCCGGGTTGGCGGATGTGATCCTTCCCGATATCGGCCATATTCCGCCGCTGGTATTAGCAAGCCGTTAATCTTTGGCGCAACGCCCCGGCGGGTTAACCATGCGGTTTGCGCATGGGAGGCTTGGGGGTGACTCCCGGCTGACATCCGGCTGACTCCCGGCTGCCGGGGAAATCGGGATTGGGTTAAGGGATTGTTAGGTTAATGGGGGGTACGGTGGGCGACTGCATGCGTGAAAGGCAGGTGTGCGGACGAAGGTTGAATTCGCTGCGCTGACCAGGAAGGTCGGGTTCGGGAAATACTGCCATTCGCCGGGCCGCGCACGAACTGGTAAGATGCGCAACGAAGTGGGCATCCAATACTCAGCTTTCAAAGTCTTCTTTCTACGAAGCTGTCAAGTAGCAACGGCAGCTTTTCCATTGCCTCATCTAGAGGAACTTCGATTTTTTTATTCTTGGAGCCGTTGGATGGGTATCGGTAATCGTACCAGAAACCGTCGCGGTAAAACCGGCATTGGTCCCAATTTCCCATTGCCACACACTCAGGCACATCCACTCTACGTGGTTGCTTGAATGATCCGCTGGAACGTTCCCGACTTCCCTCGGGCGATTTCTGAAACCACACCTTTACCTGACGTTGTGACTTCCCGTCTTGGAGCGGCGTAAATCCAGGATAAACGACCCAAATCCCAATCGTATTGTAGACACTGTTCCCTGACGGATGATAGCGCCAAGGAATTTCATACTGATCGCCAGCAAGCTCCTTTCGATAGACGTACCCAGTGTCCATGCTGTAAGTCACGATTTGCACCCCCAACAGCATGAAACATCCAAGGATGCCTGCAATCATCGCGCGCATACGGTGCTGCTCTGGACCCAAATGAACACTGAAACCAACAGCAATCAGTAAGAGTATTTCGGCCGAGATAATTTGCTCTGTGTAGCGCATCCCCCAATATCCTAGGGAGTAAGCTTCAGCGTGTGTACTCAGACCTTTTGCCATAAACTGACAAAATGCGACACCTCCCCAAAGAACTGAGAATATCCAAAAGAAAACTCGCATGGTTGTGATCTTTATCTGGAAACGTGTTTTCTAAATAGAGGCACACAATGCGCGGGAAAACAAGAATAGTGCGAAGCGGTCCTTCATGAAACTCGCAGCATTTGTTACTAAGGGCTCAATCCTGCCGTTTGCCACCCCGCCCGGAATCAAGGCCGCAGGCCGCCGGGCGAGCGCATGCCCGTTCCGGCGGGCTGGCGCTTTGGTGAGGGCGTGCAACGTTCTTATGTCAGAAGGGTTTGGCGGGATAAATTGCGCTCCATTGGCGTTGCAGCGCCACCCCACGGGCAGGCGCGCGCCCGGCTTCGTGGGGGCGGTGGATTTGGTTCGGGGCGTTCCGGCGGATTGGCGCTTTGGTGAGGGCGTGCAACGTACTTATGTCAGAAGGGTTTGGCGAGATAAATTGCGCTCCATTGGCGTTGCAGCGCCACCCCACGGGCATGCGCGCGCCCGGCTTTGTGGAAGAAATCTGGAGCCTGCGCGGCATCAGCGTCTGATCCGACTTGCCCAAATGCGACAGCTTTCGTCGCGGGTGGACAGGCGGCCTGGCGCGCAGCGGCGAATGATCGAAGGGAGGCGATCAGGGAGAACGGCCATGGCAGAAGCGGCACAAGGCGGGCGGCGCAGCGGCGGGCGGGCTGGAAAATCGGCGCGGCGCGGCTCGGCTGTAATCGAGCAGAGCGCATGGCGTTTGCCAATCAATCAGGACCGCCCGATCGAGCCGATGGGCGAGGAGGGTGTGCAGGCGATCCACGAAGGGGCGATGCGTATTCTCGAAGACATCGGGATTGAAATTCTCAACACCGAAGCTCTGGAAATTTTTCGTGAGGCGGGGGCGATCATCAACGGCACGAATGTGCGGTTGGGGCGCGATTTCATCATGGAAATGGTGGGCAAGGCGCCCGCGCAATGGTGGATGACGCCGCGCAACCCCGAGCGCGCAATCCCCATCGGGGGCAAGCATATCCTGTTTGGCAATGTCAGCTCTCCGCCCGCCTACTGGACATTGGAAACCGGGCGCAAGATGGTCGGGACGCGCGCCATGTGTGCCGATTTTATCAAGCTGAGCCAGTATTTTAACTGTATCCATTTCATCGGCGGTTATCCGGTTGAGCCGCAGGATATTCACGCCTCGGTGCGCCATCTGGATGTGCTTTATGACAAGCTGACGCTGTCCGATAAGGTGGTGCATACCTATTCGCTTGGCAAAGAGCGGGTCGAGGATGTGATGGAGATGGTGCGGATCGCGGGCGGGCATAGCCATGAGGAATTTGATGCCGGGCCAAAGCTCTATACCAACATCAATTCGACATCGCCGCTGAAGCATGACGAGTTGATGCTGGATGGCTGGATGCGGCTGGCGCGGCGGGGTCAGGGATTGGTGGTGACGCCGTTCACGCTGGCCGGGGCCATGGCGCCGGTGACGATGGCGGGGGCGGTGGCGCAATCGCTGGCTGAGGGGCTGATTGCGATTGCCTTGGCGCAGTATATCAAGCCGGGGGTGGCCTGTGCGATCGGGACGTTTACCAGCAATGTTGACATGAAGTCGGGCGCGCCGGCGTTCGGCACGCCGGAATATATGCGCGCGACCCAGATGACGGGGCAGATGGCGCGGTTTTATGGGTTGCCGCTGCGTTCAAGCGGGGTGTGCGCGGCGAATGTGCCGGATGCGCAGGCAATGTGGGAGACCAGCAATTCGCTCTGGGCGGCGGTGCAGTCGGGCACGCATATGGTTTATCACGCGGCTGGATGGCTGGAAGGGGGGCTGATTGCGTCGCCTGAGAAATTTGTGATGGATTGTGAGGTTTTGCAGCAGATCCAGCGCTATATGGAGCCGCAGATCTGGGCGACGACGCCGGAGGATATTGCGCTAGAGGCGATTGCCTCAGTGGGGGCGCAGGGGCATTTCTTTGGGCTGGAGCATACGCAGGAGCGTTATACGACGGCGTTTTATCAGCCGTTTCTGAGTGATTGGCGCAACTTTGAAGCCTGGGATCTGGCCGGTGGGGTGTGGACGGCGGAGCGGGCGCATGGGATTTACAAGCGCATCGTAGAGGAATTCGTGCCGCCGACGATGGATGAGGCGATCCGTGAGGAGCTTGGGGAGTTTGTGGCGCGGCGCAAGGCGGAAGGCGGGGCGCCGACGGACTTTTGAGATACGGTCCGAAGGGCGTGCGCGCGGGGGTCTGATCAGGGGTGATCGAACCCGCGTGGGGGGTGGGTGACGGGTGAACCTGTTGTTTGTCCCCAAGATCGGCTAAATCCATCGAAGCAAGCGAATTTGAGAAACGGCCATGATGGATCAACCCCTGAGCGAACTTCCTGTGGTGCAGGATGTGATTGCGGCATTTGCGCTGCCCACGCTGGCCATCGGGCAGGCGGGGAAGGTCGAGGCCGTGAACAGCGCCGCCGAAGCCCTGTTGGGCAAGAACATGGTGGGGCGGCATTTCACGACCTACCTGCGCCATCCCGGGCTGGTTGAGGCGGTCGAGCATGGCTTGCGTGATCCGTCCGGGCAGGAAGTATCCTATCAAGTTGTCGAGAACGGCAAGGATGTCCACTATGATGTGCATCTAAAGACAATTGCGGCCACTGGTCTGTTGTTGGTCAGTTTTCAGAATGCCACGGAACTGGCGCAGGCCGAGCAGATGCGCCGCGATTTTGTTGCCAATGTCAGCCACGAGTTGCGCACGCCTCTTACGGCGGTCATGGGCTTTGTCGAAACCCTGCGCACGACCGCGCGTAATGATGCCGTCGCGCGGGAGCGGTTTCTTGGTATCATGGCGGGTGAGGCCGAGCGGATGAACCGGCTTGTCGGTGCGTTGTTGTCGTTGAGCCGGGTTGAAGCGGGCGAACGGGTGCGCCCCACCGCACGGCTTGATCTTGGCAAAGTGGTGCAAACCACCTTGAGCAATCTTGAAACGCTTGCGCGGGACAATAATGTGACGCTGCAATTTGATCCGGCGCAGCAGGCACCGCAGCATGTCATTGGTGATGCCGATCAGTTGATGCAGGTCTTTACCAATCTGGTGGAGAACGCGATCAAATATGGTGGCGCGGATCAATCGGTTGATATCGAGATCAGGCCCGTCGCGCATGATCCCATTCTGCGCGGCCCGGCGATTGAGGTTGTGATTTGCGATCATGGACCGGGTATTGAGCCGATACATTTGCCACGTCTGACCGAGCGGTTCTATCGCGCCGACAGTCATCGCAGCCGTGAACTTGGGGGTACCGGTTTGGGGCTGGCGATTGTGAAGCATATTCTGAACCGTCACAGGGGCCGCTTGAAGATCGCAAGCCAGCCGGGGGAGGGATCGCAATTCAGCGTGGTACTGCCCCCGGAAACAACCGAGGCCTGAATTTCGGCGAATGAAACGGGCGCTTGGGCGGGTTGTCATAAAACTGTAATGAAACTGTCACACAACCGCAGTGCTTGGTGCGGATAAGCGCGCCAGGATCACCGGGAAACAGGATGACCGGCAGGATTGGATGAACCATGACGCATGACCATATTTCTTCAGCTTTCGATGCAGATCTGGAAGCGGTTCAAGCACAGATCATGAAAATGGGCGGGCTGGTTGAAGATGCCATTCGCTTTGGCATGAAATCGCTTGAGACCCGTGACGAAGAGCTTGCCCGGAAGGTTCGCGCCGCCGATGCGGCCATTGATGCATTGGAAGAGACGATCAACGAGGGGGCCGCCCGCATCATTGCGCTGCGCGCGCCGACGGCGATTGATCTGCGTCTGATCCTGAGTGTGATCAAGATCAGCGGCAATCTTGAACGGATCGGTGATTATGCAAAGAACATGGCCAAACGCACCGAGGTTCTGTCAAAGGCGGAGTCGTTCAGCGACAGCACGGGTACGCTCCGACGCATGACACGCGCGGTTGAATTGATGCTGAAGGATGCTCTGGATGCCTATATCCATCGCGATGTTGCGCTGGCGGCTGATGTGATCGCGCGCGATGTTGATGTCGACCAGATGTATAATGCGCTGTTTCGTGAATTGCTGACCTTCATGATGGAAAATCCGCGCAATATTACTGCCTGCCTGCACCTGCATTTCATTTCGAAGAACACCGAACGCATGGGGGATCATGTTACCTCTATCGCGGAACAGGTGATCTATCTGGCAACCGGAAAGCAGCCGGACGAGACGCGCCCGAAAGCCGATACAACAGCCGCAATTTCAGAGGTCTGAGCGATGCCGCCACTACAACCGCAGGTACTTTTGGTTGAGGATGACCCAGCCCAGCGTGAGGTCTTGAGTTATAATCTGGTGGCCGAGGGGTTTGCCGTGCGCTGCGCCGAAAACGGCGAAGAGGCCATGTTGATGGTTGCCGAAGCTCTGCCCGATCTGGTGATTTTGGATTGGATGATGCCCTTGATGAGCGGGATCGAGGTTTGTCGTCAGCTTAAATCGCGCAACGAGACGCGCCATATCCCGGTGATCATGTTGTCGGCCAGATCTGAGGAGGTGGACACCGTGCGCGGTCTGGAGACCGGCGCGGATGACTATATGATCAAGCCGTATTCGGTAAATGAGCTTATGGCGCGCGCGCGCACGCAAATTAGGCGCACCCGCCCGGCGGTGGTGGGAAAGGGGCTGACGTTTGAAGATATCAGCCTTGATCCTGAAAGCCATCGCGTCACCCGTGACAACCATGATCTCAAGCTGGGCCCGATCGAGTTTCGGCTTCTGACCACTCTGATGGAGCGGCCGGGGCGGGTGTTCAGCCGCGAGCAACTGCTTGATCTGGTTTGGGGGCGCGAGATTTTCGTGGATGCGCGCACGGTTGATGTTCATGTCGCGCGGCTGCGCAAGACGTTGATGCGATATGACGGGAGCGACCCGATCCGCACGGTGCGCGGTGCCGGATATGCGCTTGGATAAAGCGCGACGGGGCGCGAGGGGTCATTGGTGTCGCAATGCGTCAATCGGATCCATGCGCGCGGCGCGGCGCGCGGGAAAATAGCCAAACAAGACGCCAACGAGCGCCGAAAACCCGAAGGCGCCCAGGATGACCGTGATGTCGGGCGCAAACGGCACGGCAAGGGCATTTGCGCCCACCAGCGCCAGAGCAAGACCCAGCAGAATGCCGATGAGTCCGCCGATCAGCGAGAGCACGATTGCTTCGACCAGAAACTGCATCAACACCTGACGTTCGGTCGCGCCGACCGCCAGACGAATGCCGATTTCGCGGGTTCTTTCGGTGACGGACACGAGCATGATGTTCATGATGCCGATTCCCCCCACAAGCAGGCTGACGGCGGCGACGGCGGACAAGAGGCCGGTCAGAACCGTTGTAATGCCCGTCAACATCGAGGTGATCTGTTCGGTGTCAAAAACATTGAAGTCGTCATCCTCGCCCGGACTTATCCGGCGTCTTTCGCGCATCAGGCGTTCGATATCGGCCTTGGCCTTGTCTGTTGAAACGTTGTTTCGGATCGAGGCATAGATCATCGACACGTCTTGGTTGCCTGCCACACGGCGATGGAAGGCTCGGATCGGGATCAGCACCAGGTCATCTTGATCGCTGCCGAAGCTCGATGCGCCCTTGGCTTCGAGCACGCCGATGACGCGGCAGGAAATCTGCTTGATGCGGATCACCTCGCCCAAGGGGCTTGAGCTGCCGAACAGCTCCTGTCGGACCGTCTCGCCCAGGATGCAGGCCGCGGTGCCGCTGCGCAATTCGCTGTCGTAGAATTCGCGCCCCTCGGCGATGGGCCAATCGGTTGCCACGAGATAGCGGTTGTCGGTGCCGGTTATGTTGGTCGAATAGTTGGTATTGCCGAAAATCACGGTCATCATCCGCGAATTGCTGGGCGTGGCGACGGCGACGCCCGAAATCTGGCTGTCGATTGCGTCGACATCCTTGAGGGTCAGGGGGGCGGCGGTGCTGCCGGTGCCGCCGGGGCCGTTTTGCGCCTGTCCCGGTCGAATCATCAAGAGGTTGGTGCCAAGTTTGGAGACGTCGGCTTCGACCTGTGCGGTCGATCCCTGGCCAACGGTGACCATGGCGATGACCGCGGCCACGCCGATCACGATGCCGAGGACGGTCAGGAAGGAGCGCATGGTGTTGCGAAAGATCGCCTGCACGGCGAGATGAACCGTTTCAAGAAACATCGGCGACCTCACGGGTGACAAGGCTGTCGGATTCGATCTTGCCATCGACAAAATGGATCAGGCGCCCGGCATATTCGGCCATGTCGGGTTCGTGGGTGACCATCATGATGGTAATGCCCTCGTCGCGGTTCAGCTGGGTCAGCAATTCCATGATTTCGCGGCTGCGCGCCGTATCAAGGTTGCCCGTGGGTTCATCGGCCAACAACACATCCGGGCGGGTGACGATGGCGCGCGCGATTGCGACGCGCTGTTGCTGGCCTCCGGACAGTTGCGAGGGGTCGTGATGTTCGCGCCCCGCCAGACCGACGCGCTCCAAGGCTTGCAGCGCCAAGGCCCTGCGCTCGGATTTTGCCATGCCCTGATAGATCAGGGGCAGCTCGACATTGTCGATGGCCGAGGTCCGGGCGAGCAGGTTATAGCCCTGAAAAACGAACCCGAGATAGTTTCGCCGCAACAGCGCGCGCTGATCGCGCCCTAGCGCGCCCACTTCGGCGCCCATGAAGCGATAACTGCCGCTGGTGGGGGTGTCGAGGCATCCGATCACGTTCATCGCGGTCGATTTTCCCGACCCGGAAGGGCCCATCACGGCCACGAATTCGCCCTTGGAGATGGTCAGGTCGACGTCTTGCAAGGCGCGCACTTCGGCTTCGCCCTCGCCATAAACCTTGCATATACCGCTGAGTTCGATCAGCGGCGCGACCGCGTGGCTCATTGTGTCACCATGTCCACGACAACCCGGTCACCCTGGGCAAGTGCGCCGGCAACGATTTCGGTGCGTATACCATCTGTTTCGCCGGTTTCGATCTCGACGGACTTCAAGTCGTCGCCGTTCGCGACCCAGACCGTGCGCAAACCGCTCTGGGCCTGTTGTGTGGTCGAGGCCGCGTGCGAGGGGGGCTTGAAAAGCAAGCCGAGAAAACCGCTGCCGCCGGCTTCTTCCTCGGCCTGAACGGGGGGTGAAAATCGCAGGGCGGCATTCGAGATTGTCAGGGCGTTGTCGAGATTGGCCACGGTGACATCTGCCGTTGCCGTCATGCCCGGACGCAAGAGCAGGTCTGAATTGTCGATTGAAAGGATGCCTTCGTAGGTGACGACGCCGTCGATTGTCTGGGGCGCAAATCGCAATTCGGAAATGACGGCGGGAAAGGTGCGGTCTTGATAGGCTTCCACCGTGAATTGGGCGGTATCGCCAACATCGACCTTGCCGATATCGGCTTCGTCGATATCGACGCGCAGTTCCATACGCTTCAGATCCTCGGCAATGGAAAACAGGATCGGTGCCTGAAACGACGACGCCACGATCTGGCCGACATCGACGTTGCGTTCGAGCACAACGCCATCAATCGGGGAACAGATGCAGGCCTTGTTGAGATTGGCCTCGTCGACCTTCAGATCTGCGGCGGCGACGCGCACGTCGGCCCGCGCGCTGGCGACGGCTGCTTTTGCGCGGGCAAGCGCGGCATGGGCGGCCAGAAAACTCTGCGTTGTGGTCACGCCGCGACGGTCAAGCTCAAGCGCGCGTTCATAATTGCTTTGTGCTTCGTCCAGAGTTGCCTGAGCTTCGGCCACGCGGGCTTCGCGCGCGGCAAGAGTCGCGCGGCTATGCTCCAATTGCGCCTCCAGCTTCTCGGTATCCAGCTCTGCCAGAACCTGGCCCTTGGAAACGGTGCTGTTGTGATCAACCATGACTGATTTGATCGTGCCGCTGAGTTCGCTTGAAATTTCGACCAGGTTTGTCGGTTCAACCGAGCCTGTCGCCGTCACCTTTACAACAATCGCCGCCCGTTCAATCGAATCGGTTTCATAGGTGACGCCGCTGTTGGTGGAGCTCCACGCGAACCACATCCAACCGCCGCCAAGGATAAGGATGACAAGGATGGTCCAGATGATCCAACGGCGCGCCTTATGACTTGTGCTGCCGCTTGCGACGATCTGATCAATGTTGGTTTTTGTCGCGGGCATTGAGAATGGTCCTTGTTTTGCCGTGAACCGACTTGCAGAGGGATTGGCCGTGCAATGAGACAGATTTTTTACCATGGGGTTCTCGCTGTCGTCATTGACGTAGATCATTGGTTCGGGCCGTGAATGCATATCGCACAGTAAAGTGGCGGAAATGGCGAGGCGGCGCCGGGTTTGCCCCAATGCGGGTTGTGATGAGACCGCAGTAGGGGTAAGTTTTTCCGGTCATGAGTTTGCCGTGTACTACTTGGCGGTGAACGAATGCGGTCTGGGTGTGACGCCTGTCGAATTTGGGCCGTGTGATTGACGATTCGTTGATGAAGATTCTGTTCAATCCACTGTCAATTAGGTGAAATACATTGGTAGACCATCCGTACAAGGGGCTTCCCGATAATCGATTCTGGAAAAGGGCAATTGCGGAAAAAGGTATTTTTGACCTTTCCGATGTCTACGAGAAAAAATTCGATATCGATCCAAATGAACCCATTGCGACCGCAGGCAGCTGTTTCGCTCAGCACATTGCGAAACGCCTGCAATCAAGCGGCTATCGCTATCTTGATGCGGAAGCCGCCCCGTTCAATTTCCCGCCTGACGATATGGAGGCGTTTGGATACGGGCTATATTCGGCGCGTTTCGGAAACGTGTACACCTCGCGGCAGCTTCTTCAACTGGCACAAAGAGCGTTTGGAAAATTTGAACCAGTTGAACATATCGTGGAACACAAAGGTCGGATTTACGATCTGTTGCGCCCCACGGTTGAGCGCGACGGTTTCGCCAGTCGCGACGAGTATGCGGAAATTCTGCAATATCATCATCGTGCTGTCCGGCACATGCTTACACGTTGCGGTGTCTTTATCTTCACCTTCGGTTTGACCGAGGCTTGGGTGGATAAGCGGGACGGAACAGTCTATCCGATTTGTCCGGGCACTGCGGCGGGTGAATTTGATCCTGCCAAATACAGTTTCAAAAATTTCACAGTGTCGGAAAACCTGGCTGACATGCGGGAATTCATTGAGTTGGTTCGAAGCGTCAATCCCGGTGTGAAGTTCATGTTTACGGTTTCACCCGTGCCACTTGTTGCAACCGCGGAAGAACGTCACGTAATGGTTTCGACGGTCTATTCCAAATCGGTCTTGCGCGCGGTGGCGGGCGAGCTGGAGCAGCAGGACCCCTTGATTGACTATTTCCCGTCATATGAAATCATTAGCGGTATCCCGTCGCGGAGCATGTTTTTCCTACCGGACATGAGGTCGGTGCATCCCAAGGGTGTGGATCTGGTTATGGAGCATTTCTTTAAGCAGCATCCGCCCGCAAGAGCGACGGTTTCGCATATTCAGCGTCAAGAAGAAGAACGTGATCCCGCCTGTGACGAGATCCTATTGGAGGCGGAATAATGGGGTATGACTTTCAAGCACCGAAATACCATATTTTTGGCGATAGCAACGTGAACAGGCTTCTGGTTGCCTCGCAAGGAATGAGGGCGCAAATAGCGGCTTCCGGATTTCCCTTAGGTCTTGTTCGCGCGCTGGGTGCTGCGAACGAGTTCTATGCTCCTTTCTATGAACTGAGCGACTCGAAATTGCGGATTACTGATCCCAAGTTGAAATCTCGACTGGAAGGCGAGCTTTGTGACGAAAACGGCTTCATGCATGAGCCGGATGGATCGCTGTGGCTGATATCCGGAGGGTTTCACACGCTCGGTTTCCTGAACAGTGCGCGCTGGGACACTCATCGGCTTTGGCGTGTCGGCTCGGACCGGCAGCTCGCACCTATCAGCGATGGGGCGTTCAAGGCTATGGTTCTCGATCTCAACCGGTTCTTTTTGGGTTTCCTGAGAGACGCGATGGCGCTGGGATACCGCGTGGCGGTATTGTCTTCCGCGCCGCCGACCGAGAGATTCGTCGAGAGATTGGCCAGCAAAAAGTGGACGCGCGATGAGATACTGTTGATGGATGGCGCTGTTCGAGAGGTGATGACAACGCAGTTGGCCGAGATGGGCATAGCCCTTATTACTCCGCCGGAAGATGTGGCCAAGGATGGCTTTCTGAAATCAGAGTATCTGATGGCGAACCTCGCGGATTCGCACCATGGGGACGTCGAGTATTCCAAGAAATACCTGGGAAAGATTGCCGAAACTTGCGGGTATTCGGTAGCTTAAGTCGGTATAAATCGCTTTTTCAGCGCGCGAGCAGTTTTCTGCGCAGTTGGTTGATTTCGTCCGAGGGCATGCCGATGGATCTGAGATAACCGGTGGTCGAGCCGTGGCGGGTGTCGATCTTCTCAAGCGTGCGGGCCATGGTGGTGGCCGGGCTTTGCAGGAGTTTGGCATAGCTTTCGGTATCGCCGCCGCGCGCGCGCGACAGGGCGAGGAATTCTGTCACCAGATCGGGAATGAGTTCGGCGGTCAGAGTGTAATCGGCCACGATCTGATCATGTGAAACGTCGGCCACTCCGAGCAGCAGCGCGGCGATGATGCCAGTGCGGTCCTTGCCAGCGGTACAGTTGAACAGAACGGCGCCGCGTTCGACCGTGGCAATTTCGGACAGGATCGTGCGGATCGCGGGGCCACGGGTGTCGAGCGCGGCGGTGTAAAAGGACAGCAGAGGATCATCGCCCGGACGCCGTGTTTTGGAAAGGGCGGAGGGCGAGAGATCGTCAAACAGCGGCAGGTTGAGGAATTGCACCTCGGCGTAGTTTGCGAAGGGGCTTGGCTTCTCTCTGATTTCATCGGGCGTGCGCAGGTCGATCACCTTGTTCAGGCCTTCGCCGTGCAGACGTTTGGTTTCACTTTTTTCAAGTCGGTGAAGGCTGTCGGCACGCAGGAAGCGACGCCAGGGGATAGTGTCGCCAGACGCGGATTTGTAACCGCCGAGATCACGGATGTTATAGGCGCCCTGGGCCGGGAAATGCCGTGAGGGGGCCATCAGGCGAAGGTTTCCAGCCGGGCGCGATCGACGACGCCGATTTCGCGAGGCTCAGGCGTGAGCGGCACGAAAGAGACGCTTAGGCCCGAGGGGCGCCAATCGCAGATACCAAAGCTGGTGCCTTCGACAAGGCGCAGATCGGTGGTTTCAAGAAGGTCGACCGAGCTGTCGAGGCCGCCGGAGACGAAAATGGGAATGCCGTGCCAATGCATCACCCGGTTGATGTGGATATGGCCCGACAGGATGCCCGCGACGTTGTGCCCGGCAAGGGCGGCGGCCAGCCGTTCGGTGCTGGCCATATCGAGCGTGGCCCAGGGCAGGCCGTTGGGGTCGATCCGGGGGGGATGGTGGATAACCAGCAGCTTTGGCAGGTCGGGATGGCGGGTGAGCGCGTGGGTGAGAAAGGTGAACTGGGCTTCGCAGATCGCACCGGCGACATGGCCGGGAACCGAACTGTCGAGGGTGATGATATGGAGGTCGCCATGCACCACATCATGGAAATAGGGCGCGTCGGAACCGGCATTGCCGCGCATTTCGTGAAATGCGGCGCGTTTGTCGTGATTGCCAAGCGCCATGAGGAGGGGCGCCTTTAACGGGGCAGTGAGATCGCGAAAGAGGTTGTAGCTTGCGACATCGCCCATATCGGTGAGATCGCCGCTGGCGACGACAAAGGCGGGCTGCTGCGGCATGGCGTTGATGATTTCCACCATACGGCTAAGTATGGCGGGGTTATCGGCCTTGTGACCGGGTGCGCCCGCGCCGGGAGCCGAGATGTGGATGTCGGTGAGGTGGATGAAACGGGTCATGGGCGCGCTCCTGCGGCTTGCAACAGGGTTTGGGTATAGCTGTGGGTGGGTGCATGCAATATGTCCGTTGCGGCACCGGATTCAACCACTTTGCCGCGCTGCATGACCAGAACATGATCGCAGACCGAGGCGACAACTGCGAGATTGTGGCTGATGAAGAGTATGCCAAGGTCGAGTTCGTCCTGCAGATCGAGCAGCAGGTTGAGCACTTGTGCCTGCACCGAAACATCAAGGGCCGACACCGCCTCATCCGCCACGAGAAGTGCCGGGCGGGTGACGATGGCGCGCGCGATTGCAATGCGCTGACGCTGACCGCCGGAGAATTCATGGGGGTATTTGGTGGCGTCCTTGGAGTGCAGGCCGACTTGTTCGAGCGCCTCGTCCACCCGTTTGCCGTTGTCTGTGGTGGCGCCGGTGGCGCGCAGCGGTTCTGCGATGGACCAGCCGACCTTGCGACGCGGATCGAGCGAGCCGTAGGGGTCTTGAAAGACCATCTGGAACTTCTGACGCAACTGGCGCAGGGCGCGATGTGAGAGGCTGTGTGGGCATTGACCCTGGAAGCGAATCTCGCCCGCGTCGGGGCGTTCAAACGCCATGACCATGCGGGCCAGCGTGGATTTACCAGACCCCGACTCGCCAACGATTCCGAGGGTTTCACCGGCTTCAAGTGTGAAGCTGGCGTTTTGTACGGCGGTGAGGACCGGCGCGGGTTGAAAGAGCGATTGGCGCGGCAGCCGGTAGTGGCGGGTGAGGCCGGTGGCTTGCAGAAGCGGAGCGGTCATGGCGCGCCCCCTGTTTCGTCAAGCAGGTGGCAGGCGGCGATGCGGGTTGTGCTCAGGGCGTGCGGGGTGGGACGCTGCGCCGCGCATTGGGGCAGTTCGACCACGCAACGCCCCGAGAAGCGGCACCCGTGGGGCAGCGCGCTCAGCGGCGGGACGCTTCCGGGGATGGTGGGCAGGCGGGCGCGTTTGCCGTCACGGTCGCGTCGCTGGGCCAGGGATTCGGGGCGCGCATCGAGCAAGCCCTTGGTATAGGGGTGCGCCGGGGCAGAGAGCACCTCGTCGGTCAGGCCACGCTCGACGATATCGCCGCCATACATCACCGCGATGTCGCGGGTGGCGCGCGCGACGGCGGCGAGATCGTGTGAGATCAGCACAAGCGCCATTTGGCGTTCTTTGGCAAGCCGGACCAGCAGATCGGTGATGCGCAGGGCGACGCTGGCGTCGAGCGCGGTGGTCGGCTCGTCTGCGATCAGAAGGTCCGGGTTACAAGCCAGCGCCAGCGCGATCAGCACGCGTTGACGTTGCCCCCCCGAAAGCTGGTGGGGGAACTGACGCAGGCGGGCTTCCGGGTCGTTGATGCCGACCTCGTTGAAGAGCGCGAGTGCGCGTGTGCGGGCGGCGTCGCCGGTGAGACCTTCGTGCACGATCATGGGTTCGGCCACGGTATCGCCGACGCGGCGCAGCGGGTTGAGCGCGGCCATGGGTTCCTGAAAGATCATCGCGACGCGGCGGGCGCGCAGGGCGGCCCATGTGCGCTCAGAGGCGTTGCTCATGTCGGTGGTGTCGATGGTGATCTGGCCGCTCAGGGTGGCGGCATCGGGGGCCATGCCCATCAGGCAGAGCGCCAGAAGGCTCTTGCCCGACCCGCTTTCGCCGACCACACCAAGCCGGTCGCCGGGCGCGATGGAGAGCGTGATGTCGCGCAGGGCGGCGTGGCCGTCAAATCGCGCGGTGAGGTTTTCGAGTTCGATCATGTCTAACGCTCCCGCACCAGTCGGGGATCGGTCACGTCGCGCAACCCGTCCCCCAGGAGGCCAAAGCCGAGCACGGCGGTGACGATGCAAAGACCGGGATAGATCGCGAGATGCGGCGCGAGATACATCAGGGTTTGCGCCTCAGACAGCATTCTCCCCCAGCTTGACGCGGGGGGTTGCGCGCCGAGGCCGAGATAGGAGAGCGCAGCTTCGGCGAGAATGGCGACGGCGAATTCGATGGTGGCCTGCACGATTACCGGGGCGGCGATGTTGGGCAGGATATGATCGCGGCTGATGGCAAAGCGGCTCATCCCGGCGGCGCGGGCAGCCGAGACAAAATCGCGGGTCCAGACCTGATTGGCCGAGGCGCGCGCGACGCGGGCAAAGACCGGGATGTTGATGAAGGCGATGGCCATCACCGCGTTGGTGAGCGAGGGGCCGAAGACAGCGGCCAGCATGATGGCAAAGAGCAGCGCGGGGAAAGCGAAGCCGAGATCGGCAAGGCGCATCACGCCGTCTTCGACCCAGCCGCCCAGGGCCGAAGCGAAGAGGCCAAGGGCGACGCCGATCGAGCCGCCGACCAGCACGGCGATCAGCGCCACCGCCATTGAATTTCGCGCGCCCGCCATGAGTTGCGAGACGATATCGCGGCCCAACTGATCGGTACCGAGCCAGTAGGTCGGTGAGGGGTCGGCGAATTTGCCACGAATGTTCATCAGGGTTGGGTCATGCGGGGTCCAGACCAGCGAAAGCGCGGCGACACCGACAACCAGCGTGACGAGCACCGCGCCGAGGATGAGGTTTGTCGGAAGACGGCTCATGCGCGGGCCTTGAGGCGCGGGTCAATCACCACATAGAGCAGATCTACGATGAAGTTGGCGGTGACCACGATGGCGGCGAAAAGCATGACCAGCGCCTGCACCGTGGGCAGGTCGCGGTTGGAGATGGATTGAAAGATCAGCCGTCCGAGGCCGGGCAGGTAGAACACGTTTTCGATCACGATGGTGCCGGTGACGAGGGCGGCGAACTGCATGCCGACGATGGTGATGATCGGCACCAGCGCGTTGGGCAGCACATGACGCCAGAGGATGCGGCGGTGTGACAGACCCGAGGCGCGCGCGGTGCGCACGAAATCCTGACGCATGACTTCGAGGGCGGAGGAACGCGTGACGCGGGTGAGCACCGCCGATTGCACCAGCGCCAGCGCCACGGTGGGCAGAATGAGCGAGCGCATCGCAAGCACCGGATCGGACCAGCCGGGAAAGCCGCCGGGGGGCAGCCAGCGCAGTTTGACCGCGAAGAGCATCACCAGAAGGATCGAGAGCCAGAAGGCGGGGATGGCGATGCCAAGTTGACTGAGAAACATGACGCCCCAGTCGCCAAAGGTGCGGTGACGAGCGGCGGCGCCGATACCAAGCGTGAGGGCGACGATCAGGGTCAGCACCATGCCGGAAACGGCGAGAGAAATGGTCATGGGAAGGCGTTCGCCGATTAGCGTCGCCACCGGCACGCGGAACGAATGGCTTATCCCGAAATCGCCGTGCAGCGCGTTCCAGACCCAATGGACATAGCGCGTCAGCAGCGGCTCATTCAGGCCGAGTTGTTCGCGCAGGGCCGCAAGGGCGTCATCGGTGGCATCAAGCCCGAGGATGGTGAGTGCCGGATCGCCCGGCAGCACGTTCATCACGGCAAAGACCACGACCGACACGGCCAGCAGGGTCAGTGCGAAGCCGAGCGTGCGGCGAAAGAGGAAATAACCCATGGGAATCTAACAGGCTGCGGGCAGAGATCCGCCCGCAGCACGCCTTTGCTTCAGCCTTTGCTCACGCCTTTGAGGGGCATGTAGAGCACCGGGGCGGAGGACCAATAGCCTTTCACGTCGTTGCGAAAGACCCCCAGAAGCGGCAGTTGAAAGAGGAAGCCATGCACAGATTGGTCGGAGAGGTATTGCTGCCCTTCCTTGAGCAATTCATCGCGTTTGGCGGGATCAGACTCGGTCTGGATGGCGTCCCAGAGGGCGGTGAATTCGGCGTCATCATAGCCATAGAAATAATCCGGGCCGCGGGCGAAATTTCCCATGTCGTTGGGGCCGGTGTGGGCGATGATGGTCATGTCATAGTTTTTCTTCTTGTAGACCTCATCAATCCAGAAACCCCATTCGACGTTCTCGACCTTGGCATCAAGCCCGGCCTCGGCCAGTTGTGCCTGAATAATTTCGCCCGAGCGCATGGCATAGGGGAAGGGCGGCACACGCAGGGTCACGGTGGTGCCTGCGATACCGGCGGCGTCAAATGCCGCCTTGGCCTTGGCGGTGTCATGCGGATAGGCGCCAGTGAGATCGACGTAAGCGGTGCCATGTGGCGGATAAAAGCTGCCGATGGGGGTGGCTTGGCCATACATTGCGCCGTCGATGATTTCGTCGCGGTCAATCGCCGTGGCGATGGCGCGGCGGACTTCGATATTGTCGAAAGGTGGCTTGGAGTTGTTCATCGCCAGGATGACTTCGCCTTCGGTCGAGCCGATGTTCACGCGAAAGCGCGGGTCGGCTTCGAACTGGGGCAGAAGCTCAGGCGCGGGGAAGCCGGGGAAGGCGTCAAGCTCTTCGGCCATCATCGCGGCGGTGGCGGCTGCCGGATCAGAGATGAAGCGATATGTCACCTTGTCGAGCGCAACATTGGCCGCATCGCGGTAGTCGGCGTTCTTGACCAGCGTCAGGCGGTCGCCCCGCGTCCAGCTGTCATATTTGAACGGGCCGGTGCCGATGGGGGTGACATTGTTGGTGGCGGCGGATTCCTCGGCGACGATGGCGCTGTCGCCCTGACCCATGTTGAAGAGGAAGAAGGCGTCTTTTTTGTTGAGCGTAAATACAACCGTGCTTGCATCAGGTGCACTTATGCTTTCGATCGGTTTGAAGATGCTCTTGGAGGGGTTCACGCTGTCTTCGGCCATGGCGCGGTTGAACGAGAACAGCACGTCATCGGCGTTGAAATCGGTGCCGTCGTGGAATTTGACACCTTCGTTGAGATGGAAAGTGTAGGTCAGCCCGTCTTCGGAGATGTCCCAGCTTTTGGCGAGATTGGGCAGTACCTCGCCGTTTTCCGCAACGATCGTGAGCGCCTCGAAGACGTTCATTGTCATCATGCCGTCGATCGAGGCAGTGGCATCCGCCGTGGGATCGAGCGATGTCGGTTCCTGTTGCAGGCCAAGCACCAGATCGGCGGCGGTGGCGGGCAGCGCGGTCAGCCCGAGCACAAGCGCGAGCGCGGTGGTGGAGAGAGGTTTGAGGAAATGGTTCATGGCAGCCTTCCTGATTTCGTGAAGAGATTCATGCGAAGGCTTGTCGCCTGCATGCCCCTTAACGTGAGATTGCGTCAGAGGAAGCGGAGCGTCAATGGCGGGCAGGGGCGCAGGCGAAGTATGACAAAAATTTCACAATTCCACGAAAGGCCGGGGGTGCGGCCGGATCAAAGCCCGCCGCGCAGGTTCCACAATTCGGGGAAAAGCTCAACTTCCAGCATTTTGCGCAGGTATTTCACGCCGCTGGTGCCGCCGGTGCCGCGTTTGAAGCCGATAATGCGTTCTACCGTGGTGACATGGTTAAAGCGCCAGCGGCGGAAGTAATCCTCAAGATCGACCAGTTTTTCGGCCAATTCGTAGAGATTCCAGTAGGTTTCGGGCTGTTGATAGACCTTGGTCCAGGCCGCTTCGACATCTGCATTGGCCTCATGCGGGGCGTCTTTGCGAAAGACGGAAGGATCAAAGGTTACGCCGGTCTCGGATGCCAGCGCATTGAGCGCGACATGATAGAGCGAGGGTTGAGCCAGCTCATCGACCAGCTTTTGGTGCAGGTCGGGGCGGTGTTCATGCACCTTCATCAGGTTGGTGTTGCGGTTGCCCAGGGCATATTCGATCAGACGGTATTGATGCGATTGAAAGCCCGAGGAACTGCCCAGTGTTTCGCGAAATGTGGTGTAGTCGCTGGGTGTCATGGTGCGCAGCACGTCCCAGGCGGAATTGAGCTGATCGAAGATTCGCGCAACGCGGGCGCACATCTTGAAGGCGGGTTGATATCTGCCCTGTTGCAGAAGGTGGCGGGCGGCGCTGATCTCGTGCAGGGCAAGGCGCATCCAGAGTTCGCTGGTCTGGTGCTGGATGATGAACAGAAGCTCGTCATGGGCGTCAGACAAGGGGTTTTGCGCCGTCAGGATCTGATCGATCTTGAGATAGTCGCCATAGCTCATGTCCTCTTTGAAGGACATTTTCGCACCGTCCTGACCGGGGTCATACGTCTTGGGCATCAGATTGGCCTTTGCTTGGATGGGTCGCGCGTCTGGGGGGATGATAGGCGAATGGCGGTAAATTTCAAGCTTAAAGCTTTAGGCTTGAAATAAAATTGATTCTGCGCAATCCTTGGGGCGTGACCCGGGCAATGACCTGAGGCCGTGAACAGGGAGAAGATCATGCGCGTTGCTTGTTTGGGAGGCGGTCCTGCGGGGCTCTATTTTGCCATATCCATGAAGCTGCGCGATCCCTCGCATGAGGTGGTCGTGTTCGAGCGCAACAAGGCGGATGACACGTTCGGCTGGGGCGTGGTTCTGTCGGATGATGCGCTGGGGAACATGACCGAGAATGACCCCGTTTCAGCGAAAGAGATTCGTGAAAATTTCGCCTATTGGGACGATATTGCGGTGATTCATGGGGGGCAACGCACGGTTTCGGGCGGGCATGGCTTTGCCGGGATCGGACGCAAGAAGATGCTGCTTTTGTTGCAGGAGCGCGCGCGTGATCTGGGGGTTGATCTGCGCTTTGAAACCGTGGTCGGGCCGGTCGAGGACTACACCGGTGACTATGATCTGGTGGTGGCTTGTGACGGGATCAATTCGGCGGTGCGCACCGCATGGGCCGAACATTTCAAGCCGGACGTGGACGTGCGCGAATGCAAGTTCATCTGGCTAGGCACACATCAGAAATTCGACGATGCCTTTACCTTTATTTTCGAGCGCACCGAGCATGGCTGGGTCTGGGTGCATGCCTATCAGTTTGATGACGACACCGCGACGGTGATCGTGGAATGCCAGCAGGACACCTGGGACAAGTTCGGGTTTCAGGACATGACCAAAGAAGAGATCATCGCCAAATGCGAGGAGATTTTTGCCGATCATCTGGACGGTCACAAGCTGATCTCGAACGCCAATCATTTGCGCGGTGCGGCGGTGTTCATGAATTTCCCGCGGGTGCTCTGCGAGAAATGGCACCATGAGAATGTCGTGCTTTTGGGTGATGCCTCGGCGACGGCGCATTTTTCGATTGGGTCCGGCTCTAGGTTGGCGTTTGATTCCGCGATTGCGCTGGCCGAGTTGGTCAATACCGAAGCCAGTATGGAGCGCGCGTTTGAGCGGTATCAGGATGAGCGGCGGCTGGAAGTGTTGCGTCTGCAATCCGCGGCGCGCAACAGTTTGGAATGGTTCGAGCAGGTGGAACGCTATCTCGATATGGACCCGGTGCAGTTCAACTATTCGCTGCTGACGCGCTCGCAGAGGATTTCCCACGAAAACCTGCGGCTTCGTGACCCGGAATGGCTTGAAAGTGCCGAGCGGTGGTTCATGGATCAGGCCGGGGTGGCGGGGGATGCGCCGGTGCGCGCGCCCATGTTCACGCCTTACAAACTGCGCGATATGGCGTTGAAAAACCGCGTCGTTGTCTCGCCCATGGCGCAATACAAGGCGGTTGATGGCTGTCCGACCGATTGGCATTTGATCCACTATGGCGAGCGCGCCAAGGGCGGCGCGGGGCTGGTCTATACCGAGATGACCTGTGTATCGCCGGAAGGGCGGATCACGCCGGGCTGTCCGGGGCTTTATGCGCCCGAACATGAGGCGGCGTGGGCGCGGCTGGTTGATTTTGTGCATGGCGAGACAGAAGCGAAGATCTGTTGTCAGATCGGCCATTCCGGGCGCAAGGGGTCGACCCAGTTGGGTTGGGAGGTGATGGATGCGCCGCTCAAGGAGGGCAATTGGGAGTGCGTGTCGGCCTCGGCAATTGCGTGGTCAAAGGGCAATGCCACCCCGCGAGAGATTACACGGGCCGAGATGGACGCGGTGAAGGGTCAATTTGTCGCCGCAGCCGAAATGGCGGGGCGCGCGGGCTTTGACATGATCGAGCTGCACGCTGCGCATGGTTATCTGATCTCGTCGTTCATCTCGCCGCTGTCGAACCGCCGTACGGATGCGTATGGAGGGAGCCTGGAAAACCGCATGCGCTATCCTCTGGAGGTGTTCGCGGCGATGCGCGCGGTCTGGCCTGAAGGCAAGCCGATGTCGGTGCGCATTTCAGCCAATGACTGGGTTGGTGAGGCCGGGGTAACGCCGGATGAGGCGGTGGAAATTGCGGCCATGTTCCGCGTTGCGGGGGCCGATATTATCGACGTGTCTGCCGGGCAGACTTCGGTTGAGGCGCGGCCCGTTTATGGCCGGATGTTCCAGACGCCATTTTCTGACCGCATCCGCAACGAGGCAGGAATTTCGACCATGGCGGTGGGCAATATCTATGAGGCCGATCATGCCAACTCGATCTTGATGGCGGGGCGGGCCGATCTGGTGGCGGTGGGGCGGCCGCATCTGGCCGACCCGTATTGGACGCTGCATGAGGCTGCGCGCATCGGAGACCGGCAGGGTGTATGGCCGCGCCCTTATGAGGCCGGGCGCGATCAGGCCTGGCGGCTGGCAGATCGGGAAGCGGAGATGGAACGGGCATGAGCCATGCTGTGAAAAACATATCCGAGTCCGAGGGTGTTGAGAGTAAGTCACGGCTGCGTTTGTGGTTGCGGATATTGAAAGCGTCGCGCCTGATCGAGACGGAATTGCGCGAGAATTTGCGCGTCGAGTTTGCCTCGACCTTGCCGCGGTTTGACGTGATGGCGGCGCTGTCGCGTGATCCGGACGGCCTGAAGATGAGTGCGTTGTCTGGGGTTTTGAGGGTTTCCAACGGCAATGTGACCGGGATTATCGACCGGTTGGAGAGTGACGGTCTGGTGGTGCGTGAGAAGGTGGCGGGCGACCGTCGGGCCCTGCGCGCGCGGCTGACGGATAAGGGGCGCTGCGAGTTTGCGCGTCAGGCCGAGGCGCATGAAGCCTGGATTGATGCCATGTTGCGGGATGTGGAAGGTGAGCGGGCAGAACGGCTTTCGGGTTTGCTCAACGAAGTGATCAAGTCAATTGAAGAGAAGGAAAGCTGATGCGCAGCGACGTAAAACATTTCTTGTGTCGGATCGAGGATGGCATTGCGACCATCGCATTGAACCGGCCGGATCGAAAGAATCCGCTAACGTTTGAAAGCTATGCCGAACTGCGCGACTGGTTTCGTGATCTGGTCTATGATGATGAGGTCAAGGCCGTGGTCTTTGCGTCGAACGGTGGCAATTTTTCGTCCGGTGGCGATGTGCATGACATCATCGGGCCGCTGACAAAGATGAACATGAAAGAGCTGCTGAATTTCACCCGCATGACCGGCGATCTGGTCAAGGCGATGGTGAATTGCGGGGTGCCTGTGATCGCCGCGATTGATGGGATTTGCGCGGGTGCGGGGGCGATCATCGCCATGGCGTCGGATCTCAGGATCGCCACGCCAGAGGCCAAGGTGGGCTTCTTGTTCACCCGCGTTGGTTTGGCCGGTTGTGACATGGGCGCCTGTGCGATCCTGCCGCGGATCATCGGGCAGGGGCGCGCGGCAGAGCTGCTCTATACCGGGCGCTTCATGAGTGCCGACGAGGGCGCGAATTGGGGCTTTCATAACAAGTTGGTGGCCGGAGATGCCCTTGAAGGGGAGGCGCAGGATTGGGCCAGGCGGCTCGTGGCGGGGCCGAATTTCGGGCATATGATGACCAAGACCATGCTGGCGCAGGAATGGTCGATGTCGATCGAACAGGCGATCGAAGCGGAAGCGCAGGCGCAGGCGATCTGTATGCAGACCGGTGATTTCGAGCGGGCCTATGAGGCGTTTGTCGCCAAGGAGCGTCCGGTTTTCGAGGGGGATTGAGCGTGATGTCCGAGGGAGCCTCCGGCGGGGATATTTTTGGCAAAATGAAGCAGGGGGAGCGCGCTTATGGCTGATCGGAGTTTTCTGGACTGGCCGTTTTTTGAGGATCGGCACAAGGCGTTGGCCGAGCGGTTGGAGGATTGGGCGGCGGGCGCGCTGGACGCGATTGACCATTCCGACACCGATGCGGCCTGTCGCGCGCTGGTCACGACGCTGGGGCGCGATGGTTGGTTGCAGCCGACCGGGGCAGAGGGCGATGAGGTGCTGGATGTGCGCACGCTCTGCCTGATCCGCGAGACCTTGGCGCGCCATGATGGGTTGGCGGATTTCGCCTTTGCCATGCAGGGGTTGGGGACCGGGGCGATTTCGCTTTTTGGCAACGCGGAGCAGAAAGCGGAGTGGTTGCCCCAGACGCGTTCGGGGCGCGCGATTTCGGCCTTTGCGTTGACCGAGCCGCAATCGGGGTCGGATGTGGCCAATTCGACCATGACGGCGACGCCCGATGGTGATGATTATGTGCTGAGCGGCGAAAAGACATGGATTTCCAACGGTGGAATTGCGGATGTCTATACCCTGTTTGCGCGCACGGGTGAGGGGCCGGGGGCCAAGGGGCTTAGCGCCTTTGTCGTGTCGGCCGGTTTGCCGGGGTTTGAGGTGGTTGAGCGGCTGGAGACCATTGCGCCGCATCCGCTGGCGACGTTGCGCTTTAGCAATTGCCGTATTCCTAAAACGGCAATGTTGGGCGCGCCGGGGCAGGGGTTTCGCATCGCGATGTCGGTGCTTGATGTGTTCCGATCGACCGTGGCGGCGGCGGCGTTGGGGTTTGCGCGCCGCGCGCTGGACGAGGCATTGGGGCGGGTCGCCACACGCGAAGTTCAGGGTGCGCCGCTCTTTGAGTTGCAGATGGTGCAGGGGCATATAGCCGATATGGCGCTGGATGTGGATGCCGCCGCACTGTTGGTTTATCGCGCGGCCTGGGCCAAGGATTCGGGGGCGGCGCGGGTGACGCGCGAGGCGGCGATGGCCAAACTTTTCTCGACCGATCAGGCGCAGTTGGTGATTGATCGCGCGGTGCAGTTGCATGGCGGTGACGGGGTGAAATCCGGTCAGAAGGTTGAGGAACTTTACCGCGATATCAGGGCGTTGCGGATTTATGAAGGCGCGTCGGACGTGCAGCGTGTGGTCATTGCACGCCAGACGATGGGCGCATTTCAGGGAGCAAGATGATGTTGGGACCGAGCGCACATATCGACACGTTTGCACGTGATAACCTGCCACCCCGCGACCAGTGGCCCGATTTTCTGCTGGATGGGTTTCAATATCCTGACCTGCTGAACGCGGGGTATGAGTTGACCGATGCGATGGTGGCCAAGGGGTTTGGCGATCACACGGCCTTGATCGGCAACGGGCGGCAGCGGACCTATAAGGAGTTGACCGACTGGACCAACCGGTTGGCGCATGTGTTGGTTGAGGATCTGGGGGTGCGCCCCGGCAACCGGGTGCTGATCCGTTCGGCCAACAATCCGGCGATGGTGGCGTGTTGGCTGGCGGCGACCAAGGCGGGGGCGGTGGTGGTCAACACCATGCCGATGCTGCGTGCGGGCGAGTTGGCGGCGATTGTCGACAAGGCCGAGATCAGCCATGCGCTGTGCGATACGCGGCTGATGGAGGACATGGACGCCTGCGCCAAGAAGAGCCGGTTTCTGAACCATGTGGTCGGGTTTGACGGCACGTCGAACCATGACGCCGAGTTGGACCGGATGGCGCTGGAAAAATCCGTGCGGTTCGAGGCGGTGCAGACCGGGCGCGATGATGTGGCGCTTTTGGGCTTTACCTCGGGGACCACGGGCGAGCCGAAGGCGGCGATGCATTTTCACCGCGACCTTCTGATCATCGCGGATGGCTATGCGCGCGAGGTGCTGAATGTGCAGCCCGAAGATGTGTTCATTGGCTCGCCGCCGCTGGCGTTTACTTTTGGCCTTGGCGGGCTGGCGATCTTTCCGTTGCGGTTTGGTGCGACGGCGACCCTTTTGGAACAGGCGACGCCGGCGAACCTGATCGAGATTATCGAAAAATACAAAGCGACGGTGTGTTTTACCGCGCCGACCGCCTATCGCGCGATGATGCGGGCGATGGAGGAGGGGGCAGACCTGAGCAGTCTGCGCGCGGCCGTTTCGGCGGGCGAGACGCTGCCCGCGCCAGTTTATGACGAATGGATGAAGAAGACCGGCAAGCCGATGCTTGACGGGATCGGTGCAACCGAGATGCTGCATATCTTCATTACCAATCGGTTTGATGATCACCGCCCGGCCTGCACCGGCAAGCCAGTGACGGGCTATGAGGTGAAGATCATCGACGAGAGCGGCGAAGAGTTGCCGCGCGGCGAGGTTGGGCGGCTGGCGGTGCGGGGGCCGACGGGGTGTCGCTATCTCGCGGATGCGCGTCAGACGGCCTATGTGCAGGACGGCTGGAACATCACGGGCGACAGTTTCGCGCAGGATGAAGACGGCTATCTGCATTTTGCCGCCCGCAATGACGATATGATCGTCTCGTCAGGCTACAACATCGCCGGGCCAGAGGTGGAGGCGGCCCTGTTGTCGCATCCGGCGGTTGTGGAATGCGGCGTGATCGGCGCGCCGGACAGTGCGCGGGGCCGTATCGTGGAAGCCTATGTGGTGTTGGCCGAGGGGTGGGCGGCGGACGCGCGCACGGTGAAAAAGCTTCAGGACCATGTGAAGGATACCATCGCGCCCTATAAATATCCGCGCAGCGTGAGGTTTATCGACGCATTGCCAAAAACCCAGACCGGCAAGATACAACGGTTCAGGTTGCGACAGGAATGAGGAGTGGCGCATGAGTTTCGTTTTCACGCAGAAGGTGAAGTTTCGCCATTGCGACGCGGCGGGGATCGTTTTTTATCCGCGCTTCTTCGAGATGATCAACGACACCATCGAAGAGTTCTTCGAGGTTGACTTGGCCTATCCGTTTGCAGCGATGCATCCGGCGCATGGCATACCGACTGCGCAGATTGAGACGAAGTTCAAGGCGCCCTGTCGGTTGGGGGATGTCTTGCAGATCCATCTTGAGTGCACCCGGCTTGGCACGACCAGCATGGGGTTGGCGCTTCGCGCAGAATGCGACGGAGAGTTGCGGTTTTCGGCGCAATCGACGCTGGTTCATATCAATGCAAAGACTGGCCCGGAGCCGTGGCCGAACAACGTGCGCGACAACATTCGCGTGGTCGTGACAGAGGCCGCAGCATCGTAACAACGGTCGCCTGACAGCGCCAAAATAACCGTAAGTGCCAATACTTACGCAGAACAGTCCAAGGAGAGAGACATGCCAAACGAGATCATTCACCCCGAGGGCTGGGCCCCGGCCAAAGGGTATTCCAACGGTGTTCTGGCCGAGAACGGAACCTTGTATATCGGCGGGCAAGTCGGCTGGAACGCCGAGGAAGTGTTTGAGCATGACGATTTCATCGGCCAGATGGAACAGGTGCTCAGGAACATCATGGCCATCGTCGAGGCGGCGGGCGGCACGGCGGCGGATATCGTGCGCATGACGTGGTTTGTGACCGACAAGCAGGAATATCTGGCCAAGCAGCGCGAGATTGGCGAGACCTATCGCAAGGTGATCGGGCGCAATTTCCCGGCCATGAGCCTTGTTGTGGTGGCGGCATTGGTCGAAGAGGGCGCACTTCTTGAGATCGAGGCAACGGCGGTTTTGTCGCAATAAGTCGCCTCTGACGGGGCTTGACGAGGGCCGTTGCGGGTGTAACAAAAAAGGGGCAACTTCAAGGGCGCTGAGCGCGGTCCGGGCATCGGACAACCGCGGCGCTGGCCCCTGTCGTGTAAAAGAGTTGCCACGACGTCAGAGGGGCTGTCCCACAGGAGCCCCTGATGACGACCATTTTCGAACCCTTCCGTATCAAATCTGTTGAGCCCATTCGCATGACCACGCTGGATGAGCGCAAAGCATTGATGCGCAAGGCAAATTACAACCTGTTCACCCTGCATTCCGATGATGTGATGATCGACCTGTTGACCGATAGCGGCACAGGCGCGATGAGTTCTGAGCAATGGGCGGCGATCATGCGTGGCGATGAAAGCTATGCCGGGTCGCCCTCGTTCTATCGCTTTGAGGCGGCGGTAAAAAACCTGATGCCGTTCAAGCATGTGATCCCGGTGCATCAGGGCCGTGCGGCGGAAGCGATACTTTTCTCAATTCTGGGCGGCGCGGGGCGAAATGTGCCGAGCAACACCCATTTTGACACCACGCGCGGCAATATCGAAGCTTCGGGGGCCATGGCCACCGATCTGGTGATTGACGAGGGCAGAGATCCGCAATCGCTGCACCCGTTCAAGGGCAACATGGATCTCGACAAGCTGCGCAGCTTTTTGCAGACCCAAGGGGATGCGGTGCCTTGTGTGATGCTGACCATCACCAATAATGCGGGCGGCGGGCAACCCGTGAGCCTTGAAAACATCCGCGAAGTGGCGGCGATGGCGCGTGAGTTTGGCAAGCCCTTCATCATCGACGGTTGTCGGTTTGCCGAAAACGCATGGTTCATCAAGCAGCGCGAGGCGGGGCAGCAAGACCGCTCGATCACCGAGATCGTGCGCGATTGCTTTGCCGATGCCGATGCAATGACGATGAGCGCCAAGAAGGATGCCTTTGGCAATATCGGCGGTTGGCTTGCGCTGAACGATGATGAGATGGCCGAAGCGGCGCGCGCGCATCTGATCCGCACCGAAGGTTTCCCGACCTATGGCGGGATGGCGGGGCGCGATCTTGAGGCGGTGGCGCAGGGGTTGGCCGAAATCGTTGACGAGGATTACCTGCGGTATCGCATCCGCACCAATGCTTATATTATCGAGCGGTTGGATGCGCTGGGCGTGCCGGTGGTCAAACCCGCGGGGGGGCATGCGGTGTTCATTGATGCGCGCGCGTGGCTTTCGCATATTGATCCGCTCTCGTATCCCGGTCAGGCGGTCGCGGTGGCGCTCTATGAACTGGGTGGCATTCGGGGCTGTGAAATTGGCACGGTGATGTTTGGCCGTCATCCAGATGGCAGCGAAACACCTGCGGCGATGGACCTTGTGCGGCTGGCCTTTCCGCGTCGGACATATACCCAGAGCCATGCAGATTATCTGGTCGAGGTATTTGCTGAATTGGCCGCGATGAAAGACAGCCTGAGGGGGTATCGCATCACTTGGGAGCAAAAGCTGATGCGGCATTTCACCTGTAAGTTTGAGCCTCTGGAGGCATAAAACGCAGCTGCGTGTCCCGCCTGCGCCCGATTTCAGGTGCGGCGGGGCGCGTGTTCAGGAACACTCGACAGGATCATCGGGGCGGGCGCCGTCGGGGCTGCAAAACAGCCGATAGAGCAGTGAGATCACCTCGTAGGTGCTCTCGTCCGCGAGGCTGTAAAAGACCGTCTTGCCGTCGCGGCGGGTCGACACCAGCCCTTCTTCGCGCAGGCGCGCCAGCATCTGGCTGACGGCGGCCTGACGGATTTCCAGCAGGGTTTCCAACTCGCCCACCGATTTTTCGCCCGAGCCAAGATGGCACAGGATCATCAGCCGACCCTCATGGGCCAGCGTCTTGAGATAGGCGGCGGCGCTGGCCGCACTACGGGCCATTTCCGTCGGTGGGGCAGGAGGGGTTTTGAGGTCCAACGCAGGTGTCCTTCGTCTTGATGTATTCATCGTTTAGCATGTGGGGCGTCGTTTGGCGAGTTCAAGCGCAGAATGGCGTGCGAAGGCGGATTGTAGAGGCAGGTCAGTCGGATTTGGCCGGTGCGCCGCCCTGGAAATTATTGCCATTTTGATAGTCGCAGGGCGCTTCCTGCATTTGCAGATGCAGATGGTTGCCACTGTAGGGATGGGCGCGGGCCAGTGCTTCGTCGACTTCGATGCCGAGGCCGGGGGCGTCGGGCGGGGTGACAAAGCCGTTTTCCACCGTGATCGTGCCCTTGATCAGATCGTGATGGAACGGGGTTTCGATGCTTTCAACCATCAGGATGTTGGGGATTGAAGCGGCAAGTTGCACGTTGGCGGCCCATTCGATCGGTCCGGCATAGAGATGCGGGGCGATCTGCGCGTTGAAGACTTCGGCAATGGCGGCGACCTTCTTCATCTCCCAGATGCCACCGGCACGGCCAAGGGCGGGTTGCAGGATTTCGGCGGCCCCGGCACGCAACACGGCGGCGAACTCGGCCTTGGTGGTCATCCGTTCGCCGGTCGCTACGGGGATACGCACATTGCGCGCCACGCGGGCCATGTCCTCGATATTGTCGGGCGGTGTGGGTTCTTCGAACCAAAGCGGGGAATAAGGCTCAAGCGCTTGTCCAAGACGGATGGCGCCTGCGGTGTTGAATTGTCCGTGGGTGCCAAAAAGCAGATCGGCGCGGTTTCCGACAGCCTCGCGGATCAACTTGCAGAATTCTACCGAGGTGGTGATGTCAGACATTGCGGGCATATGGCCGCCGCGCATTGTGTAGGGGCCGGCAGGGTCGAATTTGACTGCGGTGTAGCCTTTCTCGACCATGGCGAGGGCTGAAACGGCGGCGGCTTGCGGGTCGGTCCAGAAGGTCGCCATATCCTGATCGGGCTGAGGATAGAGATAGGTATAGGCGCGGATGCGCTCATTCATCCGCCCACCGAGTAAGGCATGCACCGGACGCTCGCGAGCCTTGCCGATGATGTCCCAGCAGGCGATTTCCAGACCGGAAAAGGCACCCATCACCGTTAGATCGGGGCGCTGGGTAAAGCCGCTGGAATAGGCACGGCGAAACATCAGCTCGATATTCTCGGGGTTTTCACCGGCCATATGACGGACAAAAACATCTTCGATCACGGCTTTCATGGCGGTGGGGCCGACAGACGAGGCATAGCATTCGCCCCAACCGACGATGCCTGTGTCGGTGGTCAGCTTGACCAGAATCCAATAGCGCCCACCCCAGCCGGGTGCGGGCGGCGCGGTGACAATCACATCGAGATCGGCGAGTTTCATGGGGTATACCTTTCAAGCGAGGCGGATATGGAAACGAAATTGCTTGGGCCGCAGGATATCGGGCTTTTGCTGACTGTCGAGGAGGGAGTATTCGATTTCCCCATTGACCCAGAGCAGGCGCGGGATTTCCTGGAGAACCCACTGAACGAAATAGTTGTTGTGATCGTGGACGACAGGATCGTGGCCTTTGCCTCGGGCACGATCCTATTGCACCCCGATAAACCTCCCAGCCTGTTTGTAAATGAAGTCAGCACACATGATGAGTATAGGCGGCGTGGCTATGGCTCGGCCGTCAGTAGGGGGTTGTTTGCACGGGCGCGGGCGCGCGGTTGCGAGGGTATCTGGCTGGGAACTGAGCCGGAAAATACGCCCGCCCTTGCGCTCTATCGCCGGTTGGGTGGCGAAGAGCGTGCATTTGTCGGGTTCGCCTGGGACGGTGCGTTCGACCTTGACTGACAAGTTGTCAAAAAAGGATCACGTTGCGCCGCGCTGCGCCTGACTTCGTGTCGGTGATCGCTTCGTTGATCTGATCGAGCCGCCAGCGGTTCGAGATCAATTCGTCAAGCTTCAGCCGCCCCTGTTGGTAGAGGTCGATCATCCAGGGAATGTCGCGGCGGATCACCGTGTCACCCATCTTGGTGCCAACCATGCCTTGGCCGACCGCAGCCATCATCACCGGTGAGTAGGTTGAGACCGCGTCGGAATGCGGCATACCGACCATCAGAACCTTGCCACCCCGCGCAAGATAGCGCGGCGCCGTGTCATAGGCCTGAACCGCGCCGACGGTGACGAATACCGCGTCGGCGCCGCGCCCCATTGCCTTAATCGCGTGGCGCCAGGGGCTTTTCTGCGTTGCCAAGATGCCATCCGTTGCACCAAATTCCATCGCGACATCGAGTTTGTCTTCGCTCATATCTACCGCAACGATCCGGCGTGCACCGGCAATCCGTGCGCCTTGAATGGCGTTGAGGCCGACGCCGCCTGCGCCGATCACAACCACGTCCTGACCGGCGCGCAAGCCTGCGGAATTGACCACGGCGCCAACGCCGGTAATGACCCCGCAAGACAAGAGCGACGCGACATCCTTGTCCATCGTGGCGGGCAGATGGACCAGTTGCGACTGATCCACCACCACGGCTTCGGCGAAGGCACCGCAGGCCATGGCCTGATGCAGCTTGCTGCCATCGGGCATCGCAAGCGGCCCGGTGTCGCCATCATAGGGCGTTTCGCAGATCGTCGGTTTGCCGCTGGCGCAGGACGGGCAGGTGCCGCAGGCGCGGATCAGCGTGACCAGCACATCATCGCCGACCGCGAAGTCGCGCACGCCTTCGCCCACCGACGCGACTTTACCTGCCGCCTCGTGGCCATAGACCGCCGGAAGCGAGCCGCCCCAGGCGCCTTCGGCATAAGAAATGTCGGAATGGCAGATTGCGACCGCTTCGAGCGTGACCTCGACTTCGCCCAGCCCGGGCGCGCGCAGATTAACGGTTTCGATACGAAGCGGTTCGCCGAAGGTATGGCAGACGGCGGCTTTGATGGCTCTCATGGCGGGCTCTCCCTTTCCCGGTCGTGACGCGCCCAATCTGCGCAGCGACGCGCGGTCGGCGCAAGGGGGAAACACGTTGAATCAGGCGGGTGACGGGGCGGAATTTCGAGCAAAGACCCACAGACAGGCCAACATGAGCACCGCCGATAACAGGAACGGCGCACCGGGCAGGTAGATCGGTGCATCGGCCTTGGTGAAGACGGCGAAAGTCTGGGTCATCGCCAGCGGTGCGAGGATCATCGCCAGCGAGGTGACAGAAGAAAGCACGCCTTGCAATTCGCCTTGGGAATCATCGCTGACAGCACGCGACATCGCCGCCTGCAAGGCGGGCAAAGACAGCGAGCCAAGTGCCGCGACCGGAATGAAGCTGATCAACAGGATTGGGTTGCCGACAAAGGCAAGAAACACCAGCGAGCCGATTTCAAGCCAAAATCCGGCAATTACTGTGCCGCGTTCGCCCAGTCGCGCAATGGCCGGGCGCAGGCCAAAGGCCATGAACAGCGCGTAAAAAGCGCCGTATACCCCGAGAGAATAGCCGATCATCGCTTCGCTCCAGGCGAATTTCTCGGTCAGGAAATAGGCCCAGATTGCGGGGTAAACCATGGTGGCGACCTGAAACAGGAAGAACACCAGGATCAGCCCGCGCAGCCCGGCCAGTCTTGTGACCGCGCGCAGGGCTCCGAAAGGGTTGGAGCGGCGCCATTCGAATTTGCGCCGGATTCTGTCTGTCACGGTTTCGCGCAGCACGAAAAAGCCAAAGATCGCATTGGTCAGCGCCAGGGCGCCTGCCGCCCAGAATGGCGCGCGGGTGCCATATTCGGCAAGAATGCCGCCCAGAACGGGGCCGAGGACAAAGCCGACGCCGAAACCCGCCGCCACCAGCCCGAAACGCGCCGCTTTTTCATGCGGGGCAGAGATATCGGCCATATAGGCGTTGGCGGTGGAATGGGTCGCGGCCGTTATGCCACCGATCATGCGCACAACCAGCAAGAGCCACATCGTATGCGCCACCGCCATGACAGCATAATCGACCGCCATAGCCAGCAGAGAAATCAGCAGTATCGGGCGACGCCCGAAGCGATCGGAAAGCGCGCCGAGGAAGGGGCTGAAGAGAAACTGCATGACGGCAAAGGCGGTCGAGAGTATCCCACCCCAGATTGCCGCATGTGCCACGCTGCCGCCTTCGATATCGGAAATCAGTGCGGGCATGACCGGCATGATCAGCCCGATGCCCATGGCATCAATCATCACCGTGATAATGATGAACAGGACAGGCAAACGAGCGGTCATGCGGATTCCGTGAGCGGTTGCGAAGATGCTTAGAGATAGCCATGTGAGACAGCCGCCAGAAGTGCAAGTCACATGTGACCTTGGGGAAGTCAGGTTTTCCCTACCTTGGGCTATCCGGTGATACGGCTCAACAACGCAGCAAGGCGCGGGGGATCGGCAAAGAACGGCGAATGGCTGGTGGGGAGCGCAAATACGTCCTCTTGGGGCCAACCCGCGGTCATTGTTACCTGATATTCGGGTGGGATCGTTCGATCATCGGTGCAGCGGATATAGCTGCGCCGGACCGAGGCGTAACGTTCGCTCAGCACACAGGCGGTTTCCTGGGGGGCAATTGCCTGGGCGCACAGCCTGGTGTTGGCATAGGCCGCGGTGCCTTCTGGGCAGTCATGATAAAACACCTCCCGGACCTGCGCCGGGTCAAAGCGAAAGCTCTTAGCGTCATCCGAGCGCAACAGGGCCTTCATCAACGGCTGACGCGGTGCCTTTCGGCGCATATCGGCCAGCGACAGGCCGGGTTCGGGCACATAGGCACAGAGATAGATCAGGCGGGAGATTTTTTCTGGCGCAATCTCGGCGGCAAGCGAGATGGGATAACCGGCCATGGAATGACCGACAAGAACGACCGGCGTGTCGATCGCGGCGAGAATCGCATCTGCATAGGATTGCAGGGTAATTTCGTTGATGGGCGTGAGATCGCCGCCATGGCCGGGCAGATCGATGGCCCGCGCCGTGTGGCCGAGTGCGCTCAGTTCCGGTATCAGGTCGCGCCAGCACCAGGCGCCGTGGCATGCACCATGAATCAGAAGAAAATCGGCCATGGAAAAACGCTCGTCGACAGGAGTGAGCGCAGATCATGACGTATGGGAAATCAATTGGCAATATGACCTGATGTACCACCTGGCGAAATTGTGCAGTCCGGTCGGTTTGACCTCAGACATGGCCGATTGCGTCAAGGAAACCGGTGAGGGCGGCGGCGTATTCGCCCGGTTTTTCAACACAAGGCAGGTGGCCGGCGCGGCGGATCAGATGAAATTTCGAACCGGGGA
Organism: Rhodobacteraceae bacterium LMO-JJ12; assembly: GCA_021555075.1. Classification (NCBI taxonomy): domain Bacteria; kingdom Pseudomonadati; phylum Pseudomonadota; class Alphaproteobacteria; order Rhodobacterales; family Paracoccaceae; species Rhodobacteraceae bacterium LMO-JJ12. The sequence continues at coordinate 948,013 of JAKGBX010000001.1, forward strand.
TCAGATCGACGGTTTCACGCACCAGATCGGGCGGAGTTGATCCGTCTTCGCTGCCGGCGATGCCCAGGGTGGGCAGGCGCAGGCCCGAGGTGGGCGTATAGAAATCGGTGCCCGAAATTGCGGCCATACAGCCAATATAGCCCTCGGACGGTTGGCGGGTGAGCATGTTGCGCCACGCGGCGCATTCTGGCGTGGCGCGAAAGTCGCGCGAGAACCAGCGCTGCATCGTGGCATCGGCCAGCGCCTCGATGCCATCGGCGCGGGCTGTTCTGATGCGATCCTGCCACATTGCGGGCTGACCGATTTTCGCGCCGGTATTGGACAGCACCAGGGCGCGCACGAGATCGAGCCGCTTGATGGCCAGCCCCTGTGCGATCATGCCACCGATCGAGAGGCCGACAAAGACGCATTCGCGGATCTGGAGAAGATCGAGCAGACCTTCGGCGTCGCGCACCAGCGTGCCCATGGAATAGGGACCGGGCGGGCAGGAGGAAAGACCGTGACCGCGCAGGTCATAGCGCAGCAGGCGCAGGCCTTGGGGAAGATGCGGGATCAGCGCGTCCCAGAGCCGCAAGTCGGTGCCGAGCGAATTGGCAAAGACCACCACGGGGCCGTCTTGGGGCCCATCGAGCCTGTAGTGAAGCGAAACATCGCCGAGTTCGGCCATTTGCATGCGGGCGGTTCCTTTGCGCGAGGGAAGGTGCGTGCAGAGATAGCGCGCTGCAAGCCGATGTCAAACCCGATGGGGGGGTGGTTCGGCTCAAGGCTTCAATGCGAAATGACCGCCAACCCTGTCAGCACAATCAGCCCGCCCTCCGCATCACGCGGCCCCAAACCCTCGCCGATGAGTCAAGCATTCCTTACGCAGGGCAGCGTTCTTTGCAGATATCCCCAGCGGAGGCATTGAATCTTTTCTTATGTGCCCTCGAATGTCGTCAGCGCACGCATGAAGACTTCAGGATCGACATTTCCGCCGGTCGCAACTGCGATCACGGCGTCGCCTTTGATCTCCTTGGGGTGGAACAAAGCCGCCGCCAGAGAGACCGCGCCGCCGGGTTCGAGCACGATCTTGAGGCGCAGGAAGGCAAGCGCCATGGCACGCAGGACTTCGTCTTCGCTGACCACGATGCCGGGGCCGCAGAGCCGGGCCATGATCGGAAAGGTGAGTTGCCCGGGTTCCGGCGTTATGATCGCATCGCAGAGCGAACCGGAGAGCCGGGTGTTGCGCTCGATTTGCCCGGATACGAGCGAGCGGGTGGTGTCGTCGAACTCTTCCGGCTCGCAGGGGCGCGCGCGCAGGCCGGGGGCGTCGGCCTCAAGTGCGAGTGCGATCCCCGAGGTCAGCCCGCCGCCGCCGCAATTGACCAGCACATCGGCGCACTCAATGCCTTCCTTGGCGGCTTGCGCGGCAATTTCCAGGCCGCAGGTGCCTTGCCCGGCGATGACCTGAGGCTCATCGAAGGGTTTGACCAGGGTGAGGCCGCGTTCACGTGCCAACCGTGCGCCGATGGCATCGCGATCTTCGGTTGCACGCTCGTAAAGCACCACCTGGGCACCGAGCGCGCGGGTGTTGTCGATTTTCAGTTTCGGCGCGTCGGAAGGCATGATGATGACAGAGGGCACGCCATGAAGGCTGGCGGCGCGGGCTACGCCCTGGGCGTGGTTGCCCGAGGAAAACGCGATGACGCCGCGTGCGCGGGTTTCGCTGTCGAGCGCGGAGAGCGCCGACCAGCCGCCGCGAAACTTGAAGCTGCCGGTATGTTGCAGGCATTCGGATTTCACGAAAAGCCGCCGTCCTGCGATCTCGTCAAGAAACGGCGATGAAAGGAGCGGCGTGCAGCGGCTGTGGCCTTCAAGCCGCTGGGCGGCGGCGCGGATCATTTCGATATTCACAACAGCTCCAACCATTTGTGCAGGGCGGCGAGGCTTGCGGGCTCGTCGAGATAGGGGATATGGCCGCGATCCGGGATGATTGCGGCGATCATGTCGGGGCGGCGGCGCTGCATCTCGTCAAAGCTGCTTTGCATAAGGATGTTCGAGCCTGCACCGCGCAACGCGCAGAGCGGCAGGCCCTGCAAGGTATCAAACAGCGGCCAGAGATCGGGCAGCGGCGTGTCCTTGCCCGCCAGCACCGCCTCGCGCAGGGCGGGGTCGTAGGTGATTTTCAGCCCTTCCGGGGTTTCATCGTAAAGGCGTGTGATCTCTTCGTGAAACCGGCTGGTTGGTACCTTGTCAAAGCCGTGGATCGCTTCGGGCCAGACCGCCAGCAGCGCGGCGTGGGTCTTGTACGACGGATTACGGCCGATATAGGTATAGATGTTTTCCAGCCCGCGGGGGTCAAGTTCGGGGCCGACATCGTTAAGGGCTACGCCAAGCAGCCGGTCGTGGGACGTTGCGGCCAGTGTCATGGCAATCATGCCGCCGCGCGAGGTGCCGAGGATGGCGGCTTTTTCCAGGCCGAGATGATCGAGCAATTCGAGCGCATCGCGTGCCTCGACGGGAATCGTATAGCTGGCGGGGTCGGCCCATTGCGATTGCCCGCGACCGCGATAATCGAGCCGGATCAGGCGGGTATCGCGCAGATGCGGCGCGACAAAATCAAAATCGCGCCCGTCGCGGGTGAGGCCGGCAAGGCAGAGAAGCGGCGTGCCGGAGCCTTCATCGGTATAATGCAATCTGATGCCGTCGGAGCTTTGAAAATCGGGCATGTCAGCCACCTGTCAGGTCGGGGATGGTTGTGAGATCGGACAGGATGTGATGCGGTTTGCCGGGCAGACGGTCGACCGGTTCACCCGCACGGTTGACCCAGGCGGTGATGAAGCCGAACGCCGAGGCAGAGGCAACATCCCAGCCGTTGGATGATACGAACAACACTTCGTCGCGGCGGCAGTCAAAGCGGTTTTCCACAAGCTCGTAGACCGCGGCGGCGGGTTTGAAGACACCGACCGACTGCACCGAGAGCACATCGTCGAGAAGCCCGTCGAGGCCGGCGGATTGCACCGCGCCATCCAGCATCTCGGGCGAGCCATTGGACAGGATTGCGGTGTTGAACCCCTTGTCTTTGAGTGTGGCCAGCATGGCGGGCACCTCGGGAAATGCCGAAAGCTCCCAGTAGAGCTGCAACAGCCGGGCGCGCAGGGTGGCGTCGCCGCCCAGACCGCAGGCTTCCATCGCCCAGTCGAGCCCGTCTTGGGTGACGGTCCAGAAATCGGTGTGATGGCCTGTGACGGCGCGCAGCCAGGAATATTGCAGCTGTTTGGCGCGCCAATGCGCGGCCAGTTCGGGCCAGCGCTCTGCGAGCGCCTCGGCTCCGGGTTCGCCCGCGGCCTCGCGCGCGGCGGCGGCAACATCGAACAGTGTTCCGTAGGCGTCGAAGACGGCGGTGGTGATGGCCATTGGTTTTTCCTTCCTTGCCAGAGTGCAAGGTGCCACGCGGCCGCGCAGGAGGGAAGGGCAAGCGCGCGGAAATGTCGCGTGCGCCAGAGAGTTGTTTGCAAGGCGTGGGCGAGGCCGTTAGGTTGCGGGCTTTATTTCATGTGCGGAAGACCCGCACGCAACACAAGATGAGAAGGAGGGTCGCGAGAATGACCGAGATCAAACAAGGCGATACCGTGCGTATTCACTACACCGGCACCTTGACCGACGGCAGCGTATTTGATTCGAGCGAAGGGCGCGATCCGCTGGAATTCACCTTTGGCGAAGGTCAGATTATTCCGGGCCTCGAGACGGGTCTTGAGGGCATGAGTGTCGGCGACAAGCGGGTGGTGGAAGTTCCCACCGAGCAGGCTTATGGCCCTGTCGTGCCGGAAGCGCGCCAACCGGTGCCACGTGGGGATATCCCCGCCGAGATTCCGATGGAGTTGGGCACGCAGGTGCAGGCCCAGAACGAAGAAGGCCAGGTGATGACCCTGACCATTTTCGAAGTGACCGAGACGCATGTTGTGCTTGATGCCAACCATCCGCTGGCAGGCCAGGATCTGACATTTGATGTCGAGTTGGTTGAAATCGCCTGAGGCTGTCATCTGCGATCTGACGTGGTAGACTTGCGGGCGTAAGCCCTGTCAATGCTTCAGAGGATCGCGTCATGTCAGTTATCGAGACCATCATCGCCCGGATCCGCGAGTTGCAAAACGAGTTGGAGGCGGAGCTGGCCAAGCGCGGCGAGGCCCTCCGCTATCGGTTGGAAAACGGCCGGGTGGTGTTTGAACGCGATACGCTGCAGCGTCATCGACGATTGCGTGTGGGGCTTGCGGATTTCCTCAAGCGTACGCGGCCACTTGTGGTTTTGACGGCACCGGTGATCTATGCCTTGATCGTGCCTTTCGTGTTGCTTGATCTCAGCGTCTGGATTTACCAGACGATTTGTTTTCCGGTTTATGGAATTCCGAAAGTGCCGCGGCGCGAGCATATCCGCATAGATCGCCACAAGCTGGCTTATCTGAACGGGTTGCAGAAGCTGAATTGCGTTTATTGCGGCTATGGCAACGGGGTGATTGCCTATGCGCGCGAGGTGGCCGGGCGCACCGAGGCGTATTGGTGTCCGATCAAACATGCCGGTGGGGTGAGCGATCCGCACCCGCATTATGCGGAATTCATCGATTTTGGCGATGCCGAGGGGTTTGTCGAAAACAGCGAGCACCTTCGTGAGAAGATGAAACGCGACGCGTAATACCGCCAGATCGAGACGCCTGCGGCGTCGCAGGTTGCGCTTGCCCCTGCCTTTGGCCGGGACACGCGGTTGGGCGCGGGCGGTTGCGGCGCGTGATCGTCTGTTGAAGGTGCGACAGGAGGGGGCGGAGTGGGAAGCTGCCCCACGTCCCGGGATGTTTCAGGTCAGAGGAGGCCGGGACTCAGGCGCAGTCGAGCAGGATCGCGCCGTGGCGGCCGGCACGTTCGACGGCCTGATGGGCCTTGGTGCATTGTGCCAGCGGGTAGGTGGCATGGATGCGTGACGTGAGGGCGCCGCCGGTGAGGGCGTCATGGAGTTGCGCAATGCGCTGGGCGCGCTCCTCGGGTGGCAGGATGTAGATCAGCGTTATGTCGATCTTGAGCGCCTTGAAGAGCAGCGGGCCGAAATCGAGCTTTGGGGCCATTTGCGCGGCGGAGCCGTAGGCTGCGATGGTGGAGAGCGGCGCCATGACCTGGGCCAGCGTGTCGATGTTGCGCCCGAATTCGCACTCGACGGCGCGCTCCAGAGGGCGGCCATCGTTGGCGTCGAGGATGTCTTCGGCCAGTGTCGGCGAGCGGTAGTCGATCACCGCCGCGGCTCCGGCCTCGTGGCTGTGCTTGGTCGAGGTGCCGGGCGATGCGGTGGCGATGACCTTGGCGCCGCCCCATTTTGCGAGCTGGATGGCGAGGTGGCCGACCGAGCCGCCACCACCAGAGACCAGCACGGTCTGGCCCTGGACCGAGCCGCCGCCGAATACGGTCTGCGCCGCTGTTAGCCCCGGAATGCCGAGCGTGGCGCCGGTATCAAAGCTGACGTCTTCGGGCAGCGCCACGGTCTGATCGGCGGGCAGGGCGATATGGCTGGCGGCGGTGCCATGGGCGCGTTGCCACTGTCCGTTCCAGATCCAGACACGTTCTCCCAGGCGCGATTGGGACACGCCTTCGCCCACGGCCTCGATCACGCCGGCGCCATCGGAATGGGGAATGATGAGCGGGAAGGCCGGCTCGGTCACGCCGGGGCGCGACCCGGCGCGGGCCTTGACGTCGGAGGGGTTCACGCCGGAACGGTGTAGCCGCACCAGTACTTCGCCGTTTGCCGGGTGGGGTGTGGGCACGTCGCGCAGGGTGAGCACATCTGCGGCGGGGCCGAATTTGGTATAGGCAATGGCGTGCATGGGGATCTCCGGCTGTGGTTGTGCGCAACCAGACCTAGAACCGGCGCAAGACGCAAGGGGGGTGTTGAGAGTATGCCTTGGGTACAGCCGCCGTCAGACGCGCGACGTTGCGTTTTCAAGTTGAAGCAGAGCCGGGGATCGCGGCGCCTTTACGTGCGGCGCAGGCGGATCACAACATCGACAGAAGCGATTTCGGCGCCTTCGGGCGCGGCTGGCATATTGGTGATATGCATGCGCTCGGTTGCGGCATCGGTCAGCGTGCCGGTGTCTTCCCAGAAGAAGTGCGGATGTTCGGTGGTATTGGTGTCGAAATAGCTTTTGGTGCCATCGACCGTGATTTCGCTCATCAGGCCGGCCGCGCAGAAGGCGCGTAATGTATTGTAGACCGTTGCGAGCGAGACCTTGTCACCGCCATTGCACGCCGCCTCGAACAGGCTTTCGGCGGTGACATGGCGATGCTGGCCATCGCCGACCAGAAGTGTTGCCAATGTCATGCGTTGACGGGTCGGACGCAGGCCCGCGCCGCGAAGCCAGTCACCGCCCCGCTTTTCGGCAAGCTGCGTTTCAACATTCACCGGCGTTTCCAAATTCATTCCTCATTCTCCCCTGGCCCCTTGGTCGCTGGGGCCGCTTGGAAGGTAATATAGGGGTTGAAGCGGGGTGTATTCAATTAGTTTCAGCCCGAAGATGTCGCAGAGGGCTGTACGAAGGCGGTCTTGCAGAGCCACTCGGGCGAATGCTAGAGGGGGTAGACCGATAAAATGGCGAAGGCAAAGGACCGCAAAACTGATGGCCCAATATCCGAGCAGCTTCACCCGTGACGACCTGTTGAAATGCGCCCGTGGAGAGCTTTTTGGCCCTGGCAATGCGCAGCTTCCTGAGCCGCCGATGCTTATGATGGACCGGATCACGGATATTTCCGGCGATGGCGGAGCGCATGGCAAGGGTCATGTCGTGGCCGAGTTCGATATCAAGCCTGACCTGTGGTTCTTTGAGTGTCACTTCCCGGGCAATCCGATCATGCCCGGCTGTCTGGGGCTTGATGGGCTGTGGCAGTTGACCGGGTTCAACCTTGGCTGGCGTGGCTGGCCCGGGCGCGGCTATGCGCTGGGTGTTGGCGAAGTGAAGCTGAAGGGGATGGTGCGCCCTGACCGCAAGATGCTGACCTACAAGATTGATTTCACCAAGGCGATTCAGACGCGTCGCCTGACCATGGGCGTGGCCGACGGGATCGTCGAAGCCGATGGCGAGGTGATCTATGAGGTCAAGGATATGAAGGTCGCCCTGAGCGAAAGCTAAAGGCGCAGGAAGGGTCGAGTATTCCCCTGACTTCGCGGCCGAATTGCGCCCGTTAATACCTGCTCTCCTGGTAATCCCGCGAAAACGCGCCCGGATAATGAAGGGCTGACTCCACAAACATTTCAGGCAAGTAATGGCGGCGCTTTCGCCCGACCTGGGGGGCGCTTGTCTGCGCGAGTCCCTTTGGCCGGGCGAAAGTTTTGTTTCTGGTCTATTCGGCGGAAACCGTGGGGGCGTCGGATGTGTTGGCCCAGCCATCGTTATTCGGCGACCATTCCCCGTCACCTTCTTTGGTGGTTTTGCGAATACGTGTGGCGCGGCTGAGGATGAACCATACCAATGGGATCACGCCTCCGAGGGTGAAGACGAGGCCACCCCAGCTGCGCATCATTGTCAACGTGCGGAACACTTCGCCCTGAATGACTTCCTGGCTTCTGGCATACCAGAACCCTTCTTCAAGTACGACCCAGAATTGATAGAGCCCGGCAGGCAGCAGATCGAGGAACATCATCATCGCGAGACCAATGTTCATTGACCAGAACGAGATACGGATCAGCTTGCGGTTCCATGCCTTGTCTTTGAACAGGTGCTGACAGCAAAACAGCATGCCACCGAGCGCGATATTGCCTTTGACGCCAAACATCGCGGCATGGGCGTGATTGCCGGTGAGATAGGTGGAATGTTCGAAATAGTTGATGATCGGTAGGTTGATCATCGACCCGAACACCCCGGCGCCAAACACGTTCCAGAAGTTCACCGCCAGCACGAACAGCCAGACTTCGTTCATTACAAAGCTCTGTTGGCCGTCCTTGTGGAACTGGGCGGCGCGCCCCTTCTCCTGGCGCATCCGCCAGGCATCGAGCGTGAGCAGCAAGAGCGGCAACACCTGTAGCGTGGAAAAGACGCTGCCAAAGGCGATGACGCCGGTTGGCTTGGCGATCCAGTAGAAGTTATGCGCGATGCCAACGGTGGCGGTGAGCAAAAACAGCATGACCGCGAGGAAGATCACGCGTTCGGCCATGATCCGGGTGATCAGACCCATCTGCACCAGCATGTAGGCGACGATCACAGTGGTGAAGACCTCAAAGGTTACTTCGACCCACATATGCACCACCATCCAGCGCCAGAAATCAGAGATGGCAAAGTTGGATTCGGGCGTGACCATCAGGCCGAAGAACAGGAAGAAAACCATCACGCTGCTGCCATAGAGAAGCCAGGCGGGCACCGACCAAAGGTTTTCAAGCGTGAGCCATGGCTTGATGCCGCGATAGATGATCACGATCCACAACGAGAAGGCTGCCAGCAGCAGTATTTGGAAGGCCCGGCCCATTTCCAGGAATTCCCAGCCTTGGCTGCCGAACCAATAGGCGGCTTTGCCTGTCAGAATTCCGGTCTGCCCGGCATAGATGCCGATGACGGACCCGGCGCCGACGATGAAGCAGCAGGCAAACAGCAGCTCGATCAGGACGCCCTGACCGCGCGGCACGGGGCCAAGACGCGGCAAAAAGAAGATCGTATAACCGACCCAGCACATGAAGAACCAATAGATCTGCAACAGCGTATGATAGCTGCGCAAGACGGTGAACGGGATGATATCCCCCAGAAATATCCCGCCGGGGCGCACGAAATCCGATGCCGCCAAAATGCCAACCGTAACCTGCAGCCCAAATGCCAGCATTGCGAGGGCAAAGAATTTATAGGTGGCGCGCTGGGTCTTGCGGACATTGCCATTTTCGAGATCGTAGGTGGTCAGCGACCTATCCTGACTGCCGGTAAACGGGTCGTATTGCAGTGATTTCATCTGGCCATAAATATAGAGCACGAGACCGATGCCGAGGAACAGTGCCAAGACTGACAGGATGCTCCAGAAGACAACGGCAGGTGTCGGCGAGTTGCCAACTTCGGGGTCGTAGGGCCAGTTGTGGGTATAGCTATAGGTTTCGCCTGGCCGATGGGCCGCGGCAACCCAGCCGCCCCAGAAGAAATAGGCCGACAGATCGCGCAGCTGTGTCGGGTCGGTCAGGTATCCGGTCTGAAACAGTTCAGGATAGTCAGGATCGGTGAACATCCGGCTGAAATGCGTGGCGACGGTCTCAAACCCGGCGACTTGGCCCTCGGTCAGTGTTACGGTGCCTGCCGCTTCGTCCCAGGTGTTGGTCTTGAGTTCGCGCCGTGTGCGGGCGGCGGCGGCGTCATGCGCTATCGGATCAGGGGCAGTTCCGTCCTCTGTCGCGCCGACGTAATGTGCCACCATGCCGGTGTACGTATAGTGCAGGGCATCGGCGGTGAAATCGGGTCCGCGCTCGGCCCCGTCACCCCAGAAGGAACCATAGCTCATCAGGCCGCGCAGGTGGAAAACTTCCTGACCCGCCATGATCTGTTCGCGTGAGAATACGGTGGTTCCATCCTCAGTCACAAAATCACCAAGCGGTGGGGCGCTGTCATAGGTCGCGTCGCCCATGTAAACCAAACCACTAAGGCAGATAATAACGACGGCTGCGAAATGGACGCCCCAGTATTTCTTGTTCAGCAGAATGGTCGCAAGATTGCCGAACCGCTTTTTGTCGCGCGCAACGTCAGTCATCAGATACCCTCAATTAATGCGTGCCGCACAGCATCCGATTGCGGTGACCAGATATGATCACCGCGCAAGGGGGCACCTGCGACAAATTTCTTGGGGACCCTAAGGATGGTGCCTCTGGTGGGAAATGACGGCCGTCAATATTCGCCATTCTGATTGCGTGCTAAGCCTCAGAATTGGGGTGACTCGCCGGTATCGGGGACTGATTTCGTTGCAAAATGTTCAGTCCATGACGCGCGTGCCGTGTCAAAGGCGACGGATGAGCGGCGTCGTGAATTGCGCTTGTCCGGGCATGGACGACTTCGGGCGGCAGGATCGCTGATTGCAATCTGGTTGCGCCAAACTGCGTGGCTCTCTATCACGGGAATTGAAATAAGAAGGGAGTATGCCCATGCGCCGCGTTGTCGTTACCGGTTTGGGAATCGTGTCGTCCATCGGGACAAATGCCGAAGAAGTCGCGGCGTCGCTGAAGGCGGGTCGTTCCGGGGTCTCGGCCAACGAGGCGATGGTCGAGCATGGCTTTCGTTCGCAGATTGCAGGGACCATCGACATTGACATTGCGGCTCATGTGGACAAACGCAGCCTGCGCTTCATGGGGCCTGGGGCGGCCTATGCCCATATTGCCATGGGTCAGGCGATTGCCGATGCTGGTCTGGAAGAAAGCGATATCTCTGATCCGCGCACCGGGCTTGTGGCAGGTTCGGGCGGTCCCTCGACCAGCGCGCTGCTGGTCGCACATCAAACGGTTCTGAAAACCGGCGCGACCAAGCGGATTGGGCCTTTTGCAGTGCCCAAGTGCATGTCGTCTACGATCTCGGCCAATCTGGCGACGGCCTATAAGATCAAGGGCATCAACTATTCGATCACCTCGGCCTGTTCGACATCTCTGCATTGCATCGGCAATGCGGCTGAGCAGATCATGATGGGCAAGCAAGACGTGATGTTTGCCGGGGGCGGAGAAGAGCTTGACTGGACGCTGTCGTGCCTGTTTGACGCGATGGGTGCGATGTCTTCGAAATTCAACGACACGCCCGAGAAGGCCTCGCGCGCCTTTGATGCCGATCGCGACGGGTTCGTGATTTCGGGGGGCGGCGGTATTGTCGTGCTGGAAGAGCTGGAACATGCGCGCGCACGCGGTGCGAAAATCTATGCCGAGGTGACAGGTTTTGCCGCCACGTCGGATGGTCACGATATGGTCGCCCCGTCGGGCGAAGGCGGTGAGCGGGCCATGCGGCTGGCGCTTCAGACCCTGCCGGAAGGGCGCGCCGTGAGCTATATCAACGCGCACGGCACTTCGACCCCGGTCGGCGATGTTGGCGAGGTCGAGGCGGTGCGCCGGGTGTTCGGGGAAGGCCATGTGCCGCCGATCAGTTCGACCAAGTCGATGACCGGCCACGCGCAGGGCGCGGCGGGCGCGCTTGAGACGATCTTCTGCTTGCTGGCACTGGAGGGCGATTTCATCATTCCGTCGATTAATGTCGAAACGCTCGATCCCGCGATCAAGCCGGGAGAGGTGGCAACCAAGCTTGTCGAAGGTGCTGGGCTCGATTCAGTAATGACCAATTCCTTTGGCTTTGGCGGCACAAACGGGTCTATGATCCTTTCCAAGTATAACGAGTAGGGCTGATATGGGCGACCAAATGAAGGGCAAACGCGGGCTGATCATGGGGGTCGCCAATGAACGCTCAATCGCTTGGGGGATCGCCAAGGCGATGGCCGAGGCGGGGGCCGTGTTGGCATTCACCTATCAGGGAGAAGCCTTTGGCAAACGGTTGTTGCCGCTGGCGCAATCGGTTGGTTCGGATTTCATGGTCGATGTGGATGTGACCGATGACGCCTCGCTTGATCGCGCGTTCAGTGAATTGGGCGCGCGTTGGGACCGGCTCGATTTTCTGGTCCATGCTATTGCGTTTTCCAACAAGGATGAACTCACCGGGCGCTTTCTCAACACCAGCCGTGAGAATTTCAAGAATTCGCTCGATATCTCGTGCTATTCGCTGATCGAAGTGGCGCGCCGCGCCGAACCGATGATGCATGAGGGCGGTACGGTTCTGACTTTGACCTATCAGGGATCGAACCGGGTTGTGCCGAATTACAACGTGATGGGCGTCGCCAAGGCGGCGCTTGAGTCCACAGTGCGCTATCTCGCCAACGATCTGGGGCCACAGGGCATCCGGGTGAACGCGATTTCGCCCGGCCCGATGAAAACGCTGGCAGGGGCCGCGATTGGCGGCGCGCGCAAGACGTTCAAGCACACCGACCAGAACGCGCCGTTGCGCGCCAATGCGACGCTGGAAGCGGTGGGTGGCACAGCGGTTTACCTCGCCTCGGAGGCCGGTGCCTGCACCACGGGCGAGATCGTGCGGGTCGATGGCGGTTATCACGTTCTGGGCATGCCGCAGCCGGAGTGTATGTGAGGCAAGCGGTGTGATTTGCGAAAACACTGAATAATCGTTATCAATGGGTCGGCAGCGCAATATTTTTTGCTGTTATTGGCTTTTTTTGATCCAGAAAACGAGGTTTCATTATGAATTTTCGTACGTTCAAGAGCATTGCAATTGTCGCCGGTTTGGCTCTCTCATTGTCCGTTAGCGCGGCCGTTGCTGAGTCCAAGTCGACCAAAAAGTCGACCAAGACAACAAGTTCGCCAACCAAGCCTGTCAAGGATGGTTTCGCTTCTGCCGGGGGCTTGGGCAGCACGCGGGTGACGGACAAGAAGAAGGGCGACTAGGCAGGCAACGCGCGCTCAGGGCAGCTTTGCTGTTTTGGAGTTTGAGTATTCTTAGAAAGATGAAAGCGCGGGGTCACGACCAGCGCTTGATGTCTCAGGTCTTGCGGAAGGTCAGGTAGTGCGGTGTGCGATCTTCGCGCAGAGCCTTTTGTTCGTAGCGCGTCGAGAGCCAATCATCCCAAGGCGCGCGCCAATCCGCGGGGCGTTCAGCCAGCCATTCAAAGCCGTGGCGCGGCACCTGCTCAAGCGTCTGGCGCACGTAATCAGGTATGTCTGTGGCGACGCGAAAGATAGCGCCGGGCTTGAGCACACGCGCCAGAGGGGCGAGATGGTTGGGGGTGACAAAACGGCGGCGGTGGTGACGTTTCTTGGGCCAGGGATCAGGATAGAGCAGGAAGGCACGCGCGATCGACGCCTCGGGCAGCACGTCGAACATATCGCGCGCATCACCGGGGTGGATGCGGATATTGTCACACTTTGAGTTGCGGATCTTGCCCAGCAGCATGGCGACGCCGTTGATATAGGGTTCGCAACCGATGAAGCCGATATCCGGGTTGTGCGCCGCCTGATGCACCATATGCTCGCCGCCGCCAAAGCCGATTTCGAGCCAGACATCACGGTCGCCAAACAGCGTGGCAAGATCAAGCGGTTGGCGCGCCGGGTTGTCCTCCCAGCTTACCGGGCCGGGAGACAGCGTGTCGAGATCTTCATCAAGCCAGGTTTTCTGCGTGTCGCGCAGGGTCTTGCCCTTGAAACGGCCATAAAAGTTGCGCCACGGGGCGCCCGAGGGGTGTTTTCGATCTGTCATGGCGCCGAGGTTTAGCGCGGTGGCGTGACGCGCGCAACTCGCCTCATAGGGCCGCGCTGGGGCGTGCGCGGATGCTGTCATACCAGGCTTTTGTGGCGGTGTTGCCTTCGGGGATGCGGGCTTTGATCACGCGGGCGAAATCGACGAAAACAAATGCCGTGATATCGGCCAGCGAGAAGGTTTCGCCAGCCAGCCAGGGGCTTTGTGACAGGCGGTCTTCCAGCAGCGCAAAGAAGGCATCGACGCGTTGTTGTCCGCGCGCGACCAATTTCGGGATCTGGTCGAGGTTGAGCGGCCCGGGCAGGGCGCGGCCCTTCATTGCCGGGTGCGAATTGCGCAAGACTTCGGCCACGGGCATGCCGCCCTGTGCCTCGGCAATCGCGTTCCACATCATCACTTCGGCCTTCTCGACGGGGGTCTGCCCCATCAGCGCGGGCTCGGGGTGTGTCGCTTCGAGGTAGGTGGCGATGGCGATATTCTCGGTCAGGGTGGCGCCTTCATCAGTGATCAATACCGGCACGGTGGCGCGCGGATTAACTTTGAGGAAGTCGGCCGAGAGCTGTTCGCTCTTGGCGATACTGACTTCGCGGGTTTCGACCTCAAGCCCCTTTTCGGCGATGAACATGCGCGCGCGGCGTGGGCTTGGGGCGGTGGAACAGTCGTAAAACAGCATGTGAAACCTTCGGGTTAGGCAGTGGCGAAAATCCGGCGCATCAGCCAGATTGCGGGCAGGGTGACGATATACATGGTGATACCATAGAGCGCCGCGGGTACGGCAAATTCCGAGATGCCGGTGCTATGCGCAATCAGTCCGGCCACCGTGATGCCGAGCGCCGCGTTCTGCACCCCCATTTCGACCGAAATGCAGAGCGCATCGCCGCCCGACAGGTTCAACAGCCGCGCCACCAGAACCCCCAGCGCCAGCAGCAGTGCATTGAGCGCCATCAAGAGCGGCCCCAATGTCGTGACGTTTTCAAGGAAAAGACCCCAGTTGCTCAGCAACGCGCTGAGAACGACCAGAATGAACAACACCGTGGCCAGGCCGAACACCTTGTCTTCGATACGGTCCGAAATATCGGGCATGACAAAGCGAAACAGGAGGCCGATCATCACCGGGACTGCCGTGATTGCAAACATCACCATGGCAATGCCTGTGACATTGATCGCGGGCGCCTCTGTGCCTAAAAATCGCGCCGCCGCAAGCGCCGTGAGTAGCGGCACAGTGAGCGCCGAAAGCAGGCTCACCACACCTGTGAGCGTGACCGAAAGCGCCACGTTACCGCCCCCCAGCCTGGTCAGGATGCTTGACGAAATACCCCCCGGGCAGAATGAAAGCAGCATGACGCCAAAGGCTATGGCCGGGGGTCGTTCGAAGAGTGTCAGCAAAATAAAGGCAACCAGTGGCACCGCGGCCATTTGCATCACCATTCCGGTCAGCACCGCGCGCGGCATGGCCAGCACACGGGCGAAATCCGCGAAGGTCAGACCGAGGCCAAGAGAAAACATGATGATGGCAAGCGAAAGTGGTAATCCGACGTCGATCAGCATGAGTTTTTCCCTTTCTTTTCCTCATGCCAAGAGTGCAGGGATTGGCGCGGCGGGCAAGGGGTATTGTTACGTCGGCTCCGGGACTGCGGCTCAGATGTCAGCCCCGGCCTTGTGTTTTGCGGCAAGGAAGGCGGGACGGGATGCCATCTTGGCAACAAAACCCGCAAGAGCGGGAAATTCGTCGCCCCGCCCAAGGCGCAGGGCGATCTGGGCCGGGAAGCTGAGCATGATGTCTGCGGCGCTGAGCGTGTCGAGCACGAAATGGCCCGAGGGGCGCAGTTGGCTTTCCATATAGGCGAAATGTCTGGTCAACTCGGATTGAATGCGCGGGTGTAGAGGGGCGCCCGCCGCCCCCAGTTGCGCGACGTAGAGATTGAGCAGGATCGGTGTCATGGCCGAGCCTTCGGCAAAATGCATCGCCTCAACATGGGCGGTATGCGCGTTGGTTCCGGTCTCGGGGATCATCTCGGGCGCGAAGCGGGTGCAGAGCAGTTCGACAATCGCGCCGGATTCAGTAATCAGCCGCCCGTCGAGTTCGAGCATCGGTGACTTGCCCAGCGGATGCAGTGCGCGCAGTTCGGGCGGGGCGAGGTTGGTCTTTTCGTCGCGCCGATAGCGGCAGAGGTCATAGTCGAGCCCGAGTTCCTCCAAGAGCCAAAGGATGCGGAATGAACGTGAGCGGTTGAGGTGGTGTAAAACGATCATTCGCAGAGGCTTTCGTGATAGAGGATCGGCGCGTCAGACGAAAAAGCCCGCCGGGCACCGCCTCTGCGAGGTTGCAGGGTGGTGCCTGGCGGGCAAGTCTTTTTCTCTCTCGAAGGCGATAACGGCGCATCAAACCGCCTTTTTCAATGCCTCGACCAGATCGGTTTTCTCCCAGCTGAAGCCGCCTTGCTCGTCGGGCTGGCGGCCGAAATGGCCATAGGCGGCGGTGCGCTGATAAATCGGTTTGTTCAGGCCGAGATGCGTGCGGATGCCGCGCGGAGTAAGATCCATCACGTCGCGCAGGGCGGTTTCGATCTCGGCATCGCTCGCCTGACCGGTGCCGTGGGTGTCAACAAAGACAGACTGCGGCTCGGCAACGCCGATGGCATAGGAAAGTTGAAGCGTGCAGCGCGTCGCCATGCCTGCGGCGACGATATTCTTGGCCAGATAGCGCGCGGCATAGGCGGCGGAACGGTCGACCTTGGTCGGATCCTTGCCGGAAAAAGCGCCGCCGCCATGTGGGGCCGCGCCGCCATAGGTGTCGACGATGATCTTGCGACCGGTCAGGCCGGCATCACCATCGGGGCCACCGATGACGAATTTGCCGGTGGGGTTCACGTGCCATTCGGTGGCCTTGGTGATCCATTCCTCGGGCAGGATTTCGCGAATGTAGGGTTCGACGATGGCACGCACGTCGGCCGAACTCAGGTCAGGATCAGTGTGCTGGGTCGAGAGCACGATCGAGCTTACGGCGACCGGCTTGCCGTCAACATAGCGCAATGAAAGCTGGCTTTTGGCGTCCGGTCCCAACTTGGGTTCGGCGCCGGATTTGCGCACTTCGGCCAGACGACGCAGGATTGCGTGGGCGTGTTGAATCGGTGCAGGCATAAGCGCGTCGGTTTCGGAACAGGCATAGCCGAACATTATGCCCTGATCGCCCGCGCCTTCATCCTTGTCGCCCGCGGCGTCGACACCCTGGGCGATATCGGCGGATTGGGCGTGCAGGTAGTTATCGACTTTCATGTTGGCCCAATGAAAGCCCTGCTGTTCGTATCCGATATCTTTCACGCATTCGCGCGCGATGTCTTCGACACGGGCAATCACATCGGCGGGGCCGCGCACTTCGCCGGCGATTACCACCCGGTCAGTGGTGGCCATGGTTTCACAGGCGACGCGGGCGTGGGGGTCTTCGGCGAGGAAGGCATCGAGAACGGCGTCCGAAATCCGGTCGCAGACCTTATCCGGGTGACCTTCGGAAACGGATTCCGAGGTGAAAACATAGTTATTGCGGGTCATGAAAGTGCTCCATTGGGTATGTCCCTCGCCACGTCAGGAAGCCGTTGTGGTGGGAATTCGGACTTGGTTACGCAACGCATCGCTTGGGGTCAATGGCAAAGCGGTGCGGCATTTGCGATTGGGTTACAGGCGCAACAGGCGGCGCAGGCAGCCGGGGATCAGTATGATCAGCAAGAGCGCCAGCATCGGCCAGTCGCCAGTGCGTGCATAGGGTGTTGCTGCGCGCGCGGCGGGCAGCGGGGCATCGGCGAACCCTGCCTCGCCCAGAGGAATGCGGCGCAGGATTTCGCCTTTCGGGCCGATCATCGCCGACACGCCGGTGTTGGCGACGCGCAGCATCGGCAGGCCCTGTTCGATGGCGCGCATTCTGGCCTGTTGCAGATGCTGGAACGGTCCCGAGAATCTGCCAAACCAGGCGTCATTGGTGATTTGCAACAACAGGCGCGGGCGCGCGGGGGCGGCGCGCACATCCTGCGGGAAGATCGCCTCGTAACAGATCAGGGGGAGGGCGGGGCCGATGCCGGGCAGATCAATCAGTCGCGCACCGGGGCCTGCGGAATAACCATCGCCTTCGCCCGCCGCCAGCCCGTGAATGCCAAAGCGCGCCGCCAGATCGCCCAGCGGGATGTATTCGCCAAACGGCACCAGGTGATGCTTGTCATAGCGTGCGCTCACTGTGCCGGTCTGGTCGAGGAGCACCAGAGAGTTGTAAAGCCGCCCGTCATCGACGCTTCTGAGGCCGAGCGCCACCGGCGTGCCGCCCGCCGCCGCTGTGATCATGCTGAGCGGCTCGTCGGCATTGCCCAACAGCCAGGGGATTGCCGTCTCGGGCCAGACCACCAGATCGGGCGCGCGGGTGCTTTCGGGCGGTTCGGCGGTAAAGGCCAGCTGACGCTCGAAGAAGGCCAGCACATGATCGGGATCCCATTTCTCGTGCTGCGGTGCGTTGGGTTGAATCATGCGGATCACCGGCGCATCCGGCGGTGGCGCCACCGGCTTGCCGAGCATGATGCCAAGGCCGATCAATACCACGCCCCCGAGGATCGTGGGCAGCGCAACGAACCAATGGGCGGCGATCTGCCAAAGCGACACAGCCGCAATCAGCGCCATCATCGTCAATCCGTGCGGGCCGATGAAAGCGGCATGTTGTGCGGCCGGGCTGGGCGCCCAGACATAGCCGATCAATGCCCAGGGAAAGCCGGTCAGCAGATAGCTGCGCAGCATCTCGGTGCCAGTAAAGGCCGCGATCCAGATCAGCGGGCGACGCCCGCCCGACCAGTGCGCCAGCGTTGAGGCCCCGCCCCAGAACAGCGCAAGGCCCGCCGACAGAAAGATCAGCGCAAAGGGCGCCATCCAGCCATGACGCGCGATGTCGACCATGAACGGTTCGACAATCCAGAACAGAGCCATCGCGAAATAGCCCGCCCCCCCGGCCCAGCCGAGCAAGAAGGCGCGTCTTCCCGAGCCACTGATCTGGAAGAGGGCGAACAGCCCGGCCAGCCCCAGCGGCCCCAACGGCCAGAGATAGAAGGGGGCGTGGGCCAATGCCGCGATGGCGCCACAGAGCGCGGCCATCAGCATGAGGGTGCGCAGAAAGCTGCGTCTTGCCCGTCTCTCAAAGCGCGAAACCAGAGTGTCGCGCTCGGTGCCAGGGCGACCGAGGTCAGCCATCAGTATGTTCGGGCAGACGCACGCGAAGCCGCTTGATCCGGCGCGGGTCGGCATCGATGACTTCGAATTCGGTGCCGTCGGGATGCTTGATCACCTCGCCGCGCACCGGCACACGACCGGACAACATGAAGACCAATCCGCCCAACGTGTCGATTTCCTCTTCGTCGACATCGTCGTGATGGGTGAGCGAGCGGCCGATTTCGGCTTCGAATTCGTCGAGCGGCGTTTTCGCCTGCGCCAGCCATGCCCCGTCTTTGGTGCGCGAATAGAGGCTGTCTTCTTCCTGGTCGTGCTCGTCCTCGATTTCGCCGATCACCTGTTCGATCAGATCCTCGATCGAGACCAGGCCATCGGTGCCACCATATTCATCAACCACTAGCGCAAGGTGGCGCCGTTCGCTCTGCATCTTGGCCAAGAGCACGCCGATCGGCATCGATGGCGGCACGAACAACAGCGGGCGCAGCATTACCTTGAGATCAAACCGGTTTTTGGTGGCGCCGTTGAAGCCATGTTTGAGCGCCAGATCCTTGAGGTGCACCATGCCAATAGGAGTGTCGAGCGTGTCTTGATAGACAGGCAAGCGCGACAGGCCGCTGTCACGAAACACCTGCACCAACTCGTCCTTGGTGATGGTTGCGGGAACCGAGACGATATCGGCCTTGGGCACCATCACATCTTCGACCGCGAGACGGCGTAGATTGAGCATTCCCGGTTTGAACATGTTCTGGCTGCTAGAGTTTCGGGTTTCGGAGTCCGTAAACTCGGAATCTCCTTCTGCGTCAGAAGGACTCAACGCTCCGATGATGCGGCGAAAGAAGCCGCCACGCGGCGAGTTGTCCTCAATACTGTCGTCTTGGCTCTGGAGGGTGTCCTGCGCGCTTTGCGCTGCGTCAGATGACCCGTCGATAGTGTCGCCCATTAGTCCTTTCCTGCGGAATCATCCCGCTTCGTCATCCCTATATGGGTCAGCAATACCCAGTTTGCCAAGTATAGCTGTCTCCAGCCCTTCCATCAGAGTGGCATCAAGGTCACTAATGTGATCATAGCCCAGAAGGTGCAGAATGCCGTGAATGGTCAGATGGGTGATGTGATCGCTGAAGACAAGTCCCATTTCATGCGCCTCGCGCGCACAGGTGTCATAGCTGATGGCGATATCGCCCAATTCCATGTCGCGCGGCGGCGTGGGGTGCGCGCCGGGCTTTGCGGCGCTGCGCTCCTCGGAGGGCCAGCTGAGCACGTTGGTCGGTTGCGGCTTGGCGCGAAAATCGGTGTTGAGCACGGCGATGCGGGCGTCGTCACAGGCCAGCAGGCTGATCTCGGCCGCTTCGATGTCGATCCCGAGGTGGTCTAGCGTGGCCTTTGCCGCCCTCTCTGCCAGCGGCTCCAGACCAGCCGCGCGCCAGCGGGGATCTTCGATGAGAATATCTATGCCCATGCGTCCTTTTATCTCGTTCGCGCCCGTGAGCAAGGCTTGCCGCGGCCGTCCAAAGGGTTTCTACTTGAACCTGAGAAGGGGTTAAGCGGAAACGCGGCGCAATACCTCCATGGCGTGGGCGTCTCAAAATAAACCCGTGTTTCAGGCCCGTGAGGCAGGTTTGTCTCGAAACGCATTAGCGACCCGTTGACACAAAGAGGGGTTCAGATTATCGACAGGCAAGCTAACCTGATAGAAATAGTAAGAAACAGGAATCCGCCGATGTCCGACACTCCCAAAGCCCCGATCCGCCGCGTCAGCCCGCGCAAATGGGCCGTGCTTGCCGCCACCGGTTTGGCGACTGTTGCGGCGCCTGCCGTTTTGCCGGTTCTGAGTGCCGCGCCAGCCTTTGCCTCGTCAAGCGAGGCCGGAGAAGCCGGAGAAGCCGGTGTGGTTCTGAGCGAAGGACCGTCGGCGTTTCTAACCAAGCTGGGCTATTTCGAGGGTACCTATCGCATCGTTGCCACTCTCTATCTGTCGGGCGCGCGCGATCTGGCGCGCGAACATCAGGAAGAATCGCACCATGCCTTTTATGAGGATATCGAACCGTTCCTCGCGGAATACGGCGCGGCGGGATTTGAGGCCGAAGCCGAGGCTTTCGCCAAAGCTGTTGCTGCCAATGCCTCCGACGAAGACGTGCAAGCCGCACTCAACACCCTGCTTGCGGCGGTGAGCCGCGCCGCCTCTGCCGCCAAGGCCCCCACCTATGAGCAAATCAAGTCGGTGCAGGATCTCGTGACTTTGGCGGCGGCCGAATATGACGGCGGAGTTGACGAGGGCGCTGTTGAGCTGGCGATTGAATATCGCGACAGCTGGGGATTTTTCGAAGTCGCACGCCAGCGCGTCGAAGCCATGGCCACAAGCGATGATGCCGTGCTGGCCAAAGCCGGGAAAGATGTGCTGGAACAGATCGATGGCGCCGAAGCGCTCTATCCTTCGCTCACCGCTGAAACGGCCTCGTCCGATCCGTCGCAGTTGAGTGTGGCAGCAGGCTGGATCGAGATCATCGCGCTGCGCAACAAGTAAATGGATGGGCACAGGTAATGCCGATTGTTCTGAGCGATGTTCTCACCGGGGTCGAGGCAAAGGTTCTTCATGAGGCCGCCTGCGCCTTGCGCTTTGAGGATGGCCGCAAGACCGCCGGGCATACGGCGCGACAGGTAAAGGAAAATTTGCAGGCCGCTGCGGGGGGCGAGACTGATGCAATTCTGGAAAAGCTACGCCAAAGCCTGTTGGCGCACCCGGTTTTTGCTGCCGTTGCCTATCCCAAGGCCTTTGCCCGCATGATCGTCTCGCGCACCGAAGGCGGCGGGCATTACGGCGATCATGTTGATAATGCGCTCATGGGCGGCGCGCGCACCGATCTCTCCTTCACCATGTTTCTAAGCCCGCCCGAGGGATATGACGGCGGCGAGTTGACCATCTCTGACCGGTTGGAAGAACGGCAGGTCAAGCTGGAGCAGGGCGAAGTGGTGGTTTATCCTTCAACGACGCTGCACCGGGTCGAACCTGTGACGCGAGGTGCGCGTGTGGTTGTTGTGGGCTGGATCACCAGCCTGGTGCGCGACGCCGGTCAGCGTGAGATCCTGTTCGATCTGTGGCAGGCCATCGCACGCGCCGACGCTGCGGGTGACGCCGCGCAGGTACAGCTCTTGTCAAAATCGCGCAGCAATCTTCTCAGGATGTGGGCGGGGTGAATGCGCGAAAGGCGGATGGGGTGAAACCCCACCCTGCCTTGTCATTCGCCTATTTCGCCGGATCGGCGGCTTCATAGGCCTCGATGATGGCGGCCACCAGTGGGTGACGCACGACATCTTTCGAGGTAAAATAGTTGAAGCTGATGTTCGGGATTGTCTTGAGCAACCGCTCGGCATCGGCCAGCCCCGACGGCACGCCGCGCGGCAGGTCGATCTGGGTGCGGTCGCCGGTGATCACCATGCGCGAGCCTTCGCCAAGCCGTGTTAGAAACATTTTCATCTGCATGGTGGTGGCGTTCTGCGCTTCATCCAGCACGACAAACGCATTGCTCAACGTGCGACCGCGCATGAAGGCCAGCGGCGCGATCTCGATGCGCTTGTCCTCGATCAGCTTGGCAAGCTGCTTGCCCGGAAGGAAATCATTCAGCGCGTCGTAAAGCGGCTGCATGTAAGGGTCTACCTTGTCCTTCATGTCACCCGGCAGATAGCCCAGCTTTTCGCCCGCCTCGACGGCGGGGCGCGACAGGATGATCTTGTCGACATGGCCTTCGATGAACATATTCACGCCCACCGCGACGGCAAGATAGGTCTTGCCGGTGCCCGCCGGGCCAATGCCGAAGCCCAATTCGTTGGTAAACAGCGACCGAACATAGGTTTTCTGTGCTTCGGTGCGTGGCTCGACCGTCTTCTTGCGGGTGCGAATCTCGACACGCCCACCGCGAAACATTTCCATTTGGTCGGCGTCATCAGCCTCGATAGCGGTGTCCATGCGCAACTCGCGATCAACATCCGCCGGGACGACATGGCGCCCGGATTCCAATCGTTCATAAAGAGCGTGCAACACCGCGACAGCCTCGCCCGCCGTGTCCGCGTCGCCAATCACGACAAGCTGATTGCCACGTCGCAAGATTTGCACCGCCAGTTTCTGTTCGATATCGGCCAGATTGCGATCATATTCGCCGCACAGCTCGATCAACAGCCGGTTGTCGGGAAATTCGACCAGATGTTCGCTCAACATATCAGAGCTGGACGGCGGCGGGGGCATCACGTTGGTGTCCAATCATTTCTCCTTCTGGCTGGATAACCCAAGATGTTCTCTGGATGCTGACAAGATGCAGACCGCAGCGCAAGGCGAGTGCTGCGACCGTCGTGAATTTCGGCACAAAAAAGCCGCGGGGCGTAAACCCCGCGGCGATATTTCAGGCATGTTTCCAAGGATCAGAGTGGATCCTGGATGTTCGAGCCGCTCTTGAACGGGCCAGTCGCAATGGTCGGCGGGGCGACGCCCGAACAGACCGGTTTGCCATATTTGTCGAGCCGGGCCGAAAGATAGCCCTCGACGCCGTCGTCGATGATCCAGTGGTCACAACCGTTGGGATCGACCCAGATTCCGGCCTTCAACTGGCTGAGGTGCTTGGCGTCCGTGCCCCGGTCGCGGGTTTTATCGGGCCCGACAGGCCCATGGAACGCCGCGATGGCGGCTTCGCCACAGCCCGACACCGTAAAGACAAACGCTGCGGCCGTGAGTGCGCTAAGAATTTTCATGTTGCTTGCTCCTTCGGCTCAGCGAATGCAGATGATTTCGACACGGCGGTTCTTTGCCATGCCTGCGCCGGTATTGTTGGGCGCCGCTGGCACACGCTCGCCGTAACCGCGCACATCTACAATCCGGGCACCGGTACTTTGCGCGACACGGGCCACAGAATTGGCGCGTCGCAGCGAAAGCCGCATGTTGTATTCATCAGACGCCCGACTGTCGGTGTGACCTGCGATCACATACGCTTGCGCACCGGTCTGCGCAAAGAATTCACGAAGCCGGGCTTGGCCCGGGCCGGAAATCCGCGCGCTGTCGGTTGCAAAATACTGATCCGAGTTCAACACGCCGCAGACGTTACCCCGTCGGCAGACCGGAATGCCCTGCCGGTTGGTATGGGGCGACATATAGCCTTCGGCCCCGTCATCCATGACCCAGTGTTCGCATCCATCGGGGTCGACCCAGATGGTGGGAATGTACTCTTCACCAGTAATCACACGTTGCTGCTGGGCCTGAACGGCGCCCGCAGACACAACGACACCCAGAGCGACGGCAGCAATGCCACTCATAAGCGCGTTCACTGTTTTCGAAATTGATTTCGCCACAGCTTCTGTCCCTTGATAATGTTTCCCCCACAAGGCTATGCGCGGGATTTTCCCCCATCACATGCCCCAGACGTTAGATAACAACAGTTTAACAAGTTTGCTTCAGTTGTGAAGGCGTTTTGACCAGATATTGTGGCGCGCAGTGAATCAATGTCATTTTCTGGCATTTTCTGACCGGGGTTGCGCGGCTGAGGGGTTGGAATGCCTGCAAGATTCGCGAAAATTTCCGGTTTAGGAAGTCTAGACCAGCCTGCCTGACAGTGAATTCGCGCCGCTGGCAATGATTCTCACCTGTCGCAGATCCCCCGCAACGGCCGGGCAATCATCAACATGAACGGCGTGCAGGTGGTCGGATTTGCCCATCATCTGCCCTGGAAGGCGCCCCGGCTTCTCAAACAATACGCCAACCGTTTGTCCCACCATGGCATCCTGACGGGCGCGTTGTTGTTCTGCGATCAGGGCTTGCAACGCGCGAAGGCGTTCATCCGCCACTTCGGTGGGAACCAGCGCGCGTTCGGCCGCCGGCGTGCCGGGCCGGGGGGAATATTTGAACGAAAACGCCTGCCCATAGCCGACCTCGCGGATCAGCTCCATGGTGTCGTTGAAATCGGCGTCGCTCTCTTCGGGGAAGCCGACGATGAAGTCGCCCGAAATCAGGATATCTGGCCGCGCCGCGCGGATGCGCTCGATCAGCCGCAGATAGCTGTCGCGATCATGGCTGCGGTTCATCCGCTTCAAGATCCGGTCACTGCCCGATTGCACCGGCAGATGCAGATAGGGCATCAGCTTGGCACAGGTGCCGTGGGCCTCGATCAGATCATCGCTCATGTCATTGGGGTGCGAGGTGGTGAAGCGGATACGCTCCAGCCCGTCGATATCGTTCAACTCCCAGATCAAACCGGCCAGCGTTTTCTCACCGTCGCTGCCCTGTCCATGATAGGCGTTCACATTCTGCCCCAGAAGGGTGATCTCGCGCACGCCGCGTGTCACCAGATCGCGCGCCTCGGTCAGGATGCGATCAACCGGGCGGCTTGCCTCGGCGCCACGCGTATAGGGCACGACGCAGAAGGCGCAGAACTTGTCGCACCCCTCCTGAACGGTCAAGAAAGCGGTTGGGCCGCGTTTGGCCTTGGGGCGTGATTTCAACAGCTCGAACTTGTCTTCTTGCGGGAAATCGGTGTCGAGCACCTTCTCGCCACTCTGCGTTCTGGCCGCCATTTCAGGCAGGCGATGATAGGCCTGCGGCCCCACCACCAGATCGACAAGCGGTTGGCGGCGCATGATCTCTTCGCCCTCGGCCTGCGCGACACAGCCCGCCACGCCGATCTTGAGATCGGGTTTTTCGTCTTTCAGCCCTCTGAACCGACCCAGTTCGGAATAGACCTTTTCGGCGGCCTTTTCGCGGATGTGGCAGGTGTTGAGCAGGATCATGTCGGCTTCTTCGGGGCTGCTCACCTCGGTATAGCCCGCGCCGCCCATGGCCTCGGCCATGCGTTCGCTGTCATAGACATTCATCTGACAGCCATAGGTCTTGATAAAGAGCTTCTTGGGGTCGGTCATGGTTCTTTTACCTGTCGCGGAGTAGGGCGGCTGAATACTCGGTCGCGGGGTGGCTTGCAATGCGCTCCAAATTAACCGATTCTGCGGCAAAATCGTTTTACCAGAATTTCCGTTTCGCGAATGAGGCAAAACGCTTTGATGACCAGAACGAGGCATTGATGCAGTATTCCGGGCTCCACGATTTTCTGGCCAAGGGCAAAGCGGTCCTTGGCAAAGGGCCGGTGGCGCTGATCTTTGCCGAGGATGACGTCGAACTGGACACGACGCTGCGCCATCATCAGCAGTTGGGCTTTCGCGCGGTGGTGGCGTTCATGCCTGACACGATGGGATTGGCGGGCGATCTGAACAAGAGCGTGCATCGGGTGCACTATGACACGCTGCGCGAAGGCGCGGTGCAGCATGCGGTCGATGCGGTGAACGATGCGGCCGTGGGGCAGTGGCTCTATTACTGTTATAACGCCGAATACCTGTTCTATCCGTTTTGCGAGACCCGGCTGGTGGGCGAAATGCTGGCTTTTCACACCGAAGAGCGGCGTGATGCGATGCTGACCTATGTCGTTGATCTCTATGCCGACGATCTTGACCAGTATCCCGATGCGGTCTCGCTTGATCGCGCATTCATGGACAAATCGGGCTATTACGCGCTCGCCCGCGCTGATGAGACAAGAGACGGTCACCCGAGGGAGCGGCAACTCGATTTCTTTGGCGGATTGCGCTGGCGCTATGAGGAGCATGTGCCCGCACCACGGCGCAAGATCGACCGGATTGCGCTGTTTCGGGCAGCGCCGGGGCTGAAGCTGCGCGACGATCACAGGTTCTCGGACGAGGAATACAACACCTACGCCTGCCCGTGGCACAATAACCTCACGGCGGCGATTGTCTCATTCCGCACCGCCAAGGCGCTCAAGCGCAACCCCGGCTCAACCTTCGACATCGACACGTTTCACTGGCACAACTCCGTGCCGTTTGAATGGCATTCGCGTCAGTTGCTCGATCTCGGCCTGATGGAACCCGGGCAATGGTTCTGATTCGCGCCTGATCAGATTGTCCGCGTGCTGGCTTCATCTTGCCGGAAGTATCCCGGGGGTTTGGGGGCTGGCCCCCAATTTGGGCGCTGGCCGCCGAAAGATCAGCACTTTGCCTGATGGACGGTTGCCGGGGCCTGCGGTATCAGGCGGGAAGCAAAACCAGGAAAGACGCCGATATGTCCGCACATGAAATCCCGATCCCGATGGCCTCCCATCCCTGCGCCGCGCTGAGCGGTGTGGCCGAGGTGCCGGGCGACAAATCGATCTCGCATCGGGCCCTTATTCTGGGCGCGCTTTGTGTTGGTGAGACGGTAATCACCGGGTTGCTTGAGGGCGAGGATGTGCTGGCCACGGCCCAAGCGATGCGCGCCTTCGGGGCCGAGGTGGTGCGCGACGCCGACGGCACGTGGCGTGTGCAGGGTGTCGGTGTGGGCGGATTTGCCGAGCCGGACAACGTGGTGGATTGCGGCAATTCCGGCACCGGCGTGCGGCTCATAATCGGTGCGATGGCGACCTCGCCCATCACGGCGACTTTTACCGGCGATGCCAGCCTGAATTCCCGGCCCATGGCGCGGGTGACCGATCCGCTGGCGCTCTTTGGGGCGCGGGCTGTCGGACGCAGCAACGGTCGCTTGCCGATGACCATCGTTGGCGCACGCGCGCCCGTGCCAACACGCTACATTGTGCCGATGCCGTCGGCGCAGGTGAAATCGGCGGTGCTTCTGGCGGGTCTCAATGCGCCCGGCCAGACCGTGGTGATCGAGAAAGAAGCAACCCGCGATCATACCGAGCGGATGCTGATCGGGTTTGGCGCCGAGATATCGCTCGACAAGACCGATGAGGGCCATGTCATCACCCTGACAGGGCAGCCGGAACTCAAACCGCAGGTCATCGCCGTGCCGCGCGATCCCTCTTCGGCGGCTTTTCCTGTCTGCGCCGCTCTGATCGTGCCCGGCTCTGATGTATTGGTGCCCGGAATCGGGCTGAACCCGACACGCGCTGGCCTGTTTGATACGCTGCGCGAGATGGGCGCGGATCTGAGCTATGAGAACCCGCGCGAGGAGGGGGGCGAGCCGGTGGCCGACCTGCATGCACGGTTCTCGCCCGACATGAAAGGTATCGAAGTGCCACCCGAACGCGCCGCGTCGATGATTGATGAATACCCTATTCTCTCGGTGGTTGCGGCCAATGCGTCGGGTGAAACGGTGATGCGCGGCGTCAAGGAACTGCGCGTGAAAGAGAGTGACCGGATCGATGCGATGGCCAAGGGCCTGCGCGCCAATGGGGTAGAGGTAGATGAGGGCGAAGATTGGTGGGTCGTCAAGGGTTGCGGTGCCGGGCAGGTGTCAGGTGGTGCCACGGTCGAGACCTTCCTCGATCATCGTATCGCGATGTCTTTCCTGTGTCTCGGCATGGCGGCGCAAGCGCCGGTTGCGCTTGACGATGGGGGGCCAGTGGCCACCTCTTTCCCGATTTTCGAGCCGTTGATGGCCGGGTTGGGCGCCGATATCAGGCGTGGCTGAGCACCGCTTGCCGACCAAAGCGGCATTCGACCGCATAACGGGGTTTGACAGATCGCACTCGTTCGCTGAATGCTGACAGCAGAGGAGACGAGGTATGCGTTTGATTTTTATCGCCCTTCTGGTCGTAACCGCCGCGCTCTATCTGACGATAGTGCTGTGGTCGCTGCCACATATCACGCTTGAGGCGGATGGATTGAAACCGTTTGATATGCGCCCCTTCGGCTATTCCGTCGAAGCCGCAGAAGAGTTCAACAACGCGCTCTCCGAGGAAGGTCGGGTGTTCTATCTCGACACCCAGCATTGGCTCGATACGTTCTTTCCCGCACTTCTGGCCGCGTCGCTGATCTGGTCCGCGCTGATCTTGTGGGAGGGGGTGTTGCGTTGGGCGATGGTGGCGCTGGCGCTTGTCTCAGCAGTGGCGGATTATCTGGAAAACGCCACTGTCGCGCGCTTTCTGGTGGGGTTCGATCCCGCGCTTGCAGTCGAGGCCAATCGCTGGACATTGATTAAATCGGCCTCGGTTAGCGTGGTGTCGGTGGCGATTTTGCTGGCGCTCGCTCAAAGGCTCTGGCGGCGATACCGCCGCTAGCCCAAAGCTTTTCTTCCTGTGCGCGGCTTGTTAAAGCGTTTCGACGTATTGTTGAGCCACGAGAACAGGTTGAGCACGCTTAGGGGCTGAGGTCCGCAATCAAGGCAGGAAGCGCAGGGATGGGTTTTACAGTTGCAATCGATGGGCCGGCGGCATCGGGCAAAGGCACCCTGTCCAAGGCGGTGGCGGCGCATTTTGGGTTCGGCCATCTTGATACCGGGCTCTTGTATCGTGCCGTTGCAGCCAAGGTTCTGACAGGGGTTGAGCCGGTAACGGCGGCCGAAGGCTTGCGCGCCGAAGATATTGCGGGCGATGACCTGCGCACTGCGGCTGTGGCGCAAGAGGCCAGCCGGGTGGCTGTGATCCCCGAGGTGCGCGCGGCGCTGGTTGATTTTCAACGCGCCTTCGCGACGCGGGCCGGGGGGGCGGTGCTTGACGGGCGCGATATCGGCACGGTGATCTGCCCCGAGGCGCAGGTGAAGCTTTTTGTCACCGCCAACGCCGAGGTGCGCGCCCGGCGACGCTTTCTCGAAATGCAGGCCAAGGGCGCAGACCTGACGCTGGCGCAGGTTCTGGCCGATGTGAAGGAGCGCGATGCGCGCGACAGCGAGCGCAGCACAGCGCCCCTGAAGCCTGCCGAGGATGCGGTTGTGATCGACACCTCCGAGATGAGCGTGGAGCAAGCAGTGGCAAGCGCCATTGCGTTGATCAAAGCCAGACTGCAAGACGCCGGATGAAAAACTGCCGGTTGGACGGGTGCAGAGGTTAACTTGCCGCCACCATTTCGCGCAGCACCCGACGCAGGATCTTGCCCGAGGCCGCCTTGGGGATTTCATCGACCACCCGGATCGCGCGCACCTGTTTATAGTGTGACAACTCGCCCTCGATATGGGCTTGCAGCATTTCGAGTGTTGGCATGTCCGCCCCCGGCGCGGGGACAACAAATGCCAGAGGGATTTCGCCCGCCTCGTCGTCGGGCACGCCGATCACACCGATATCGGTGATCCCAGGATGGGTGATCAACGCGGCTTCCAATTCGGCCGGTGCCACCTGGAAGCCCTTGTATTTGATCAGCTCTTTCAAGCGGTCCGTGACATACATGTGGCCATCCGCATCAAACCGCACGATATCGCCGGTGTGCAGCCAGCCCTCAGCGTCGAGCGTCTCGGCGGTCGCCTCTGGGTTCTTCCAATAGCCTTTCATCACCTGGGGGCCGCGCACCCAAAGCTCACCCTCGCCACCCGGCGCCGCGTCTTGTCCGCTCACCGGGTCGACCACGCGGCATTGCGTATTGGCCACCGTCTTGCCCGAGGATCCGGCGCGCGCCTCGCTCTTGGGCGAGGAATGGCTGACCGGGGAAAGCTCGGTCATGCCATAACCCTGCGTGGTGACGCAGTTCAGCCGCGCCGCCACCTGATCGGTCACATCGCCACCCAAAGGAGCCGCCCCGGAATTGATCTGCTCCAGCGCGCTCAGATCGTATTGATCGACCAACGGATGCTTGGCCAGCGCGATCATCACCGGCGGCACAACATACATCCGCCGCGCCTTGTGGCGTGATGACAAATCGAGAAACATTTCCAGATCAAAGCGCGGCATGGTGACAAGCGCGCCCCCCGCCGCGAGTGCAATATTCATCAGGCATTCCAGCCCATAGATGTGAAAGAACGGCAGAAAGGCGACGGTGGTTTCGCCCGGATGAAACTCGGCCGAGGCCAGCGTTTGGTCGACGTTGGAGCTGAGATTCCAATGGGTCAGCATCACACCTTTGGGCAGTCCGGTGGTGCCCGAGGAATAGGGCAGCGCGACAACGTGGTTGCGGATATCCACCGGCGTTTGTTCTTCCTGCGGTGTTCCCATCAGATCGGCCAGCGGGGTTGCGCTCTCGGCCTCGCCGATAACCACGATCTCGCTCACATCGGTGCCTTCGGCGGCGGCGCGCGCCGTGTCGAGGAACTGTGGGATAGTGACCAGCATTGTTGCGCCCGAATCCTCCAACTGGTGCTGTACTTCATGGGCGGTATAGGTCGGATTGATCAGGGTCATGCTACCACCGGCCCAGGCCACACCATGAAACACCACGCAATATTCCGGCAGGTTCGGTGCCATCAAGGCGACCATGGCGCCCTTGCCCGTGCCGCGCGCATTAAGCCCCCCGGCCAGCGACTTGATCGCCAGCTTGAAGCTTTCAGCCGTCATTTCGCGCCCGGTTGGGCCATCCGTCAGGATCACCCGCGCCGGATCGTCGCCCAGCCCTTCGAAAATGCGGTTGGTGATTGATATCTCGCGGAGCGCCACGTCCGGATAGGCGCTTGTGATCAGGTTCATTACAGAAGTCCTCCCTCGCTCTTGACGCTAGGGGAGGCGGGCGCGTCTTGCCAAGAAGAACGCACCGTCATTTCGCCCGTTCGCGCACTGCTGAACGCACCTGCGTGCTACGCGAATTGGGGAAGGCGTCTTCAAACGCCTTCCCCCCGGCCGTTTTCTGCGCGATCTTCGCTCAGGTGTTGGCGCGATCCCGCAGGAACCGGCGCAGAATTTTGCCGCTGGCCGATTTCGGGATCTCGTCGATCACCTCCAGCACGCGCACCTGTTTGTAATGCGCCAGCCGCGTTTCAAGATAGGCTTGCACGCTTTCCAGCGTCGGTGTTTCTGCACCCGGCGCGGCAACCACGAAAGCCTTGGGCAATTCGCCCGCCGTGCTGTCGGGAATTCCGATCACGGCGGCATCTGCAATCGCTGGATGGGTCAAAAGCTCTGCCTCAAGCTCGGCGGGTGCCACCTGGAAGCCCTTGTATTTGATCAATTCTTTCAGCCGGTCGGTAATGTAGAGATAGCCATCAGCATCGAAATGTCCGATATCGCCGGTGCGCAGCCAGCCGCCCTCGGCTATGGTCTCGGCGGTGGCCTTGTCATTGTTGAGATAGCCTTTCATCACCTGCGGCCCGCGCACCCAAAGCTCGCCATCCTCGCCCAGCGGCAAATCTTTCAGCGTCTCGGCGTCAACGATCCGGCTTTCGGTGTTGGATATGTTGACACCCGAGGCGCCGGGTTTGCCCTTGCCAAACGGCGAGACATGGCTAACCGGCGAAAGCTCGGTCATGCCATACCCTTGGGTCGCCAGACAATTCAGCCGTTTGCCCATCGCCTCGGCCACATCCGCGCCCAGCGGTGCGGCGGCGGAATTGATCAACTCGACGCAGGAGAGGTCATACTGATCGACCAACGGATGCTTGGCCAGCGCCAGTGCAACAGGTGGCACGATCCAGAGTCGCGGTGTTTTGTATTCGCTGATCAGCTTGAGATACATCTCGAGATCAAAGCGCGGCATGGTGACAAGCCCACCCCCCGCTGCCAGGTAGATGTTCATCAAGACTTCCAGCCCGTAGATATGGAAGAACGGCAGGAAGGCGACGGTCAGTTCCTTGTCGCCCACATCTGCCGGCACCAGAGACTGATCGACATTCACCACCAGGTTCTGATGGGTCAGCATCACCCCTTTGGGCAAGCCGGTTGTGCCCGAGGAATAGGGCAGAACGACTACGTGCTCTTTGATATCCACCGGCACCTGGTTTTCGATCGGTGCCCCCATGCAGGCCGAAAGCGGCACCATCCCTTCGGGGGCATCGCCAATGATGATGATTTCCTTGACGCCGGTGCCCTTGATCGCCTCGCGTGCGACGTCGGCAAACATCGCGATGGTGACCAGAACATCGGCCCCAGCGTCTTTGAGCTGATGGTTGACCTCATGCGCGGTATAGGTCGGATTGATCGTTGTAACCGTGCCCCCGGCCCAGGCAGAGGCATGAAACACGATGCAATACTCCGGTATGTTGGGCGCCATCAGGCCTAGAACCTTGCCTGCACCATAGCCCCGCGCGGTTAGCCCTCCGGCCAAGGCTTTGACCCCGCCGATGAACTGCGCCCCGGTCACTTCGCGCCCGGTTGGCCCGTCAATCAGGATAACCATCTCGGGGTCGACGCCTTCGAACACCCGTTCGGTGATTGATTTATCGCTTAGCGCCACATCCGGAAAAGTGGATTTGTATATCGTCATATGAAGTCCTCCCGGACCCGACAATATCCTGCACTTGTCGGATTCCAAGCCATTTGCGCATCAACATTGGATATCCATTGCGGATCGCCGCAATTGTTGCAGTTGATCGCAACGCATAAGGTCGCTAACCGGCTGTGCCGGGCGCCTGTTTTTCCGGGGAAAATGGGCATTTTCGACGCAAGGTTTCGGGCGAGGAAAGACGTTCTTTCGCATTCTGCCTGATGGTGCGTGCAGACGACTTTGAAAACCTGTCAAATACGATCTTCCGACACATCAGGCAATCCTTGACGCGGTTCATCGCTTAGAGGCCTGAGATTCTCATGTCAGCCCTTGCGTGCAAAGTGCTAACCGCCTATAGAACGCGCGTCGACAAAGGCGAAAACGCCAGATGAGCAGCATTACGGGGCAGGGTCGGGACCATCCGGCCCTCTTTGTTTTGCGGCGCATTTTGTGTTCGTTTGACCAATGAAACCCCAAGACCGGCGGAGACAACCGCACGGCCCGATAAAATGTTTGAAAAGGAACTGAACGCCACATGGCAAATACGATGGAAGAGTTTGAAGCACTCCTTAATGAAAGCTTCGAGATGGACACGCCCGAAGAGGGCTCTGTTGTCAAAGGCAAGGTGATCGCGATTGAAGCGGGCCAAGCCATTATCGACGTCGGCTACAAGATGGAAGGCCGCGTCGAGCTTAAAGAATTCGCAAATCCCGGAGAACCTGCTGAAATCGCCGTTGGCGATGAAGTTGAAGTGTTCCTGCGTTCGGCAGAAAACTCGCGTGGCGAAGCTGTTATCTCGCGTGAGATGGCACGCCGCGAAGAAGCCTGGGACCGTCTGGAAAAAGCATACGCTGGCGATGCTCGCGTCGAAGGCGCGATCTTTGGCCGCGTCAAAGGTGGCTTCACTGTCGATCTCGGCGGTGCGGTAGCGTTCCTGCCCGGCTCGCAAGTTGACGTGCGCCCCGTGCGTGACGCTGGCCCGCTGATGGGTCTGAAACAGCCGTTCCAGATTTTGAAAATGGACCGTCGCCGGGGCAACATCGTTGTGTCGCGTCGCGCAATCCTCGAAGAAAGCCGCGCCGAACAGCGCGCCGAAGTCATTGGCAACCTGCACGAAGGTCAGGCTGTGGATGGTGTGGTCAAGAACATCACCGAATACGGTGCGTTTGTTGATCTGGGCGGTGTTGATGGTCTTCTGCACGTCACCGATATGGCATGGCGCCGGGTCAACCACCCGTCCGAGATCCTGTCGATTGGCGAAACCGTCAAGGTGCAGGTCATCAAGATCAACAAGGAAACCCACCGCATCAGCCTGGGCATGAAACAGCTTCAGGAAGATCCGTGGGATCTGGTTGGTGCCAAGTATCAGCTTAGCTCGGTCCACACTGGTCGTGTCACCAACATCACCGATTACGGCGCATTTGTTGAGCTGGAGCCCGGTGTCGAAGGTCTTGTTCACGTCTCTGAAATGTCGTGGACCAAGAAAAACGTGCATCCCGGCAAGATCGTATCGACCAGTCAGGAAGTCGAAGTCATGGTGCTGGAAATCGACAGCGCCAAGCGTCGCGTTTCCCTTGGTCTGAAACAGACCATGCGCAACCCGTGGGAAGTCTTTGCCGAGACCCATCCCGAGGGAACCGAGGTCGAAGGCGAAGTCAAGAACATCACCGAATTCGGTCTGTTCATTGGCCTCGAAGGCGATATCGACGGCATGGTGCACCTCTCCGACCTCAGCTGGGACGAGCGTGGCGAAGATGCAATTCAGAACTACCACAAGAACGATGTGGTTCAGGCGGTCGTGTCGGAAGTCGACGTTGAGAAAGAGCGTATCTCGCTCTCGATCAAGGCGCTGGGCGGCGACAAGTTTGCCGAAGCCGTGGGCGGCGTGAAACGTGGCTCGATCATCACCGTGACTGTGACCGCGATCGAAGATGGTGGCATCGAGTGCGAATATGAAGGCATGAAATCCTTCATCCGTCGCTCGGATCTCAGCCGTGACCGTGCCGAACAGCGCCCCGAGCGCTTCTCGGTCGGTGACAAGGTTGATGTGCGCGTCACCAACGTGGACAGCAAAACGCGCCGTCTTGGTCTGTCGATCAAGGCCCGCGAAATTGCCGAAGAAAAAGAAGCCGTGCAGCAGTATGGCAGCTCGGATTCGGGTGCATCGCTGGGCGACATCCTTGGCGCCGCTCTGAAGTCCGACGACGACTGAGCACGCCTCTGGTGAATCAGCTCAGGCCCCGCCGCAGGAATGCGGCGGGGCCTTTGCGTTTTCGGGTGCTATGTCGGCAAAGCCCCGCCCCGCAGATGGTGCGGTCCCGCTCATGCCTCGGCCAAGAGATGCGCGCACAAGCTGCATGAACCACGGGTATCAGGAGCGGCAAGCGTGATGCTCAAACGGGCCTGCCAATGGGCTGCGCGCGGGTGCGGGTGCGATTCCTTTTGACGAATCAATGTTTTCGCTGCGATGCAGTAAAATTTCCGAAAGCGACATTTCTACTGCCGATTGTAACGTCACCCGATGAAAAACCTATCAAATCGGAGGGCGGCGACGCAATTCGGCGTCTCTCACGTCGTCTTTGATGTTTCTCGCTCGGTGAATTTTTCCTATAGTCGAAACAGAAAAATAATGCGGAAACCGAAACATGGGGGAGAATGATTCGATGATCCGATCGGAATTGATCCAGAAGATTGCAGATGAAAACCCGCATCTTTACCAGCGTGACGTCGAGAGGATCGTGAATACTATCTTCGAAGAGATTACCGGCGCCATGGCTCAGGGGGACCGGGTTGAACTGCGCGGTTTCGGGGCGTTCTCTGTCAAGAAGCGCGACGCGCGCGTGGGGCGTAATCCGCGCACCGGGCAATCGGTGCAGGTCGAAGAAAAGCATGTTCCGTTCTTCAAGACCGGAAAACTGCTTCGCGATCGGCTGAACGGGAAAGACTGAAATGCACTATATTCGCTATGGCTTCCTCGGCGCGCTCGCCGTGGTTCTGATTTCCGTTGCGACGGCCAATCGGCAGCCGGTGGAATTGCGGCTTCTGCCCGATGATCTGGCTGCCCCTCTGGGGTTGGCCTGGTCGATCGAATTGCCGCTCTTCCTGGTGATTTTTGCGGCAATCATTGCCGGGTTGTTCATCGGATTTGTCTGGGAATGGCTGCGCGAGCACAAGCACCGCGCCGAAGTTTCGCGCAAGCAGGGCGAAGTGCAACAGTTGAAGCGTGAAGTCAGCCGCCTGAAAGGGTCGGGCAAATCCGCGGCCGAAGATGAGGTTCTCGCACTTCTCGACAAAGCCAGCTGAACCAGTCTGACGGGCGCGCCTGTGACACGCGCAGCGTTAATCGCGTATTTGAGCCTTGAATTAACAGGCGGCGGTTTCAAATCCGCCGCCGTTCACGTATCTGGACACCATGAACAACCGGGTAAAAATCTGCGGGCTGAGCGAACCTGCGCATGTCGAGGCCGCAGCCAGGGCAGGCGCGGCCTATTGCGGATTTGTGTTCTTTGCCAAATCGCCCCGCAACGTCAGCCTGGAACAGGCGTATGAACTGGCGTTGGTGGTGCCGGATGGCGTGGCCAAGGTGGCGCTGACGGTTAATGCCGACAACGCCGCGCTGGACGAGATTGTCGCCCATGTGCCGCTCGACATGCTGCAACTCCACGGAAGCGAAAGTGCGGCGCGCGTGGTCGAGGTCCGATCACGTTATGGACTGCCGGTGATGAAGGCGGTGGGCGTTGCGGACACAGATGATCTGGCCGCGCTCGACACCTATGGCCAGGTGGCGGATCAACTGTTGGTCGATGCCAAGCCGCCGAAAGGCGCGGCGTTGCCCGGTGGCAACGGGCTTAGCTTTGATTGGCGCCTGATCGCCGGGCGGCGCTGGTCGTGCCCGTGGATGTTGGCCGGGGGGCTGACGCCTGCGAATGTCGCCGAGGCGATACGCCTTACCGGGGCGCGGCAGGTGGATGTGTCCTCTGGTGTCGAAAGCGCGCCAGGGCGCAAGGATTCGGCACTTATCGAAGCCTTTATTGCCGCGGCCACATGCGCCTGACATTCCGCGAAGCCCGGCGCGAGGAAGTGCCCGCCGTTGTCGAATTGTTGGCCGATGACATGCTGGGCGCCGCGCGCGAACGCGAAACCCTTGCCACCTATTACGCCGCTTTTGACGCCATGCAGGCCGAGGCAGGCAACCGGGTGATCGTGGGCCTTGATGAGACGACCGGCGAAATCGTCGCGACCTATCAGCTGACCTTTATCTCGGGTCTCAGCCTGGCTGCCGCGCGCCGCGCCCAGGTGGAATCGGTGCGTGTGGCGTCGGGTTTGCGTGGGCAGGGCGCCGGGCGGCAGATGTTTGACGATGTCGAGACGCGTGCGCGCGCCGCCGGGTGCCGGTTGATCCAACTGACCATGAACGCTACGCGCAAGGACAGCAAACGCTTCTATGAAAGCCTCGGCTTTACCGCCTCGCATATAGGCTTTAAACGCAATCTGGACTGACAGGCGGAGAACACCCAATGGCCGACGATCTATTCAATTCCTTCATGAATGGCCCCGATGAAAAGGGCCGGTTCGGCAAGTTCGGCGGGCGGTTCGTATCCGAGACGCTGATGCCGCTGATCCTTGATCTGCAAGCGGAATACGACAAGGCCAAGGATGACCCAACATTCTGGGCTGAGATGGATTATCTGTGGAAACACTATGTCGGTCGCCCCAGCCCGCTTTATCATGCCGAACGCCTCAGCGAACATCTCGGCGGTGCCAAGATCTATCTCAAGCGGGATGAGCTGAACCACACCGGCGCGCACAAGATCAACAATGTGTTGGGCCAGATCATTCTCGCGCGCCGCATGGGCAAGACCCGCATCATCGCCGAAACCGGCGCCGGACAGCATGGGGTCGCCACCGCGACGGTCTGTGCCAAGTTCGGACTGAAATGCGTGGTCTATATGGGCAAGCACGATGTCGAGCGTCAGGCGCCCAACGTGTTTCGCATGCGCCTTCTGGGCGCCGAGGTGATCCCGGTCACCTCGGGGCGTGGCACGCTGAAAGACGCGATGAACGACGCGCTGCGTGATTGGGTTACCAACGTGCGCGACACGTTCTATTGCATCGGCACAGTCGCAGGCCCGCATCCATACCCTGCCATGGTGCGCGATTTTCAGAGCATCATCGGCAAGGAAGTGCGCTGGCAACTGCCTGAGCAGGAGGGCGAGGGGCGTCTGCCCGACACGGTGATTGCGGCCATCGGCGGCGGATCAAACGCAATGGGGCTGTTCTTTCCCTTCCTCGATGATCCGTCTGTGCGCATCATCGGGGTTGAGGCCGGCGGCAAGGGCGTGGACGATAACATGCAGCATTGCGCCTCGCTTACCGGCGGGCGCCCCGGCGTTCTGCATGGCAACCGCACCTATCTCTTGCAGGACGATGACGGTCAGATTCTCGAAGGATTCTCGATCTCTGCCGGGCTCGATTATCCCGGAATCGGCCCCGAGCATTCCTGGCTGCACGAGACCGGGCGCGCCGAATATGTCAGCATTACTGATAAGGAGGCGCTGGAGGCGTTTCAGCTTTCCTGCTCAACCGAGGGCATCATCCCGGCGCTTGAGCCGAGCCATGCATTGGCCCATGTGATGAAAATCGCGCCCGATCTTCCGCGCGACCATATCATCGTGATGAACATGTGCGGGCGCGGCGACAAGGATGTTCAGACCGTCGCCAAGCATCTCGGCTTTGACATGTCCGACACCGAGGGCCGCGCGGTCGACTGACCCGATCAGACGGGCCGTTCGACGCTCAGCAAAAGCCCGCGCGCGCGGATGGCGCGCTCGCCAGTTTTGCAGGCTGGACTTCGCGCAGCGTGTGCTTGGGCAGTTCGTCTTGAATGAGATCGTCGATGAACACGCTCAGAAGCTGTGGCCGTCCGCTCACCCCGGCCTTGCGATAGATCGCATTGGTTTGCGCCTTGATCGTGCCCGACGAGGTGCCGCGCAGCTCGGCGATTTCGTTGACGGTCAGCCCTTTGAGCGAGAAAAGCGCGACATCACGTTCCGCCGGGGTCAAACGCCACTGATCAAAATGTTCGGCCATCACTTCCATGAATGCATTCGAGGCGGCCTTGAGCTTGCGTTCAGTCTCGTGTGCCCTGATCATGCTGCTGCGCAACGCGCTCCACCCCAAGGTCGTACCCAGCACCAGCCCGATTGCGACGCCGACGCGGATCAGTATGCCGATACCATCGTTTCGCCAATCGGGAACCCCACCGAAAATCTCGTAGATGCTCCCGACCACAAAAAGCGCAACACATGCGGCTTGGATGATGAAAACGATACGAAGATGGGTTGCGTTCAACTTGTTGATCACACCGCTGCTCCAGAATTGCAAAACTGGGGCAACAGGCCAACAAGCATGCGCCCTCAAGGGAGGCATACTTATGTCGTTGAGGGGCGTTTGGCTAGATCGGAAGTCTTTGACGGGGAGTCACAGTTTGGTTATCGTATTGAATTATTTGGCCCGCCCGGCAAAACGCAGGGCGGGCAAGGCGCCGGAGAAACTGACCCGGCGCAAGGGCGTGCAAAGCTTAGCGGCCTTGGTTTACGCTTCTTGCTTGTGCTTGGTCGGCCACGAAGAGCGTTACTGCAACGTCTTTTACCTGGCCACGCTCGGAGTATTGGATCGAGTCTTTTTGCGCGTTGACGTTTTCATGGTTCAAATCCGCGATGGCGGCTGAAACATCGGTTTGGGCATTGATGAAGCCAAGCTCATCGACATAGCCGCCTTCGGCGAATGCTGCGGAACCAGCGAAGAGAGCTGCGATAGTGGCGGTAGCTGTGAGAACGTTTTTCATTGTGTGTGCCTTTCTTGGCGTATCCAGTTTCGTGTGCCGCAATCTCTTTCGACCGCGGCTTGTGGAGTGGAAGAAAGGCATTTTTTCGAGGATCTCTATAAGCAGATCGTTTAAATCCACCCGGACAAACGAATGGCGAAAACCGATAAACCAAAGGTCTATTCCGCGCGTTTCGCGCATAAACCAAAAGCCTATGGCATTGTCTGTCGGGAAAACTACAGCGGCGTTTATACCTGACCCCGTCTCAGGTTTAAGTAGAACCGCTTTAGCGGCGCTGAAACCGATGCGCTTCCAGCACCGCCATCGGCACCACCTCAAGAGCGCGCCCGTGAGTCGCTTCGAGGTAGACCTTGGGCCCACAGCCCTCATCCGCCGCCTGCATGAAGCGCGCGGCACACAAGCACCAGCGGTCGCCCGGTTTCAGCCCGGCAAAGTCGAATTCGGGGCGCGGTGTGCTTAGATCATTGCCAACGTATTTTGAAAACGCAAGAAATTCCGCCGTCATCACCGCGCAAACCGTGTGGCTGCCCATATCCGCATCACAAGTGTTGCAATGACCATCGCGGAAATATCCGGTCAACGGGTTGAGCGAGCAGGGCACCAGCGCCCCGCCCAACACGTTTATTGCCTTGTCCGGTTCCGCCTTCATTCCAACCCCTCCGCCAGAGCGCGAAACATCGCGATGTTGCTGTCATTGGCGCCGGGCTCGCGAAATCCCTTGTCGGCGCCATTCGCCGCGATCACCACGCCGCGCGTGCGATCAAAATAGATGTATTGCCCATAAATTCCACGCGCAAAAAACTCCCCGTCCGGCGCATCCGGCGCCATCCACCATTGATAGCCATATTGCTGTGCATCTGGTTCCGTCTTGGCCGAGGGCACGGTGGAATCGCGCAGCCATTGGGTGGGCACCACC
Organism: Rhodobacteraceae bacterium LMO-JJ12; assembly: GCA_021555075.1. Classification (NCBI taxonomy): domain Bacteria; kingdom Pseudomonadati; phylum Pseudomonadota; class Alphaproteobacteria; order Rhodobacterales; family Paracoccaceae; species Rhodobacteraceae bacterium LMO-JJ12. The sequence continues at coordinate 988,325 of JAKGBX010000001.1, forward strand.
TGCTGCCCTTGCCATTCCCCGTCTTGCATCACCATCTGGCCAAACCGTGCATAATCGCGCGTCCGCAGGTTCAGCCCGCCCAGCACGAACGCGGTCTCGTAGCCATCCGAGATATATTTGGAATCGGCTTCAAACCCCATCTTGTCGAAAATCTTTTCCTGCATCAGATCAGGGATCGAGCGCCCGGTTGCGCCCCGTATCACCATGCCGATTACATGCGTGTCGATCGAGACATATTGCCATTTTTCGCCCGGTGCGGCGTAGGTCTCGCTCAGCCCCTCGGTAAACCCGTCCATGGATTGTCCAAGCGCAATCACCCGGCCCATCTTGTTGATGTCGCTCCAGAAATCGAGATAGTCCTCGTTGAAGGTCACGCCGCTCGACATTTGCAGCACATTCTTGATGCTGGCCCCGTCATAGGCACTGCCCTCCAGGCTGGGGGCATATTTTGTCACCGGATCGTCAACCGAGGCAATCGCGCCTTCCTCCAGAACGATCCCGAAAAGCGCCGAAAGAAATGATTTCGCCACCGACCAGGAAATTCTCAGATCTTCGGGCGAGGTACCGAGATAATAGCTTTCGTGGCGGATCTCGCCATCCTTCAACACGACCAGAGCAGTGACCGAACGCTCTTGCACCCAATCGTCAAACCCGACAGGCAGCGTCATGTCTTCACCCTTGGGCAGCGGGCTTTCGGGCCCCGGCCCCTTGCTCATCGGCAGGGTCAGAAACATTTCGTCCATATGGCTGAAATTGCGGGTGATCTTGTCTTTCGCAAAGAGCGAGTTCACCGCCATGACCCGCGTGATCTCTTCACGCTTCCAAACCCCAAGGGCAACGCCCACAACAATAAGAAGCAGCAAGAGCCGCCCCAGAAACTTGCCGAATTTACGCATGGTTTTCCCCGTTTTGACCCAAGGACCAGTCAATCACGGGCAAGGCAGGGTTGGCAACTGCGGCTTTACGCCCGTCTGCGCGCGTCGGGTCGCCTAGCGGAACCGGTCGGCGAGCTTTTGCAGGGCCGAGCGATTGTCGGGCGCGGTCTGCTCGCCTGCGCCTTTCGCCTGATCGCCTTGCGATGACTTGTCGGGCAATGCTGCTTCCGGTGTTTTCGCCTCGGGTTTCGCTTTGGTCCCAGCGGACGGGCGCGGCGGGTTCACCTGCAAGGCCACGGCATTCATGAACCGCCCGGAGTCACCCTTTGCCAGATCGGGCGCGCCCTTTGAGACGCCGCGCAACACATCGTCAAGCCAGCCTTGCTCGGCCTTGGCGAAATCATGCAACACATAGGCCGAAACCCGATCCTTGTGGCCGGGATGGCCAATGCCCATCCGCACACGTGCATATTCCGGGCCGATATGGCCATGCAATGAGCGCAACCCGTTATGCCCGGCATGGCCGCCGCCCTGTTTCATGCGAACCTTGCCGGGGGCAAGGTCAAGCTCGTCATGAAACACCACGACATCGGCGGGGGTCAGTTTGTAAAACCGCAACGCTTCGCCGACCGATTGGCCAGACAGGTTCATGAAAGTTTCGGGCTTGAGCAGTATCACCTTTTCATGACCCAGCCGCCCCTCGGCGATCTGGCCCTGAAACTTCGACCGCCACGGGCCAAAGTCGTGATCCGCGGCAATCCGATCGACCGCCATGAAACCGATATTGTGACGGTTTGCAGCGTATTTCGCACCGGGATTACCAAGGCCGACAAAGAGTTGCATGAGAGCGCCCGCATTTGCAATTGTTGCGTCTGATCTAGCCCTTTGCACCGCTGAGTTCAATCAAACGGCACATCAGCAACGAAAAACGCAGCGCCGTTCCCGGAGCTGCGTTTGTTCTTCCAGCGTATAGCGTGGATTTAGCTTTCGGCTTCGGCTTCTTCGTCGCCTACGGTTGCCACTTCGTCTGCGGCGACCTCTTCTTCGTCGTCATCAGACGCTTTCAGCGCCGACGGAGCCGAGATATTGGCGATCACGATGTCGCGGTCGACAGTGGGGCGTGCGCCCTCTGGCAATTTGACATCCGAAAGGTGAACGATATCGCCGACATCCAGACCGTCCAGATCGACAACGATCTTTTCGGGGATATCGCCCGCGATAACACTCAGTTCGACTTCCGGACGCACGATCGTCAGAACGCCGCCCTTCTTGATGCCGGGCGCTTCTTCTTCGTTGATGAATTCAACGTGGATGAAGATGTCCAGACGCGTGGTGCGTTTCAGACGCAGAAGGTCGATATGGGTTGGCAGATCCTTCACCACATCGCGCTGCACACTCCGGCAGATGACCCGCACATCGTCCTGACCGTCAACCTTCAGGTTGAACAGCGTCGACAGGAAGCGGCCTGCCTTCAGCTTTTTGATAAGAACGTTGAAGGGGATATTGATAGGAAGCGGGTCCGCCTCACCACCGTAAACCACACCGGGAACCATGCCATTGCGACGTGCTTGACGAGCGGCGCCCTTGCCTGTCCCCGTCCGGGCCTCGGCATTCAGATCTGGGATCTGTCCAGCCATTTGAAATACTCCTAGATTGGTGCGGGGCTCCTCCAAGGCTGTAGCCCCACGTGAAGCGTGGCGCATAGCGGGAATCAAGCGGTTTGGCAAGAGGGTGGAGGGCGGTTTTACCCGCCTCTGGAGGTGCCTGCGCCGCTACGCCTGCCAGCGCCCCTCAAACCCTTCGGGAACCAGCAGGATATCGCGGTCCACCTCGTCGATGCTGCGCCGCCCGCAGAGCGCCATCGAGATGTCCATCTCACGATGAATCACCTCCAATGCCTTCATCACACCTTCTTCGCCCATCGCGCCCAATCCATAGATATAGGCGCGCCCGATATAGGTGCCCTTGGCGCCCATGGCGATGGCTTTCAAAACGTCCTGCCCCGAGCGGATACCGCTGTCGAGATGCACCTCGACCTGATCGCCCACGGCCTCCAGAATAGCAGGCAATGCGCGGATCGAGCTTAGCGCGCCATCCAACTGCCGCCCGCCGTGGTTTGAGACGATGATCGCATCCGCCCCCACCGCCAGCGCCATTTTGGCATCTTCCGCGTCAATGATCCCTTTCAGGATCACTTTGCCGCCCCACATTTCCTTGATCTTCGCGATCTTGCCCCAATCAAGCGTCAGATCGAATTGCTCGGCCGTCCAGGCCCCCAGATCGGCGGCATCCGAAATCCCCTGAACATGGCCAACGATATTGCCGAATTCGCGCCGCTGCGCGCCCAGCATTCCGATACCCCAGCTCCACTTGGTCGCAAGGTTGATGATATTGGCCAAGGTCGGCTTGGGTGGGGCGGACAGCCCGTTTTTCAGATCCTTGTGGCGTTGGCCCAGAATTTGCAGATCGAGGGTAATCACCAGCGCCGAACATTTCGCCGCTTTGGCGCGCTCGATCAGACGGCGCACGAAATCCTCGTCCTTCATGGTGTAAAGCTGAAACCAGAACGGCTTGGTCGTGGCGCCCGCCACATCCTCGATCGAATTGATCGACATGGTCGAAAGCGTATAGGGCACACCGAACCGCTCTGCCGCGCGCGCCGCCTTGATCTCGCCATCGGCGCATTGCATGCCGGTAAGACCCACCGGCGCCAGCGCCACCGGCATGGCCACATCCTGCCCGATCATCTGGCTTGCGGTTGATCGCCCTGACATGTCCACCGCGATACGCTGGCGGAAATAAAGCTTGTCGAAATCCGACGAATTCTCGCGAAACGTCTGCTCGGTCCAGCTGCCGCTTTCGCAATAGTCGTAAAACATCTTCGGCGTGTGGCGGCGGTAGAGGCGCTTGAGGTCTTCGATTTCGGTGATGACGGGCATTATGCGGCCTCTCGTGCGATGGAGCGGTGGATCTGGTTAGGATTTCTAATCCGTCACGCAAAGGTGACGCAACGGCGAAATGGCTTTTGGGGTTGAGCATGATGACGCGCGGGCCATAGTGGGCACACCAAAAAGGGAGAGGCTGGATGTATTTTGACGATTTGCCCGTGGGTTTCACCTTCGAGACCGACAGCCGCACGCTCACCGAGCAGGAGGTCGTTGAATTTGCCCGCGCTTATGATCCGCAACCGTTTCACATTGATCCCGAGGCTGCCAAGGCATCGATCTATGGCGGCATCATCGCCAGCGGGTTCCAGACCCTGATCGTCGCCTTCGATTTGATCCTCAGCGCCAATATCTGGACCGATGCTTCGATGGGTTCGCCGGGTCTGGATGAATTGCGCTGGAAACTGCCCGTGCGCCCCGGCGACACGCTGCGCGTGCGTGGCCGGGTGACCGCCTCCGAGCCGTCGAAATCGCGTGCCGACCGTGGCCGCACCACGATCAGCTATGAAATCCTCAACCAGAAAGACGAGGTGGTGTCGTCCTACTCGGCCATTCAATTGCTCAAACGGCAGCCCTGAACCGTCAGCGCTGCAAGATCACCGGGAACCAATCCTCGCGCAGCCGCTCTCCGCTTTGCATGCCATGGTCGGGGAAGGGTGGCGATGTCGGGCCGGGGCGCTCGACATAGCGCGCATCGTCCCCCACCAGCCTGAGCGAAAACGCCCGTCGCCGTGTGGTGCTGGTATTGCCGCGTGCACCGTGCAGGATGTCATAGTTGAACGCCACCGCATCGCCCGGTTCCATCTCCCATTCCAAAACTTCCATGCCTTCGGCGTCCGGGTCGGGCACCGGCATGTAATCGTCGATGTTGGGGACATAGGCATCGTTGCTGACCCAGCGCATCGGCAGCACGGGCTTCTCCCATTTATGCGATCCCGCAACACAGCGCAGCGCGGCCTCTCTCACCGGATCAAGCGGCGACCAGAAGCTGACGGTCTGCTTGCCCTCGACAAAGTAATAGGGACCATCGGTATGCCATGGCGTGGCCATCGAGGTGCCCGGCTCCTTGACCAGCACATGATCATGAAACAGCTGCACTGATTGTGATTGCATCAGATCGGCCGCCACTTCCGCCGCCGGGCTTGTCCGAATGGCTTCGTCAAATTCCGCGATCCGCTGCCAGTTGCAATAGTCATCGAAAAAGCGGCCCGTTTCGCCCGCCTTCTTGTTTTCCGACGCATAAGGCCCCGGTGCTTGCATGTTGCGCGCCACACCATCGCGCAGCAATTCCACCTGGCCGGCAAAGAGCCCGCGCACAATGGTGACACCGTCGCGTTGGAACTGATCGATCTGATCCTGAGAGAGTAATGGATGCATGGACTTTCCCTTCTTCGCACCAAACCCGAGATTTCAGACTGCCAATTCGGGCCGCGAATGTCTATCGCGCTCAGCTTGGTAGATACAGATATTGGGAGTTTCAGGAAAAGGTAGATATCTCAAGTGGTTGTGCGCAAGAGTTGATGTTTTCTCTCAAGAGGCGTAGGCAATCGGCACCTTGCCGAGTTGATGTCTTTGCGCTTCTTGCTGCCATCGCATGGGGTGTATTTCGATGATGCGTGACATTTCGGAAGATACGACCGCGCGGGGTGCAGCCTGATTGCGGAAAAAGCGTTCTCCCGCTTTCCTCCACAGATTTACCCACAGATGCATTGCGGCTTCCCGCGCTTCCACCCCCTACAAGTTCGTTCCTTTTTCGAATGCTCTGCCCCATGTTTTGCGCAAAACATTGGCTCTAGATGACAATATACAATCTGCTACCAAAGTTATCCCACCCTTGCGGCGCATTCAAAACTGCGCCTTGTGGATAATATTTGAAACGCGCCCAGATAACTTGGCTCCTACGCCTTCAAACTGCCCGCAATATCCGCCAGATTTTCAAGGATCTTCTGCAAATGCGGGCGAAGCCGCGCTGCCTTTTCGGGCGCATAGTCCCAGCCAGCATTCTCGTCCTGCAAATGGGTGGATTGCGCCAATTCCATCTGGATCGCATGAACGCCGGTCTCGGGGCGACCATAGTGGCGCGTTGTCCAGCCGCCTTTGAAACGGCCATTCAGAACCGAGGAAAATCCGGGCGCAGCGGCGCAAATCTCTTGCACTTCGCGTTCGATTTCCGGCGCACAGCTGGCCCCGGAATTGGTGCCGATATTGAAGTCGGGCAAGACGCCGTCGAACAGGTGCGGAATGCGCGACCGGATTGAGTGGCAATCATAGAGGATCGCCACGCCATGCAGCTTGCGCACTCGTTCAATCTCTGCCGCCAGTGCTGCATGATACGCCGCGTGATACTGTTTGCGTCGCTCGACTTCGCCGGCATCGGGCGGCGTGATCCAGATCGGCGCGCCGTCAAAGTCGCTCATCGGCACAAGATCGGTGGTGTTCTGCCCCGGATAGAGCGAGGCCCCCGAAGGGTCGCGGTTGGCATCAATCACATAGCGGTGGAAATTGGCCCGCACCGTGGTCACGCCAGGCAGCAGCCCGTCATAGAGCCGATCCACATGCCAATCCGTATCGGGCAGGGCGCGCCCGCGCTCGTTCATCGTCTCGCCCACACCCTCGGGCAACCACGTCCCGCAATGTGGCAGCCCCAGAATGATCGCCCCTTCGCCCTGCGTTACATCAACCGGAGTCATGCGCGCGCTCCCAATTCGGGCAACGCCAACCCCTCGGTCAGCCCGCCTTCTGCCACCATCTCGGCCGCCGCTTCGATATCGGGGGCGAGGTAACGATCCTGCTCAAGGGTCGGCACCTGCGCGCGCAGCCGTGCAATCACGCCGCGCAAATCCGGGCTGGTGGTTAGCGGTGCGCGAAACTCAACGCCCTGCGCCGCGCAGAGCGCTTCGCCCCCGATGATCCTTGCCAGATTGGTGTTCATCCGCCCAAGCCGACGCGCGGCATTTGCCGCCATGCTCACATGGTCCTCCTGATTGGCCGATGTCGGCGTCGAATCCGTGGTGCAGGGATTGGCCAGATGCTTGTTTTCGCTCATCAACGCGGCGGTCGTGACTTCGGCAATCATCAACCCTGAATTCAGCCCCGGCTCCGGCGTCAGAAATGGCGGCAGATCAAAACTCAGCGTCGGGTCCACCATCAACGCCACACGCCTCTGCGAAATCGCGCCGATCTCGGCCAGCGCCAGCGCGATCAGATCGGCGGCAAAGCCCACCGGCTCGGCGTGGAAATTCCCGCCTGAAACGATCCGCCCTTCGCGGGCCAGAACCAGCGGGTTATCCGTCACCGCGTTGGCCTCGATTTCAAGCGTGCGCCCGGCAAAGCGCAAAAGATCCAGCGCCGCGCCCGTCACCTGTGGCTGACAGCGGATGCAATAGGGGTCTTGCACCCGGGTATCTCCCTCGCGGTGGCTCTCGCGAATGTCCGACCCCTCCATTAATGCCCGCATCGCTGCCGCCACTTCGATCTGCCCGGGTTGTCCGCGCAATTCATGGATTTCCGCCACCAGGGGCGCGGTCGATCCCATGATCGCATCGGTCGAGAGCGCCGAGACCGCAATCGCGGCGCGCAAATTAGCCCAGGCCCGAAACAGCCCGGCCAACGCGCATGCCGTGGAAAACTGTGTCCCGTTGATCAGCGCCAAGCCCTCTTTCGCGCCCAAGGTGATCGGCGCCAGCCCGGCCTTGGCCAAGGCCTCGGCGCCCGACATTTCGGTGCCGTCAAACACTGCACGGCCTTCGCCGATCATCGCCGCTGCCATATGCGCCAGCGGGGCGAGATCACCCGACGCCCCAACCGAGCCCTGATCCGGAATGACCGGCGTCACGCCCGCGTCCAGCATCGCCTCGATCAGCCGCACCGTCCCCGGCGCCACCCCCGACGCCCCCCGGCCCAGCGACAAGAGCTTCAACACCATCATCAGCCGCACGGTCGCACGGTCCAACGCGGCCCCCACGCCACAGCAATGCGACAACACCAGATTGCGTTGCAACGCCTCGGTGTCCTTCGCCGCGATCTTCATCGACGCCAGTTTGCCAAAGCCGGTATTGACGCCATAAACCGGCGTCTCGCCGCGCGCCGCCTCGGCCACCATGGCGTGTGAGGCGGCAATTTCCTCGGCCGACGACGGGTCCAGCGTCACCGCGCATTCGCTGCGCCAGATGGTTTCCAATTCGGCCAATGTGGCCATTTGTGGCGTCAAGATCATGCTGTTACCTCGCCGTTGAAAATCCGCATATGAAGCGGGTTGAAACCAATTCGATAGGCCAACTCGGCTGGGTGTTTCACATCCCAAACCGCCAGATCGGCGCGCTTGCCGGGGGCAATAACGCCCGTGTCGTTCAATCCCAACGCGCGCGCCGCATGCTGCGTAATTCCGCGTAGCGCCTCTTCTGGCGTAAGCCGAAACAGCGTGCAGCCCATGTTCAGCGTCAAAAGCAGTGAAAACATCGGCGAAGTACCCGGATTGCCATCGGTGGCCAAAGCCATCGCCACGCCATGCGCGCGAAATGCCGCCACCGGCGGTGCCTGTGTCTCATGCAGCGTATAGAACGCGCCGGGCAACAGAACCGCCACAGTGCCCGCACGCGCCATCGCCACGGCATCCGCCTCTGTGGCATACTCCACATGATCCGCCGACAACGCGCCATATTCGGCCGCCAGGGTTGTGCCGCCCAGATTTGACAATTGCTCGGCATGAAGTTTCACGGGCAGGCCCAAGGCCTTGGCCGCATCAAACACCCGGGCAATCTGCTCTGGCGAAAACGCGATGCCTTCGCAAAAGCCATCGACCGCATCGACCAATCCTTGCGCGTGCGCCGCCTTCAGCGTCGGAATGCAAACCTCGTCAACATAGGCATCCCCCCGCCCGGAATATTCCGGCGGCACCGCATGTGCCCCGAGATAGGTGGTCACGATGCGCACCGGGCGCATTTCTCCCAACCGTCGCGCCGCGCGCAGCATCTTCAATTCGCTCTCAGGGTCTAGCCCATAGCCCGATTTGACCTCGACCGTTGTCACCCCCTCGGCCAGCATCGCATCCAGCCGGGGCAGGGCGCTCGCCACCAACGCGTCTTCGCTGGCCTCCCGCGTCGCCTTGACGGTCGAAATGATCCCGCCTCCGGCCCGCGCCACTTCTTCATAGCTGGCCCCGTTCAGGCGCATCTCGAATTCGCGCGCCCGGTCACCGCCAAAAACCAGATGAGTGTGACAATCGATCAGCGCGGGCGTGATCAACCGCCCGTCCAGGTCGCGCCTTGTCATATCGCTGTATTCGGCGGGCAAATCCGCTTCCGACCCGACCCACATAATCTCGCCTGCGCGCACCACGATCGCGCCCTCGGGGATCAGCCCATAGGCCTTGTCATCTTGCATGGTTGCAATGCTGCAATTGGTTAAAAGCATTCGAATCGGCCTTGTTTAGGAGCGATGATTGATTATTATGTATGCACTTAATGCGGAGTCAACAAAAAGCCACATGCCCAACTTGCAAGAAGATCTGGCGCTGACCCCCACGGGCTGGTCGCGTGATATCATCGTCAAGACAACAGCGCCCCGTCTCGGCACCGCCAAAACCGCCGGGTATGCGCCGTGAATGCGCCCGATCCCTCGTCGCCTCGGCGCACCAGTTGGCAATCGGTGCAGGACGAAGTTCTGCGCCGCATTCGTGCGCGGGTCTGGAAACCCGGCGAATCGATCCCGAACGAGGCCGATCTCGCAACCGAATTTGGCTGCGCGCGCACCACGGTTAACCGCGCCCTGCGCGCTTTGGCCGAAACCGGTATTCTTGAACGCAAACGCAAATCCGGCACGCGTGTCGCGCTCTATCCGGTGGGGCGCGCGGTGTTTGAGATCCCCTTGATCCGCACCGAGATTGAGGATCAGGGCCACCGCTATGGCTATCGGCTCATCTCCGTCACTCAATCCGCCCCGCCTCGCCCCATCGGTGATGCACTAAAGCCCTTGGGCGATGGTGCAGATACGCCTGCGCTGCATGTGCTTGCCGTTCACCTCTCTGATGGGCGGCCCTATGTGCTCGAAGACCGCTGGATCAACCTTGCCGCCGCCCCTACGGCAATCGAAGCCGATTTCTCCAAGCAAAGCGCCAATGAATGGCTTTTGGAAAACGCGCCCTATACCGGTGGCGAACTGGCCATTTCCGCCGCCGCCTGCGGCGAGGCAGAAGCATCCCTGCTTGATCTTGCGAAAGGCACGCCGGTTCTGGTTCTCGAACGCACCACCTGGGGCGAATCCCGTCCTGTGACTGCCGTGCACCTGTGGTATTGCCCGGGGCACCGGCTGGTTTCGCCGCTGGTGAGTTGAACGCCCACGGCTCCGCACGGCGGATCGACCGCATGGCTTTTGGCGGCTCACGCGTGGCGCCGCGCCAACTTCAAGCAATGTTTGGGAACAGCTGGTACCCCGTAGGGGAATCGAACCCCTCTTTCCAGGTTGAAAACCTGGCGTCCTAACCGATAGACGAACGGGGCATGCCCAGCCGTGTGGCGCTTCTAAGAAAAGCGCGCGCCCGGCGCAAGCAGAATTTTCGCCCGATGCAAAGAAATCCGAGGCGGTCGTCCTAGCCCGATCACGCGCCCGCGCGCGCGCCATCCTCCAGCCGCAACTGCACGCTCACCCGCCCGCGCCAATGGTTCAGCTCAAGCCGACCGGCAAGGTGAAACCGCGCGCCACCATGGGCTTCAAGCGCCGGACCCAATGCGCCATCATAAGCCCCAAAGCAGATCGCATCGAGCTTGGAACCCATCCCGTCGCCAAAGGTCACCTTGAGGTGACTTTCGCCGACCCGCTTGGTGAAATTGATCTGCATGTCGGGAAAACCAAAACGCGGGGCAGGGGCGCCCGCCCCGTAAGGACCGGCCGCCTCCAGCCGCTCGACCATCTCGACACTGGCCGCGCCGGGCATCAACGCCCCATCCAACCTTAGTGCCCTCGGCCCCAGCGCGCCGGCCCCCTGTTTGTCAAGCAACTCCGACAGCCGCGCCATCGCGTCGTCGAGCCGCTCACGCGCCACGCTTAGCCCGGCGGCCATCTTGTGACCGCCGCCCTTAAGCAACAATCCCTCACTGGCCAGCCTCTGAACCGCCGCGCCCAAATCAATGCCCGAAACCGATCGCCCCGAGCCCTTGCCCTCGTCACCCTCCAGCCCTATCACCACCGCAGGCCGCCCTGCCGCCTCTTTCAGCCTTGAGGCCACGATACCGACAACGCCGGGGTGCCATCCCTCGCCCGCTGCCCAGACCAACGGCGCATCAAAGCCGCGCTCTTCGGCCTGCGCCATGGCGGCGGCGCGCACTGATTCTTCGATTTCACGCCGCTCGGTGTTGAGCTGGTCCAGCCGTTCGGCCATGGCGCGCGCCTCGGCTTCATCGCGCGTCGCCAAAAGCCGCGCACCAAGATCGGCCTTGCCGATCCGCCCCCCGGCATTCACCCGCGGTCCCAGCAAGAACCCCAGATGATAGGCCGAAGGCGCGCTGTCCATCCGCGCCACATCGCCCAGCGCCACCAGCCCGGGCCGCAAGCGCCGCCCCATCACCTTCAATCCCTGCACCACAAACGCCCGGTTCACCCCGACAAGCGGCGCCACGTCCGCCACCGTGCCCAGCGCCACCAGGTCAAGCATCGCCATCAGGTCGGGGCCGTTGCCGCCCCCGGCCTCGCGTCGCTGCCGGTTGACCTCGACCAACATCAGAAAAACCACACCCGCCGCACAAAGATGCGCCAGATCACCGCTCTCGTCCTGTCGGTTGGGGTTCACTACGGCCAGGGCATCGGGCAAGGTCTCACCGCCCAGGTGGTGATCGAGCACGATCACATCCGCGCCCTTCGCGGCGGCAATCGGCTCAAAACTCAAAGTGCCGCAATCGACACAGACAATCAGATCGTGATCACGTGCCAGTGCCTGCATGGCCGGCACATTCGGGCCATACCCCTCCTCGATCCGATCCGGCACATAGAGCGTTGCAGCCTGTCCCGATTGCGCCAACCAATCCAGCAACAGCGCGGCCGATGTCCCGCCGTCCACATCATAATCGGCAAAAATCGCAATCCGCTCGCGCCGCGCCACGGCCTGCAAGAACCGCTCCGCCGCGCGTTCCATATCCTTCAAGTCGCGCGGATCGGGCAACAACTCGCGAATGCTGGGTGCCAGAAACCCCGCTGCGTCATTTGCCCCGACCCCGCGGCGCGCCAATACCTGCGCCACTGCACGTTCCAGCCCGCTCTCCTGCGCCAAAGCCTCTGCCGCACGATCCAGCTCAACCCCGGGCCCCAGCCATTGCCGCCCGCTCAGCGATGTCTCGACCCCAAGAAAACTCACATCCAACCCTTCCTCTGACCGGAAATATCCCGGGGGGTGCGGGGGGCTGGCCCCCTGCTTGTTACTGTGGTGCGGGGGGCTGGCCCCCCGATTGTTACTGTGGTGCGGGGGGCTGGCCCCCGTTTGTTACCGTAGTGCGCAGGGCTTGCCCCCGTCACGCAACATGTCCAGCCGCCCTTCCGACCCCGCCAGTCGCGCGCTCCGGCCCCCAGTGGCTCTCATGGTCCCTTACGGGCTTCACGCACCCGCCCGGTCGCGCCCTGTCTTTGCCAAGCCCTCAGACGCTTTCGATCCGCAAGGCCACGGGACGTCCCAACAACACGTTGGTGTTCTGCATCGCCGCCAGCGCCTCGTCGAGCGTGCTGCGCTGGATCTTGTGGGTGACGATCAGCACCGGCGCCGAAGTGTCGTCATGGCCATATTGCCGCATCCGGTCGATCGACACACCGGCCTCCCCCAGCACAGTGGCGATCTTGGCCAGCGCGCCGGGCTTGTCCTGCAACACCATGCGCAGATAATACGGGGCCGGGGTGGCGCCCTTGGCCGGGGTGGCCTCTTCCAACTCGACGGCTTTTTTGCCGAAGGTGCTCACCCTCGTGCCGCGCGCAATATCCATCACATCACCCAACACGGCGCTGGCTGTCGGGCCTTCGCCCGCGCCCGCGCCCCGCAGCACGATCTGGCCCACATGGTCGCCTTCAAGCACCACCATGTTGGTACCCCCCTCAAGCTGCCCCAGCGGCGAATCGGCAGGCACGAGACAAGGGCTCATGCGCTGTTCCAGCCCGCGCCCGGTGCGCTGGGCCACCCCCAACAGCTTGATGGCGTATCCCATGTCGGCGGCCTGATGGATGTCCTCGATGGTGATCTCGCCGATCCCTTCCAACTCGACCCCGTCGAAATTCACCTTTGTGCCAAAGGCAATTGCACTGAGCAACGCCAGCTTGTGCCCGGCATCAATCCCACCCACGTCTAGGGTCGGGTCGGCTTCGAGATAGCCCAGCCCGTCGGCCTCGGCAAAGGCCTCGCCATAGGTCAGGTTCGCCCCCTGCATCCGGGTCAGGATATAATTGCAGGTGCCGTTCATCACGCCCATCACGCGGGTGACCTCATTGCCCGCCAACCCTTCGGTCAGCGCCTTGACCACCGGAATACCGCCCGCCACGGCCGCCTCAAAGCGGATCACATGCCCGGCGGCCTCTGCCGCCTCGGCCAGTTCCTGACCGAATAGGGCCAACATCGCCTTGTTGGCGGTGACAACATCCTTGCCCGAGGCAATCGCCGCCTCGGTGGCGTCTTTGGCGGGCCCATCACTGCCCCCCATCAGCTCAACAAAGACATCGACATCATCGCGCATGGCCAATGCGACGGGGTCATCCTCCCAGGCATAATCCGAAAGGTTCACGCCGCGATCCTTGTCGCGACTGCGCGCCGATACGGCGGTAATGACCACGGGGCGCCCCGCCCGCGCCGCCAGAAGGTTGGCTTTCTGGCGGATGATCCGCACCACACCGACGCCCACGGTGCCCAATCCGGCAATGCCCAGTCGCAAGGGTTCAGTCATCTCGGATCTCCGTTCTTGGCCTATCGGTTCGGAATTGCGATGTAGCTTGCACGCGCTTCACTTGCAACGCGGCAATGCGGGCCAAATTCGACCGATCACACGATTTTTCTGCGAAAAGCCCACACCACAGCCTCTATTCTTGCCCACAATAGGCGCTGCTCAGAAGCGCGACAGGATCAGCCCCGCCGCGACAAGAACGACGGCCACAATGCGTTGCACGGACAACTCGCGCACCTGCAATCCGAATGGCCCGAAGCTATCAATCAGCAACGCCACAAGCATTTGCCCCAGAACCATCGCCGAAACCAGCGTGACCACACCCAGTATCGGCACCCCCCAAAGCGCCGACCAGACATAGAAGGCCCCGAACGCCCCGCCTGAAAGCTGCCACGCGCTCAGGTTTGCCACTCGGGGCAGAAAGCCGGGACCGCTTGTCACCAGTGTCAGGGAGATCAGGACCAGAAAGCCCACCCCAAAGGAAAACGCGGCCGCTGCCAGCGTGTTGTCCAGAGCCCGCCCCAACACCGAATTGATCGGGGCTTGAATGGTGGCGGCGGCACCTCCCGCCATGACAACGGGCAGTGCAAGCCAAATGGCTGTGTTCATCTGCGTCTTCCTTTTCTCAGGGTGCAATGGTGGAGTGTACTTAACCAGACGCAGGGCAGGCTCGGCCAGCGCAAACTTCACACCCGCCTCAGCCTGCGATCGGCGCGACCCCGTCGCGCATCCGTGCCCGTGTGCCGCGATCGACAACGCTGTGCTTGAGCCGCGCCGCGCGATTGCGCAACCGTGACACCCGTGCGGCGATCCCTGCGCTGGTCTGATCCGTGATCTGCACGTCTTCGGCCCCGGCCAAAATCGGCTCCAGCGGAATGAGGTCTGGAAAATCGGCGGATTCGAGGTGTGCAGGCACCGTGCCGTTCAACTCGGGCATATCGCTACAGGCCGCAAGCGCCGCCGCCAGAACCAGACCCGCCATGATCGCAACCGTCTTCATGTCTCTCTCATGCCGCAGGGCGGGCAGGGGCGCAAGTACGCGCTTGGAGCGCGGCCTTGTCAGCAGAGCGACACCCATAGCAACATCGCCTCGACATGGGCTTTGATTTGAACGTTTGTTCAGTTAATGTCGCCCCATGGCACGCACCCAAGGCTCCCATTCCGATATCACCGGCCCGCGCATCCGCCGCGCGGCACTGGCGCTGTTTGCACGCCACGGCTTTGCCGCCGTCTCGATGCGCCAGATCGCGGGTGAAGTCGGGCTACAGGCCGGGGCGCTCTACAATTACACCCCCGACAAACAAACTCTGTTGTTCGAGCTGATGCGCAGCCACTTGGACGAATTGTTGGCGGCGCGGGCAAACGCACCCGGCGATTTGCCGCCCATGGCGCGGCTTGAAGATTTTACCCGCCATCACATCCGCTTTCACATTGAACGCCCCGACGAGGTGTTCATCGCCTATATGGAGCTGCGCAATCTGACGCCTGACAACTTCGCCGACATCGAAGCGCTGCGCCGCACATATGAGACCGAACTTGAAACCATCCTGCGCGACGGCGTGGCCAGAGGCGATTTTGCCGTATCCGATCCGCGCGTCGCCACCTATGCGGTGATTGCCATGCTGACCGGGGTGAACACCTGGTATCGCGCTGGTGGTCGCCTGTCGCTCGACGAGGTCGAAATGCTTTATTGGGACATGGTGCGCAAATCGGTTTCTGCCGCTTAACAAGGCACCCCAAAGCAAGTGGACCCAAACAGAGGGGCAGGGGCTTTCCGCCCACTTGACAGCGCCGCATTTCCAGCTTGAAAAGGGCGGGTCCGGCTTCGGATCGACGCGCCGCACGGGGGCGCGCGATCAGCGTGGCGGACCCCACCAGTCGGAGACCAGAACTTGACCCAACCTGCCAGCCAGCCGCCGCGCCATGCGACTTATGACATCATCATCGTTGGCGGCGCGATCATGGGCGCGGCAACCGCCTGGTTCCTGACCGAGATGACAGATTTCGACGGTCGCGTGCTCGTGGTCGAACGCGACCCGACCTATGAATTCGCCGCCTCCTCCATGTCGAGCAGCTGCATACGTCAGCAGTTCTCGACCGAACTCAACGTGCATGTCTCGCAATTCGCCGCCGATTTCATCAAGAACCTGCGCAGCTATATGGGCGGCGATCCGCGCGTGCCCGAGCTCAAGATCCAGAATTTCGGCTATCTCTATCTGGCCGACAACGACGCCTTCGCCACCTACCTGCGCGATTGCCAGGCAATTCAGGCCGCCGCTGGGGCTGGCACTCGCCTGCTGACCCCCGAGCAAATCGCCGCCGAATTCCCGTTCTATAATCTTGAAGACATCCAACTCGGCTCGCTCAATCAGATCGACGAAGGGTTTTGGGACGCCACGGCGGTCTTTGACTGGCTGCGCCGCTCCTCGCGCGAACGCGGCGTGGAATATATCCAGAACGAAGTCACCGACATGACCCTGAATGCCGCAGGCACCGCGGTGCAAAGCATCACGCTCGCCTCGGGCGAACAGGTGGCTTGCGGCCAAGTGGTCAACGCATCGGGCACGCGGGGCGCGCGCACCGCCGCAATGGCCTCAATCACCCTTCCGGTTGAGCCGCGCAAACGCTTCACGTGGATTTTCGCCGCCGCCCAGCCGCTCGATCGTGAATTGCCGCTCACCATCGACCCCTCGGGCGTGTTCATGCGCGAATATGGTGGCGGCACGTATCAGGCTGGCGGGTATGTCGCCGATGATCCGGCGGTGGACGCTGATGATTTCACCATGGATCATTCGATCTGGGAGGAGCATATCTGGCCGGTCATCGCCACCCGCATCCCGCAATTCGAGGCGATCAAGGTGCAAAGCGAATGGGCCGCGCATTACGATTTCAACACGCTCGATCACAACGCCATTCTCGGGCACCACGACCGCGTGGAAAACTTTTTCTTCCTCAACGGCTTTTCCGGCCATGGATTACAACAAGCCCCCGCCATGGGCCGCGCCACCGCCGAATTGCTGGTGTATGGAGAATATCGCAGGCTGGATCTGAGCAAATTTGATTATGCCCGCATCGCCGAAAACCGACCCCTGATGGAGAAGGCAGTGATCTGACGGCAGGTGGTCTGATCAGGCGAGCACTGACGCTGTGCTGCGGGTCCAAATTGCGACACGACGATGAACCGAAACGCTTTGGCTCAACAAAATAGCCGCCTATCAACTGCGGTATTCTGGATTCTCAAAGCCAAACCTTGCGCCCGCGTCCCAGGCATTTCGGTCATTGCCTTGATTGGGGTATCCACCCGCCTCCTTAAGCATCCGCGCCAAGTGGAGCAGGTTCCACGTCATGATAGTGGTGTTGCGCTGGGTAAATTCGTTGTCGAACCCGACGCGGCTGCCATCGTCCTTTTCATCGCCATATGACGGCCCGGGGCCTGCCTCGCCAATCCAACCGCAATCGGCCTGGGGCGGGATGGTATAGCCCAGATGGCTCATCGCAAACCCGAGGGACATTGCGACATGCTTGATCCCGTCCTCATTTCCTGTAATCACGCAACCGGCTGTTTTACCGTAATAAATCGACTGTCCCTTGTCGTTCAGTTCACCCGACATACCGTAAAGCCGCTCGATCAACACCCGACAAACAGACGATTCCTCGCCCAACCACAAAGGCGTGCCGACGACAAGAATATCCGCCGCCAGAACCTTTTCCCAAACCTTGGGCCAATCATCCTTGTCCCAACCATGCTCTGTCATATCCGGATAAATTCCCGGCGGTATTTGGTGATCGAGCATATGCAAATGCTCAACCGTCACGCCTTCGTCCGCCATGATTTTTGCCGACGCGTTCAGCAAAAGCTTGGTATGGCTCTCGCTTGGCTCACGCTTGAGCGATGTATTGATGAACAACGCTTTAAGGTCAGAGAACTTCGTCATTTGAGATGATCCTTCCTGTGGCTTTAATGCTACCAAATCGCCCGCTTGATGCCCCTTCGGTTCCGGTCAGAGAAAAAGCGTTATCGGCCCGTCATACCATAGATGACGAGCCAAATTCGCGCGATCCAACAGCCGATGCCGCGCAGTTGTCAGGTTGCCCTCACAGGCGTCACACTAGCAATCTAAGCAAGCAACGTGTTGCTGCCTCCCCCACCTCAATGCGCGGGCTTGATAAATGTTCCGTTCTGCAAGTCAGCAAACGCCTGGCGCAGTTCCTCGCGCGTGTTCATCACAATCGGGCCGTGCCACGCCACCGGCTCGGCAATCGGCGCGCCCGAGATAAGCAGAAACCGCACACCTTCCTCACCCGCCTGCACCGTCACCTTGTCACCACTGCCAAAACGGATCAGGGTGCGATCACCGCTCATATCGCGGATGTTCAACTCCTGCCCCATCACCTCTTTTTCCAGCAAAATGCCTGTTGGCGCGCTGGCATCCACAAACGCCCCCGCGCCCTCGAAAACATAGGCGAACGCGCGGCGATAGGTATCAACAGGGAAGGTCTTCTTGACCCCCGCAGGCACGGTAATGTCCAGATACTGCGGATCAGCAGCAATGCCATCCACCGGCCCGCGTTTGCCCCAGAACTCACCTATGATCACCCGCACGCGGGTGCCATCATCGTCGATGATCTCGGCAATCTCGCCCGACGGAATGTCCTGATAGCGCGGCGTCGTCATCTTCAGATCGCTGGGCAAGTTGCCCCAGAGCTGAAAGCCGTGCATCTTGCCAGAGCTGGTGCCCTTGGGCATTTCCTGATGCATGATGCCCGAACCGGCGGTCATCCATTGCACATCACCCGCCCCAAGACTGCCGGTATTGCCCAGGCTGTCCTGATGCTCGACCTCGCCGGCCAACACATAGGTGATTGTCTCGATCCCGCGATGGGGATGCCATGGAAAACCCGCCGCATAATCCGCCGGATTGTCGTTGCGAAAATCGTCAAAGAGCAGGAACGGGTCAAGTTCGCTCGGATCTTGAAATCCGAACGCGCGGTGTAGCTGTACGCCCGCGCCTTCCATTGTGGCGATGGCCTTGCGGGTCTCAAGTGTGGGTCGGATCGACATGGCGGCCTCCTTGGCTTGACTATGACGAGTATATAGCGTGCCACCGCCCGCGTCCAAACCCACCGGCGCGAACGGCGACTGTGCAAAAATGCACGCCTGCTCAGTCGGCGCAGTCAAAAGGCACAAATGTGCTCGTCATGCCTTCGTTCATCGTCATGACAGTCAGCAGGTTGACCAGGTCAACTTCCCGTGTCGTTTCCGGGCAGATGGTGTCATTCGCCACGCATCCGTGCTCAATGAACTCGGCGTTGCGGGCAAGGAATTCATCGCGAATACCGCTGCGCCCCAGCATTTGCAGGGCATCAATCACGGCGCTTTCATAAAGCACACATTTCTGCGCACCCCAACTCAGCCCTTCAAGGCTCTGCGTCTGCGCGGCCGCCGGAAAATACGCCGCGCCACAGATCAGAGCGAGGGCAGGGGTGCAGATGCCCGCCAACCGCACAAGGCTCAAGGGGCGGCTCATTTGCCTTTGCTCGGGGGATACGGACAAAGACGGCCCGCCCGACTCATCCGCCGCGCCAGTCAGAAACCGGCGTTGTGAAACCTTTGTCATTCTTCTGCCCATCCGGTTTTCGCGCCGGTTAGCAAATCCTCTGACACGTCACAAGATCGCACGCGCCACCAATCGGCGGGCTTGCCGCGCTTGTGATCAAGCGACGGCGGCGAAACCGCAACCGGGTCTGACCCGCCGTCACTTCAAGCCCGCCATCGCGCTGGGGCGGAGAATTGGAAGGCCAAGTCATGTTTCCCACGCTAACCTGCGCAAAGACGGCAAACAATAGGTCGCATTCGGGCGGTTTGGCGCGATGAAAACTGCCACTTTGGAGACTGAATCAAAGGAGAATATCTATGAAAATCGGCTTTATCGGTCTGGGCAATGTTGGCGGTAAACTTTCGGGCAGTCTGCTGCGCAACGGGATCGACCTTTCGGTGCATGATCTCAACCCTGACCTCGTGTCTGCCTTCGTGGCCCGCGGTGCGCAGGCTGGAGGCAGTCCGGCTGACTTGATGCAGAATTGCGACGCAGTCATCACCTGTTTGCCATCGCCCGCCGCCTCGGCTGCGGTGATGGACGAAATGTTGCCCCACGTTGGTCCCGGCAAGATCTGGATGGAAATGTCCACCACCGACGAAGCCGAAGTCAAACGCCTTGGCGCACTTGTGATCGCAAGCGGCGGCGCGGCGGTCGATTGCCCGGTCTCCGGCGGCTGTCACCGCGCCGACACCGGCAATATCTCGATCTTTGCAGGCTGTGATCGCGCCACGTTCGAGCGCATGCTGCCGCTGCTCACCATCATGGGGCGGCGCGTGTTGCACACCGGGCCGCTCGGCTCGGCCTCTGTCCTCAAGGTGATGACCAACTATCTCGCCACCGGGCACCTTCTGATGCTCTGCGAGGCGCTTACCACCATGGCGGCGGCGGGCATGGATCTTGGCGTGACCTACGAGGCGATCAAGGCGTCCTCGGGCAACAGTTTCGTTCATGAAACCGAAAGTCAGCTTATCTTGTCGGGCTCGCGCTGTGTCGATTTCACCATGGATCTTGTTCTCAAGGATATTGGCCTGTTTCAGGACATTGCCGACAGGAATGGCGTGCCGCTCGAACTTTCCCCGATGATCATCGATCTCATGCGCGACGGCCAGACGCGCTATGGCACCCGCGCCCAATCGGATCGCATGATAGAACGGCTCGAAGAAGCCACCGGTCTTTCGATTACCTCTCCGGGCTTTCCTGCCGAACTGATCGACGACGAACCCGAAGAGCGGGGCAATGAGGTGAGCGTGGTGCGTTGAACCGCGCTGCGCTTTTTCAGGCCTCGATCTTGCCGGGTACCGTCAAATCTTGCTTGAACTCCCCGCCCCATAGGGCGTAGCTCATCCCATGAAGCCTAAAATTCTGACGACTCTGGCGACTTATGATCGCCAACAATTCACCAGTGACCTGATCGCAGGCGTGAGTGTCGCGATGGTCGCCCTGCCGTTGAGCCTTGCCATCGCCATCGCCTCTGGCGCCGACCCCGCCAAGGGGCTTGTGACGGCCATCGTTGCGGGCTTCCTGATCTCGTTTCTTGGCGGTAGCCGGGTGCAGATCGGCGGGCCGACGGGTGCGTTCATTGTTGTCGTCTTTGGGGTCATTGCCCAATATGGGTATGACGGGCTGGTGCTTGCGACCTTCATGGCGGGGCTGATCATGCTGGTCGCGGGGTTTCTCAGGGCGGGCAATCTTGTCGCCTATGTGCCCGAGCCGGTGATCAACGGGTTTACCATCGGCATTGGCATCATCATCGCCACAAGCCAGCTCAAGGATCTCTTTGGCCTGTCGATAGACGAGGTTCCCGCCGAATTCATTGCCAAGATCGAAGCGCTCTGGGCGGCGCGCGACAGCCTCAGCCTGGCCTCGCTCGGGATCGGACTTGTGACCATGGTCCTGATCGTAGGGCTGCGTCGGCTTGCGCCGAAAATGCCGGGTCTTATCGTTGCCGTCGGTCTGACCTCGGCGCTTGTCGCCCTCACTGCGCTGCCGGTCGATACGATCTTCTCGCGCTTTGGTGCCTTGCCCAGCACGCTGCCCATGCCTGCCTTTCCTGAAATCACTCTGGCGCGGCTCGCCGAATTGCTGCCCTCGGCGATTGTCATCGCGTTCCTGGCCAGCATCGAATCGCTGCTCTCGGCGATGGTGGCGGACAAGATGATTGGCGGCCATCACCGGCCAAACGCCGAGGTTCTGGCGCAGGGTTTTGCCAATATCGGCTCGTCGCTGTTCGGCGGTCTGCCTGCCACCGGGGCGATTGCGCGCACGGCCACCAATGTGCGCGCGGGCGGCAAGACCCCCGTCGCCGGGATCGTTCATGCGCTCACCATTTTGCTGATCATGCTGCTGGCGGCACCGCTGGCGGGCTATCTGGCCATGCCGGCGCTGGCCGGGCTGCTGATCCTGACCGCGTGGAACATGAGCGAGCCGCACAAGTGGCGCGGCTATATGCAGACGCGCATGTCTGATCGGATTCTGCTTGTCCTGACACTGGTTCTGACGGTGCTTGCGGATCTGACCGTCGCCATCGGCGTTGGCGTCTCGGTCGGCCTCGCGCTGCGGTTGCGCCGCCATGATGTTGGCATCGAAAAGGATTGGACCCCGCGCGACCACTAAAGCGTTTCGCGATAAGCCCCGCTCACGCACTGGCCTCAAAACGCAATGGTCGCCACATTCTGGCAGCGCCCTTTTTCCGCGCGTGCACGCCCGACGGCCACCATGACAAAAAGCCCGCCTGCATATCTGCGACCGGACTTCTTGATTAAACCTGAACGCTTCAGGCTTGCGTCGCTACCTCAGCTTTGATCAGGGGAATTTCAGCTGTGGGGCAAAGCGCAGGCGGGTAAAGACGAATGTCTTGATCTCTTGATCGTCCAGCCCAACCTTCAAGGACGGTTCAAAGGTACTCCAGGTTTCGACCAGCACCATGCGCTCCTGATTTGGCACCGTGGGCAGCTTGGATTCCATTTCGACCATGTCGTCATTTGAAAGATTGGTAATCCCCGAGCCTCTCGTCTTGGACCATTCCACCCGGAAGGAATCATGCCGATCGGCCCATTTCACCACCGACACCCGGATCTTTGTATCGTTGGTGGCCTGTGCCAGCAGATCGAACAGATCCTTGGTGTTGTCGATGTAGGTTTCCGTGATGTCCGCCGTCTCGCGTGACAGCATGTCGGCGATGGTATTGGCCGCCTTGTGGCTGATCGAGGTCTGCCGATAGCCCTCAAAGAAGACGAACATCGCCATGAAAGCCCACATGACCATGGGAAAGATCATGACCGCCTCGACCGCCACGACCCCTTCACAATCGTCGCGAAACGCCGCCAGCCGCATTTTGAATGTCTTCAACATCTTATTCGGGCTCCTGAACAAAGGCCGCCATTGCAACAAGCGCGCTTTGGCCGGCGCCATCGGTGGTGAGCTTTTTGCCCAAGCCGGTGGTCGGGAAGAACGGGTCGAATTTCACACAGGCACGCAGGATCATCATTTCGTTCTCACGCCCGTTGACGAAGGAACGCACAGGTTCCACCGGTTTTGAGTTGTCGACACAGTCCACGTCCTCGTCCAATGACACTGCGTTGCGCAGATCGACCTGAACCATCTCCAGGCGCAGGCTTGAGGAACAGTTGGGAATCAACCCGGCAGTTTCACAGATGGCATCCTTGATGGCGTCATGCTGCGGCGCTGCACCGGTGGTCAGACGAATATCGCGCACTGCCAGATCCAAACCGCGTTCCAGCATGGTGTGGCGCAGGGTGATCATGCCCAACTCGACCGAGCTGAGGAAAAGCCCGATGAAGAACGGGAAGACAATCACGAACTCTACCGTCACCGAGCCTTCCTCTTTGCGCCACAGCCGTGTCAGATTGCCGGGCCACAGACGCTTGATGCGCGCGCCCAATCCATCATGCGGTCTCATTGTACCAACCTCAGTTTCGAGATCGACGCGGCGATCGAGATAAAGGCATCCTCAATTTCGATCCCGTCCACATCAAAGAAGTGAGCTTGCGAGCTTGCACAGTTTTCCAGAACCGCCTCACCATGGTACGGTGCCTCCAGCCCGATCGAGAAGATAATGATCCCGGCGTCCTTGGCGGCGTCGCAGATGTCGTCCATCCGGTTGTCCTTGGTGCTGCCGCTGACATAATTGTAGGCGTAGCTGCGCCAATAGCTGTTAGCGTAATTGCTGCTCCAGATGCCTGAATACAGCTCGTAGGCGATCCATTCATTCGAGGCCTGATGGAACAGCTCGGGGAAGGTCAGCCGGTTCGAGTCGTTGCCCATGAAAGGTTGCGAGCCGTAATAGACCTGCCCGCCCCAGTAGTTTCCTGATGACACATAGAACCAGGCTGAATTGGTATAGGCTTGGCTGCTGTAACTCCAGTCGGTCGGGCGCTTGTAGTAATAGGTCGAGCCCGACTTGACCGAATAGACGCGTTCAATATCGCCATCGCCGTCATGATCGCCCTCATAGTACCACACATCGGTGTTGCCATCGCGATAGTCGTCGTCGAGATAGTATTGCGCGGTGTTCTCACCGTCCGACATCACCACCAGCACCTTCAGCGCGCCTTCGTCATAAGCCACGGGGCGTTCGGAGAAGAGGTTGTCCACATCACCATCGGCAATCATCTCGGTGACAACGGCATTCATGCTCGGATCGAGCAGCGCCGCACCCCATTTGACGCCGATATCGGTCGAGGTGTTACCGGCGGGCTCAAAGCCTTCGATATAGGTGTGCAGGTCACTTTCACTCAGCGAATAAGCCATGATCTTCGAGCTGGAACGCTCAGGACAGATCGGCAGTCGCAGGTTGCTTTCCACCCGATACCAGGGGTCGAACGGGCCGGTGCGCTCGAGTTCATCCTCCGTGGAAATCGGGATGCTGTCGAAATCATTCGAGTAGAAGTTCACGCAATCAGAATAGGAGTGTTCGCTGGTCAGGTTGAAATGCTGGGACAGTTTTTCGCCTGCGTTCACCTGGGTGGCGTAGGGCACGATTGAAACCGAGACATCGCCCACCGGGCCGGAATTCAGCATGGTTGTGACAAATTCCTTGGCCGCAGACTTGAGGTGGGACATCCGGTTGTTTGACCCCATCGAGCCGGACATATCGAGCACCAGCGAGATTTCCACACCGTCGACGCTTTCGGCTGCGGTGCCGGCTGCCGGGGCTGCCAGCGAGTCGATGCCCATCATGTGAATGAACTGCGTCGTCATATCGATCTCTGCAGTGGCAGACACTTCCTTATAGTTCAGCCCCTGATCGACCGTCACCGACGACAGGTATTGCGACATTTCGGATTTGGCGAAATAGTCTTCCACCACCCCCTGCGCATCGAGCGTCTGGTCAAGGTCAGCCGCTGCCAGAACGGCGCGGTCAAGTGTGTTTTGAAGCGATGTCCGGGTGTATTCGAACCGCATCAAATCGACGCCGATACCGCCGATCAACAGGATCATAAGCATAAGGCCGACACCGAAGAAAACCAGAACTCCGCTCTCTTCATCGCGAAACGCACGAACGCGATCTTCCATCTGGCGCAAGCGTGCGCCGCGGGCCTGAACGGGCTTGTTTTTGATCTTCTCGTCGGTTTTTGTCTGAACGTGTTTCAACATCGTCCCACTCTCTTGCTATCTCGCGTAAGAATTCAGTGCGAGGTGTCCCCAATGGTGTTTATGCGGGGCGGGCGTGTCGATATTTGGGCGAAACAGTGATGTTTGCGGTCAATTTGTGGTGCATTTGTTGGATGCTCGGGGCCGCTTTAAGACGCGGGCGTGGCGCAATTGCGGCGGCTTCCTCTGCGGCAATCGCAAAAACCCGGCCTTGGCGGCCGGGTTCTTCATGTGTTTGCCGTGGGTTGTCGACGTTCTTCGCCTTTGCGACCGGCCTTGTTTCGTTCGCGGGGCCTGGCGCGACGGGTCAGGCCGCAGGATCAAACAGCAGTTGCGGTGCAAATCGCGGGCGCGTGAACACGAACGTGCTGATCGTCTTGTTGTTCAGCCCGATATTGAACGGCGCGTCATAGTCGGTCCAGGTTTCCACCAGCACCAGTTGCTCTTCATCCACCATCGTCGGCAGACGGCTCGCCAGGGTGCTGACATCCCCATCGCTCAGCGCGCCGATGGTGCCACGCACTTGCGACCATTCGATATAATGCTGGTTGTTGTCCTGATCATAGCGCACCACCGTGACCCGCAGGCGGCGTTCGTTGCTTGAGCGGGTCAGAAAGTCCAGCATCGAGTAGACGTTGTCGAGATACTCAGCGTTAATCGGCGGGTCCGTTTCGCGCGACAGCATGTCCGAGATCGTATAGGCTGCCTTGTGGTTGATCGAAGTCTGCCGGTAGGCATCAAAAAAGGTGTAAAGCCCGCAATAGGCCCACAGCAGTATCGGCAGCATGATCACGGCCTCAACCGTGATGCTGCCGCGCGAGTCGTGTGAAAATCCGGCGATCCGCGCCCGCGAACGGGCTGCAAACGCCCGCAATCCGTTGAGGGTTTTGTGCAAGGTCATCCGCGCGGCTCCTGAACAAAGGCCGAAGCGGCCGTCATGGCAACATTGCCGGCACCGTCACTGTTCTCTGCCATCTGATAGCCCAGCCCGGCGGTTGGAAAGATCGGCGAGAACACATAGCAGGCCCTCAGCATCATCAACTCGTTTGAGCCGCCATGCTCAAAGCTGCGCATCGGGTTGGACTCTTCGGAATGGTCGATGCAATCGGCGGATGCGGGGGGCGCAACATAGTCACGCGGATCCACCAGGATCATTTCAAGCCGCAGGTTAGCATCGCATTGCGGCAACACGCCGGCATACTCACAGATTGCGTCCTTGATGTCGTCATGGCTGGGGTTCGTGCCGGTGCCGAGACGAATGTCGCGCACCGCCATATCCAGCCCGCGTTCCAGCATCGAGTGGCGGAAATGGACCATGCCCAACTCGACCGACGACAGGAGCAGCGTAATATAGAAGGGGAACATGATGGCGAATTCCACCGTGGCAGAGCCGCTCTCACCCTTCCACCATTGGCGCAGCGCGGCGCCGCTTCTTGCAAATAGAGTGCTCATTGGGTCAACCTCAGTTGGGCGATCGACGCTGCGATGGCCTGGAACGCGCTCGAGATTTCCACACCGTTCACGTCAAAGAAGTGGCTCGGGGTGCTGGCGCAGGCGCGCATCTGGTTCTCGCCGTTCGTCGTGGCCTCAAAGCCGATCGAATAGATCATCACTTCGTTGTCCTTGGCCTGCGAGCAAATCGCCTGAAGGCGGTTATCCTTGGCCCCTGCCGGAACGTATTGGCGCAGATTGTTATACCAGTCATTCGCCGCCATGCCCGCTCCGGCACCGCCATAAAGACTGACATAGGCCGGTTGAAAGTTGTGGCTGCGGTTGTATTTCAACGTGTTGAAGGCGAAAAGCTCAGGGTAAGTCAGACGCTGCGCGCTGCCGTTTTCATTCGTGCCCTCACCATAGGCATGATCGCGCCATGTGCTGTTGTGCACCCAGAAATATTCGTTGGGCGTGCTCCCGATGCGGATCGAATAGCGGTCGGCATCGGCGTTGTAATAGACATCCGAAAAGCCGCTGCGGCGATCTTCGCGCAATTGGTATTGCGACGTGTTCTCGCCATCGGTCATCACCACGATCACCTTCAGCACCTGAGGTTCGTCAAACGACACCGGACGCCCGGCGTTGAAATTCGACACATCGCCATCTTCGATCATTGCGCTGATCACGGGCTGGGTGCCGGGATCTACCAGGGCCGTGGCCCACTTCATTGCCACATCAATCGAGGTATTGCCGCCGGCCTGAAACGAATTGATCTTGTTGTGCAACTGCGTCGCGTTGTTGCTCATCACCATGATTTCCGAAAACCCGGTGGTCGGACAGACGGGTTGCTGCAACCCGCCCTGCGCCGCTGTCGCCACCGGCGGGAAGGCGCGCTCGGAACTGCCCCACGGATCGAAATGCGCGGTCCGGTTCAGCGCCTGCTCTGGGCTCAGCGCGGTGGTGTCGAAATCGGCAGCGTCGAAATCCACGCAATGCGAATAGCTGTGCTCGGTCGAGGCGTTGTAATGCGACAAAAGCGCCTCACCGGCATTCACCTGGGTGTTGTATGGCACGATTGAAATCGTCACATCGCCGACCTGGGCCAGGCCCAGAATGGTATCGACAAACTCGCGCGCCGCCGGCTTGAGGTTCACCAGTTTGTTGTTCCATCCCATCGAGCCGGACACGTCCAGAACCATCACCACTTCGATGCCGTCGATAGCTTCTTCCGCGGCGGCGGCGGCAGGGGCAACCAGATTGTCGACTCCCACCATATGAATGAATTGCGTCGGCACGGTCAGCGACGCATTCGCCTGAACGCTCTTGAAATTGATTTCCGACGTGACCTGCGGCGCGCCAGTCAGCGTCGCGTCGATCCCGGCCTTGTCGATATAATCCTGCACCACGGCGGCCGCGTCGAGCGGCTGTTGCAGGTCGGCGGCGGCCAGAACGGCGCGGTCAAGCGTGTTTTGCAACTGGGTGCGTTTCATCTCGAAATGCATCAGATCGACACCGATCCCGGCCACCAACAGGATGATCACGAAAAGGAAGATCGAAAAGAACACCATCACGCCGCTCTCGTCGCGGATGAATCCAAAGGTATACCGGCGGGCAAGCTGTTGGGCATATTCAAACGAAGACCCAGACAACAACCCATGCGCGGGGCGCATTTCACGGCTCTCGCCCACGGGTAATTCTTCGCGGAAAAGCTCCGACGATGCGTGGCTTGTCATTGGTTTCACCTTCCCACTTGGTCGCTTTGACCGGGCCCCACACCCACACATTCCACCGACTCTCTTCTCCCTCTCAAAAATGGCTAAAATTGGGCGAAAATTTGGGAAAAACCGTGCCTTTGTTGCTGATTTTCCAGTAATAAGTCGGTCCCGGCCTGGATGTTTCCAATTCGGCTACAATTTGAAACGAATCCGCTCCAAGCAAAAGAGGCTCCGGCCCCTGACGCGCCCCGATTCTGCCTCAAAGCGACTCTTGTGAATGCAATGTTGTGTGAACCCAATCGAAAGGGTTGTTTGCCATTTTCTGCGAACCTGCGAGACTTTGCCCGGAGGACGCGAGCGAGTCGACGCTCGCAAGGTTACACGCGCGAGGAGGCGCACCGCATCAATGAGCACCAACAAAGAACCGAGTTTCCGCGAAAGCGTCGATCTGATGTTCAACCGAGCCGTGGCGATCATGGACCTGCCGCCGGGACTTGAGGAGAAGATCCGCGTCTGCAACGCCACCTATACGGTGCGCTTCGGGGTGCGCCTTCGCGGCCAGATTCAGACCTTTGTCGGCTATCGCTCGGTGCATTCCGAACATATGGAACCGGTCAAGGGCGGCATCCGCTATGCCCTGTCGGTCAATCAGGACGAGGTCGAGGCGCTGGCGGCGCTGATGACCTACAAATGCGCTCTGGTGGAAACCCCGTTTGGCGGCTCCAAGGGTGGTCTGTGCATCGACCCGCGCGAATATGACGAATACGAGCTTGAGCTCATCACCCGCCGCTTCGCCTATGAGTTGGCCAAGCGCGATCTGATCCACCCGTCGCAGAACGTGCCCGCCCCCGACATGGGCACGGGCGAGCGTGAGATGGCCTGGATCGCCGATCAATACGCCCGCATGAACACCACCGACATCAACGCCCGCGCCTGTGTCACCGGCAAGCCGCTGAACGCCGGCGGCATTGCCGGGCGGGTCGAAGCAACCGGGCGCGGCGTGCAATACGCCCTGCGCGAATTCTTCCGCCACCCCGAGGATGTCAAGATCGCCAACCTCGACGGCAAGCTTGAGGGCAAGCGGGTAATCGTGCAGGGTCTCGGCAATGTCGGCTATCACGCTTCCAAGTTCCTTCAGGAGGAAGATGGCTGTCACATCACCGGCATAATTGAGCGTGATGGCGCATTGTTCAGACCCGAAGGGCTTGATGTCGGTGCTGTGCATGCCTGGCTGGTCAAACATGGCGGCATTTCGGGCTTCCCCGATGCGAAATACGTCACCGATGGCGCGACCATTCTGGAAGAAGACTGCGACATCC
Organism: Rhodobacteraceae bacterium LMO-JJ12; assembly: GCA_021555075.1. Lineage (NCBI taxonomy): Bacteria > Pseudomonadati > Pseudomonadota > Alphaproteobacteria > Rhodobacterales > Paracoccaceae > Rhodobacteraceae bacterium LMO-JJ12. The sequence goes on from JAKGBX010000001.1 coordinate 1,017,731, forward strand.
TGATCCCCGCCGCGCTGGAAGGGGTCATCACGATGCAAAACGCCGCGCGGATCAAGGCCCCGCTGATCATCGAGGCCGCCAATGGCCCGATCACCGCGGGCGGCGACGAGATCTTGCGCAAGAAGGGCACTGTCATCATCCCCGACATGTATGCCAACGCCGGCGGCGTGACCGTTTCCTACTTTGAGTGGGTCAAGAACCTCTCCCATATTCGCTTTGGCCGGATGCAGCGCCGCCAGGAGGAGGCCCGTCACCAGTTGGTGGTCGACGAGTTGGAGCGGCTCGATCGTTATCTGGGCGGTGCCTGGAGCATGACGCCGGACTTCAAGTCCAAGTATCTGCGCGGCGCAGACGAGCTTGAACTGGTGCGCTCGGGCCTCGATGACACGATGCGCACCGCCTATCAGTCAATGCGCGAGGTCTGGCACACCCGCGACGATGTCGAGGACCTGCGCATGGCGGCCTATCTCGTCTCGATTGATCGCGTCGCCGCCAGCTATCGTGCCAAGGGGCTCTGAGGGCGCTGCTATACTGGAAGTCACCAAGAGCCACGACGCCCCCGGATGCAGCTTGTTTGTTTCCCGGGGGGCCATCATGGTGAAAGTCGGCTTCGAGGCCAATGTAACCGATGCTTCGTATCGCATGAATGGCTGCAGTGCGCAGATAGCTACTTTGCAAAGTTCGGGAGAACGGCCCTGAGATTACGTTCCTGTCAGGCACAGCAGATGACCACTCTTAAAACCAAAGTCGACCTCCAAAAACGGTGCTAGATTCAGAAAAGCAAAACAAATGATTGGATTTTACCCGCTTGGATTGCAAGATTAGATCGCACTGGGGATTCGGATTTAGAGCCTTAAGTTAAGAAGGCAGAAAAAATTTATGACACGGATTATTGATTTAGACGCCGCAGCGGCAAAAGCGTATCTTGAGAAGCCAGAATGTTACTTTCGGTCTGATTTCCCGCCTTACATTAGCTTTGAGACGATCCTGAAAGACACGGCTGCCGCTATGGGAGGCCAAGCGTACACCGCTTTTCAAAAGGCCAAACCGGAACGAGCCGTGGATATGGCAGGCGTCAACTACGAGTTGCTTAGCACAAAGGACGGTCGCTTTGCGTGGCGGCCGTTTGAGCTCATTCATCCAGCGATCTACATGACGCTGGTGCAGATAATCTGCGAGCCCGCGAACTGGAAGCTACTTCAGGACCGTTTGAAAGAACTACACGCAGGTGCGGTGGAATGTACCAGCTTTCCCATGGCGTCTGAAGGCGCGGATAAACATGATGCGGTTCAGGTTCGGAATTGGTGGCTGCGCTACGAACAGCGCTCGCTAGAGCTTTCGTTGGAATATACGCACCTTCTGAAAACCGACGTGTCGAACTGCTACGGTTCACTTTATACGCACAGCATTCCTTGGGCTCTGTATGGGTACGAAACCGGCAAGGAAAAACAAAGCGACAAAAGTTTATTTGGTAACCAAGTCGATTTCCACATCAGGAACAGCCGGTATGGGCAAACGAACGGAATTACACAGGGTTCCGTTCTGATGGACATTATCGCCGAACTGGTATTGGCGTACGTTGATTATCTGATCACCGAGCGGCTCTCTGGCGATGAAGACTTTCACATCTTGCGGTACCGCGACGACTATAGCATTTTCACGCGGAACGATCAACGCGCAGCTGAGATCGTAAGGGTGATTAGTGACTGTCTCAGAAAAGTTGGGATGCAGCTTGGGGCTGCAAAGACTTCGGTGAGTACGAATATCGTTGAGGGCTCAATAAAGCCTGAAAAGTTAGCGGGTATTCAGCTCGAAGACATGGACATTGCACAAGCGAAGACCATCCAAAAGCAGCTTCTGCGCCTCCATGCTTTTGCGCGTCTGTACCCGAACACTGGAGCTATAAAGCGGCTAGCTGATAGCGTGTTTCAAAAGATATCGACCATTACTGATGTGCCCGATGATCTCGGTGTACAAGTGGCGATAGTTTGCGATATCGCAGCGGTCTCGCCTAGCGCATTTCCTGCATTGTCTGGTGTCCTTGCCAAACTTATTTCATTGGCCCCTGAACAAGATCGCCCTGAGATGTGGCAAAAGGTAGCTAAAAAGATGGAGCGGATACCGCACAATGGTCATCTTGAAGTTTGGCTCCAGCGCGTGACCAAAGCTAAAGGTGTTGGTGTGGAATTCGATAGTCTTGAGCCAATTTGTCAGATTGTTAATGGTCAGATGGCGCAACTCTGGAACAACGATTGGATCAGCAATCAAGCGTTAGTGCAGGCGCTTGATGTGACAAAGATAGTCATTAGCAAGCCAGAAGAACTCGAACCCGTTCCAAAAACAGAAGAGCTCTCACTTTTTCGAGAATATGCCGAATTCTCGTAATGTAGAAGCTATCGTATAGCAGTCTTTTGCTTAAACCGCAGCCAACGACCGCTTCCCGTCCGACCTGTGGAACGCCAAGTCCGCTTCGGGCTGGGAGCGGTCATTGCGGCGAGAAAGGCGAACGGCAGTTGTGTCCCGCCAAGCGGACGCCGCGACAAGGCGTATCGAAGCGGTGGATCTTGCACCCAGCGCAACGGCCTTGTGCAAAAATACCGCGCGGCTCGTCGCCAACAGGACAGTTCCTGTCGGGATCGCAGAATTCTATGCCTCCCCCATTGATACTCTGACCACAACTTGCTTCACTGGCAGAGCATAAATCTTGGGGGCCGACATGCGCTTTTCCGCGCTGAAAATTCTGACCGAGGGCCTGAGCGGCAACAAGGGCTGGACGCCGCATTGGCGCAACCCCGCGCCCAAAGCCGAATATGACGCGGTGATTATCGGCGGCGGCGGTCATGGCCTCTCGACCGCCTATTACCTGGCCAAGAACCACGGATTCACCAATATCGCCGTGCTGGAGAAGGGGTATCTGGGCGGCGGCAATGTCGGGCGCAATACCACCATCGTGCGCGCCAACTATTTCCTTCCGGGCAATTCCGAATTCTATTCGCATTCGCTCAAGCTCTGGGAAGGGCTGGAAGAAGAGCTGAATTTCAACGTCATGCACTCGCAGCGCGGCATGATAAACCTGTTTCATTCCGACGCTCAGCGCGACGCCGCCGTGCGGCGCGGCAATGCCATGATCAACCAGGGCGATGATGCCATCCTTCTGAGCCGCGCCGAGGTGCAAAAGATCCTGCCCTATCTCAACTATGAGCAGGAGCGTTTCCCGATCTATGGCGCCCTGTGTCAAAAGCGCGGCGGCACGGCGCGCCATGATGCCGTGGCCTGGGGCTATGCGCGGGGTGCCGACCGGCTCGGCGTTGATCTGATCCAGAATTGTGAAGTCACCGGCATCGACGTTGAAAACGGCAAGGTGACCGGCGTGCAGACCACCCGCGGCGCGATCAAGGCGGGGCGCGTCGGCATGATCACCGCCGGACGCTCAAGCCAGGTGGCCGCGATGGCGGGGATGCGCCTGCCGATCGAATCCCACGTGTTGCAGGCTTTTGTTACCGAAGGGTTAAAGCCCTGTATCGACCATGTGGTCACGTTTGGCATGGGCCACTTTTACATCTCGCAGAGCGACAAGGGCGGCTTGGTGTTTGGCGGAGATCTTGATTTCTATGCGTCTTATGCGCAGCGCGGCAACCTGCCCACCGCCGAACATGTGATCGAGGCGGGCGTGACCCTGATGCCGATGATCGGCAAGGCCAAGCTGCTGCGTTCGTGGGGCGGTATCATGGACATGTCGCCAGATGGTTCGCCGATCATTGATCACACGCATATCGACGGCCTCTTTCTCAATTGCGGCTGGTGTTACGGCGGGTTCAAGGCGGTGCCGGCCTCGGGCTGGTGCATGGCGCATCTGATGGCGACGAACACGCCACACGACTATGCTGCGCGCTTCCGGCTTGACCGGTTTGAAACCGGCCGCGGGCTGATTGACGAAGAAGGCACGGGAAGTCAGCACAATTTGCACTGATGCGCTTGGGGGAAGGACGGGATTTGGATATTTTTGGCAAGATGAAGATCAAAGTGGTGCCCCAACTTAGAGGTCGCTATGCGCATTGATTGCCCCCTTTGCGGGTCTCGTGATCGGCGCGAATTTACCTATAAGGGGGACGCTCTGGCGCTCAACCGCCCCGCGCCGGATGCGCCTGCCGCTGACTGGAACGATTATCTGCACAATCGCGACAACCCCGCCGGGTTTACCCGCGAACTCTGGTATCATGAAAGCGGCTGCGCCGCCTGGCTGGTTGTCATCCGCAACGTCAGCAGCCATGAAATCAAGCATGTATCGCTGGCGCGCGATGCAGGGGGGGGCGGGACATGAGGCTTGCGCGCGGCGGTCTGATCGATCGCTCCAAACCCGTCCGCTTTTCCTATGACGGCCATTCCTATCAGGGCTTTGAGGGCGATACGCTGGCATCTGCCCTGATCGCCAACGATATCCGCGTCATGGCGCGCAGTTTCAAATATCACCGCCCGCGCGGCGTCATGACCGCCGGGAGCGAAGAGCCAAACGCGCTGGTCACACTGGGGCAGGGTGCGGGGCAGGAGCCCAACCTGCGCGCCACCATGATCGAGCTTTACGACGGGCTTGCCGCGCGCTCGCAAAACTGCTGGCCGTCGGTGAATTTCGATCTGCTTGCGCTCAACGATCTCGCGGCACCGTTTTTTGGCGCCGGGTTCTATTATAAAACCTTCATGTGGCCGCGCACCTTCTGGGAAAAGCTCTACGAACCTATGATCCGGCGCGCCGCCGGTCTGGGCGCGCTGTCGCGTGACCCCGGCAATGATAGGTATGAGCGCGCTTTTGCCCATTGCGATCTGCTCATCATCGGCGCAGGCCCCACTGGTCTGATGGCTGCGCTTGAGGCTGGACGTGCCGGCGCTGATGTAATTCTTGCCGATGAAGATGCGCTTATGGGTGGCCGCCTCAACGCCGAGCGCGACGAGATCGAGGGGCAGCCTGGCGCCGAATGGGCCGCCGAGACCGTCGCCGCGTTGGCCGAGATGCCCAATGTCCGCCTGATGCCGCGCACCGCCGTGACCGGCGCCTATGATCACGGCACCTACAGTGCGATCGAGCGTGTCTCGATGCATCGCGCCAATCCGGGCAAAGCCCCGCGCGAGGCCTTCTGGCGCATCGCGGCGCGGCGCACCATCCTTGCCGCCGGTGCGCTTGAACGCCCTATCGCGTTTCAAAACAATGACCGTCCCGGCATCATGATGGCGGGAGCCTTGCGCGCCTATCTCAATCGTTATGGCGTCAGCCCGGGCCGCGCCGTCGCCGTCTTTGGCAATAACGACAGCGCCCATCAGACCGCCCGTGACCTACAGGCCGCAGGTGTCCACATTTCGGCCCTGATCGACAGCCGGCCCGGCGCCAAAACCGACCTTGACCTGCCGTTCTATCGTGGTCAGGTCTGTGGCACGGAGGGGCGCAAGGGGCTGGAATCCATCTCGATCGCCACCGCAAGCGGCATCGAGAAGGTGCAGGCCGATTGCCTTGCCATATCCGGCGGTTGGAACCCGACCTTGCATCTCACCTGCCACATGAACGGGCGCCCAGATTGGAGCGAGCATATCGCTGCCTTCATCCCCAAACCGGGCATGGTTCCGGGGCTTGATGCTGCCGGGGCGGCAAACGGCGCGTTTTCCACTTTGGCCGCGCTGCAAGAGGGGCAATCTGCCGCTCAGGCCGCGCTTGACCATCTCGGGCTGAAAGCCGCCAACACGCCCTTGCCCAAGGCAGAAGACGCCCAATACAACATCTTCCCGCTCTGGTCCGTTCCCGGCAAGGGGCGCGCCTGGCTTGATTTCCAGAATGACGTGACCGTCAAAGACGTGAAACAGGCAGCCGTCGAAAACTATGGCTCGGTCGAGCACATGAAGCGCTATACCACTCAGGGCATGGCGCCCGATCAGGGCAAGAATTCGAACGTCAACGCACTTGCCATCCTTGCCGATGCTACCGGGCGCAGCATCGTTGAGACCGGCACCACCACGTATCGCGCGCCCTATGCGCCCACCACAATGGCCGCCATCGCCGCAGGGACTTCGGGCAAGGGCTTTGCTCCGGAACGCCTGACCACCTCGCACGCGGCCACCCTTGCAGCCGGCGCGCCGATGATCGAAGCGGGCCTGTGGTATCGCCCCTCTTATTTCCCTGCATCGGGGGAAACCACGTGGCGCCAATCGTGCGATCGCGAAATTGGCTATGTGCGCAATTCGGTTGGCATCTGCGATGTCTCCACCTTGGGCAAGATCGACATTCAGGGGCCGGATGCCGACGCACTCCTCGATCTCGCCTATACCGGCACATTCTCGACGCTCAAAGTGGGCCGCACCCGCTATGGCTTGATGCTGCGCGAGGATGGTCATGTGATGGACGACGGCACCACCGCACGCCTTGGCGAAACCCACTACCTGATGACCACCACGACCGCCGCCGCAGGCGAGGTCATGCGTCACCTCGAATTTATCCGCCAGGGCCTGCGCCCCGATCTCGACGTTCAGATCATGTCAGTTACGGAACAATGGGCGCAATTCGCCGTTGCCGGTCCGAAATCGCGCGACCTGCTCAACCGCCTGCTGGATAAGCCCATCGACAACGAGAGCTTCCCCTTCATGGCCTGCGGAGAGGTCGCGCTTGGCGGGCTTGCCGCGCGGCTCTTTCGCATCTCGTTTTCGGGCGAACAGGCTTACGAGATCGCGGTTCCCGCGCGCTATGGCGACAGCCTGTTCCGCCTGTTGAAGTCGCGGGCCGAAGGCATGGGCGGCGGAGCCTACGGGATGGAGGCGCTCAATGTGTTGCGGATTGAGAAAGGTTTCATCACCCACGCCGAAATCCATGGCCGCACCACCGCATATGACGTCGGCCTGCAAGCCATGGTCAGCCAAAAGAAAGACTGCATCGGCAAGGCCGCCTCCGAACGTCCCGGCCTGATGGAGCCCGAGCGTGAACGCCTGATCGGCCTCAAACCCACCGGCGTGGTGAAACAGCTCACCGCCGGCGCGCATCTCTTCAATGCCGGAGAGGACGCGACACGCGAGAATGATCAGGGCTATGTCACTTCGGTCGCCTTCTCGCCGACGCTGGGCCATTTCATTGGTCTGGCTTTCCTGAAACAGGGCCCCGACCGGTTGGGAGAGGAGATCCGCATGGTCGATCATGTCCGTGGCGTTGAGACCACCTGTGAAGTTTGCGATCCTGTCTTCTTTGATCCGGACGGAGGGCGCGCCCGTGGCTGATCTCATCGCCAGAACCCCGCTGAATGCAATGGCGCCGCGCACCATCGGCAACGTGACACTCAGCGAACTGACATTCGACGCGATCACCTCGCTCGCGCCCTTCAAGGGACAGCAGAAATCGGTTTCCGACGCGTTGAAAAGCCAGATTAACGCCGCTTTGCCCAAACCCAACCGTGCCACCGGCAAGGCCGCCGCGCGCGTGGTCTGGTTCGGGCTGGATCAGGCGCTGGTTCTCGGCCCGCCGCTCGCGGCCATCCCCGGCGCCGCGATGACCGATCAGGGCGACGCGTGGACCTGCGTCCAACTTGACGGGCAAGACGCGCGTGACGTGCTGGCCCGGCTCACTCCGCTCGACCTGCGCGCCGCGATCTTCAAGACCGGACATGCCGCACGAACCGAGATCGCCCATATGAGCGGTCTGATCCTGCGCACCGGTGCCACGCGGTATCAACTGATGGTGTTCCGTTCGATGGCACAAACTTTGAGTCATGAAGTTGAAAGCGCGATGCAAATGGTTGCCGCGCGGCAAGACCCCTGAGCACCCAGCCTGTTAAGAAATAACGCCACCACCGCGCGCCGGATTAACCTGTGTTGTCGCCCCTGACGCTGCATTGCGGCGGTGCACGCAAGTCAGCCGGGCAGCAGCCGCAGATCACCCCCGCTCCCCTGCCGCGCAGCAGTGACGTTAACCTCTCCGTCCTCTCTCCGCGCGCCGTTCACGAAAATTCAAGGTGAACAACCCGCGCCAGCAGGTTAAAAGAACGTTCAAACCTGTTGCCTCCGGAGAGACCGAATGCGCCTTTTATTCGCCACCGCCCTGATCACCGTCACCGCACTTCCGGCTCTCGCCGAAACCGATAAACAACGCGAGGCGCGTTGTGCCGCACAATCCGAAATTGTCGCGCAAGCTGTTGAAATGCGTCAGAAAAGAAAGTCCGAGGCAAAGGTGAAAGAGGCTATCCTCGAAGGCGTTGATGAAAAGCTCGCCCCCTCTGTGCCGATCCTTGTGGGCTACGTCTACACACTCCACCGCAAGGATTTGAAAGAGGACATTTCCGGCGCCTTTAAGCAGCAGTGCTCTGATTTCAAACAGTAAAATTCTTATCGTGGCTTTACGCTTTGGCGGCTTGCGGTGACGCCTCGTTCGCCGATATGATACCCTATCATGTCACTACCCCCCGGTTTCCTTGATGAATTGCGCACCCGAACCTCGCTTAGCCAGGTGGTCGGGCGCAAGGTCATGTGGGATACGCGCAAGTCCAATCAGGGCAAGGGCGACATGTGGGCGCCTTGCCCCTTTCATCAGGAGAAAAGCGCGTCTTTTCATGTAGATGACCGCAAGGGATTCTATTATTGCTTTGGCTGTCACGCCAAGGGCGATGCGATTTCCTTTGTCCGCGAAACCGAAAATGTCAGCTTCATGGAAGCGGTTGAAATTCTCGCGCGCGAATCTGGCTTGACGATGCCCGCCCGCGACCCCCAGGCGCAACAAAAGGCCGACAAACGCACCGAGCTGGCCGAAGTGATGGACGCTGCGGTGCAGTTCTTCCGCCTGCAAATGCACACGTCCGCTGCGGCTAACGCTCGGGAATACCTTGATAAAAGAGGTTTGAAAGAGGAAACCCAAGAAAAGTTCTCGATCGGTTTTGCGCCCGATGGCTGGCAAAACCTCTGGGATCATCTGCGCGCCAAATCGGTCTCGGAAGAGCTGATCTTCGCCTGCGGTCTGGCCAAACCCTCGACCCGTGAAAATGGCCGCCCCTATGACACGTTCCGCAATCGCATCATCTTTCCGATCCGCGATGCACGGGGACGCTGCATTGCCTTTGGCGGTCGCGCGATGGACCCGGCGGACAACGCCAAGTATCTGAATTCGCCGGAAACTCTTCTGTTCGACAAATCCCGCACGCTTTATAATCAAGGCCCGGCACGGGAAGCCGCAGGCAAGGGTGCGCCCTTGATCGTCGCCGAAGGTTACATGGATGTGATCGCGCTCTGCGAGGCCGGGTTCGGTGCAACGGTCGCGCCGCTTGGCACCGCTGTGACCGAACATCAACTCGCGCTCCTCTGGCGCATCGCTGACGAGCCGATCATCGCGCTTGATGGTGATACCGCTGGCCTGCGCGCCGCCATGCGCGTGATCGACATCGCCCTGCCATTGCTTGAGGCTGGCAAGTCGCTGCGCTTTGCCCTCATGCCTGAGGGGCAAGATCCAGATGATGTGATCCGCGCCAAAGGGGCAGGCGCCATGCGCGCCCTTCTTGACGCTGCCATTCCAATGGTTTCGCTGTTGTGGCAACGCGAAACAGAAGGTCGGGTTTTCGACAGCCCCGAGCGCAAGGCGGCTCTGGATAAGACCTTGCGCGAAAAGATAAATCTGGTTCGCGATCCTTCGGTGCGCCAACACTATGGCCAGGCGATCAAGGACTTGCGTTGGCAGCTTTTCAATCCACGTCGCAGCACTGCGCGACCTTGGACGCCCGGCCAGAAGGCTGGCCAGAAATACGGGCAGAAATTCAACCAGTCACCGCCGGTAGAAACCTCCACCCGACATTCTGCGCTGGTCGGACAAAGCGTGCACTCGATGCTTTCCGCCGCCGACGAAGATCAACTTGATCAGCTGCGTATCTCTGTGGTCCTTGCCGTGCTGCTGGCCCATCCCCGCCTGCTGCCCGAGTTCGAATTCGATCTTTATGGCCTCGACACCCCCAATCGCTCCCTTTCCCAGATCCGCGATACGCTGTTGCGCGCCGTCGCCGAGCACAGTGAAAGCGAATTCGACAGCTTTTCGCCGGAAATTGACCCGTCAGACATTGAAAAACTCCTCGCCCAGCCGCATCTGAGGATCGTGCCCGCGCTGATCAAACCGCACGACACCGAACTTGCCGCGCAAACCGTGCGCGAGGAACTGGGAAAGCTGAAAGCCCGCCGCGCCCGCCGCGCCGAGGTGCTTGAGGCCGAAACCGATATCGCGCAAGTGGCGGACGAGGCGTTGACCTGGCGCTTGGGCCAAGCCGCCGAAGCGCGCAACCGGGCCGAGCATGGTAGTCAGGATGACAAGACAGAATACGAAACAGGGGACAATGGCGCCCGAATCAATCGCGAGGAACGCGACGCCTTCAAAGAGCTTCTCAGCAAGATCGGACATGCCAAACCGCAACGGTAACCGCATTTTGGTGAGGAAGAGGTAAAGAAATCAGGGTAAACGGGTGGCCGAATCACTATGAAGCCCCCATGATTCGCCAAACTGCGAATCACCCACTGCGGCCAGCCGATGATTCGGCGCTGCGGAGTTGGACCGACCAGGAGCACTGCATGGCCGCCAAGGATACCGAAGATCGCAAGCCCGACGACCAAGAAGCGGAAACGTCACTTGATATGAGCCAGACAGCGGTCAAGAAGATGATCGCCGAGGCACGTGAGAAGGGCTACATCACTTACGACCAGCTTAATCAGGTGCTGCCGCCTGATCAGGTTTCGTCCGAACAGATCGAAGACGTCATGTCGATGCTTTCGGAAATGGGCATCAACATCATCGAGGATGAAGAGGCCGAGGAAGAAGAGCAGAAGAACACCGAACTTGTGGCCGCAGGTCAGAAGGGCGAACTGACGCTTGGCTCGGGAACTGCCGAGAAGCTTGACCGCACCGATGATCCGGTGCGCATGTATCTGCGCGAAATGGGCTCGGTCGAGTTGCTCTCGCGCGAGGGCGAAATCGCCATCGCCAAGCGTATTGAGGCCGGCCGCAACACGATGATCCTCGGGCTTTGTGAAAGCCCGCTGACCTTTCAGGCGATCACCATCTGGCGCGACGAACTTCTCAGCGAAGACATCCTGCTGCGCGACGTGATCGACCTTGAGACAACCTTTTCGGGCCAGCTCGAAGATGAGGACGAGGCGTCAGTGGTCGAGGCAGCCAATGTCTCGACCGCGCCCAAGAAAGACGGCGAGAACCAACCCGAGCTCGACGCCGACGGCAACCCGATTGCCAGTGAAGACGACGATGACGATGAAGACGAGCAGGCCAACATGTCGCTCGCCGCGATGGAAGCCGCTCTGAAGCCACGGGTTCTGGAAACGCTTGATCGGATCGCCGACGATTACCTCATGCTGAGCGAGATGCAGGACAGCCGCATCTCGGCCACGATCAACGAAGATGACAGCTTTTCCGACAAGCAAGAGAATACCTATCAGACATTGCGCTCCGAGATCGTCGAACTGGTCAATGAATTGCACCTGCACAACAACCGGATCGAAGCTCTGATTGATCAGCTTTACGGCATCAACCGCCGGATCATGCAGATTGACAGCGCGTTTGTAAAACTGGCCGACCAGGCCCGCATCAACCGCCGCGAATTTGTCGACGCGTACCGCGACCGCGAACTTGATCCCAACTGGCTCGAAGAGATGGGCCAGAAATCCGGGCGCGGCTGGCAGATGTTCATCGAACGCAGCGCCGACAAGGTGGAAGAACTGCGCGCCGAAATGGCGCAGGTGGGTCAATATGTCGGCCTCGATATCCCCGAGTTCCGCCGCATCGTGCATCAGGTGCAAAAGGGCGAGAAAGAAGCGCGTCAGGCCAAGAAGGAAATGGTCGAGGCCAATCTGCGACTGGTGATTTCGATTGCCAAGAAATACACCAACCGCGGCCTGCAATTCCTTGATCTCATTCAGGAAGGTAACATCGGCCTGATGAAGGCCGTTGATAAGTTCGAATACCGCCGCGGCTATAAATTCTCCACCTACGCAACCTGGTGGATCCGGCAGGCGATCACCCGTTCCATTGCCGATCAGGCCCGCACCATCCGTATTCCGGTGCATATGATCGAGACGATCAACAAGCTGGTGCGCACCGGACGGCAAATGCTGCACGAAATCGGTCGCGAGCCGACGCCCGAGGAACTGGCCGAGAAGCTGCAAATGCCGCTCGAAAAGGTTCGCAAGGTGATGAAAATCGCCAAGGAGCCGATCTCGCTCGAAACCCCGATTGGTGACGAAGAAGACAGCCAACTGGGCGATTTCATCGAAGACAAGAACGCCGTCCTGCCGCTGGATTCCGCCATTCAGGAAAACCTGAAGGAAACCACGACTCGCGTTCTCGCCTCACTCACCCCGCGCGAAGAACGCGTGCTGCGCATGCGGTTTGGCATCGGCATGAACACCGACCACACCCTAGAAGAGGTCGGCCAGCAGTTCAGCGTCACCCGCGAACGTATCCGCCAGATCGAAGCGAAAGCACTGCGGAAGTTGAAGCATCCCAGCCGCTCGCGCAAGTTGCGCAGCTTCCTGGATCAGTGAGCCTAGGATGGGCGGTCTGCCCACCATACCAAAATGACGCCGATCACCGCGCTTCCCCAAGACCTGCAAATTTCCCTTGGGGGGCGCGACCTTATCGTTTTTGATGGCGTCTGCGTGCTCTGCTCGGGGTTCTTTCGCTTTGTTTTACGCCACGACAAACAGCACCGATTTTCCTTTGCGTTGGCGCAATCCCCTTTGGGATCAAAGCTTTACGATGTTCTCGGCTTGCCGACGCAAGAGTTCGATTCCAATCTCGTCATCATCAATGGCCAGATCCACCAACGCGGTGATGCCTTCGCCCATGCGATGCGCGCATTGGGCTGGCCATGGAAAATCTTTTATCCGCTGCGCTTCATTCCGGCATTCATCAAAGACCCGACCTATTACCTGATCGCACGTAATCGCTATCGGCTGTTTGGGCGCCATGACACCTGTCTTATGCCCGATACAGCGGTGAAATCCCGCTTCCTATCCGAGGGCTGGGTCGGGGTCATCGGATGACCGGGGGATGAGTGGCGATCCATTCTGGCAGGCCATCACTTGCGATGGCCTCAACGTTGCGCCCGCCCTTGCGGCGTTTCACAACGGCACCGGGCGCAATGTCTGGGAGGGGCAATGCGACGTCGAAATACGGCGTGGTTGGCTGGCTCGCATCGCGTTGGGTCTGGGAGGGTTTCCCCCTGCAGGGCGCGCGATCACTCTGCGGATGGTTACTGAAACGCTCGATGGCCAAAGTCTTTGGACCCGAACATTTGGCGCTCGAAGAATGGTCTCATCTCAACGCCTTACGCGCCAAGGGGTCGAAGAGAAATTCGGCCCTGTTTGTCTGACAATGGCTTTATCTGAATGTGACAGGGGCCTTGCAATCCGTGTGGTGCGCATGTCTCTTTTTGGCTTGCCGATGCCTCGCGCGCTGTTGCCTAAATCCGTGTCGCGCGAATATCAGGATGCCGAGGGGCGGTTTTGTTTTGATATCTCGGGCGATCTGCCCTTGCTTGGGCGTCTGATCCGCTATCACGGCTGGCTGCGCCCCGCTTCCGGCTGATCCCATACCCATATAACCCCCCGCTTGCTGTAATGTGATTTGCCTCTCGAGGCGCGCACCCTACATACTGCACAGCACACAAACGGAGGCACTCCATGCGCATTATTCTGACCGCCGCACTTGCCACCTCGCTATTGGCCACCACGGCTCAGGCCTTCACCGCCATCAACGGTCTTACGGTCAATCCTGTACCCGGCGCCGGGCGCTTTGAAGTCGTCGCAAGCGGGAGCGATGGGCCGCGCCAGATCTGGTGTGCTGCGGCGCAATTCGCCGTCTCCGTTCAAGGTCTGCGTGGCAATCACCGGGTCTATATCGCTCAAGGCTATGGCCCCAGCCAGACCGCACCGGGCTATCGCGGGGTCATCTTCACCACCCAGCCCACTGGCGATCTCTCGCAAGGGCCGCGCCCCGGAACCGGCGGCGACTATTCCGTTTCGATCCGCAAAACCGGGTTCAATCTGGGCACCGGCCACGCAATCGGGTTTTGTGACGATGTCTATGACGAAATCTCCGATCGCTGGCCCTGGTAGAGCTTGTCGTCTTCACGATCACGGCGCATCCTGGCCGCCATGCAAACCCAGTTTGAAATCCCAACCCGTGGTCAGGGTCTCTATGAATTCACCGATGATGTGATCCGCTGGACCTCGGGGGAGGGCGACGGGCTGCTCACGCTTTTTGTGCGCCATACCTCCTGTTCGCTGCTGATCCAGGAAAATGCCGACGCCGAGGTGCAAACCGACCTGCGACAATTCTTCGCGCGCCTCGTTCCACCCACGACCGATCCGCGCATGTCTTACCTGACTCACACTTATGAAGGCCCCGACGATATGCCCGCCCATATCAAGGCGGCGATGATGCCGGTTTCGCTGTCCCTTCCGGTGACCCAGGGGCGACCCATGTTGGGCACATGGCAGGGTATCTATCTGTTTGAACATAGAAATGCGCCGCACACGCGGGTGGTGGCGGCGCATTTCCTCGCATGACAAAACCGGTAAGGGGCCGGTTTGAAAATCACTCTGACCCAAAGCGCAGATCCGCAACAGGGGGAGCATTTGCGCAACATTCCCGCTTTCCTTCATCTTGCGCCTCAAATTGCCTACTACCCAAATCCTAGCGGCGATCCTATAGTGCCTGTGGATAAGTGGGGCACGGACTCTACAACCGAGGCAGAGAACAATAATAGGGGACCGGCCATGCGCTGCCCGTTTTGCGGAAATATCGACACTCAAGTTAAGGATTCACGCCCCGCCGAAGATCATGTTGCGATCAGGCGGCGGCGGTTTTGCCCCGCCTGCGGCGGGCGTTTCACCACATATGAGCGCGTGCAACTGCGCGATCTCGTGGTGATCAAGACCAATGGCAAACGCGAAGATTTCGATCGCGACAAACTCGAACGCTCTATCCGCATCTCGATGCAAAAACGCCCGATTGATCCCGAGCGGATTGATCAGATGATTTCCGGCATCGTGCGGCGACTTGAAAGCATGGGCGAGACGGATATTCCCTCCAAGGCGATCGGCGCGATCGTGATGGAAACGCTCGCCCGGATCGATACCGTGGCATATGTGCGTTTTGCCAGCGTTTACAAAAACTTCCAGGCGGCAGACGACTTCGATAAATTCGTGAGCGAACTGCGCCCGGACGACAAGCCCGAAGGGTGAGCGCGACCGACCAACGCTTCATGGCGCTCGCGCTTTCGCTCGGGCGTCGCGGGATGGGCCGCACGTGGCCCAACCCGGCGGTGGGCTGCGTGATCGTGCGCGATGGCCGCATCGTCGGGCGCGGCGTGACCGCTCCGGGCGGGCGCCCCCATGCTGAGCCACTCGCACTGGCCCAGGCCGGTGCGGCTGCACGCGGTGCCACGGCCTATGTCTCGCTTGAACCCTGCGCCCATCACGGCCAAACCCCACCCTGCGCACAGGCGCTTGTGGATGCAGGCGTCGCGCGGGTGGTTGCGCCACTGGAAGACAATGATCCGCGCGTTTCCGGACAGGGCTTTGCCATGTTGCGCGCGGCTGGCATTGCCGTGACCACCGGCGTGCTTTCAAACGAGGCGGCGCGCGATCATGCCGGGTTTTTTCTGCGCAATCAGATGAACCGCCCCTTTGTCACGCTCAAGCTGGCGACAAGTTTCGATGGTCGCATCGCCACCGCCACTGGCGAAAGCCAATGGATCACCGGGCAATTGGCCCGCCGCGCAGTGCATGCCATGCGCGCGCGCCATGACGGCGTCATGGTGGGTGGCGGCACGGCGCGCGCCGACGATCCTTCGCTTACCGTGCGCGAAATGGGCGTTGATCGTCAGCCGGTGCGCATCGTGGTGTCGCGCCACCTCGACTTGCCGCTGATGAGCCGTCTTGCGCGTTCAGCAAAGGACATTCCGCTCTGGCTGGCCCATGGTCCGGCCGCTGACCCGGCGCTGCATTCAGCTTGGGAGGGGATCGGTGCGCGTCTTTTCCCTTGCGCTCTGTCAGGTGGGCAACTCGATCTGACTTCGGTTTTGGGCGCGTTGGCCGAGGCTGGTCTCACGCGCGTATTCTGCGAAGGTGGGGGGGGGCTGGCGGCCTCACTTCTGGCTGCGGACCTGGTGGATGAACTGGTCGGCTTTACCGCCGGTCTGGCCATCGGCGCCGAAGGTCTGCCTGCCATTGGCGCACTTGGCCTTTCCAACCTGCAAACAGCCCCGCGCTTTACCTTGGCAGAAACCCGCGATCTTGGCGGTGACGTGCTGCACATCTGGCGTCGGGCCTGAGACCGGGGCTAACCGGGCCGCGCTTACCGCCACATCGGTGCAAAGCTGGAAAACAAACCCTGAAGTTTTGATGCCGCGCGGTTCATCATTCCGGGGTGCGGAATTTCTCCCTTCGACAGCCGCTCAACCGCCACCTCAACGGGGCAGGGCAGGCCGGTCACGGGGTCATGATAGCGCGGATAATCGATCAGCGCGGCATGCACCAAGCCTTCCAGCGTCACACTCGCCTTGCGCCGCGCCGGCACCTTGCCCAGATCGCGCGTCAACCCCCAGCCAACATAGAATGGCGCACCCGTACAGGTTACTTTCACGCCACGCAGCAACGCCTCGAACCCCAAGAGCGACGTCATCGTCCACACTTCATCGACCTGATCGAGAAGCGTCGCCGGATCAGTCCGCTCTAGAACCATATCGGCCAGATCACCCGCTTTAATCTCACCCTCGCGTAGCCCGCTTTCCACATCCGGGTGCGGCTTATAAAGGATCACCGCATCAGGATTGGCCGCCCGTGCCGCCTCAAGCAGCGCCAGATTGCCCGCCACATCACCCGCACCGCGCAGGATCGAGGCGTCATCCTCCACCTGTCCGGGCACCAGAATGCGCCGCCCCTCCGGCAAATCGCTCATCTCGGGCATCGCGCCACCGAGATTGTATTTCGTCACTCCAAGATCGCGCAGGCTTCGCATCAACGCCTCGGCGCGCAATGCCTGATCCGGGCGCAACTTGGCGCGTCTTGCAATCAACCGCTCCAATCGGCTTTCCCGGTTCGGGTCATAGTAGATCCCCAGGTCGTCACAAACCAACGACAGCGGCGGCACCAGTTCAGCCCCAAGCCCGCGCGAGCGCAGAAACCCATCTTCGACGCGCACAACACCCTCGCGCTCCGGCGCGGCTTTGCTGGCCCAAACCATGCGCCGCCGTTCCGCGACCTTATGTGCATTCGTGCCGAAAACCATCCGTTTGTGACGCCCAAAGAACCGCTGAAACGGGGCGCGCTTCCAAAGCCGTATATCTTCACCGATCCAGCCATCATGATCCTCGCGCCATTCCCGCGCCATCGCCTCGGCTGCGTCGATCGCCTCCTCCAGCGTCGCGAGCCGGTCGCGATAAGGATCATACCATGTAGAATGCAAGATCATCGTCGCCGCAAACAGTTGCGCCCGGGTCAGATTGCGCCCGCGCCGGGGCAGGGGGTGCGGATTGCGATCATCGCTCAGCCCCCATCCGGCATAAAACGGCTGCCCAAATACCACCGGCTTGTGCCCCGCCAGTATCGCCTCGAACCCCAGCTGCGACGACACGGTATAGACCCCAACCGCCCCTTCCAGCAGCGGCCACGGAGAAATCGGTGCATCATAAAGCTCGATCCGCCCCTTGGCGTCTTTTTCGCTGAAATACCCAGATCGAAACCCCTGCGTCGTTTCCGGGTGGGTCTTGATCAGAATCCGCGCACCGGGATTATCTTCCTGCGCCCAATAGAGCGCCTCGAGAAATGAATTTCGATCCGCACGGCCATGCATCACGCTGGCATCGCCCTCGGTCTGGTCGATCACCAGAACATAGCCCGGTTCGGGTGGTGCCAGCGTCGGATCAAACCCGAAATATTTGCTCAGATGCGCCTCTTTCAGCCGCTCAATCCCGCCGCGTGCCCGGTTCAGCAATGCCGTATCATCCAACGGATGCGTCGCCAGCAAAGTCTCAAGATCAGACGGTGCGGTGGCGTCGAAATGCACGCCTTGCGTGTCAATCTGTAGGCCCAGCGGCGGCTCCCCCGCGCGGCCCGGTTTGAGCGAACGCAAGAACGCATCCTCAACCCGCACCAACCCGGCCCCGGTTGCCTCGGCCACCGTTTCGCCCCGCGCCGCATAGGGCGAGCGGCCCCAGACGGCGATCAGATCATCGGCCCCCGGCTTGCCAAGGCGCAGATCATACCCCGCCAGCGTCAGAATCCGCCGCACTTGGCGCTGACGTAAAAAACCGGCGTTGAAATAGTAAAGCCGCCGGAGATCATTGTCTCCGGCGGCGTCAGGTTTGTTCAATAACGGCACGGCGCGGTCTTAGCCGCCCGAGAGAGTCGACGCGCCCGAACTGACCGAGCCAACAGCGCCCAGCGTGCCGGTAACGGCGGAAATCGTCTTGTTCCATTGGGTGAACGGTGCTTCGGTCACATAGAGCGTGTCGCCATCGCGGATCGAGAAATCGCGCGCCAGAAACATCCCGTTTGGCTGGGTCAGATCAAGCACATAGACCATCCTCTGTGCGCCTTGCAGGTCGTTGCGGCCCAAGACATGGTTGGCGATCTCGGCGGGTTCATTGCGAAACACGAACACGCCGGTCGGATCGGCTGCCGATGACATCAACCCGCCCACCTGCGCCAACGCCTCAACAGCGCTCAGCGTCTGGCTTTCAAACTGGACCCGCGATTGCGAGCCGGTCGCGCCCAGCGCGGTAAACCTGCGGGTGTCCTGCTCAACCAGAATCTTGTCACCGCCGCGCAGGGCAATATCCAGACTTGGATTGTCATAGAGATCCTGCAGCCAGACCTTCGAGCGTTTGTCGCCACGGATCACGGTCACTTGGGTGATATCAGGTTCGATCGAAAGACCGCCCGCGCGTGCCAGCATCGTGGTCAGGGTGCGTGTGGGACGTTCAATGGCATAAACCCCCTGACCCCCGACCGAGCCGATCAGGCTGACCGTGGCGCCATCACCGGCCATGCGGCGCACTTCGACCTGCGGGTCGGGTGTTTGTTGCTCAAGCTTGTTGGTAATGATCCGCCGGATCGCTTCGGGCGTGTTGCCCGAGGCGCGGATGCGGCCGGCGTAGGGGATAAAGATGAAGCCCGCACCATCGACCTGGATCTCTTCCAATCGTGCGGCGGACGACCCGGTCGGCCCGGACGAGCCCAGCAGCGGATCATCGACGTTTTCCCAAACGGTGATCCCCAGCGTATCGCCTGGACGGATCGTGTCCGAGCCGAGAACGCCGGCATTCTTGAAATCTTCGCTGAACCCCAATGCGGGCACCACAGCGGTTGCGCGCGTCACCCGATCATTGACCGCAACGACAAAGGCATCGCCCTTGCGCTGCACCGAGCCTTCGAAGATTTCTTTCTTGGTGGGACCAACCCGAGGCAAGCCGCACGACGAAACGACCGCTAAAGCGGCGACAAGCGCGACGGTACGCGCCCAACGAGAGTTCATGGGTTTCACTGCTCGGTCTCCTCGACCTGTTCTTATTCTGCCTCAATCTCAACGCTTTGCGCGCCTTGTTTGAAGCGAAACTAAACGATTTTGAAAATTAAATCCAGCGCTAGGGCTTGTGCCACCTAGTTCACGAGCCGCAACTGTTGCCTCGGGGCCGCGGTTCCATGTGCCAGCGCATCATACGGATCTTCGGGGGCGAGCATCATATCGACAACCATACGCATCAGCTGGCGTCGCCCGCGCGCCGAATAGAAACCACCCGCAACCTGGCTGGTTTCCAAAAGATAGCGGCGATAGTCCTGATAGGCGCGCCGATCCGGGCGTCCGGCACCGGCAAAAAACTCCGCGAGCGGCTGGGTCGAGACGAATTCGGGCTTGTCATAGACCGCATTGCCAAACACCCTGAGCGGAATTCCGCGCCAAAGCACCTGCTGCGCCGCCGTGGAATTCACCGTAACGGCGGTGCGGGCATCGTTCAGCAACTGCGCCAGCTTGCCGCCGCGCACATAATGCACCCGGTTCTCTACGCCATGTTGCCGTGCCAGAGCGCGGATCACCCCGCGTTGCGGCACGCGCCCGTCTTCCAGCGGATGTGCCTTGAAGACAAGATGGTGATGCCCCGGCGCGCCCTCGGCAAAACCACGGATCACGACCTCGAGAAATTCTGGCATGGTGGAAAACGGTGAATGTTGCTGAAAGCTGGAGTCATGCTCCAGCTGCAACAGCGCCAGATGATAGGGAAACCCGCCCCACCGAATGCGCAGCGTGGCCAGCCGTCGCTCCACCGCCTGCACCGGCATCAACAGCAAGCGCTTGAGATAAAGCTGAAATTCCTTGGTAACAGGCAGATCGCGATGGGGGCGAAAGTTGCGATACTCACCGTTCCGGAACATGACGAAAAAATGATAGAGCGCGCCGTAAAACACATGATGGCGCATGTCGCCCCAACGCGCCGGGGGCAGCGGTGCATCCATATCCGAAAGGGCCAGAACCGCACGCATATCCTCGACACTCATTGTCATCAGCCGCGAGTGCCCATTGGCGCCGCCACGCTCATACGTCACCCAATAGGGGCGCATATAGCCTTCCTCAAAAACGTGAACTTCCAACCCCAAGGCGCGTGCCCGCTCCACCGCTTGCGAATGGATTCCGCGGGTGTCGCCGTAAAGCACGATATCGGTGATGCCCTTCTCGGCCACCAACGTTTCGAAATGATCGGGCCAATCTTCCTGCGCGCCGCGATATGGGATGTAGGAGGCAGGATCAAACCAGAACGCCCGGTCGCCCGCGTTGAACCCCACCCGCCACACATCAGCGCCCGCCAGGCCCAGCATCTTGCCAAGTCGGTTGAAAAACGGCCCGTGCGGTCCCTGAAGGAACAAAAACGCCCGGTTTTTTCCGGTGATGGCGGCCATGGTTCTCACATAATTTGAAATGGTTGCGAACCTTTCTAGGGGAAGCGTCCGGCGAAAATATGGCCCCTTTGCGGCGTGATGAACAGCGGTTTCTTGCGCATTCCCGCACGCCGCGCTAGGGGTCTTGCGGCAAGGAGGGGCGTATATGTTCACAGGAATCATCACAGATATCGGCACCATTCGCGTGCTCGAACAACGCGGCGACCTGCGCGCACGCATCGCCACGGCTTACGACACATCGCGCGTCGACATCGGCGCATCCATCGCCTGTAATGGCGTATGCCTTACCGTGGTCGCGCTCGGTGATGACAGCTTTGATGTCGAGATCAGCGCCGAGACGGTTTCCAAGACCAATCTTGGCGGCTGGGCCGAGGGGCATCGCATCAATCTCGAACGCGCGCTCAAGGTGGGTGACGAGTTGGGCGGGCATATCGTCTCGGGTCACGTCGATGGCGTGGCCGAAATCGTGGCGATGAAAGACGAAGGCGACAGCACCCGCCTGACCTTCCGCGCCCCCGAGGCTCTGGCCCGCTACATCGCCCCCAAGGGCTCGGTGGCGTTGAACGGCACCTCTCTCACCGTCAACGAGGTCTCGGGTTGTGATTTCGGCATCAACCTGATCCCGCATACCCAGGAGGTGACAACCTGGGGCGCGGCCAAGCCGGGCGATCTTGTGAACCTCGAGATTGATACGCTCGCACGCTATGTTGCGCGCCTGCGCGAGTTTGACTGACAGACGTTCGATCAATCAGGGGTCCGGCGCACAGGTCTGAAAGACCGAAAAACACGCGCTCTGGCCCTTACTTGGCCATGCGACCATTGGTCTTGGAAAACCCAAGCGGCAACCACCTCTGGTCATGATATATGTATTTGCATATACTTGGGCAGTGGGCGGTTAGCCAAGTCATGTAGGACATGAACCGAGGCTCCTCCGACCTTAGAAGGATGGCAAATGTCGGACAAACCTAGTGCATCAGAAACCGATACGGCGAGCAAGCGGCGCATAGACGGTGCCGAGGCGCGATTGTTGCTTGATTCGATTCTACCCTATCAAATCAATCGCCTGAGCTATCAAATGAACCGGCTTCTGGATCAGGAATTACGCCTGCACGGGCTTTCCATATCCGATTGGCGTATCATGGCGGTGCTTGATTACAACGCCTCGATTACTGTGAATGATCTGGCATTTTATGCCATGATCGAGCAATCAACCCTGAGCCGTATCCTCAAACGAATGGAGGCCGAGGGGCTTCTGGTCAAGCGCCAATCGTCCCAGGACAAGCGGGTACGCGCGATTGAACTCACAGCGGCCGGGCGGGCGCGCTATGACACGGTGCGCACTGTCGCAATGACACATGTTGGCCATATCGTAAGCGACCTGTCACACGACGAACGTGCGCAGCTTTCAAATTTCGTGGCGAGAATGCAAAAAAGCCTCAAATCGGTAAAAATAGAAAAGCCCGACGCAGTCTGAATGCGCCGGGCTTTGCCAATCGCAAACGATCCTATTTCAGCAAGCCGGGCAACCAAAGCGCCACAATCGGGAAGGCGATCAGCAATCCCATCACGAACAGCTCCAATAGGATGAACGGCACAGCCGCCCGGTAAATCTGGGTGATCCTGATATGGCTTGGCGCAACGCCTTTCATGACGAAAAGCAACATCCCGAAAGGCGGTGTCAAAAGGCTGATTTCCATCGCGATGAGCATCATCACCATCAACCAGGTTGAATTCATATCCAACGAATCCGCAATCGGCAGAAAGAACGGCAGGGTCAGTAGAATCATGCTGATCTGATCCAGAAAACAGCCCAGAAACAGCAGCACCAGCATCATCACGGCCATGGCCGTGAACTGATTGAAGGATATCGACGAGATCAGTTCAAGCACACCGCTGGTTGCCCCGGAAATCTGAAGCACCTGCGCAAAGGTCATCGACCCGGCAATGATGAACAGCAACATGACATTGATCTTTGCCGTTTCGCGCAGCGCCTCGCGCAGGGCGGTCCAATTCAAACGCCGATAGGCCGCGCTGACCGCCACCGCCGCGATGCAGCCCAGGGCGGCGGCCTCTTCCGGTGCGGCGATGCGGAAAAAGATCGACCCGACCACAACGGCAAAGATCGTGAAGAGCGGTAAAACATCCACAAACAGGGGCCGCCAGCGTTCCCAACCCCTCAGGCGCTCCTCTTCGAATTTCGGTGCCAGCGACGGGTTGAGCCGACAACGCACCACCACATAAAGCACGAACAGCACCAGCATGAGCACACCGGGAATGACCCCGGCCAACAGCAGGTCAGTGATCGACCGTTCCGCCAGACTGGCGAGCAATACGGCAAGCGAAGACGGCGGAATCAGCATGGCGATACCGCCCACCGCCATGATTGGTCCCAAAGCCAGCGTCGGGTGATACCCCCGTTTCAGCATGTCCGGCAGCAGCAGGTTGCCCAACACGGCCGTATTGGCGATGGTCGACCCCGATAGCGACGAGAACACCGACCCGCCCGCAATCGACACGATCGACAACCGCCCCGGAACGCCCGAAATCAGCTTGTCGATGGCATTGATCGAGCGGAACGCGACCCCGGTCTGAAACAATATCTCGCCCATCAGGATGAACAGAGCGACCGGTACGAGGCTGAATTGCGCGATGGAGAGCGCATATTCGATCGGCATCAGGCTCAGCCCGATTTCGCCGCGCATGAAATACCAAGCCCCGGCGATGTTGGCGGCGAAAAAGGCGAATGCCACCGGCAGCCCGAGAATGAGGAGCCCGACAGCCCCCCCAAGAAGCAGGGCAAGCGCCCAATACCATTCCATGATCATGCTCAGATCCCCCCGGTGCTGTGCTGGCCCGGCTCAAACGCGTTGCCGCCCCTGAGCATGCGCGAGATAAATTCCAGCGACAGCAGTGCAAAACTGACGACAAAAACCGTCAGGAGCCACCATTCCGGCATGGTGTAGTATTTCATCAGCATCGACTGGAATGCATAGGCGAATTTCAAGTTTATACCGCCAAACCACAGCAGGATCAGACAGATCGAAAGCCCCGCCAGATTGAGCAGTTGATCAAGCCTTTTGCCCCAGGCAGTAGGTAGCGCGCCAATCAACAGATCGACTCTGACATGCGCGCCAATCCGCAACGCCCAAGGCGCCGACAGAAAGACCCCGGCGAACATGACATATTCAATGATTTCCTGCACACCGGGAAGGTTCCCGATGCTGAACAACCGCAAAAACAGGTCCAGCGAAATGGTGACGGCGAACAGCCCGATACTGATCCCGACTGCGGTTCCCAGATGGTAATAGAAATGCCCCATAAGCGCATCGAAACGTCTAAATCCGTTCATTCGACTTCCTAATTTCTGCAAGTGACGCAAACGGGCGGCCCAAACACGGGGCCGCCCGCAAAGCTGTCTTATTCTGTGACGAAATATTCGCGCAGTTTCGGCCCATGTTCCGGGCTAACCGCGTTGACACCGGCCCAACCCGCTTCGCGTGCGGCACTAAGCCATGCGTCACGCTCGGCTCCGGTGAATTCGATCACTTCAAAGCCGT
The DNA here is from genome assembly GCA_021555075.1 of Rhodobacteraceae bacterium LMO-JJ12. Taxonomy (NCBI): domain Bacteria; kingdom Pseudomonadati; phylum Pseudomonadota; class Alphaproteobacteria; order Rhodobacterales; family Paracoccaceae; species Rhodobacteraceae bacterium LMO-JJ12. Next base: position 1,042,249 of record JAKGBX010000001.1, read on the forward strand.
CTTCAACCTGCTTGGCCGCGACCTTTTTATTGAGCGCCGGATCATTGGCAATCGCGTCCAGTTCAAGGTTCAATGCAACTTCTGAAATCAAGGCCCGCGCCTCATCAGACAGACCATCCCAGGCGCGCTTGTTGGACATGATCACCAGATCGACATCATAGAATCCCGGCTCAACCCGGTATTTGGTCACGCTTTCCCAGCCCGGTTGATGCCCCAGAACCGGCCAGCCATAGCCCTTGACCGTGCCGTTTTCCATCAGCGTGAAAATATCGGTAATGCTGGTGTCCTGTGTCGTTGCGCCGAGCGATTTGAAAAAGTTTGTATAGGTCGGCGCCGTGCGCAGATGCAGCCCGCTCAGGTCCGGCTTGTCAATCGCATGGCCGGGGGCGAGGAACAGATAGAAGTTGGTGCCAAAGTGGTGGCGCGACAAAACTTCAAGGTTCTTGGCGTTGTGCAGCTTGTTCATATAGTCCCAACCGCCATTCTCGCGGATTTCGGTGGGCGTGTTTTCCAAGAGCTTCCAGGCATCAGCTTCGGGCAGGGTGTTCTGATAGTAAGATCCGGTGCAGGAATTCAGATCGTATACGCCCTGCGCCACCTTCTGAACCACGGTCAACTGGCTGCCGATTGCGGGCGCACCCCCGACATAGTTGATATGCACAATACCGGCGCCACGTTCGTTGACTTCTTCGACCAGGCTTTCAAAGCGTTTTGAGAAAAATGATCCTTGTGGAAAACAGCTGGCTGCTTGCAATTGAGCTTCCTGCGCGCTGGTGACTTGCGCGCCAATTCCGGTAAAGGTCGCGAATGCAGCAAACGCGGTTACGAGTCTTTTCATTGTGGTCTCCTCCTGTGTTTGAACGCACTTCTTTGGCGCGCTCTCTAAACCGCCCGACGGGCGGAATGACTATTTAGCCGCAGGTCTGATTTCAGGCCTGATACCTCTCTGACGCCGGGCATTTTGGTCTCCCTACCAACGCCCATTGTTTCATGCTGAAGCCGGTTCAGCTATAAATGAATCGATTGTTTTCAGCGCCCCTCCAAGCGCGGTCCCTTCGGGGTCTTGAAGCGCGGCATCAATCAGACGCCGCGTCCAATCGGCGGCGTCGCCGCGCCCTTCAAGTCGGGCTGCACCCGCCATCACCCGATCAAATTTCGACAACCCGCGCTCATGCGTGTCGCTGTATCCCTTGATCAAACGACGCACACGCAGGGTCTCAACCGCCAGCGCATAATCCCCGCCAAGCCACGCCTGCGCCGTATCAAGCCACGCATCAACATGCGCCATTTCGCGGGTATGGCGCAGCAATGCACGACGCCAGCGGCGTAGCCCGGCCACCATGTAAAGCGACAAGAATCCGCCAATCCGGTCGGTACGGATGTGACGCCCCCGGTTGAATAGCCGGTCAATCAGCCTCACAGCCCAATCGCGCCGCTCAACCCAGCGCCCAATACGCGCGGGCATCAGGCTGATGATCTCGGCCGCTCCGGGATGGGTATATTCCGTAACCCGGACAAGATGCGCCTCCCCTGCGCCCACTTCACCAGCAATCCGCCCCATACGGCCACGGCTGGTCTTGGCGTCCGCCACTCGGATTATATCATCATAAGCCATCGCATTAGCGAGATATTTTGCAGTGGTGAGCGTGAACGCAAATTCCTGTGCGTCGCCCCCCGCCTGCCTGTCCGCGCGCGCCGCACTTTCAAGCCGTTCCAGATATTCGGCCCCATATCGCAGGTCCTGAAACTTCACGACCTTGATCAGACCCACCATCGCAGTTTCATGCACAGGCGAGGGCAGGGCAGACACACGCCCTTCCAGATCCGCCCAATCCCGCAGCAACCGCTCTGGCCCCACCGGCCCGCGCGCTTCGGGTTCTACAGCCTCCGGCCCATCGGAGGGGGTGGTCGCAACCTGCGCACCGCTTGCAATCACATAAGCCCGCTCAAACGCTGCAAGGCTCGGCCCGACCCCACGCCCCGATGCACGCACCGTCTCACGGTAGGTTTCAACCGCAAAGGGCAGGGCACCTGACCCCGCCAGCGCCCCGAAAAGCGCCGCCGAAATCACCGTGCCTTCTTCGTCCGCGATCGTCATCATATCAAACGCGACAAGATCCTCACACAGCCCGCCCAGCGCCTCAAGAACGGTGCCCGCATCGGCCGTTCCGTCACCCGGCACCATCTTTTCTTGCGTCGAAAGCAGACGATGTGTCGATGCAATGACCCGCGTCTGTCCGGGGGTGATGAACTGGCGCATAACGCCACGCCCGGCCTCCATCAACTCCGCCGCAAGCAGAATATCCACATCGTCCTCGGATGGCGCCAGCGAGAAAACCGGCTGGTGACCGGAATGCGCCAGCATCTCAACGTAATTGATCGTCGAGCCGGTGCGCTGTGCCACACCGGCAACCGATGTCGCCTGCACGTCAAAGCCGTTGCGCTCGGCCAGATCTATGATCCAGCTGTTCAGAACACCACCACCCTGACCACCCACGGCCAGAACTGCCAGTTTGATAATCTGGCTCAACCCAGCGTCCGGCGCGCCTGCCGCGTTATCGCTCAAAAGATCCTTCATGCCTTGCCCCATGTCAGCCGCCGCGCGTCGCGCCGTCGTTGCAGCCAACCAATGACCGCGCGTCGCCGCCGATCTAGCCAGCGTTCGCTGCGGCTTGGATTGTGAACCAGATCGGCACGATAGAACGACGGGCACAACACCGCCTTATCGGCCACTTCGCCACAGTTGCCACAGCCCACACAGCTTTGATCAATATAGGCGACCGGATCATCCCGAAGCGGATCATCCGGCATTTTCAGCGTGAGCGACGGACACCCCGACAGGCGCATGCAGGCGTGATCACCGGTGCAGATTTCCTCATCGACACCGAATTTCGGCTTTTCGACACGCCGCCCCTCCTTGATCGCCTGTGCCATCTGCGGGCGTTCCCGGCGTTGCCGGTTCAACATGCATTCCGACGAGGCAACGATCACCTTCGGCCCCTTGTGCTCGGTGGTCAGCGCCTCGGTGATCGTGTCATACATCTTGCCAACATCGTAAGTTCGATCAATCTGACGAACCCATTCGACCCCGACCCCTTCCAGCGCCTTCTTGATCGGATGCTGTGTGGATTTTGTCGCGTTATTCGCCCGGCTCGACGGGTTGTCCTGCCCACCGGTGGCGGCAGAATAGAAGTTATCGACAATCACCGTGACGCCGTCAGATTTGTTGAAAACCGCGTTGGTGATCGACGAATTCAACCCGTTATGCCAGAACCCACCATCCCCGATGAACGAAATCGCACGCTTGTCGCCGCCGCCGTCGAACGCCGCGTTTGACGCACCGCCCAACCCGAACCCCATGGTAGTGCCGCCAATCTCGAACGGCGGCATGGTCGAGAACAGATGGCACCCGATGTCGCTGGCAATCTGATGCTTGCCACGCTCTTGTTCAACCAGCTTCATCGCGGCAAAGATTGGCCGTTCCGGACAGCCTGTGCAGAAACTCGGCGGGCGTGGCGGCACCACCTTGGACAGATCCGGCAACGTCGGCGCACTCTCCTTGTTGGGCGCGCGCACCGCATCAGGGAGCAACTCGGGCGCATGATCCATCAGATAGGTTTCAAGACTGTCCAACATGACCTGCCCGGTCAATTCGCCCACTTCCGGTATAATTCCCTTGCCCTCCAACCGGGTTGGATTGGCGGACTTGTGCAGCAACGAACGCAACGTCTGCTCCATGAAGGCCGGTGTGCCTTCCTCGATCAGAAGCACGCTCTCCTTGCCCTCACAAAACGCGAAAAATTCGTCTTCGACCACCGGCCAACAGACGTTCATGACATAAAGCGGCACGTCGGTGTCGCCAAAAACATTGGCCAGTCCCAGCCGTTGCAACGCCCGGATGACACCGTTGTACATGCCCCCCGGAAGCACGATGCCGACCTTGCCATCCCTAGGCCCGAACACCTCATTGATCTTATTTTCACGGATATAATTCAGCGCAGCTGGCAGCCGCTTTTCCACCTTTTCCTCTTCGTGGCGAAACGCAAACGGCGGCAAGACGATACGCGACGTATCGCGCCGCGGGTCAGCCAGCGCATCGCGCACCGTCAACGGCGGCGGCACGTTGTCGCGCGCCTCAAACGCCCCATGAACATGACAGGCGCGGATCCGCACCAGCATCATCACCGGCGTGTTCGAAGCTTCGCTAAGCTCAAACCCATGGCGGATGGCTTGCGTGATCGATGGCAGATTGGGACGCGGATCAAGCAGCCAGACCGACGATTTCATTGCAAAAGCGTGGCTGCGCTCCTGCATGATTGACGAGCCTTCGCCATAGTCTTCACCGACAATGATCAACGCCCCGCCCGTCACACCCGCCGACGCCAGATTCGCCAGCGCATCCGAGGCGACATTGACACCAACCGGCCCCTTATAGGTCACCGCGCCCCGGATCGGGTAATGCACCGACGCCGCCAGCATGGCCGTCGCAGCGGCTTCCGATGCGTTGGCTTCAAAGCGCACGCCAAGTTCCTGCAGAATTTCCTCGCCGTCCGACAGAACATCCATCAGATGGCTGATCGGTGCTCCTTGATAACCGCCAACATATCCGACGCCGTTTTCAAGCAGGGCTTTGGTGATCGCAAGAATGCCTTCGCCGCGAAACACGTCGCCTGTCCCGATCCGAAGCTGCTGCACCTCGCGTTTGAATGATCGTTCTGCCACGCCCCGCGTCCAGTCCTGTCAGTGTCTACAGGGTCGGCCCAACGGCCACCACATCGCCAAAGCGGCGGCACCCGCCCTGATGTTGCGGCTCGACCTGATCTGCAAACCGGTTGTCATTTGTATTCGTCTCACGTTTCGCGCCGACCTCCCCCACCACGGCCGATGATTCGGAACTGCAATGCTTGCCTCATGCCGCTTCACCGGCCTCGCGCGGCCCCGCATCCACGGCAGATTCTGACGACAGATTAGACATAGCCGAATTATATTCATTTGCATATGTTTTTTCGCACGCCCCGGAAACAACCCACCGGTTCACCGCGCAGCATGGTATGCATACGCGATCCGACCGCCCGGTTTTGCCCGCCAAAGGCGGCGATATGTCTTTCGCGTGTTGAATTGCGCGCCGCCTCAGTCTTCCTCTGACCGGAAATATCCCGCCGGAGGCATCGAATCTCATTTGCCGCGCGCTCGCGCTGACTCCACCCTTAACATATTCATAAAACATGTTGCGTCTTTCAAACCAGTGCCCATAATTGCCCCATTGAGGGAGGCCTGCCATGACATTGATCCGACCAACCCGCCGTGAGATCCTGAAACTTGCCGCCATCGCGCCGGGCTTTGCGCTCCCGGCCATGGCGCGTGCCGATCTCGGCGCGCCAGGCCGTGAAAACCCCGGTCATTTCCACTTCTCGCTCGGCGAAGCGAAGATGACCGTGATTTCGGATGGCTTCTTCAACCAGCCGATCAGCGACATCGCAGTGAATGCCGACCGCGCCGAGGTTGAGGCCGCCATTGCCCGCCATTTCCTGTCAAAAGAAGCCAATTACGCCCATACAAACCACCTTTTGGTTGAACTCGGCGATGCCAGGGTGCTGGTTGATGTTGGCTCCGGCTCGCGGTTCTTTGACACCGCCGGGCGGCTTCTGACCAATATGGAGGCCGCCGGGATCGACCCCGACTCGATCACTCATGTCTTCATCACCCATGCCCACCCCGATCACATCTGGGGCATCCGCGATGATTTCGACGAACCGATCTTTCCGGGTGCCGAATACATCATCGGCGAGGTCGAGCATGGCTACTGGATGCAGGACGGGCTGGCCAATGCCGTCGCGCCCGAGGATCAACAATTCGTCGTCGGCGCGGTCAACTCGATCAATGTCGAAGGTGTCGACTGGACCATGGCGCAGGACGGCGCCGAAATCGCCCCCGGTATTTCGGTGATGAACAGCTTCGGCCACACCGCGGGGCACATGAGCCTGCGGGTTGAATCGAACGGCAAGCAACTTCTCGCCATTGGTGATGCCTTTGCCCAGACATGGATGAATTTCGCCCATCCCGACTGGTACAACGATATCGACGCCGACCCGGTTCAGACCGTGGCCAGCCGTAACGCCATCCTCGATATGGCTTCCGCCGATGGCATCGCCCTTTTGGGCTATCACTTTCCGTTCCCCGGCGTGGGCCATGTGCTGCGCGAAGGCGGCAGCTTCCGCTTTGTGCCGGCACTCTGGCAGTTTGGTGGCTGAACACCCGCCATGACGCCGCGAAGCTCTGGTCTTCGCGCGCGCCCTACGATATGTGGCGCGCACGATAAGGGGAACGCGATGTCCACAGCCTATGACACGCCCGGCAGCATTGAGTCCGCTCTGCGCGACGCAATCACGCCGATTGAAGAAATCATTGCCGATGCGGCAAAAGGCAAGATGTATATTCTTGTCGATCATGAAGATCGCGAGAATGAAGGCGATCTTATCATCCCGGCTGAATTCGCCACTGCGGATGCGGTCAACTTCATGGCCACCCATGGTCGCGGGCTGATCTGCCTGCCGATGACGGCCGAGCGGGTCGACAGGCTTGGCTTGCCGATGATGGCGGTCAACAATTCCTCGCGCATGGAAACGCCCTTCACCGTTTCGATCGAGGCGCGCGAAGGCGTGACCACCGGCATTTCCGCCCCCGATCGTGCGCTCACCATCGCCACCGCGATTAATGAGCAGAACACGATGGCGGCACTCTCCACTCCGGGCCACGTCTTTCCCTTGCGCGCCCGCGCTGGCGGCGTTTTGGCGCGCGCGGGGCATACCGAGGCATCGGTTGATATTTCCCGGCTGGCAGGGCTGAAACCCGCGGCCGTGATCTGCGAGATCATGAAGGAAGATGGCGAAATGGCGCGGCTCCCCGATCTGGTGGACTTCGCCAAGACGCACAACCTCAAGATCGGCACGATTTCCGATCTCATCGCCTATCGCCACAAACACGACAACCTGGTGACCGAAACCCGCTCACGAACCGTGCACTCGGAACATGGCGGCGAATGGCTGATGCGGGTCTTTGCCGATCAGATCACCGGAACCGAGCATATCGCGCTGATCAAGGGCGATATTTCCGGCCCCGCGCCAGTGCTTGTGCGCGCCCATGCGCTCAATGAACTGGAAGATGTACTCGGCCTCGGGGACGAGTCGTCGCAAACCGTGCCTCATGCCATGAAGATCATTGCCGAGGAAGGCCGCGGCGCCGTGCTGCTGTTTCGTGAACCGCACCCAAAGCTTGATTTCGGCGATGAGGATGACGCCCCCAAGATCGTCAAGCGCACCGGTCTCGGATCTCAGATCATGGCCACACTGGGCATGTCGGAAATGATCCTTTTGACCGACTCGCCCCGCACGCGCTATCTCGGAATCGAAGCCTATGGGCTCTCCATCATCGGCACCCGTCCGATTCATCAGAAAGACTGATCCATGGCCGAATCCCACTACACCCTGCCCAGAGCGAAACTGGACAAACCGACGAAACTGCTGATCGTCACCGCGCCATTCTATCGTGATATCGCCGACAACCTGATCAAGGGTGCCGTGGCCGAGATCGGAGCCAGCGGCGCGACTTACGAAGCCATCGAAGTCCCCGGAGCGCTGGAAATTCCCACCGCCATCGGCATCGCCGAGCGGATGTCGAATTTCGACGGTTACGTCGCGCTGGGCTGTGTCATTCGCGGTGAAACCACGCATTATGAGACGGTCTGCAACGACTCCTCACGCGCGCTCACCATGCTGGGCCTTCAGGGGCTTTGCATCGGCAATGGCATCCTCACCGTCGAAAACACCAAACAGGCAGAAGTGCGCGCCGATCCCGCCGAAATGAACAAGGGCGCAGGTGCCGCCGCTGCCGCCTTGCATCTCATCGCGCTTGCCCGTAAGTGGGGCGGCGCGCGAAAAGGGGTAGGTTTCCTCCCCGACAGCGAAAACTACCAGATCGCTGGCGAACTCAAGGACAACCCCTCGGCATGACCCTCTCGGGCAATCAGAAACGCAAGATGAAGTCTGCCGCCCGGCTCTATGCCGTGCAGGCACTGTTTCAGATGGAGCATTCCAGCCAAACACTGGAAGCCGTGGCGAGCGAGTTCGAAGACCACCGTTTCGGCGCCACCTATGATGGCGAAGAAATGGCCGAAGGCGATTCTGCGCATTTCCGCCGCGTGTTGGAAGATGCCGTGAACCATCAGGCCTTGATCGACCAGATGACCGACCGCGCCCTCGTGGCGAAATGGCCAATTGCGCGGATCGACCCCACCTTGCGCGCGCTGTTTCGCGCCGCCGGGGCCGAGATGACCCAATCCAGCACGCCGCCCAAGGTGGTGATCAACGAATATGTCGATGTCGCCCGCGCGTTTTTTCCTGAAAGCAAAGAGCCGCAATTCGTTAACGCCGTGCTCGACCACATGGCGCGCGAAGCCAAACCCGACGCATTCTGACAGGCCAAACCGGAAGTTCGCTACAAAAGCGTCTGCTCCGGGATTTGCGCTCGTAGTTCAGCTGATCCGCGCCACCACATAATCGGCGATGTCGCGCAGCATGTCGCGCACATCGTGCTCGGGCATCAACTCCAACGCCGCCTTGGCCTTCGCGGCCCAGTCCAACGCATCCTCGCGCGTAGCGACAAGCGCACCATGCTTGTGCAAAAGCGCCATCGCGTGTTCCAGATCCCCCTCGCGCTGATCGCCCTTCTCAAAGGTCCGACTCCAGAAGGCCCGCTCCTCTGTGTCTGCCTTGGCCACCGCCTTGATCACCGGCAGGGTCAGCTTGCGCTCGCGAAAATCATCGCCCAAATTCTTGCCCGTCGCTTTTGTATCCCCGGCATAATCCAGAAGGTCATCGACAATCTGAAACGCGATCCCCAACGCATCGCCATAATCAAACAGCGCCTGCACCTGCGCCTCGGGCGCGTCGGCAATCACGCCACCCACCTGTGTTGCAGCCGAAAATAGCGCCGCCGTCTTGCCCCGCACCACCTGCAAATAAATCGCCTCGTCAGTACGCAAATCCTGCGCCGCGGTCAGTTGCAAAACCTCGCCTTCCGCAATGGTGGCCGACGCATTGGCCAGAATATCCAGAACCCTGAGGTTGCCGGTCTCCACCATCAGCTGGAAACTGCGCGAGAACAGGTAATCGCCCACCAACACGCTTGATTTATTATCCCATAGCAGGTTCGCCGTAGGCCGCCCGCGCCGCTGTGCGCTTTCGTCTACCACGTCATCATGCAGTAACGTCGCGGTGTGGATGAACTCCACCGTCGCGGCCAGATGCACCGCGTAAGGCCCGCCATAGCCACATAGATCGGCCGTCGCCAGCGTCAGCATCGGGCGCAACCGTTTGCCGCCCGCCTCAACCAGATGCGCCGTCACTTCCGGAATGCGCGGTGCGTGTTCGGACGCCATGCGCCGGGCGATCAACGCGTTGACCGCCTGCATGCCGTCTTCCAGATGCGCGGCAAGCCGCTCGTGTGGTTTAGCGGCCAATTGATCCAAGCTCATCACACTCCCGTTCCCAAGCCTCGACAATTGCCCCGGCTTGGCCTTATCACATCCCCATGAAACAGCTCTTGCGCACCAATGACCCGACCGAAATCGCCTTTGTCAAAATACTGCTTCAGGGCGAGGGTATAACTGCCTTTGAAATGGACGTAAATATGAGCGTGCTGGAAGGCAGCATCGGCATATTGCCGCGCCGGATCATGGTGGCCGACGCTGAATACGATGATGCCTGCAAGGCGTTGCGCGACAATGGCATATCGCCCGATGGCTGACGCGCTGACCCGCGATCAGTTTCTGGGTGGCAAACTCATCCTTCATCAGCCCGCAAAAGGCTATCGTGCCGGGGTCGATCCCGTGTTGCTGGCGGCCGCAGTATCGGCGCGCGCCGGGCAATCTGTGCTCGATATGGGCTGTGGCGCCGGGGCCGCCGCGCTCTGCCTTGGCACGCGCATTGCGGGGCTGCGTCTCACCGGTCTCGAACTTCAACCGCTTTACGCCGCACTGGCCCGGCGCAACGCCGCCGACAATGGCATTGCGTTTGAGGTGATCCAGGGCGATCTGACCGAAATGCCCGCAGCGCTCAAGTCCCGGCAATTCGATCATGTCATCATGAACCCACCCTATTTCGATCGCACCACCGGCAGCAGCGCCCCCGATCCGGCCCGCGAAACCGCATTGGGCGGGGGCGATGTGCAGATGGCACAATGGATCGACGCCGCCGCTAAACGCCTGTCACCCAAAGGCTATCTCACACTTATCCAGCGCGCCGAGCGCATGCCCGAAATTCTTGCAGCAACGGCCGCCTGCCTTGGGTCATTGCAACTTCTGCCGCTTTCGCCCCGCCCCGGACGCGATAGCCGGCTGGTGATTCTACGCGCCCGCAAGGACGGTCACGCCGCGTTCCGTTTGCATGACAGATTGCAGATGCACAAAGGCGAAGTGCATGAAAACGATGAAGAAAACTACACCGATGTGATCCGCTCCGTGCTGCGCGCTGGCGCCGCGCTGCCCTTTCCCAAATAGCAGAAACCAAGGTTCGGCGAAATTTCTCGAAGGCCATAGTAAGGCCGCAGAATTCGTTTGAACCGAATGTTGACAGCGGAAATTTACTGATTATTCACCCCTCTCCCTTGATCATGGATGACAGACGACAAAGATTATGGTCCACTTGTCACACGACCGTAACATTCAGAGGAGGACTGCCATGAGCATGAGTTCACATGTCGAGGAACTGAAAAAGAAACATCAAACACTCTCTGAGCAGGTCGAAATATTGCAACGCGCGCCTGGCTCCAATGATGTCGAGGTCGCAGCGTTGAAGAAGCAGAAACTTCGGCTCAAGGAAGAGATTTCCCGTCTCGAAGAAACTGCAGGCTAATCCAAACTGAAGGTAGTCGACAAACGGAAGGCAACTGACGCGGGCGCCGGCCATCCTGCGAATGCTATTTGCATGATCTGGTTGGCGAATGGGCCATTTCCAAGCGGAATGACGCCCTTCTGGCGCGGATCTGCGTTCCGCATTGTCAGCGATTTTATCAAAGAAAAGGGGCCGCGCCTGATGGCGCGGCCCCATTCGTGTTGAAACCGTATTGAAACGCCTCAATCAGACGACGAATTGCGCACCGTTGGCCGAGATCGTGCTGCCATTGATGAAGCCCGCATCATCCGACACCAGGAACGAAACACAGCGCGCAATCTCTTCCGGTTGGCCCAGACGGCCCGCCGGAATCTGCGGGATGATGACCTCGTTCAGCACCTTCTCAGGGACGGCCATCACCATTTCGGTGCCAATATAGCCGGGACAAACCGCATTTGCGGTGATGCCTGCGCGCGCGCCTTCTTGGGCCAGTGATTTGATAATGCCTAGATCGCCAGCCTTGGTCGCGGCATAGTTCACTTGCGCAAACTGGCCCTTTTGTCCGTTAATCGACGAGATCACGACGACGCGGCCAAATTTACGTTCGCGCATACCGGGCCAGATCGGATGAACGGTGTTGAACACGCCGGTGAGGTTGGTGTCGATCACCTCTTTCCACTGCTGCGGCGTCATCTTGTGAAACGGTGCGTCGCGGGTAATGCCCGCGTTGGCGACAACCACCTCGACGGGGCCAAGATCGGCCTCAACCTTCGCGATGCCCGCCGCACTCTCCTCATAGCTTGCCACGTTCCATTTGTAGGTCTTGATGCCTGTCTCTTCAGTGAACTTGGCAGCCGCCTCGTCATTGCCGGCATAGGTGGCTGCAACGTCGTAGCCATCTGCTTTCAATCGTTTCGAAATCGCTTCGCCAATGCCGCGCGTCCCGCCCGTAACCAGTGCAACTCTAGCCATGATATCCTCCTGAAGTTATGTGTTTCGTTGGTAACTCTGTTACGCAGTTCGCCCGAGATGCGCAACATTATTGCGCAAGAAATTTCCATGATTTGGCTACTTTGCCGGATATTCGCTCACTCTAGCGTGGTCGGCCCGTTGCGTCAAAAAAGAGGCGCCATCGCGGCGCCCCTTGTTTTACTCGTATTTTGCTGAGGCTCAGTCGCGCTCAAGGCACATGGCCACGCCCATGCCGCCGCCGATGCAAAGCGTGGCGAGACCTTTCTTGGCGTCGCGCCGCTTCATTTCGAACAATAGCGTGTTAAGAATACGCGCGCCCGAGGCACCGATCGGGTGACCGATGGCAATCGCGCCGCCGTTGACGTTCACAATCGCCGGGTCCCAACCCATGTCTTTGTTCACCGCACAGGCTTGCGCGGCAAAGGCTTCATTAGCCTCTACAAGGTCCAGATCCTCAGGTTTCCAACCGGCCTTTTCCAGCGCCTTGCGGCTGGCATAGATCGGGCCCGCGCCCATGATCGACGGGTCAAGGCCCACGGTGGCATAAGACGCGATCCGCGCCAGCGGCTCGATACCGCGTTTGGCGGCATTCTCGGCGCTCATCAACAAGGTACCAGCCGCCCCGTCGTTCAGCCCCGAAGCGTTTGCTGCCGTGACCGAACCATCCTTGGTGAAGGCCGGGCGCAGCTTCTGCATCGCTTCCATCGTGGCGCCGTGGCGGATATATTCGTCGGCGTCCACGACGATGTCGCCCTTGCGGGTTTTGATCGTGAAGGCCACGATCTCATCGACGAATTTACCGGCTTTCTGCGCCGCTTCCGCCTTGTTCTGGCTGGCGACGGCGAATTCATCCTGTTGGTCACGGCTGATTTGCCATTTTTCGGCGACGTTCTCTGCGGTCTGGCCCATGTGATAGCCGTTGAACGCGTCCCAGAGGCCGTCACGGATCATCGAATCGATATAGTTCACATCGCCCATCTTGGTGCCCGCGCGCAGATGCGCGACATGGGGGCTGAGGCTCATGTTTTCCTGGCCACCGGCCGCCACGATATCGGCTTCGCCCGTCAGGATCTGCTGTGCTCCAAGTGCGACGGCGCGCAGGCCCGAGCCACAAACCTGATTGATGCCCCAAGCCGAGCTTTCGATGGGCAGGCCGGCGTTGACATGGGCTTGGCGCGCCGGGTTCTGGCCTTGGCCGGCACTCAACACCTGACCGAGGATGGTCTCGGAGACTTCACCCTTTTCGATCCCTGCGCGGGCCACCAGCTCTTGCAGAACGGCGGCACCCAGATCATGCGCGGGCGTATTGGCAAACGCGCCCGTAAACGAGCCCACGGCAGTGCGTGCAGCGGAGGCGATAACGACATTGGTCATGAATGAGATCCTCTTCCCTCTTGGGTAGGGGCGAATCTCTGCCACAAATGTGTCGGGGGCGAACCCCGCACAGGCCGCCCCCGGCCCGGTTCCCGATTTTCATAGCGGATTTGCCGCGCTGCGGCAACTGCTGGATCACCCAAGGGAAGGTTGCGCAATGTCGCAGTCTCAGGCCGACGCACGGATATGCTCTTGCCAGGTCGGGTAAATCGTCGGTGCGCCATAGTAATAACCCTGAAGACAGTCGACCCCGATGTCGACCAGATAGGCGGCATCATTCGCATTTTCGACAAATTCCGCGACGGTAAACATATCGAATTGTTGGGCAATACTGACCAGCGCGCGGGTCAAGACCTGATTGTCGGGGTTGGCATGTATGCCGCGAATGAACTGACCGTCGATCTTCAGTAGATCGAACATGAAATCCCTGAGATAGCGGAACGAAGTGAACCCGGCCCCGAAATCATCAAGCCCAAAGCTGATTCCCTTGGCTTGCAGCGCCGACATGAAATTGGTCACCAGTTCGGGCACCAACATGGCCGAACTTTCGGTGACTTCGAGAATCAGCCGCTCTGCGGCCGTGGCATCGCGTTGCAGCCCGCGTTTAAGCGTACGCGTCCAGCGTTCATAACCGATCGAGCGGGCCGACATGTTGATCGAAAGCCGAAGCCCCGGCTCCTGAGCCAGCGCCTTAAGTCCCATTTCCAGCGCAAGGCAATCCATGATTCGCCCGGTCTCGGTTTCTTCGATCTGCACGATGAAATCGCGGGCCGGAATGATCCTTCCGGTTTCGTCCCGCACCCTCAAGAGGCCCTCATAAAACGCCACCTTCTCTGGCCGCTGCGCTTGTACGATGGGTTGATAGGCCAAAAGCACCTGCTTGTGGTGCACCGCCTCTTCCACCATCTGCAAAACCGAACGGTTGCGCGATTGCACGGCATAGTTCAGCGGATCTTCGTGACCGGCCGGAACGTCCGCCCATTTCCCCTTGCGCCTGCGTGACATTCCGCCCTCCGTTGCCCGATTGCTCCCTGCAATTGCGGTGATATTGGCGGGCAATTCCCTAAGAATACGTGAAGCCTCGAATTTTATCGAAAGCCGTGCGTCAGAAGGGCGGGCTGAGGGGGAGCGGCGGCACATGCAAACCGACCGCGGGCGGGCTCAATCGTCGGGGCGCGAGAGAGCGAAACGTTCCGAAATCACCGTGTAATCACGATACCCCAACCGCGCCAGAGGGCGGAAACGAGTGATGTCAAAAATACCGTCCACCAGACAATCATCGCGCAGATGAATGCCAGTGACCGTGCCGAAACAGACGAAATTCGCCTCTCCCTCAAGCTGGATAATCTGGCTCATCCGACATTCCAGCGCCGCTGGCGCACCGGCCACACGGGCGCAATCAATCGTTTCACAGGCTGCGCGGCTCAGACCGGCATGATCGAACTCCGACACGTCGGCGGGCAGGGTGGCCGAGCTCAGATTCATCGCATCGGTCATTTCCTCAGCCACCATGTTCACACAAAACACGCCGGTCTCGCGGATATTGCCGAGACTATCCTTGCTTCCATCGCGATCTGCCTTGGTTCCGGTCGTGGCAAACATCACCTGTGGCGGCACATAGGCGCTGCCATTGAAAAACGAATAGGGCGCCAGATTGTCCACCCCGTTCTTGCCCCGAGATGAAATCCAACCAATCGGACGCGGCACGATCAGCGCATTGAACGGGTTGTGGGGCAGGCCGTGGCCATCCTCGGGGCAATAGAACATGCTGGCGCGTCCTTTTCTCGGTTTGCCCCGGTTTTAGGCGCGTGTTAGGGGCGATGCCAGCCACAAAAGACAAGGGGCAGGGCCGGTGTATAAATTCACCCCCGAAAGTGATTCGGATTGGTGGGAGGTCGAAGCGCTGTTCGATCTCTGCTTTGCGCCGGGCCGCAATGCGCTTTCGTCCTATCGGTTGCGCGACGGTGTGGCGCCCCTGAAAGACCTTTCGCTGGTCGCACGCGACCCACAGGGCATCGCGGGGGGTGCAATCCGCTACTGGCCGGTCAGAATCGCACCCGACCATGGCCAAAGCCTGCGCGCCTTGTTGCTTGGCCCCGTCGCCGTGCATCCCACACATCAGGGCGAAGGGCTGGGCCGCATGCTGATTCGTGAAAGCCTCGCATTGGCGCAGGCCAAAGGCTGGGACCGGGTGATGCTGGTGGGCGATGCGCCCTATTATGGCCGCTTCGGATTCACCCGTCTCGACACCATCGAAATGCCCCCTCCGACCAACCCAGAGCGGGTTCTCGGCCTCTCTCTCACCCCCGGCGCCTGGGACGGGATTAGCGGCAAAGTCATCCGCGACGCTTGAAATCCGCACCCGGACGGCCAATCTCTCTAGGGTGCGCCGCGTTTGATCCAAATGGTGGATATGACGCAAAGCGCGCGCAACATTGACGGGGCGTGGGCCTTTCGCACTATCCTCTGTCAGGAAAACTGCAAAAGGCTGTTGTCATGGAGATCCTTGAGTCCCCCCCCGCCACGCTCGATGTCGAGGCCGAGCTTGCGGCCATCGCCAAACGCTATCGCTCCGCTTCGGGCGCGGGTATTCAGCTTTTGAACCTGATCGGTGGCCAAACCGAAAACCTGCTCGAAAAACTGCCCGAAGGCGTGCGCGCGCGCCTGTCCGGCCAAACCGAATCCGCGCTGCGTTTCGCGCTCAAGGCGGCGCATGGCTCGCGCAAGACGGTGCCGGATCAGCCGGGCTGGCTCAACACCGCGGTCACCACGGCCATGGGCGCGGCGGGCGGCTTTGGCGGCTTGCCTTCGGCGCTGGCCGAACTTCCGATCACCACAACGGTCCTGCTGCGTGCCATAACGGGCATCGCCGTCGAACATGGCTTCAACCCCGAAGAAGAGGGCGTGCAATTTGACGCCATTCAGGTCTTTGCCGCCGCCGGTCCGCTCGATCACGACGATGGGGCCGATCTCGCCTTTATCACCACGCGCGTGCTGGTCACCGGCTCCGCCCTTCAGGGCTTGATCGCGCGGGTGGCGCCCCGGCTGGCCACGGTGCTGGGCCAGAAACTGGCGGCGCAAACGGTGCCGATCCTCGGTGCTGTGGCGGGCGCGGCGACCAATTACACCTATACCAGCTATTATCAGCAGATGGCGCATGTGCATTTCGGGCTGCGCCGCCTCGCCATCACCTCTGATCGCGATCACGCCGAACTGGTCGAAGACCTGCGCCAATTGGTGCGCAAACCGCTGGTCAAACACGCCTCCTGAGGGGGCGACCGCCCTTCATCTTTCCCCAAATACTCCCGCGCGGAGCACTCCTGCCGTCGCCCCATGCGCAACGCCGCCACACTCAACCACAGTGCAGACAAACGCGGGTGTGAAGCTTCCTCCCGGCTGGCGCGCTCAGTCTATCGCCCAGCCCTGATCGCGCAGGTTTTCCATCACCGCCGGGCGCACCGATTGCTCGCCACGATCGCGCGCATCACAAATCACCTTGTAGAGCACATCAAGATCAAGCTGGCGGATCATGTTCTTCACCGGCCCGATCGACGCCGGGCGCATGCTCAGCGTGTCCAGCCCGATTGCGGCGAAACATGCCGCCTCCACAGGCCGCCCCGCATCCTCACCGCAAAACGACAGCGGCGTGCCAGCGCGCTTGCACCGCTCAACGATCTGCTCAAGCAGGCTCATGAAGCTGACGTTCAGCGTGTCATAGCGCTTGCGCACCCGCTCGTTTTCGCGATCCGCCGCATAGAAGAACTGTTTGAGATCATTGCCGCCGATCGACAGAAACCCGACCTCTTCAAAGAACTTGTCGGGCGCAAAGGCAAGCGAGGGCGTCTCAAGCATGGCCCCCACCTCCAGCGTCTCAGGCAGCGGATGGCCGAGAATTTTCTCGCGCGCGATGGCTTTGTCCAACTCGGCCACGGCACCGCGATATTCCGAAAACTGGGCGATAAACGGAAACATCACGCTCAGGGGCCGCCCATTGGCGGCGCGCAAGAGCGCCTGAAGCTGCATCCTAAGAACGCCCGGCTTGTCCAGCCCCACCCGGATCGCACGCCAGCCCATCGCCGGGTTGGGTTCGTCCTGCGGCGCCATATAAGGCAACACCTTGTCCGACCCGATGTCGAGCGTGCGAAAGATCACCCGCTTGCCATGCGCGGCGTCCAGCACTTTGGCATAAAGCGCGGAAAGCTCGCTGCGTTTGGGCAGCGAACTGCGGGTCAGAAACTGCAACTCGGTGCGAAACAGCCCCACACCCTCGGCGCCCGATCCCTCCAGCGATGGCAGATCGGCCATCAACCCGGCGTTCATATGCAGCGCAACCTGCCGTCCGTCCCGGCTGATGGCCGGTTTCTCGCGGATTGAGGCGTAACGCTCTAGCGCCTGCGTGTGCATCGCCATCTTGTCGCGAAAGGCGACAACCACGCTGTCATCGGGGCGCAAATGCACGGCACCATGATCGCCATCAATCAAGATATGATCGCCGTTCAACGCCTCGGTGGTGACCTTGCCCGCATGGATGACCAGAGGAATCGCCAACGCGCGCGCCACAATCGCCGCATGCGAGCCGACCGAGCCTTCCTCAAGCACGATACCCCTGAGCGAGCGACCATAATCGAGCAGCTCCGCCGGGCCGATATTGCGCGCCACCAGTACGGGATCACCGGGCATTTCCGCCCCGGTCTGCGCCCCTTGTCCGGTCAGAATGCGCAGCAATCGGTTGCTGAGGTCATCGAGATCATGCAGCCGCTCACGCAGATACTGATCCGTCACCCGCTCCATACGCGCCCTTGCGGTGGATTGCTCCTTGTCCACGGCCGCCTCGGCACTCAACCCCCGCCCGATGTCTTCCTCCATGCGCCGCATCCAGCCCTTGGAATTGGCGAACATGCGATAGGCTTCCAGAACCTGCATCTGCTCGGCGTCGCCGCCCCGCGCACCGTCCAGCATCTGGTCGACACTGACACGCAACTGCTCAACCGCCTCATGCAGCCGTTCTAGCTCGCGGTGCGGATCATCCGCGATCAGATTGGTGACAACAACCCGCGGCTCGTGCAGCCAGACATGCCCCTCGGCGGTGCCTTCCTGGCCAATCAGACCGCGAAACAGCGCAGGTTGCGTGTGGCGCGGCGCAAAGGCCGCCCCTTCACCGACAAATGCGCCCAGTTCGGCCATTTCGGCCAGAACCATGGCGACCACTTCCATGGTCTCGACTTCAACTTCCGAAAACTTGCGCGCGATTTTCGATTGCATCACCAATACGCCAAGATTCTCCCCCAGCCTCTGGATCGGCAGACCCAGAAAGCTCGAAAAATTCTCTTCGCCGGTCTCGGGCATATAACGAAAACCCCGTTCCGATGGCGCATCTGCGGTGTTGATCGCCTTGGAATACTTTGCCACCCGCCCGACCAGACCTTCGCCCAGTTTCAGCCTTGTCTGATGAACCGAATCCGGTTTCAGCCCTTCGGTGGCACAGAGTTCCAGCGTTTCCTGATCGCGGAAAAGATAGACCGAGCAGACCTCGCAATGGGTCTCATCGGCAATCAGTTGGGTGATCTGGTCCAGCCGGGCCTGACCCGCACTGTCCTCGGCCATAACCCCGCGCAGCCGACCCAAAAGCCTGCGGCTGTTGGTCCTGTGTTCTTCGCCGTCTGTCATTGCGTTCGGCATCCCTTGGTTGGCGCACCTTCCCTTTTATGTACACACCTGTGGCGTGACATTTTTGTGAAAGTTCACCGTTTCACGGGTATAATGACGGGCGCGCCCGGCAAGTGCCACGAAAAACCGGGCAGGTGGGCGAATTTCTCGCACCCTACGCACCGTCGCCCACAAGCTGGGCACCGCCGCTCGATTGCGCGCATTTCGTGAACCGATGCCTGAATCGTCTCTGTTATGCGAGCGCAAAACCGCCTCAGACGGCTTTTTCCAACTCGAACGCATCATGTAGCGCCTGCACGGCCAATTCCATGTATTTGCGATCGATCAGCACGGAAATCTTGATTTCCGACGTGGCGATGACCTTGATGTTGATGCCTTCGTCGCTCAGTGTCTTGAACATCTTTGCGGCCACGCCCGACTGGCTGCGCATGCCGATGCCAACGGCGGAAACCTTGGCGACTTCTTTATCGGCGACCAGATCGTGAAAATTGATGTCCCCGTCGGCTTTGGCATCATCCATCGCCTTTTGCGCGCGCTTCACCTGATCAATCGGACAGGAAAAGGTCATATCGGTGCGCCCCTCTTCCGAAATGTTCTGAATGATCATATCCACATTCACACCGGCCTCGCTCAGCGGGCCGAAAATGGCGGCGGCGATACCGGGGCGGTCGGCCACACTCATAAGCGTCATCTTGGCTTCGTCGCGGCTATAGGCGATGCCTGAAACGGGTCGGTTTTCCATAACTTCCTCCTCGGCGCACACCAGAGTCCCGGCGTCGTCGGATTGTTCCTCAAAACTGCTCAGCACCCTGAGTTTCACATTATAACGCATGGCCAACTCGACCGAGCGGGTCTGCAAGACCTTCGCCCCCAAACTGGCCAGCTCCAGCATTTCCTCAAACGCGATCTTGTCGAGCTTGCGTGCCTTGTCGGTAATGCGCGGGTCGGTGGTATATACGCCGTCCACATCCGTATAGATATCACAACGCTCCGCCCCAAAGGCCGCAGCAAAAGCCACCGCCGTGGTGTCGCTGCCGCCCCGGCCCAGCGTGGTGATCCGCCCCTCGGGGCTGACCCCCTGAAAGCCAGCAACCACCGCAACCCGCATACCCTCACCGAACTTGGCGTTGATATTATCGGTCGGAATTTCCTCGATCCGCGCGGCGGAATGCGCGTTGCTGGTCTTCACCGGCACCTGCCAGCCCTGCCAGCTGCGCGCCGGCACGTCCATCTCCTGAAGCGTCAGCGCCATCAGACCGGCGGTCACGTTCTCGCCCGAACTCACCACCGCATCATACTCGCGCGCGTCATAAAGCGGGCTGACCTCATCAACCCAGCCGACCAACTCGTTGGTGCGTCCCGACATGGCCGACACGATAACGATCACGTCATAGCCCTTGGCCACCTCAACGCCCACGCGTTTGGCCACGCGGCGGATGCGGTCGATATTGGCGACAGATGTGCCGCCGAATTTCATCACGAGAACAGGCATGTGATTTTCCTGCAAGAACTGGTTGCGCGCGGTTTAGAGCCTCCCGCGCACAAGGGCAAGATGGCAAGATAAACACCTGCGCCGCCCGTTGCGCCAATTAAATCAGAACGGATGCGCCCGCCCGTCCCAGGTTTCAAAACAGCCCGTCGTGTCCAAAGACAATGCCTCAAACCTCTGCATCAATCCGCCAGCGGCTTGCTCTACACTGATCTCGGCGGTGCCGCCCCCCATGTCGGTGCGCACCCAACCGGGATGATAAATCCCCACGGCGATGCCGATCCCCTTCAGATCCACCGCCAGATTGCGCCCCAGATTGAGCGCCGCCGCTTTTGATGAACGATAGATATACGACCCACCCGGCGCACGCTCGTCGCTGGCCATCTGGCTGGAAATAATGGCGATTTTTGCGCCTTCGCGGGTCTGTAGCTGCGCCAGAAGGCTCTGCACGCTCAAAAACACGCCGGTCACATTGGTGGCAAAGCTTGTCGCCCACATCTCGGGCGGATAGCCATCCGCCAGGTTCTGCCCCTTGTCGAGGTAAACCCCCGCGTTGCACACCAGAAGATCAACCGCTTTCCCGTCCATCGCCGCCGCCATGGCACGGTGCGACTGCGGATCACAGACATCAAGCTTCACGCCCGCCGACCCATCCCGCGACGTCCCGGTCACGTCCCACCCTTGCGCGCGATAGGCCTCGGCCATCGCAGCACCAATGCCGCGATTGGCTCCGGTAATCACTACATGTTTCGCTGTCATTTTGCCGATCTCCTGCCGAAAGCCAATGCGTTTGGCGCATCTTCGCACCCCACGGCAAGGCTCACAACCTCAGTTCGACTTGCGGCCCGGTCGGAAGGGCAGGGGGGAGACCGGCACACCATCCTCGATCAGCTTTTTGGCCTCTTCGAGCTTGGCCTCGCCATGGATTGGCCGTTCCGGCGCATCTCCATCATGAATCGCGCGCGCCTCGCGGGCAAATTCCATGCCGACATAATCGGAATTCGTCTCGACATGCCGCTTGAGCGCTGCCAGCGCCTGTTCTGCCGGGCTTGCCGGGGTGCTCAGCGCCCCTTCGTGTTGCGATGCGGTCTTGCGCGCCGTGCTCACCTGCGGCGCCATGATCGCCTTTTCCACTTGCCCGGATCCACAGACCGCACAGTCCACATGACCAGCGGCTTTAAGCGCCTCAAAAGCCGCAGCCGATTGAAACCAGCTATCAAACTGATGTCCGTCACTACATTTGAGCGTGAATCGGATCATTCTCCGCATCCATCCTTGCAATAGTCACTCAATAGATAACCCACCAGCGCCGCCATGCAAGAGCGCCGCCCACGCCTGCCCGACACGATCACTTCCTCAGATACTTCGGATCGAAGGTCTTGAGGATCTGCGCCAGTTCGGGCTCCTTGACCAGCGTTGCGGCCTTCTTCGGCGACACCCACTTGCGTTTGCGCTGTCCCGCCTCGGGAAATTCCTTGGCAAGCTTGGCCACTTTCACAGGATAGATCATCGCCACACAGGGCAGCAGCGTGTCGTCGTCAACCCGCTTGGTATAGGAATAGAGCCCCAGACATTGCTCATAGGCCTTGCCAATCACCCCGGCTTCTTCCCACGCTTCGGTCAGCGCGCCTTGCCCCGGTGTCTCGCCGCTCATTGGCCAGCCCTTGGGGATGATCCACCGGTTGGTCCCGCGTGAGGTAATCAGCAATATTTCGGGCTTGCCCTTGGTCAACCGCCAGCACAGCGCCGCAAACTGCGTGCGCATATCGCCTTTGCGCTCTGCCAAAACCGAAATCGGCAATTGCTTTGTGCGGTGCAGGGTCATCCTTCGCCCGATTTTGCTTGGTGTCAGCGGTTTCTTCACGTGTTTCCAGACAAAGCTAATTGGCGCTGGCGGATTTTTCCAGCATTTGCCGCCCCAAAAATCCGCAATCCCTTCAACATGTGCCCATCACGCCGCAAAACGCTGCGACATCTGGTGGCCTGCGCCGCGTAATCACGCCCCAAGACGCGATCAGGCCCTATGCGCGCCATCGGCCAGAGATTTAACAAATCCCAGAACATCGCTCACCGTGTCACCATTGGCGATCTTGCTTACAATCGCGCTGCCCACCACCGCGCCATCTGCGACGCTTGCAATCGCTTGCGCCTTTTCAGGCGTGTTAATGCCAAACCCCACGATCACCGGCAGATTGCCCGCCGCCTTGATCCGCGCCACATCGGGCGCCACATCCACGGCCTCGGCTTCCGCCGATCCGGTGATCCCGGTGATCGAGACATAATAAACAAAGCCGGATGTGTTGGTCATCACCTTTGGCAGGCGCTTGTCATCTGTCGTCGGTGTCGCCAGCCGGATAAAGTTTAACCCCGCCGCCTGTGCGGGCAGGCAAAGTTCCTCATCCTCCTCCGGGGGCAGGTCGACGACGATCAAGCCATCAATTCCCGCCGCCTTGGCATCGACCAAAAACCGATCCACTCCGCGATTGTAGATCGGGTTGTAATACCCCATCAGCACAATCGGCGTCGTGTCGTCGCCCTTGCGAAACTCGGTGGCAAGCTCCAGCGTCTTTTGCAGTGTCATGCCGCTTGCCAATGCGCGCTGCCCGGCCATCTGAATCGTCGGCCCATCGGCCATCGGGTCGGTAAACGGCAAGCCCAGCTCGATCACATCGACACCCGCTCCCGGCAACCCCTTGACGATCTCAAGCGAGCGCTCAAAATCCGGATCGCCCGCCATCACATAGGCAACAAAGGCTTTCTTGCCCTCACCCTTCAATTGGGCGAACTTGGCGTCGATACGTGTCATTGGGTAACTCCCGCGAAAATACCTCCGCGGGGTTTGCAGAATATCACCGCAGAAATCAACGGCGGAAATCAACCTGTCCTCCCGCGACGACCGGGCGTTGCGTTAAGATTTGGCATTAAGATTTTGGCAAGCATTGCCCGGCAGCCGGGCAGCAGCCGGAAGTCAGACGCGAGTCACCCCCCTGATTTCGCACCGTGCGGTGGCGTTAACCGGGCTTGACCGCGACCCAATGGGTCTCATACATGCCCCCCGCACCCCTGCGAAAAAAGGACAGTTCTATGGGTTTCAGAATGGGTATCGTTGGTCTGCCGAACGTCGGCAAGTCCACGCTTTTCAACGCGCTCACACGCACCGCCGCCGCCCAGGCCGCGAACTTCCCGTTCTGCACGATTGAGCCCAACGTGGGCGAGGTCGGCGTTCCCGACGAACGCCTTGATAAACTTGCCAAAATTGCCGGTTCCAAACAAACGATTCCGACCCGTATGACCTTTGTCGACATCGCCGGATTGGTCAAAGGTGCGTCCAAAGGCGAGGGGCTTGGCAACCAGTTTCTGGCCAATATTCGCGAGGTTGACGCCATCGCCCATGTGCTGCGTTGCTTTGAAGATGGCGACGTCACCCACGTCGAAGGCCGCGTCGATCCGGTTGCCGACGCCGAAACGATTGAAACCGAATTGATGCTTTCTGACATCGAATCGATTGAAAAACGCATGGTCAACATCACCCGCAAGGTCCGCGGCGGCGACAAAGAAGCAGTGCAGCAAGAACGCCTTTTGAAACAGGCACTTGCCGTGTTGGAAGAGGGGAAGCCCGCGCGCGTCGTTTCGGTTGATGAAGATGATCTGCGCGCTTGGAGAGGCCTCCAGCTTCTCACCACCAAGCCGGTTCTTTATGTTTGCAACGTGTCCGAGGAAGACGCCGCCGAAGGCAACGCGCTTTCCGCCGCCGTCGCCGAGATGGCCACGGCGCAGGGCAATTCTCATGTCGTGATCTCCGCGCGCATCGAAGAAGAGATCAGCCAGCTTGAAGACGAAGAAGCCACAATGTTTCTCGAAGAAATGGGGCTGCACGAAGCCGGGCTCGCCCGCCTCATTCGCGCCGGTTACGAATTATTAAACCTCTCCACATATTTTACAGTTGGCCCTAAGGAGGCCCGCGCCTGGACGATCAAGCGCGGCACAAAGGCACCGCAAGCTGCCGGCGTGATCCACGGCGACTTTGAGCGCGGATTTATCCGCGCCGAAACCATCGCCTATGACGATTTTGTTAACCTTGGCGGCGAAAACCCGGCCAAGGAAGCGGGTAAAATGCGCGCAGAAGGCAAGGCCTATGTGGTGCAGGATGGTGACGTTCTGCACTTCCTGTTCAATACCTGAGCGGGGCAAGTTTGCCTTTTTGTGACACCTGCGCTATGGTCGTCACATGAAAATCGCGATGTAAGTCTATGATTTCCAATACCTGTTTGCGCAAACGCGAGCAGGGGTATGGCGGCGTGCCAGCCCGGCCCAGTCCAGATCGGTATCGCAGGCAATCGGTTTTGGCCCCGAAACGGCCCGCTCTTCCATATCTGAAAACCTTGAAAACGGCGCTCAAGCGCCGGTCAAAAACGATAAGGAGCAGACCAATGGCAACAGCCCTCAAGAAATCTGTAACGGCTGATTTTAACCCCGATGAAACCTTTGATAAAACCTCTGACACGCAAGATCTCGACCCGACCGAAGTGCGCAAGAAAGCCGGGTTGAGCGTTGAGGAAATGGCCGCACTCATGGCGATGAGCGAGTTTGGCTACAACGCCTGGGAACGCGGCCAGCGCCGCCCCGGCGGCCCAGCATATCAGCTTTTGCGTTTGCTTGACGATGACCCGACGACGGTCGCCAAAGCGCTTGCCCCGTAAGGTTTTCGCCACAGCTAGTGAAGAACTTTCATTCGGTCACGTCGCCGCCGTCTCGTCAAAAGATGAGTGTGGCGCTGTCGTGACCGTATGACCATGGCTTCCCCGAAGTATCCGAGAATACTCTGTAAAATAAGGGAAAATACAGCCTAGCCATTCATCAGCTCGGGCAGGATCGTAACGATCTGCGGGAAGACAGTGATCAAGACGACGCCTGCAAGAAGCAGCAAAAAGAACGGAAACGCCGCCTTTGCCACGCGCAAAATGTCGATGCCTGTCAGCCCTTGAATTACAAACAGGTTGAAACCGACCGGCGGCGTAATCTGGCTCATCTCAACAACAATAACCAGGTAGATACCAAACCAGAGCGGGTCGATACCGACGGCTGTCACCATCGGCATGATGATCGACGTGGTCAGCACGATGACCGAGATACCATCTAGAAAACATCCCAGGACGATGAAGAAAATGGTCAGCGCCACCAGCAAGGTCGAGACCGAAAGATCCATGCCCGCAATCCACGTTGCCAGATTGCGTGGCAACCCGGTAAACCCCATCGCCACCGACAGAAATGCCGCCCCCAGAAGGATCAGCGCAATCATGCAGGAGGTGCGGGTTGCCGACATCACCGCTTGGCCAAACAGCTTCCAGCTGAACGCGCCTGAGAGCCAGGCCAGCAAACTGGCCAACACGACACCAAGCGCCGCCGCATCGGTGGGTGAAGCGAGGCCTGCATAGATCGAGCCGATGACACCGCCAATCAACAAAGCAACTGGGATAAGTCGCCGGGAAGCTTTGAATTTTTCCCGCCAGGTAAAGCTCTCTTCGATCGGCGGTATAAGACCGGGATTCATCCAGGCACGCACCGCGACATAGCCCGCAAACATCGCGATCAGCATCAGGCCCGGCAGAACCCCGGCGATGAAAAGCCGTGCGATAGATTGCTCGGTCGCCACGCCATAGACGATCAGAATGATCGACGGCGGAATAAGCAGCCCCAAGGTGGCCGACCCGGCAAGCGTGCCAAGGATCAGGCTTTCGGGATAGCCCCGTTTCGTCAATTCGGGCACGGACATACGCCCGATGGTGGCGGCTGTCGCGGCTGATGAGCCAGAAACGGCGGCGAAAATCGCGCAGCCAAATACGTTGACATGTAAGAGCCGCCCCGGAGCACGGCTTAGCCATGGGACAAGCCCGCTGAACATATCGTCGCTCATGCGAGATCGCAGCAGGATTTCCCCCATGAGGATAAAGAGGGGCAGGGCGGTCAGCGCCCAAGAGTGTGAGTGACCCCAGAACGTCGTGGCAAGGATCAGCCCCGAGGGTGCGTTGGAAAAGAAGACCAGCGCTGCGAGGCCAACAAGCGTGAGCGCAACCGCGACCCAGACCCCCGCCGCAAGCAGCCCTATCATGAGCGCCAGCAACGTCAGTGCAATCATCGGATCGGTCATGACTATACCTCATCCGGGGTTGAAAGGATGGGCTTGCCGGCCAAGAGCAGATCGACAAATGTATGCAGTATCGCAACAAGCAGCAGGCCTAGCCCGAAGGTGGCGATACTCTGCGGGATCCAGAGCGCCACGGGAATGATACCTGGCGAGACATCGCCATAATGCAAGCTTTCACCGACAAGACCGCCCATGAACCACACGGCATAGCCAACCAGCGCCGCGGCAAGGACCAAAACGAAACCTTCGAGAATGAACTGCACTTGTTGAGGGAATCTGTCAGCCACAAGGTTGACGCGGATGTGGCCGCCCGCGCGCAGCGTATGCGCGAGTGCCAGGAATGTCGCTCCGGCGAGCATAAAGCCGGAAAAATCAGCGTAAGATGGAATGGTAGAGGGGAATGTGCCGGGGCTGATACGCCCGACGGCGTTCAGAATGATCTGCACGCTGATCAGCAGGCAAATACATATGATCAGCCCGCCTGCAAGCGCGCCACAAATATCATAAAGTTTTTGAAGTGCCTTGCTCATGGTGTCCCTGCCTTGTTGGAAGCAATAGGGCCGACAACCAGGTTCGGCTGTCGGCCAGACGGGAGCTAAGCCCTAGTTATTGTTGTAGGCGTCAAGAATAGCCTTCGCGCTATCGGAGGCTTTGGTCTGCCAGCTTTCAAGCATCTGTTTCCCGATGCCTTGCAAACCTTCAACCAGCTCGGGGCTGGGGTCGTATACGACGATGCCGTTTGTCGCCAGCTCAGCAGTCTTGCTTTCGGCTTCTGCCATCGACATTTCCCAGCCGCGTTTTTCTGCAACAGCAGCGGCATCCAGAACGGCTTTTTGTGTGGCTTCGTCAAGGCCATCAAAGACGCGCTGGTTGACCACCACGATGTTCTTGGGAACCCATGCGTTGATCGGGCTGTAGTGGGTGACAAAGTCCCAAGCGGTCGAGTTTACACCGGTTGAGGGGGATGTGATCATCGCTTCCACCTGTCCTGTCGAAAAGGCTTGCGGAATGTCGGGCGCTTCGATCTGAACCGGTGCTGCACCGGTAAGCGCCGCAAATTCTTCGAGGGCTGCGTTGTAGGCGCGGAAGCGAAGCCCGTTCAGATCGTCGACCGTATTGATTTCGCCGTTGGTATAAAGCCCTTGGGCTGGCCAGGCGACCGAAAAAAGCGGCTTGAGCCCCTGTTCAGCCAATAGCTTGGTGATGACGGGCTTTTGCGCATCCCAGAGCTTTTGGGCTTCTTCATAGCTGGTTGCCACAAAAGGCTGGCTGTCCAGCCCATAGGCGAGATCCTCGTTGGACAGTCGTGACAAGAAGAACTCCCCGATCGGAACCTGCCGGTTGCGCACCGCATTCTTGATTTCAGCATGAGGAAAGAGCGACCCAGCCGAATGGATGGTTATGTCGAGGCCATTATCTGTGGCGGCGCGCACATCATCGGCAAATTGCATTATGTTCTGGGTGTGGAATGTTGCATCGCCATAGGGTGTCGGCATATCCCAGCTTTCGGCTGTGGCGGATGTCGCAAATGCAAAAGCGGCTGCGCAGAGAAGTACATGTTTCATAATTAGTCTCCCTTGTTGAACCGGCGATCTGTTGTCACCGAGTGTTCTAGGTTGATTGTTAATACATGCATGGCCTTTGGTCTATCAGGACGATTCTGTCCTGCGCCCCAGGGGGTGCGCACGATGTGATAGCGCAGCAAGTCGGTGGCGGACACTTTAACCTGCAAGATGTAGGCTTCCAACGGCTTGACTGATGCTGGCGTAAGTCCCACTCTGTTGTTTGGGGGTTTTCCGCGCGCACCGATGTAGTCTTGACGATTGAAGCAAGATGGGGTCGGACTGGCCGCCGAAACAAATAAACTACAACAACGGAGAGAAACGAATGTCGCTGAAACACACAATAGCCACCGGTTTGCTGATGACCGTGATGGGCGTCTCGGCATCGGCCCAGTCGCTTGTCTACTGTTCGGAAGGATCGCCAGAAGGCTTTGACCCGGCACTCTACACCGCCGGGACAACTTTTGACGCCTCCAGCCACCCGATTTACAACCAACTGACCGAATTCAAGGTCGGCACCACAGAGGTTCTGCCCGGTCTCGCCGAAAGCTGGGAAGTCAGTGAAGACGGCAAGACCGTGACGTTCAAGCTGCGCCAAGGGGTCAAGTTCCACTCCAACAGCCAGTTCACGCCGACGCGCGATTTCAACGCTGATGACGTTATTTTCAGCTTTGATCGCCAAGGCAACCCGGACAACCCTTACAATTCGGTTTCCGGTGGCACGTTTGAGTATTTCTCGAGCATGTCGATGCCCGAGCTTGTCGAAAGCATCGAAAAGGTTGACGATTACACCGTTGTGTTCCATCTGACCCGGCCCGAAGCACCTTTCATTGCCAACATGGCGATGGATTTTGCATCGATCCAGTCCAAGGAATATGCCGACGCGATGATGGCGGCTGGAACGCCCGAGATGCTGAACCAGGCACCTATCGGCACCGGACCGTTCACTTTCCAAGCCTATCAAAAAGACGCCGTCATCCGCTATCTGCGCAATGACGACTATTGGGGCGACAAGGCCAAGGTTGAAAGCCTGATCTTCGCAATCACGCCGGATGCGTCCGTGCGTTATCAGAAGCTTCAGGCAGGCGAATGCCATGTCATGGCCTATCCCAACCCTGCCGACGTGCAGGCGATGAAGGATGCCGAAGACATCGTGGTAATGGAACAGGAAGGTCTGAACGTCGGCTATCTTGCTTACAACACCATGGTCGCACCGTTCGACAATGCCAAGGTTCGCAAGGCTCTGAACATGGCCATCGACAAGCAGTCGATCATCGACGTGGTATTCCAAGGTTCGGGCCAGATTGCCAAGAACCCGATTCCGCCGACAATGTGGTCCTACAACGATGCAATCGTGGATGACGCCTATGATCCCGAAGCGGCCAAGGCGATGCTGGCGGCAGAAGGTGTCGAGAACCTGAGCATGAAGATCTGGGCGATGCCGGTGCAGCGTCCCTATAACCCCAACGCGCGGCGTATGGCCGAGTTGATGCAGGCCGACATGGCCAAGATCGGTGTCGACGTCGAGATCGTGTCCTATGAATGGGGCGAGTATCTTGAGCGTTCGAAAGCCAAGGACCGCGATGGTGCCGTTCTGCTGGGTTGGACCGGCGACAATGGTGATCCTGACAACTTCCTCGCAGTTCTGCTGGGCTGTGACGGTGTTGGAGCCGCCAACCGCGCGCAGTGGTGCAACGAGGAGTTCGACGCCAAGCTGAAGGAAGCCAAGGTTCTGTCCAATCAGGCAGATCGCGCCAAACTCTATGAAGAGGCACAGGTCATCTTCAAAGAGCAGGCTCCTTGGGCCACCATCGCGCATTCGGTCGTCTATATGCCGATGCGCCCCGAAGTTGATGGTTATGTCGTGCACCCGCTGGGTGGCCACATCTTCAACCAGGTTGGCCTGAAGTAACACTGCATGTTAATCCGGGGGGCGGCATTTTTGTGTCGCCCCCTATTTTTTCGTTTCATTGGAATATTTCCGTGAGCAGATCACTTGCCGACCGCCTTGCTGATTATGCTGCCGTCGCGTCCGACCTGGGTGCCGACGCTGTGGCGTTGGTGCCGGGGCCGAATTTTACCCGTTTGGTCGAACACGGCTTCATGAGCCACGAGCGCCCTTTTCTGCTGGTAGTTCCTGCAACTGGATCTGCAGCAGCCTTGGTGCCCAACCTTGAATTGGGCAGCTGGGATCTGGTTGGTTTTGAAGGTGCGGTTTTTGACTGGCGCGATCAGGATGGATACGACGATGCCTTCGCCGATCTGTTGCAACATCTGGCAATCAAATCGCTGGCTGTCGAAGGTCAGGTCATGCGCGTTTTTGTGCACCACGCATTGAAAAGGGCGCAACCCGATCTCAGGATCATCGACGCCGAGCGCGAAATTTCCGCGCTGCGGATGATCAAAACACCCCAAGATGTTGCCGCGATGCAGACGGCCATTGATATTTCCGAACGTGCTTTGTCGCGCACTTTGGCCAGTGTAAAGCTGGGCCAGAGCGAAAAAGAGATCGAACAGATGCTGGTGCAGATGCTCTTTGCCGAAGGCGCCGACGATCAGGCCTTTGCCCCCATAGTGGCGGCAGGCGACGGATCGGCGCGCCCGCATGCAAAGGCGCGACACGATTACGCGGTCAAGGCAGGGGATGCGCTGTTGATCGACTTTGGCGCACGCAAGAACGGGTTTTGCGCCGATATTACCCGCACCGTGTTTCTGGATCATGTCAGCGATGAAGGGCGCGCAGTCTATGACACCGTTTTGCGCGCCAATTTGGCCGGCCTTGCCGTGACCCGCGCGGGCGTGACGGCGCATGAGATCGACGACGCAGCGACGTCGGTGCTCGAAGCTTCGCCTTTCGCCGACCGTATCCGCACCAAGACCGGCCACGGGCTTGGCCGCGAGGTGCACGAGGCACCTTACATCATGCGTGGCAACCATATGGTCTTGCCGGCGGGCACGGTTTACACAAACGAACCGGGCCTTTATCAGATCGGAAATTTCGGTGTGCGTATCGAGGATGACGTTCTGGTCACCGAAGAGGGATTTGAGACGCTGACACATTTTCCCAAGGAGCTGACGGTGTTGTCATGTTGAATTATGTCCTCAGCCGTTTGCTGACCTTCATACCCACCTTCATCGGCGTGACGCTGATTTCCTTCAGCTTTATCCGCGCACTTCCCGGTGATCCGATCGTGGTCATGGCGGGTGAGCGTGGCTTAAGCGATGAACGCTATGCAGAACTGTCCAAGCAATTCGGCTTTGATCAACCGATCTACATTCAGTTTTGGGACTACCTCACCGGGGTTCTTCAGGGCGATCTTGGCACATCCTTCGTCACCAAACGTCCGGTGTGGGACGAATTCTTTGCCCTCTTTCCCGCCACCCTGGAACTGTCGATCTGCGCTATGATCTTTGCTGTCGTTCTGGGCCTTCCTGCGGGGGTAATCGCGGCCGTAAATCGGGGCAAGTTTTTCGACCGTGCACTGATGTCGACTGCTCTCATCGGGTACTCAATGCCGATCTTCTGGTGGGCTTTGCTGTTGATCATCATCTTTTCCGGCAATCTCGGCTGGACGCCGGTCTCGGGGCGCATCAGCCTGATGTATTACTTCCCAGACGCAACAGGCTTCATGCTGATAGACAGCCTGGCCTCGGGACAGAATGGGGCGTTTGCCTCGGCGGTGCTGCACTTGTTGTTGCCGACTATCGTGCTGGGTACGATTCCGCTGGCGGTGATCGCGCGCCAGACCCGCTCGGCTATGCTTGAAGTATTGGGCGAGGATTACATCCGAACGGCGCGCGCCAAGGGGCTGAACCCGGGGCGGATCAACGGCATTCATGCCCTGCGCAACGCGCTTATCCCGGTGATCACCGTGATCGGACTCAGCGTTGGCACTCTTCTCGCCGGTGCGATCCTTACCGAGACGATCTTTAGCTGGCCGGGCATTGGCAAGTGGATGGTTGATAGTATTTTCCGGCGCGATTATCCGGTCGTGCAGGGCGGTTTGCTGCTTATCGCTGTAATGGTGATGGTGGTGAACCTGACCGTTGACATGCTCTACGGTGTCATCAACCCCAAGATCAGGAAGCGCTGATATGGATGATGCCCTTTCCACCGAAGCCAAGGTAGGTCACGAACGACCCGGACGTTTGCGCGAATTCTGGTTCTATTTCCGCGAAAACCGTGGCGCCGTTATCGGGTTATGGATCTTCGCGGTATTTGCATTTTTGGCCCTGTTCGGCCCATGGGTCGCGCCGCATAGTGCGACCGAGCAATTCCGCGCCGATGCTCTGCTACCGCCAGTCTGGCAGGAAGGCGGCAGTTGGAAATACATCCTGGGAACCGATCCTCTTGGCCGGGACATGCTGTCGCGCTTGATCGTGGGGGCACGGTTCTCGTTTTTTGTGGGGGTTGTCGTGGTTACAATTGCGGCCTCTGGTGGTATTTTGGTCGGCCTGATCGCAGGATTCGCGCCGAAATGGCTCGACAGCATCATCATGCGGATCATGGATATCATTCTGGCGTTTCCATCGCTGTTGTTAGCGTTGGTGCTGGTGGCTGTTCTGGGGCCATCACTGACCAATGCGATGATCGCCATCGCTATCGTTTTGCAACCGCATTACGTCCGCCTCACGCGCGCCAGTGTATTGTCAGAAAAGCAAAAAGATTACGTCACTTCCGCGCGTGTAGCGGGGGCCGGATATCTGCGGCTGATGTTCATAACCGTGCTACCCAATTGCCTCGCCCCGATTATCGTGCAGGCGGCGTTGTCCTTCTCGACCGCAATTCTGGATGCTGCGGCGCTGGGCTTCCTTGGCATGGGTGCGCAGCCCCCAACGCCAGAATGGGGCACCATGCTGGCCGAAGCGCGTGAATTCATCCTGCGTGCATGGTGGGTCGTAACCTTCCCGGGCCTCGCTATTCTTGTAACCGTACTGGCCATCAACCTGATGGGTGATGGGCTACGCGACGCGCTTGACCCGAAGCTGAAACGGAGCTGAGCCGATGACCCTTCTGCGTATCCGCAATCTCAGCGTTGATTTCGCCACCGCCTCGGGCGCGTTTCGCGCCGTAGATGGTGTCGATCAGGACGTGGACACAGGCGAAATCCTTGCCATCGTCGGCGAAAGCGGGTCAGGCAAATCTGTCTCCATGCTAGCGATGATGGGCCTCTTGCCCTGGACCGCGACAATCACTGCCGATGAAGTCAACTTTGACGGTCACGATTTGCTCAAGATCGAGCCACGCGCGCGCCGCCGAATTGTAGGCAACGAACTGGCGATGATCTTTCAGGAGCCAATGTCGTCGCTCAATCCGTGTTTCACCGTAGGTTGGCAGATCAAGGAAGCACTTCGCTATCACCTCAGCATGGGCCGCCGCGAACGCCACGCCCGCGCAATAGAGTTATTCGAGCAAGTCGGCATTCCCGATCCCGAAAAGCGTCTGTCGGCGTTTCCGCACCAATTGTCAGGCGGGATGAATCAGCGCGTGATGATCGCCATGGCGATTGCCTGCAAACCCAAGCTCTTGATTGCTGATGAGCCGACAACTGCGCTCGACGTGACTATTCAGGCGCAGATCCTCGATTTGCTGGCCAGCTTGCGTGACGAGACCGGAATGGGTCTTGTGCTGATTACTCATGACATGGGCGTTGTCGCCGAAACGGCTGAGCGGGTGAGTGTGCAATACGCAGGTCAAAAGGTTGAGGAACAGCCAGTTAGCGGGCTGTTCTCCACGCCGCATCACCCTTACACAGCCGCGCTTTTGGACGCTCTGCCGGAACGGGCGACCGAACGTATGCTGCCCACCATTCCCGGCGTTGTGCCGGGGCAATTCGACAAACCGCAGGGCTGCCTGTTTTCTCCACGATGCAAGTTTGCTGACGCCAAGTGCAAATCAACACCTCCACCGTCTCTTGGTGCTGATATCGGCTTCGCGCGCTGCTTCTACCCGCTCAATACCGATGAGAGGATTGCATCATGACCGATGCTCCCGTCATGCAAGCTGCAGCGTTGCAGCGACACTACGAGGTGAGCGGAGGTTTCCTTCGCAAATCTCGCCTGTTGAAAGCCGTGGCAGGTCTCGATTTCGAGGTAACGCCGGGTAAGACGCTCGCAGTTGTGGGCGAAAGCGGCTGTGGCAAATCCACCCTCGCGCGCATGGTCGCCATGATCGAGGAACCGACGACGGGCACGCTGATGCTGGATGGCAAGCCGGTGGTGCGCGAGGCTTGGGCTGACCTGCGGCAATCCGTGCAGATCGTGTTTCAGGACCCCTACGGATCTCTCAACCCGCGCCAACGCATCGGCACCATCCTGATGGAGCCGCTGGTGATCAACCGCAAGTCGATGGGCAAGAGTGAGCGTGAGGTCAAGGCCCGCGAAATGTTGCGTCTTGTCGGTCTGCGCCCGGAACATTTTGACCGCTATCCGCATATGTTTTCGGGTGGTCAGCGCCAACGTATAGCCGTCGCACGCGCATTGATGCTCGACCCCAAAGTGTTGGTGCTGGACGAACCCGTTTCGGCGCTCGATTTGTCAATTCAGAGCGCGATCCTGAATCTGATGCTGGAACTACAGGACCGCTTGCAACTCGCTTATCTCTTCATCAGCCATGATCTGAGCGTCGTGCGTCACGTTGCCGATGAGGTGATTGTGATGTATCTCGGTCGCGCGGTTGAGAAGGCCTCCAAGGAGGCGCTATTTTCGGCGCCGCGCCACCCCTACACCGTGGCGCTGTTGTCAGCTACGCCGCAAGCAGACCCGGCAAGCGTCAAGCATCGCATCAAGCTCAAAGGTGAGTTGCCTTCGCCGTTGGCGGTACCCGATGGGTGCCCCTTCGCACCACGTTGCTGGAAAGCACAAGATAAGTGCCGTGCGGAACTACCCACGCTGGGGGAGGGACCACATGCCGCAGCCTGCTTCTTCCCCGAGAATCAGGACTGAGCCTGCGCAGTCGCTATTGCGCCAATGACTGATCCCGAGCGAACCCGCGGATCCCTAATGACATGCGTCAGGCGTAGCCCTGCACCTTCTGCCATTGCCAATGTCCGGACTGCACGATAGCAATTTGACTGGATCAATGTGAGATTTAAGGAGGGCTCCAAATGTTTCTAAAGAAAATTCATCAGACAGCTTTGATTGCGGCCTTGGCCACGATCACCGCAAACGCGGCAGTCGCTGAAACCGAAGTCAAGATCGGCTATGCGCTTGCACCCGAGTCCCACTATGGCGTTGCTGCCCAGAAGTGGCAGGAAGTGGTCGAAGCTGAAACCGATGGCAAATTCAAATTCCGACATTTCCCCTCTTCCGGTCTCGGCGGTGAGCGTGAAGTCGTCGAAGGGCTGCAACTCGGTACTGTCGAAGCAACCATCGTGTCGACGGGTACTCTCAGCAACTTTGTACCCGAAACTGGCGTAACCGACATCCCGTTCCTGTTTCGCAGCCTAGATCACGCGCGTCGTGTTCTTGACGGCCCTGTCGGACAGGAAATTCTGGCCAAGTTTGATGACGCCGGATTGGTTGCAATTGCATGGGGCGAGCAGGGCTTCCGCCACATCACCAATAACCGCAACCCCATCAACACACCCGAAGATCTGGCCGGCATGAAGCTGCGCACGATGGAAAACCCCGTGCACCTGCAAGCGTTTAACGCGCTTGGAGCCGCGCCCACGCCGATGGCGTGGCCTGAGGTGATCGGTGCGCTGCAACAGGGCACGATCGACGGGCAGGAAAACCCGCTTTCGGTGATTGTCTCGGTTAAACTCAACGAGGTGCAGAAATATCTCACGCTGTCGGGCCACGTCTATTCGCCCGCCATGCTGCTGATTTCCAAACCTTTCTGGGATGGCCTTACGGACGAGGACAAAGCCGCCTTTGAAAAGGGCGCAACCGAGGCTGTGGTCGCAATGCGCGGGTTCGTGGACAACGTCGAAAAAAGCGGTGTCGAAACCCTCAAGGAGCGCGGCATGATGGTCAATGAACTATCGACAGACCAGAAGGCTGCACTGCGCTCATCGGTCGAAAGTGCTTATGAAGGTTACTACGAAACCTATGGCAAGGATCTGATCGACCGTATTTCGGCGACAGAATAATCCGTGACGTGAAGCCAAAAGCGGCTGGCGGCCCAAGCTGTCAGCCGCTTCTTTCTATTGTTGGGGGGAACGGTGCGCAGGGTTGAACGCATTTTCGTGGCGCTGAACGGCGCGGTTGTTATCGCGCTTTTGTCGTCGATGGCGTTGATCGTCGGTGCAAACGTCACTCTGCGCTATACCACCAACCATTCCCTGCCATGGTCAGACGAGGCTGCGCGTTACCTGATGATCTGGATGACATTTCTTGGCGCCGGACTTGCGCTTCGACAGGGGGGGCATGTGGCGATCACAAACCTGCATGACCTGCTGAGCACGCGCACCCAAAGAGTGCTGCGCGCAGCTATCGTGGTCGCATTGCTGCTCTTTTTTGCATTCATGGTCTATGTCGGCTGGCAATACATGGACCGCACCAAGTTTCAGAAAACCCCTGCGTTGCGGCTTTCATTTCGGTATATCTATGCTGCAATGCCTGTAGGTTTCAGCCTGTTGATCGTGCACCTGTTGCTGATCGCAAAGCCATTCATCCTCGCGGGTCACTATAAGAAGTCTGACGGCGAGATTGACGCGATGCCCGGTGGCGCCAATGGCTGAAATCTTGTTCGCTTCTCTCTTCGTGTTGATGGTCTTGGGGCTGCCTGTGGCCTTTGCCATGGCAATATCTGTGTTCATCGCGATTGGTCTGGGCAGCTCCTATCCCCAGATCGTTGTCGTCAAAGAAATGTTTGGCGGTCTCGATAGCTTCCCCTTGCTGGCCGTGCCGTTCTTCATCCTAGCGGCAGAAATCATGACAGGTGGTGCGATCACCCACACGCTATTGCGCTTTGCCTCGCAATTCGTCGGGCATCTGCGCGGCGGATTGGGCTATGCCAATGTGATTTCCTCAACAATGTTTGCAGGGATATCCGGGTCGGCTCTGGCCGATGCGGCTGGACCCGGCGCGATGATGATCCGTATGATGGAAAAGGGTGGTTATGACCGATCCTATGCGGGCGCTCTGACCATTTCCAGCGCCGTGATCGGCCCGATTATTCCACCCTCGATCGTGATGATCATCTATGCCCTACAAGACGAGGCGGTTTCCGTCGGCTCGCTCTTCATGGCCGGGGTCGTGCCGGGCTTGTTGCTGGGGTGCGGCAGTCTGGCTGCGAACTGGTATGTCAGCCGTAAACGCAACTATCGCAGCGATGCAGCTCGCCCAGGCCGGAACGAGATGTTGCGCAACACCGCTTTGGCGCTGCCTGCTTTGGGACTGATTGTTTTGATTGTCGGCGGCATTCGCGGTGGCATCTTTACCCCCACAGAAGCTTCGGTAATCGCCGTCTTTTATGCGCTGTTCTGCGGCATGGTCATTTATCGTGCGTTGGGTTGGCGCGACCTTCCGGGTATCATTTTGCGCGCAGCTTTGATCAGCGCGGCCGTGCTGCTGATCCTTGGTGCTGCGCGTGCGTTTGCTTGGGTGCTGATCATCGAGGGGGTGCCGCAGTTCCTTGCTGAAACAATCATCTCTTGGGATCTGTCACCAATCCTCTTTCTGCTGGCGGTCAACCTGCTGATGCTGATTTTCGGCCTATTCATGGACCCGCTTCCCGGAGTCATGATCCTGGTGCCAATTCTGGCACCAATCAGCCACGCGCTGGGCATCGCGCCGGATCATTTTGCGATTGTTGTCATCGTCAACCTGACGCTCGGCCTGACAACGCCACCGGTCGGCAGTCTGATCTTTGTCGTGTCATCGGCCGCAAATCTATCGCCTGCAGCACTGGTGCGCGAAATGCCGCCCTTCTTCCTCGCCAATCTGATTGTGCTAATGCTGCTTACCTTCGTGCCCATTCTCAGCACGTGGTTGCCATCAGTGAGCGGCTACTAAGCCTCACAATTCCATTGCAACACAAGTCCGATTAATCAGCTACGGGCTGTATCGGAAATACCAGAGGCCAATTTCCCCAGCCACCTTCAAAATAGCGAACTTAGGGTTTGCCACCTTTTGGATGGCTGCGCGGCTTCTTGGGCTTTCGTGTTGGCGGGCCTGATCCATCCGGCTTGCCTGCCACCGACAGACGTGCCCGGTTCTTCTTGCTCGACGGCTTGCCGACCGGTGGTTTGGGTCCCTTAGGGCCGCCGTCCGGGTTGCCGGGACGTTTTGATTTTGCAGGGCCGGACTTGCGGGGTTTCCATGCTTCGCCATCCGCTGTCGCGGCTGGTTTGGCTTTGGCGGCAAATTTCGGCTTGCCTTTATGGGCCGGTTTCGCGCCACCCTTAGGCTTTTTGACCCGAGGTTTCGGATCATCATTCCAATCCACAGGAGCTGTCGATCCTTGCTTTTCTTCTTTGGCCTCTGGCGGGGTGCTCTTTTGCTTCGAAGGGTGCGATGCGCGGTCTTTCGGGTGTCCTGGCTTGTCGGGGCGCACTGCGCGTTCAAACTTCGGCGCCGTGGCCAGCCGGGTCAGTACTGCGCCGTCTTCCAGGGTCATTGCGGGGCCGATTGCTGCAAGAAAGCCTTGAACCGCGCCTTCGCGCAATTCGATCAGAGAGGATTCATGCTGGACCCGGATAGCGCCAATGTCTTCGCGCGACACATTTCCCAACTTGCAAAGCATCGGCAAAAGACGCCGGGGTTCGGCGCCAACAGCAGCACCACCCGACAGAGAAAACCAAACGCTCGGGCCAAAGGCGACCCGCGGCTTAGCTGGTTCATTTGCATCGGCCAGTTCCTCGGGCGCGGAATGGCGCTCACGATAGAGCCTGAGATAAGCTGCAGCAATCTGCTGTGCACTGAAGGTTTCGGTCAGCTTGCTCACAGTGCCCTGATCTGACTCTTCGACAGGCTCAAGCCAATCGGAACTGGCAAGCATGCGCTCTTCATCTTTGGCCGAAACCGCTTCGGCAGAGGGGGCAGAAGCCCATTGCGCCGTCAGCTTGGCCCAACCAAGAAGTCGTTCGGCCTTTTTGCGTGAGGCAGGCGGCACGATCATCGCGCTGACACCTTTGCGCCCGGCTCGTCCGGTACGTCCCGAGCGGTGCAGAAGGGTATCCTGATTGGTTGGCAATTCCGCGTGGATCACCAAATCGAGGTTTGGCAGGTCGATCCCACGCGCCGCAACATCCGTAGCAACACACACACGTGCGCGTCCATCGCGCATTGCTTGCAAGGCGTGCGTGCGTTCGCTCTGTGACAACTCACCAGACAAAGCAACGACCGAGAAACCGCGATTGGACAGGCGTGTGGTCAGCCGGTTGACCATGGCACGCGTGTTGCAAAAGACGATGGCGTTGGGGGCTTCATAAAACCGCAAAACGTTAATGATTGCATTCTCGCCGTCACGCGCCGACACGCGCAGTGCGCGATAGTCGATATCCGCGTGCTGGGACGCGCCACTGGTCGTGGCGATGCGCACTGCATTCTTCTGGTAGCTCTTGGCAAGCCGCGCGATGGCGGCGGGGACCGTGGCAGAGAACATCAATGTCTGGCGTTCAACCGGCGCATTTTCGAGAATGAATTCGAGATCTTCACGAAAGCCGAGGTCGAGCATTTCGTCGGCTTCATCGAGAACAACCGCCTTAAGAGCGGTGAGATCGATTGAGCCGCGCATGATGTGGTCGCGCAGCCGTCCGGGCGTTGCGACGACAATATGGGTGCCGCGTGCCAAGGCGCGACGTTCATCGCGCATGTCCATGCCACCAACGGTCGAGGCAACTACACATCCAGCATTCGCGAATAGCCATGCCAGCTCTCGTTTGACCTGCAAGGCCAATTCACGTGTCGGAGCGATCACCAAGGCCAATGGGGCGCCCGCCGGAGCAAAGGTATCGTCTTCACCCAGTAGCCCCGGCGCAATTGCCAGTCCGAAGCCAACGGTCTTGCCCGAGCCGGTCTGTGCGGAAACCAGCAGATCTTGCCCAGTAGTCTCAGGGTTTGTCACAGCTTCCTGCACAGCCGTCAGTGACGTATATCCGCGCGCTTCGAGTGCATCTGCCAGTGTTTTCTTCAAAATCGTTCCAGTTTTCTTAGTTGTAGGGCAATTTAGAGGCTCGCAATTGTCCTGCCAGCCGACAAGAGAGCGCGTGTACGCTCTTGGGAAAGGGAAGTATAGGTCTCTTGCACAGTTTGGCCAAGACTGAGGCGGGAGGCGATTCCCTTCCTGCCTGCGGATTACGCCAATTAGGCGCGTAAGGATTGACGATGTCCACTTCAGGCGTTTGAAATATATCTGTAATATTGGCGTGTTATCCGGCGGCGCGCGCCATATCAGGTCAAAGCGCGTCTTGCGGGCCTTTGGTATCAAGTCAGGGCCTTAAATAATTTGACCAAAGGATAAAATCGAACCAGACTGACCACTTATTCAGTCTTCAACAGGGACCAGATCAATGAAAAATCAACTGTTCGCAGTTTCGACCGCAGCTGCCGTTGCCGTGGCAGGGAGCTTTTCCATGGCTTCTGCCGATACACTCAGGCTCCTGACTTGGGGTGGCTATGCCCCTGAGGATGTAGTTGCCAAATTCGAAGCGGAAACCGGTCACACCGTCGAAGTGACCAAATCTAACAACGAGGAAATGATCGCCAAGCTGCGCGCCACGGGCGGCGGCGGGTTCGACCTCGCACAGCCAAGCCAAGACCGCATCGCAGGCCCACAGGCAGAATTCGGCATCTATAAGCCAATGGACATGACGCAGGTCAACACCGCGCTTTTCATTCCTTCGATGCTGGAAGCGACCAAAGGCAACACCACGGTGGGTGGCGACGTGTACGGTTTGCCTCATATCTGGGGAACCAGCGGGCTTGTCGTTGACACAAAAGCTGCCGGAATGATCAAGGATTACACCGATCTTTGCAGCGACGATGTTGCTGGCAAGGTATCGTATCGACTCAAGCGTCCAACGCTGATCGGCTTCGCCTTTTCCATGGGGCTCGACCCGTTTGCCGCCTATGGTGACGAGGCCGCCTATACCGACATCATGTCCAAGGTTGAAGCCAAGCTGATCGAATGCAAACCCGGCGTGAAAACCTATTGGGGGGGCGGTGATGAGCTGATGGGGCTGCTGCGCTCGGGCGAGGTTGTAGCGTCGATGGCGTGGGATACTGGTGGCTGGAAGCTCAATGCCGATAATCCCGACATCACTTTCGTGGCACCCGCCTCGGGTGCTCTAGGTTGGGTCGACACCTTTGCGCTTCCCGCAAAGGGCAAGGCCGATGAGGCCGCCTATGCCTGGATCAACTTCGTGATGCAGCCCGAGATAGCGGCGATGATCACCGCCGCCGCGGGTAATTTCACGGCATCCAAAGGGGCCGATGAGTTTGCCGCCGACGATCTCAAGGCACGCTATC
Source organism: Rhodobacteraceae bacterium LMO-JJ12 (assembly GCA_021555075.1). Classification (NCBI taxonomy): domain Bacteria; kingdom Pseudomonadati; phylum Pseudomonadota; class Alphaproteobacteria; order Rhodobacterales; family Paracoccaceae; species Rhodobacteraceae bacterium LMO-JJ12. The sequence continues at coordinate 1,083,763 of JAKGBX010000001.1, forward strand.
AGGCCAGCTTCCCTCCGGAAGCCATCGACAACATCAAGTGGTATCCGCCGGTTCCTGCCGGGTTGGAAGCCATTGAAGGTGGTGTTCTGGATCGCGTCAAAGCGGCTCAATAATCGCCTACCATTCAAAGGCGCCTGGCTACTGATTGGCTGGGCGTCTTTTTTATATTTGCGGATACCCGATGACACCTGATCTTGAATGCAATGCGCTGACCAAACAGTTTTCCGGAGTGACGGCAGTTGACGATGTGTCATTTTCCGTGCCGCCGGGATCGTTTTTTTCAATTCTAGGCCCCTCGGGATGTGGCAAGACGACGGTCATGCGGATGATTGCTGGCTTTCTTGAGCCAACTGGTGGGGATATCTTGATCAGGGGAAAATCGGTGCTGAACGTGCCGCCCAACAAGCGCCCGGTAAACATGGTGTTTCAGCATCTGGCGCTGTTCCCCATGATGAACATTGCCGACAATATCGGCTATGGGCTACGCCGCGCCGGGATGCCGAAAGCGCAGATCGTGCGGAAGGTTGATGAAGCGCTCGAGCGCATCGGCCTTCCGGGCATTGGCGCGCGCAAGGTTGACGAACTGTCAGGTGGGCAAAAGCAGCGCGTGGCCATCGCCCGCTGTATGGTGCTGGAACCCGATGTGTTGTTGCTGGACGAACCGCTTGGTGCGCTTGATCTCAAGCTGCGCGAACGCATGAAGATTGAACTAAAAGCACTGCAATCGGCTTTTGACACCACCTTTGTCTATATCACGCATGACCAATCCGAAGCGCTGGTGATGTCCGACAATATCGCGGTGATGAATGAGGGCCGCTTTGAACAGATAGGTACGGCGCGCGATCTCTATTACCGCCCCAATACCGCGTTCGTTGCGGGGTTTGTCGGCGAAACAAATCGCTGGCGTGGGCGCGTCACACGGCTTGAAGGACAAGAAACGACGCTTGAAACCAACAACGGTGTTAAGCTTATCGGCACAACCAATGGCCATGCTCTCTTCGCGGGGGAAAACGCCGATGTGTTCGTGCGTCCTGAGGCGATCCGCATCGGCCATTCCGAGAACGAGCTTTCACGGTTCGACAACCGCTTTTCCGGAACGGTAACATCGCTGCTCTTTAACGGTGCTGCCAGCCGAGTTCTGGTAGCGGTTGAGGGCGGGACCGAGGAAATTGAGGTGAACCTGCCGCAATCGGGGGAGTTCGCCTCGCTGGCGCGCGGCTCGCAGGTGCATATCGGATGGGCCAGCGATCAGGCCAATTGTTTTGCGGCAGGAGGGGCCTGATGCGGACCGAGGCCAAGCTCGGACTGGCGCTTTTGCTGACGCCACTTCTGCTGTGGCTCACGTTCTTGATTTTCATCCCGCATATCGACATGTTCCTCGTGTCGCTGCGCGAACGGATCGGGGTTGGCGAGTATCAGACCAGCCTCGCCAACTATCTGACGTTCTTCAATGAACCGCTTTATCTCTGGACCTTTCTGCGCACCGCTATGATGTCATCTCTGGCGACGCTGATGACATTGATCATTGCTTTCCCCGTGTCCTACTACATCGCCAAAATGGTCAAAGGTCGGGTTCAATCGGCTCTGTTTCTGCTCTGCCTGGTGCCGTTTTGGGTGTCGGAACTGGTGCGCACCTTCGGCTGGATGATCCTGTTGCGCGAGACCGGAGTGTTTTCCAATCTTCTGCAATATGTCGGCCTCGTCGATGGGCCGGTCGAGATGCTTTACAATGACGCCGCGATCATGGTCGGGTTGGTCTATACCTCGATGCTGTTCATGGTCGTCCCACTTGTCACCACGCTTGAAGGCCTGCCTGATGAGGTGGTTGAAGCAGGCTATGATCTGGGTGGCAACGGGCTGAGCGTTTTGCGCGAAATCATCATTCCCTATGCTATGCCGGGGATCGTTTCGGGCTGTATCGTGGTCTTCATGCTCAGCCTCGGGAATTACCTGACCCCAACGATGCTGGGTGGCAAAGAAAGCCTATGGTTTACCGAACTGATATATTCGCAATTCATTGTGCGCTTCAATTGGGAACTCGGGGCGGCGTTTGGCTTCATGTTGCTGATGCTGTCGTCCGCGATTGTCTGGGGCATGCTTAAGCTGACCGGTCAATCGCTTGAAAAGACGATGGGATGAGCGAGGCAATGATATGATCCCTTCAATCCCACAGCCCAAGATCGTGACCGTGGCCTATACCGCCTATGTGGCGCTATTCTTCGTGTTTCTGGCACTTCCCCTCGTGGTTGTCGCGGTCTTTGCCTTCAACAATGGTCAATTCCCGTCGCTGCCATGGGAAGGATTTACCTGGAACTGGTTCTTTGGTTCCGAGCGCCCAATGATCGGGGTGTTTCACGAGCGCTCAATCCTACGGGCCATCGGCACATCGGTTTTCGTAGCGGGGGCGGTGTCGGCGCTTTCCGTATTCGTCGGGCTGACGAATGCGTTCTTATTCAACCGCTACCGATTCCGCGGGCAGAGCGTACTTTACGTGCTGATGCTGCTGCCGCTGGTCATCCCCGGTATCGTTCTGGGTATCTCGATTCTGGTGTTCTCAAGCCGCGTTGCCAACGGGTTATGGGATGGGTTTGAGCTGGATGTTGAAGTGCTCCGACCTGGCATATGGTTAGTCATCCTGGGTCAGTTCTCCTTTATAACTACCATCGCGACTCTGGTGATCGGGGCGCGCCTGCAGAAATTCGACCGCACGTTGGAAGAAGCCGCGCTGAACCTCGGGGCGGGCCAACTCACCGCTATCCGCACAGTGACCTTACCCTATCTGGCTCCGGCCATGATCGGTGCCTTCGTGGTCGCTTTCCTGATGAGCTTTGAAAATTTCAACACCACGTTGATGCTTGTCGGGTCGGACGCACCGCTCACAATCGCCATGTTCGACCGTCTGAAGGAAGGCTCGACTCCCTTGTTGAACGCAGTCTCGTTACTGTTGATGCTCGGCTCATCGTGTCTCGCGCTGGTCATGATTGTGTTTCAGCGACGTAGCTGAAAGCAGCCAATGTTTCCTGGACAACGCTTGAGAAAGGCTTCGTTCACTAAGATTCTCTGGTGGGGCGCGGCGTGGTGTCGCGGCTATCTGCGGGCTTCAGCACTGCAAATATGGTTAACGCTAACGAGAATCGCGCTCACCCAACTAGAAAAACCAGCTTTCAAGAATTAAGTCGACCATGAGCGATGACTAATTTCGCCACTGAAAAGCGGCATTTTTCGGCGCATCGAGTGTTAGATCGAAAACTGTGCAGTGAGAGCGGTTTAGCGGCTAGAAATGCGGAGGTCGTACACGAAACGGCCAATAGTCACTGCGGTTTAGCCACTGCAGCGTCGCTGCGCAGAGGGTGTCAGATATGGTCGCATCTGTAACAAACGGTGGCGAAGAGAATCCGTCTGATCTGTGATGATCATTCGCTGCGAAGGTGCTTCGCTAATCAAGGTTGGCAAAATGCGTCCTTGATTTAAATCATGTCGGGGCAAAATTTTTCACATAACCCTTCGTCAAGTAGCCCCGTGTTCTGGTTGATCCGGCAGCGGTCTTGGCAATCGACGCTTTGACCGAGTTTGATTCAAACGCTGGACGACCCTATCGCCGGGCCAACGATGGGAGGTTTGTTCGCACCCTATATGTGCATGTTCTGCACGAGGGGCAAGGCGATACAGCCTTGTCGCTCAGGGAGGATAACGAATGGTAAAGACAGAAGAAACCACAAAAGGTGCACCACCGCAGCCGCAGGAGCCTGTTCCGGCCATGCAGCGCATTCTGGATAATCCGTTTTTGCTTTTGTTCATCGGCGTCACGATGCCGACGGTGCTCTACGTCATTTGGGGGGTGATGGAAGTCGCCTCCGTTCCGATCGCAAACTGATCGCAAACCAGCCTGAAAGGTCGCATCATGGCCATCTCTCCTCCCGAAAACCGCCTTTGGTGGAAGGAACCGATCCACGGTATCGAACTGGCTTGGATTATCATTGCCTTCCTCTGGGGGCTGTTCATGTTCTTCTTTATGATTGCTTGGCACTTCATCGGCAATCAGAACCTGTCTACCGAAACCTATCGCGTCAATCCCGACAAGTTCGTCGAACAGGTCGAGGAATTTGCGAGCGAATACCAAAAGCTGGACGCCTCCGGCGAGGCGGTCGAAGTCGGAGGTCTGCCATTGGTCGCCCCGCCTGCGGGTGGCGACGTCTACATGCTGGGGCGGCTATGGGAGTGGTGGCCTGCGCTCGAATTGAAAAAAGACCAGAGCTACCGCTTTCACATGTCATCGGCCGACTGGCAGCACGGCTTTTCGCTTCAGCCCGTCAACATCAATATCTCGGTGCATCCGGGCTATGAGCACATCCTGACGCTGACTCCGACCCAAACGGGCGAATTTGGCATCGTATGCAATGAGTATTGCGGCATCGGCCATCACACGATGTCCGGCATTATCCGCGTCGTCGAATGAGCGGGAGACCATAAACATGACCACCATTGATCACGAAGCCGTCGGATACACCGTGCCGAACATCAGGTATCGCACCTGTCCGTTCACCGGCCGACGCATCGAACGCAGCGCAGAACTTCTGATCCGCGCCAATGCCGTAGCGGCGGTAGTCTTTCTCGCGGTTGGCGGGTTTTTCGGCCTGATGGTCGCGCTGACACGCTGGCCGGCTGTGCAACTCCTTCCGGCAGATTGGTTTTACCTAGTGCTAACTGGCCACGGTGCTAATGTTTTGCTGTTCTGGATTATATTCTTTGAAATTGCGGTGCTTTACTTCGCGTCGGCGGTAATCCTTGGGTCGCGAATTGCGACGCCGAGATGGGCTTGGCTGGGCTTTGTGTTGATGATTGTTGGCGCGATAATGGCCAACTACGCGGTCCTCAATGGCGACTCGACCGTGATGTTTACTTCTTATCCGCCGATGATGGCCGAGCATTGGTTCTATCTATCGCTCATTGTCTTTGCGGTGGGGGCGCTGATCGGGGTCTTCGTGTTCTTCGGCACGCTTGTAGTGGCGAAGGACGAAAAAACCTATGATGGCTCGGTGCCATTGGTGACATTCGGCGCCATTACGGCGGCAATCATCGCGGTGTTTACGCTGGCCTGCGGCGCAATTATCCTGATCCCGACATGGCTTTGGTCGCTTGGGTTGATCTCGGAAATCGACACGCTGATGTATAAATTGGTGTGGTGGGGCATGGGCCATTCCAGCCAGCAGATCAACGTCGCCGCTCATATCTCGATCTGGTATGCAATTGCCGCGATGGTCGTCGGTGCCAAGCCTCTGTCGGAAAAGGTCAGTCGCTTCGCATTCTTCATGTATATCCTGTTTTTGCAACTCGCATCGGCGCACCATATGCTGGCCGAACCGGGGATGAGTTCTTCCTGGAAAATCATCAACACCAGCTACATGATGTATCTCGCTGTGATGGCGTCGATGATCCACGGACTCACGGTTCCCGGAGCCATCGAGGCAGCACAACGCCGCAATGGATATACCCGCGGCATGTTTGAATGGCTGACCAAGGCACCTTGGGGCAACCCGGCGTTCTCAGGGATGTTCATGTCTCTCGTGATGTTTGGGTTCATCGGCGGTATCACCGGTGTAATCCTCGGAACCGAGCAGCTTAACGTGCTGATGCACAACACCATTTATGTGCCGGGGCATTTTCACGGCACCGTGGTGGCTGGCACGACGCTGGCCTTCATGGCGATGACCTACATCGTTGTGCCGCTGATCTTTCAGCGCGATATCATCTGGCCGAAGCTGGCAAAACTGCAACCATATCTCTTCGGGCTTGGTGCGGGTGGTATCTCGCTTTTCATGATGGGGGCGGGCACGCTTGGGGTTCCGCGCCGACACTGGGACATTTCGCTGGTCGATGCGTCGAACCCATATGAGTTCGCGCCCGGCGCCTATCTGATGATGGGGCTCAACGGCATGTCTGCGATCCTTGCGGCGGCTGGCGGATTGCTCTTCGTGGTGCTTATCGTCGCCTCGGTGCTTGCCGGGCCAAAGCTCGACAAACCCGGTGCCAAGCTTGCCTTCCCGCTGCATGACGCTGGTGCTCAGGCGGTGTCGGAATATGGCAGCGAAGGTTCCCTCAAGATCCCTGGCACGGTTATGTTGGTCACCATCTTCTTCTTCACATTCATCCTCTACTACTTTGTGAACTGGAAGTATCTCTCCGACCTCTGGCTGTTCAACTAAGACAATAAGGATTGAGCGATGCTCACTGCGCTGAACATGACTGTTTCGATCCTCAAACTACGGATCGGCGCCTTTATCGCCCTGGCGGCACTTGTCGGGGTGATGACGGGAGGGGGCGAGCTTGGCAAGCTCGAGGCGCTGGTCTTTGCCCTCGCCGTCCTCGGTGCATCGGGGGCGGCGGGTGGCTTTAATCAGTATTACGAACGCGAAAGCGATCGTAATATGGCGCGCACTCGCAACCGGCCCTTTGCCAGCGGCCTTCTGAAGGCCGGGCCGATCTGGCCGGTGACGCTTCTGGCGTTGTTGCTTGGCGCGCTTTTGATGGCCTGGTCAGTCGGCGGCACGCTGGCGACGATCTTGGTCTTTCTCGGTGCGCTTACTTACGGCGTGATTTATACCGTTTGGCTCAAGACCCGCACGGTCTGGAATGTTGTGATCGGCGGCGCAGCGGGCAGCTTCGCCGTGCTGGCGGGTGCGGCCGCTGCAGCCCCGCAATTCGGCCCATTCATCGGCCCGGTCCCTGCGATATTGGCCGCCGTGTTGTTTCTCTGGACTCCACCACATTTCTGGAGCCTCGCCGCCGCGCGCGGCGAAGACTATCGGCGGGCAAACATCCCGATGCTGCCCGTGGTCTCGGAACCCGAGATTTGGGGTCCGGTGATCTTTAGCCATGTCGCAACACTGGTCGTTCTGTCGATGCTGCCGCTGTGGTTTGGCATGGATTGGATCTATGGCCTGTTCGCTCTGGCGGGGGGCGTTCCGTTCCTTCTCGCTTCCTGGCGCCTGCTGCATGACCCTTCCCGGGGGGCTGCCATGCGCACCTTCCGCGCATCACTCGCCCAGTTCGCCCTGCTGTCGGTCGGGGTTGTTCTGGACGAGGCTTTGAGATGGGCGTTCTAAGCCGGTTTAAAACCCTGTCGTTACTGGCCTTGTTCTCGCTGGTCCTGACTTCGATTCTGGCCTTGGTTTCCCCAATGCCCGCGCAATCGCAAAGCCAACCACCCGAACCGCTGGATGCCAAGCAGGTCTATGAGATCAGCCAGAACGCAATCGGACGCGAAGTCGGGCCGCATATCCTGCGCGATCAGACCGGCGCGCCACTGGCACTGTCTGATCTGCGCGGTCGCCCGTTGGTGATCTCGCTGGTTTACACCAGTTGCAGTTCGATCTGCCCTGTGACCACCGATCATCTGCACGATGCCGTATCCGATGCGCGCCGCATATTGGGAGACGACAGCTTTGCAGTCCTGACCTTTGGTTTTGACGCCAGCGGTGACAAACCGGCGCGACTGCGCGCTTTTGCGATCTCGCATCGGCTCAACCGGCTGGATGACTGGTATGTTGCCAGCGCCGAACCCGAAACCACGGAAGCCTTGCTGCATGATCTCGGCTTTAGCTGGCGCGACGCCGCAGGCGGCTTTGACCATGCAAGTCAGACCACCATTCTCGATGCCGACGGGCGCGTCTATCGCCAGATTTATGGCGAAGAATTTCCGCTGCCGGTGTTCATGGCGCCGCTCAAAGAGCTTGTGCTTGGCCGCACGACAGTTTCGATCGCACCCAAAGATTTATGGAACCGGCTGACCTTTTTGTGCACCGTTTACAACCCGCTGACTCGCGCCTATCGCTTTGACTATGGGATCTTCTTCGGCATCTTCTTCGGCGCCGTTTCGCTGCTTGTGACTGGTTTAATCATCCTGCGACTTTGGCTGGAACGGCAGCGTAGCATGCCACGAAATGGCGTATCGCGTGCAACAACCAAGACAGTGGATAAGCTAGTACAATGACGGGAATGCGAGCGGCGCTAAAGCGTGGTTTTGACAGGGTTGAGCGCCCATTGGATAGGCTGTTTGGACCTGATTGGAACCCGCTGGCCAATCTCGGGCCGCTGGGCTGGTTCATGTTCTGGGTCGTCGCCGGCACCGGCATCTACCTGTTCATCTTCTTTGATACCGGTGTGGTCAATGCCTACCAATCGGTCAAATGGCTGTCCGAAGATCACTGGTTCCATGCCGGGGTGGCGCGCAGCCTGCACCGCTATGCCTCCGATCTGATGGTTATCCTCATGCTGGTGCATCTGGTGCGCGAATGGGCTTTTGATCGCTACCGCGGGCGGCGCTGGTTCTCTTGGATTACCGGTGTGCCGGTGATCTGGTTTGTCTACATGTCCGGAATTACCGGCTATTGGTTGATCTGGGATGAACTGGCTCAATATGTCGCGCTGACCACCACCGAACTGCTTGATGCATTGCCGTTCTTCGCTGAACCCATCGCGCGCAATTTTCTAACACCGGAAAGTCTTTCGTCGCGGTTCTTCACGCTTATGGTCTTTTTGCACATCGCCATTCCGCTCCTGCTTTTGCTCATGATGTGGATTCATATCCAGCGCATCACGTCGGCGCGCACCAATCCGCCGCGTGGCCTCGCTATCCTGACTTTGATGGCGCTGGTGGTCACCTCGTTCGCTATGCCTGCGGTCTTGCAAGGGCCTGCGGATCTCTCGACTTTTCCGGCCAAGATTGGGCTCGACTGGTTCATTCTCGGGCTTTATCCGGTGATTGACATGGTGCCGCCAGGGGTAATCTGGACTAGTGCACTGCTGATTACGATCCTGCTGTTCGGAATGCCGTGGCTGCCACGGCGCAAAGAGGCAGAAGCAGCACAGGTGTTCCTTGACTACTGCAATGGCTGCACCCGTTGCGAAGCCGATTGCCCCTATACGGCCATCACCATGGTGCCGCGCAGCGATGACGCGCCTTTTCCGCAAGAGGCCTTGGTTGATCCGGATAAGTGCGTTGCCTGTGGTATCTGCATGGGGTCCTGCCCGTCCTCGACTCCGTTCCGCCGCTCCGGTCCGTTGATCACTGGCATTGATCTGCCCGGTCGCCCGCTTGAGCAACTGCGCGCTGAGGTCATTGCCACCGCTGACGATCTGTCGGGGCCAGGCCGGGTAATGACCATTGCTTGTGAACACGGCGCGGCGGGTGTGCCTGAAAAAGGCCGTGTGATTCTGCCCTGCGTAGCGATGGCTCCGCCCTCATTGTTTGATTTCATCCTCAGCCGCGATCTGGCCGATGGCGTCTGCATCGCCGGATGTGCCGAGCGTGAGTGCTACAATCGCCTCGGTGCCAAGTGGACGAAGGAGCGTATCGCGCGCACTCGTGATCCCTTGCTGCGCAAACGCGTCCCGCGTGAACGGTTGCTGACGCTCTGGTTCGGTCCCACCGAACGTGCGCTTTTTGCACGAGAAACGATTGCCTTTTCTGAGCGTGTGGCAAAATTGGAGCCAATGCCAAACAAGCGGGCGGTCGATCCGGGTGAATCTGGCATGGCCGATCCTGATGAGACGACCGGGGAGGTTCCGAAATGAGGGGTCGATTGCATCACTTGGCGATGGGTGGCTTTGTAACGCTTGTTCTAAGTCTTGGTGTTGCCTGGTTGTCGGCCTCGCCCGCTTGGCAAACGGTTCCCGAAAACATGGCCTTGTTGCGACTCAGTTTCACCCATAGTGGTGACCGCAGCGCCAGCTGCCGCGACAGGACGCCTGAAGAGCTTGCCAAGCTGCCGCCGAACATGCGTCAGACCCAGGTTTGTGCACGTCGTCGCCCGCCGATCTATGTCGAATTGGAGGTTGACGGTGCGTTGATTTACAGCGCGGAAAGCGCGCCATCGGGCATCGCCGGAAGTGGCCCGTCACGACTTTATGAGCGTTTGTTACTGCCCGCAGGCACGCACAATCTTACGGTGCGAATGCGTGATAACCCGGCGTCTGAGGCATACGGATATGAGGCGAAACGCAAGATTGATCTGAAACCCGGGCAAAGCTTCGTGATCGATTTCCGCAAAGAAAGCGGCTTTGTATTTGAATGAAGGGGAAGGGGGTCACTATGGCACCAATTGAATGGAAACCGGAATACAGTGTCGGCAACCCAGCGGTCGATCATGAACATCAGGAGTTAATCGGCCTAGTCAATCAAACCGCCTCAGCGATTCTTGATCACCATCCTCAAGTCGATATCGAGGGTAGCTTTGGTGATCTTTTGCGCGCCATTTCGGCGCATTTCGCTCTCGAAGAGCAGCAGATGAAAGCCTATGGCTACGATCAACGCATCCAGCACAAGGAAGATCACGAGCGTCTTCTGGATGATCTTCGCGATATCATGGATGGCGATAACGCGTCACCAGATCAAACCGCCGCGCGATTGGCGACAACGCTTGAAGCCTGGTTCGCCAACCACTTCAAAACCCACGATTCCCGTCTGCATGATCGTCTGGGGCCGCATCCGCACTCCTGATTGAAAATTAGCTCATTGACGTTTCCCCCGGTTTGACGGGCTGTTATCGCTTGGGAAGGGCGCGTATGTTCCTGCCGAGAATGAGAAACTGCATGGCCCGACTGCGCAAAGCGCCCACCACTAACCGGAGAATGTCATGAACACCCAAGCTATTACACGCGACACTTGCATCCTGCGCGATGAGGCCGACCCACTTGCCCCGATCCGGGCGCAGTTCGATCTGCCGGCCGGGGTCATCTATCTCGACGGCAATTCGCTTGGTGCATTGCCGTGCAGCGTCAAGGCCCGTCTGCAAAGTGCTGTGGCCGATGAATGGGGCACAGAGCTGATCCGCGCTTGGAACACAACCGATTGGTATCACGCGCCGCAACGCGCAGGTGCGGCGATTGCCCGTCTGATCGGTGCCGAAAGTGATGAGGTGGTGGTATGCGATTCCACTTCAGTCAATCTCTTCAAGGTGCTGATCTCGGCGTTACGCATGCGCCCGGGTCGTAAGGTAATTGTCTCGGAACGCGGCAATTTCCCCACCGATGTCTATATCAATGCCGAGGCCGCCGAGTTGATGGGGTTTGAGTTGCGTTGCGTTGAACCCGAGCAGGTCGAAGCCGCAATTGCAGAAGCGGGAGAAACGCTCGCCCTCGTTCAGCTCACCCATGTGCATTACAAGACAGGCCGGGTTTATGACATGGCAGGCATTACAGCACAGGCGCAGGCACTTGGTGCGCTGACAATCTGGGATCTGGCCCATAGTGCGGGCGCGCTGCCAGTCGAGCTCAACGACTGTAACGCCGATTTTGCGGTGGGCTGTGGCTATAAATACCTCAACGGAGGTCCCGGAGCACCTGCCTTCGTTTTCGTCGCCAAGCGTCATATTAGCGCCGTTTGTCAGCCACTTCCCGGCTGGCATGGCCACGCCCGCCCCTTTGAATTCACCCAGGATTATGAGCCTCACCCCGGCATTGAACGGATGCTCACAGGCACGGCGCCGCAACTTTCGCTGATCGCTCTGGAAGAGGCTTTGAAGGTTTATCAATCCATCGATATGATGGTCCTGCGCGAAAAAAATCAGGCGCTGGGTGATCTCTTTGTTGCACTGGTTGATCAGGAGCTTTGCGATATGGGCTTCGAGATCGTCAGCCCGCGCAATGCCGACCAGCGCGGCAGTCAGGTTTCGCTCACCCATGCTGAGGGCTATGCCATCGTTCAGGCCCTGATTGTGCAGGGTGTAATAGGCGATTTTCGCGCGCCAGATATCCTGCGCTTCGGGTTTGCTGCGCCTTATGTGCGTTATTGCGACATCTGGGATGCAGTTGCGCATCTCAAGGAGGTCATGCGCACGGATGAATGGGACAAGCCGGAATTCAAGATTCGGGCTGCGGTGACCTAGCAACCACTCACGGTGGATGTTCAATCCCGCGCGAATCCCTGTATGTTTGGTGCCATGACCTCTATGTTTGCTGATCAGTTTCCGCCGCGAAGGGGCCGCACGCACGAGGTTTTCGGACCCGGTGCGGTGGGCTTTGCCTTTGCGCTGGGCGGGCATCTGGGCGGGCCGGTGTTGTGGATCGTCGAGGACGGGCAGGGCGATGGGATTAACCCAGCGGGGTTCAGCCGCTATCTTGATCCGGCCCGGCTGTTGCTGGCGCGGGCGGGCGATCCGCTGGAGGTGCTTGCGGTGACCGAGGAGGCGTTGCGTTCGGGCGCTGTAAAGCTGGTGGTGCTGGAGGTGAGCAAGCCACTGGGACTCACTGCCGGGCGGCGGCTGCAACTGGCGGCAGAGGCGGGCCGATCGACCGGACTGTGCCTTGTTCCCGAGGGCATGGGCAGCAATGCGGCACAGACCCGCTGGCACTGTGCGCCGGTTTTCGATGAGCAAGGCGCGGCGGGGGACTCGACTCTGCAACGCTGGGAGATTAAAAAGAACAAATCGGGAACATTGGGCGTCTGGGATCTGCGCTGGGATGAGCAAGCGCGTCGTATCATTGTGGTTTCCAAGGCTGGCGAGCGACCGGGCTTTGCGGGCAAGGCCGGTTGACGGGCCGTTTGCATTAACCCACATGCAGGCCAATGCTAGCCGGATTTACGGGTTGAACCGGGCGGCCGAGGCGCAGGGGCTGCACCGGGGCATGGCTTTCTCGGATGCGCGCGCATTTTGCCTCGATCTGCAAAGTCGCCCGGCCGATCCCTTGGGCGATGCGTTTTTTTTGCGGATGCTGGCGCGCTGGGCCGGGCGCTATTGCCCCTGGGTGGGTCTGGAGGGCGAGGACGGGCTGGTGCTTAACGTCACCGGCTCGACCCATCTGTGGGGCTCGGAGGCGGCGATGTTGGGCGATATCGAGGCGCGGCTGGCGCGCGCCGGGCTGGAAGTGCGGATCGGACTGGCCGACACGCGCGGTGCGGCTTGGGCGCTGGCGCATTACGGTGGCGCGGGCGAGGGCGCGCGAGTGGCGACGCCGGGGGGGATGCGCGAGGGGATCGGGGCGTTGCCGGTGGCGGCGCTGCGTCTTAACGAGAAGGTCGGCGTGGCGTTGCAGCGGTTGGGGGTGCGTACGGTTTCGGACCTTTGCGCGCTGCCGCGTGCAGCGGTGAGCCGCAGGTTCGGACGCGATGTGCTGATGCGGCTCGACCAGGCGTTGGGCGATCAGCCCGAGCAGATTTCGCCGCTGGCCGAGTTGCCGCATTACGGCGTGCGCATGACCTTGCCCGAGCCGATCGGGCTGAGCCGCGATGTGATGGCTGGGGCTGAACGGCTGCTGGAGCGGTTGTGTGAGAAGCTGAAGGATCAGGAAATGGGTGCGCGGGTGTTGTGCCTGACCTTGCAGCGGGTGGATCAGGATAGCCAGCAGGTTGAACTGCGGCTGGCGCGGCCCTTGCGCGATGTAGCGCGGATCCTGCCGCTGTTCGAGCGCGGGATAGATCAGGTCGAGGCCGGGTTCGGGATTGACCTGATCCGGCTTGAGGCCACCCGGGTCGAGCCGCTGGCGGTCAGGCAGTTGAGTCATGTGACGCGCGGCGATAAGGATGCGCTCGATGATCTGATAAGTCGCTTGGGCACACGCATCGGGCTGGACAATATCCAGCGCTTCCTGCCCGCCGATAGCCATATCCCCGAGCGTAGTTTTACAATCGCGCCCGCTGCATGGTCGGAGCCGGAAGGATCGTGGGTGGCGCTGCGCCCGCGCCCGGTGCGGATGTTTCAACCTGAGCCGATTGCCGGGGCGGGGCCGCGCCCGCCTGCGCGGTTTTTCTGGCGGCGGGTGTGGCTGAGCACGGCGCGCGCCACCGGGCCAGAGCGGATCGCGCCGGAATGGTGGCTGGTGGATGAAAGATGGCGCTCGGGGTTGCGCGATTACTGGCAGGTGGAAACCCGCGAGGGGTGGCGGCTGTGGATGTATTACACGCCGCAAAACCCGGGCTGGTTCGTACAGGGGGAGTTTGCATGAGCGAAATCAATCGCGACCACTGCCCGGCTGAGGCTTTGCGCTATGAACGGTTGGTCGCAGGTCATTTGGAACTAGGTTATGCAGAGCTGTGTCTGACGACCAATTTCACGTTCCTGACGGGGGCTTCACATCCAGAGGAAATGGTCACCCGCGCGGCGGAATTGGGGTTGGCCGCCATCGCCATCACCGACCGCAACTCGCTGGCCGGGGTGGTCCGGGCCTATGCGGCGTTAAAGGAGCTGAGGCGCACCTTGGATGAAACGAGCAGGATCCACTCCCAACAACACCAGGTAGATAGTAGCTCAGGGCAGGAAATCGGCCATCCCACCCCGATCCAGCGGCCCGACACACCCGCACTGCCGAAGCTGATCACAGGTTGCCGCTTGGTTCTGCGCGACAGCACGGTAGATTGGATCGCTTTGCCGAGGGACCGCGCAGCCTATCAAAGGCTGACCCGGCTTCTGACTATCGGTAAGCGACGGGCCGATAAGGGCGATTGTCACCTTGATCTGCGGGATCTGGTCGCGGGCTGTGCGGGTATGATCCTGATTGCGCTGCCGCAGGACAGCGTGGGGGCAAGACAGGTATCCCAGCATATCGAAACCGTTCGGCGGCGCTTTCCTGGCAACGTCTTTCTCGGGGCTGCACCCCGCTATAATGGCAGCGATCAAGCCTATCTGGCGGCCTGTGCCCGCCTGGCACAGAAAACCTCTGCGCCGATGGTGGCCGTTGGCGACGTGCTGATGCACCGTTCCAGCCGACGCCAGTTGGCCGATGTTCTGACCTGCATGCGCGAACATATTACCATTGATACGATCGGTACCCGGGCGCTGCCAAATACCGAAAGGCGGTTGAAAGGCGCGGCGGACATGGCGCGGCTGTTTCGCAGTCATCCCGCCGCCATCCGCCGCACGCTGGAGATCGCCGCAAATTGCAGCTTCTGCCTCAGCGAACTCAGCTATGAATATCCTGACGAAATCGCCGAGGGCGAGGCGCCGCAGGCCCGGCTGGAACGGTTAACGGAAGAAGGGTTGAAGCGACGCTGCCCTGATGGCGTATCCGACCGCTATCGGGCGATGGCAAAAAAGGAGCTGAAACTGGTCGAGGAGCTGGGTTTTTCCGCCTATTTCCTGACTGTGCATAACATCGTGCAATATGCCCGCAGCCAGCAGATCCTTTGCCAGGGACGCGGCTCGGCCGCCAATTCGATTCTATGCTACGCGCTTGGCATTACCGACGTCTCGCCCGATCAGATCACCATGGTGTTTGAGCGGTTCGTGTCGAAATATCGGGGCGAGCCGCCGGATATCGACGTCGATTTCGAACATGAACGCCGCGAGGAAGTGATCCAGCATATTTATAGAAAATACGGTCGCCACCGTGCTGGCCTATGTGCGACGGTGATCCATTTCCGCTCGCGCGCGGCGATCCGCGAGGTCGGCAAAGTGATGGGGCTGTCTCAGGACGTGACTGCCAGCCTCTCGGGACAGATCTGGGGTATGTCAAATGACGGGGCTGATCCGGATCGTATCCGCGAACTGGGACTTGACCCGACCGACCGCCGCCTTGCCCAGACCATCCGTCTGATCGGAGAAATCATCGGCTTTCCGCGCCATCTTTCCCAGCATGTCGGCGGCTTTGTTATCACTAAGGGGCGGCTCGACGAGTTGTGCCCGATTGAAAACGCGGCGATGGAAGACCGCACGATGATCGAATGGGACAAGGACGACATCGACACTCTGGGTATTCTGAAGGTCGATGTGCTGGGGCTTGGAATGTTGACATGCATTCGGAAATGTTTCGATCTGCTGGAGGTGCATGGCGGCGAAACCCTGAGCATTGCCACCGTGCCGCAGGCTGATAGAGCGACCTATGACATGCTCTGCATCGCCGATGCGGTGGGGGTGTTCCAAGTAGAAAGCCGCGCACAGATGAATTTCTTGCCACGCATGAAACCGCGCGAATTCTATGACCTGGTGATCGAAGTGGCAATCGTGCGCCCCGGGCCGATCCAGGGCGGCATGGTGCAGCCCTATATCAAGCGGCGACAGGGGCTGGAGGCGGTCGGCTTTCCCTCAAGAGAACTGGAAAGCGTGCTGGGCAAGACGCTTGGCGTGCCGCTGTTTCAGGAGCAGGCGATGCAGATCGCCGTGGTAGCCGCCGGGTTCACCCCGGAAGAAGCCGATCGTCTGCGCCGCTCACTCGCTTCATTCCGGCGGATGGGCACAATCGCCGTGTTCCGCGATCGGTTCGTCGAAGGCATGCTCAAGAACGGCTATGAACCCGACTTCGCCGACCGATGCTTTTCCCAGATCGAGGGATTTGCCGATTACGGTTTTCCCGAAAGCCATGCCGCCGCTTTTGCGATGCTCGTCTATGTCTCGGCTTGGCTGAAATGTCACCACCCGGCAATTTTCGCCTGCGCACTGCTGAATTCCCAGCCGATGGGGTTCTACGCGCCGGCCCAGATCGTGCGTGATGCGCGCGAGCATCAAGTGGAGCTGCGCCCGATCTGCGTCAATCACAGCATCTGGGATAACACGCTGGAACGCCGCGCTGATGGCGCGCTGGCGCTGCGCCTCGGCTTCCGCCAGATCAAGGGTTTCAAGGAGGACGACGCGGATTGGATCGCGGCGGCGCGCGGCAATGGCTATCCGGATCCGGAGGCGCTGTGGCTGCGCGCGGGGCTGGCGCCGTCGGTGTTGGAGCGGCTGGCTGAGGCGGATGCGTTTGTTGATATGGGGCTCACGCGGCGCGATGCGCTCTGGCAGGTGAAGGCGATCCAGGGGCAGATGCCGCTACCGCTGTTTAATGATCCAATCGGGGGCGAGGGTATTGTTGAGCCTGCCGTGACCCTGTCGGCGATGCATTTGGGCGAGGAGGTGGTCGAGGATTACGTCTCGATGCGGCTGACGCTGAGGGCGCATCCGATGGAACTGTTGCGGCCGAGCCTGCCGGGGCTGACGCCACATACCAAGCTGCACAGTGCGCCGCTGGGACGGGTGACGGTTTGTGGCCTGGTGATCACCCGCCAACGCCCTGGCACTGCATCTGGGGTGATCTTTTTGACGCTGGAGGACGAAACCGGGGTGTCCAACATCGTGGTATGGCCCAAGATTTATGAACGCTACCGGCGTGCGGTGATGGGCGGTCGGTTGCTCAGAGTGATGGGGTATATTCAGAAGGAAGGCATTGTTGTGCACCTGATCGCGCAGGAGGTAGAAGACATATCGCATCGCCTCAGCGAACTGGGCCATCCGATGGATGAAGCTGTGGGCGTGACCCTGCCGCAGGCCGATGATGCGCCGCGACCGACGAAACACACCCGCAGCGCTCGCCACCCGCGCGAACAGGCCAAGAGGCTATTTCCTAGCCGCGATTTTCATTGAGGCGCAGAGCCTGCCAACTGATGGGGTTTATGCAAGACCGTTTCGCTCAAATACTTCGTGAAACCTATCTGTTGAGCTACTCCCCAATAGTTGGACAGGATCTGGCGTAATTTAGGCTACTCTTTGGAGTTGCGGATCGGGTTTTGTTGTTTCAATTCTACTGCCAGTAGACCACGGCAAGTGGTCTGCCGCCAAATGAGGAATGCGGGCGCTTGTGGTTGTAGAACTCGATCCATTTTCTGACGCCCGCCTTGGCCTCTGATCCGGTCTCCCAGGCGTGTAAGTAAACGCATTCGTATTTCAATGATCGCCACAAGCGTTCGACAAAGATGTTGTCAAGGCACCGGCCCTTGCCATCCATCCACCGCCCCGGCAGTGCATGTTTACATGCATGAAAGGGGGAGATACGGATGGCTGATCGCCGCAACCGGTCGGTCCAAACAAATGATGTGAACATTTTTGATGCTAGAACCTGTTCGCAAGGTCATTTCGAGAGTTGGGAAAATCGCGACGAGATTGGCGTCAATCCCTCTTCGTCCACCATCTTGTCCCGAGCCGAACCCCGACGTAAGGCATTGCCCATGAGCGCTGAGAACACATACGGCAGTCATGCAAAAGCGGCAATGATGCTGGGATTGCCGTTAATTGGCGGCAATCTCGCTCAGTTCTCTATCACCATAACCGATACTGTAATGCTGGGTTGGTATGATGTCAGCGCGCTGGCCGCGCAGGTTCTTGGCGGAATGGTTGTTTTCGTGCTTTTCATCTTTGGTTCGGGTTTTGCACTGGCGGTCATGCCGGCTGTGGCCGAAGCAGAGGCCGCAAAAGACGACACAAGGGTGCGCCGCGTGACGCGAATGGGGCTTTGGGCTTCCTTGGCTTTCGGTATCGCTTGCCTGCCAGTATTTCTCTTCGCACGCCCATTGCTGCTCGCTCTGGGGCAAGACGTCTCTATGGTCGAGCTAGCGGCACAATATATGGAAATAGCCGGCTTTGGGGTTATCTTTGCCCTAATCGGAATGGTGCTCAAATCCTACCTTTCCGCACTTGAACATACAGGCATAGTCTTATGGTCTTCGATGGCGGGGGCGCTGCTCAATGGCCTTGTGAACTATGCGCTTATCTTTGGTAACTGGGGTGCGCCCGAGTTGGGAATCCGTGGCGCCGCAGCGGCTTCACTCCTAGTGCAATTGGTGATGTTGGTGTTCTTGTTACTCTATGTAATCCTGGTGGTGCCGCATCATCATCTGTTTCAGCGAATGTGGCGGGTCGACGTTGGCGCGCTTTGGTTTGTCTTGAGGCTCGGTACACCGATCGGCTTTACCAGTCTCGCAGAAGTCAGCTTGTTTGCCGCAAGTTCGGTAATGATGGGCTGGCTTGGCGAGGTTGCTCTGGCGGCGCATGGCATAGTTCTGCAAATAGCCTCAGCAGCCTTCATGGTTCATCTGGGTCTGGCCAGTGCTGCCACGGTTCGTGCTGGGCGTGCCGTTGGACGACGAGATAGCATCGGATTGAGACGTGGCGCCCAAGTGGTGTTGGTAGCCTCTATGTTGTTGGCGCTATTGTCGATGGCATTGTTCTTGTTGGTGCCTGACTGGCTTGTCGGTATTTTTCTCGATCCGTCTGATCTGCGACGTGATGCAGTGCTGGCCACCGGAGTAATGTTGATGGCGGCGGCGGCCCTGTTTCAGTTAGTGGATGCGGCTCAGGTCATGGCACTCGGGCTTTTGCGTGGGGTGCAGGACACACGCGTTCCAATGCTGATTGCTGTTTTGGCCTATTGGGTGATTGGTGTTCCAACCAGCTATATTCTGGGTTTTGTGGTTGGGTTTGACGGTGTCGGCGTGTGGCTTGGCCTTGCTGTGGGGTTGGCGTTTGCTGCGGTACTGTTGGTTTGGCGTTTCTGGACTGTGGGAATCGGTCGCGCCATGCAGGCTTGACCGCCGCCAGCCGCTCCTGTTTTTCGCAGAACAAAGACTTACTGTCCGTTCTCAGGCTCGAGACTGGCCGTAATCGTATCGGCGATCAGGATAACTATGCCATCGGTCATGCGAAGCGGCGCGCACTTCTTTGTTTAAGTTCCGTTTCTGGTTCAAAGATTAGTCCTTGAGTAACCGATCGGCTTTCTTGCGCACCAGTACCGAGCGCAAATCATGCATAGCCAAGAGTAGAGCGTCTGTTACATGCTCTAGTTGTTCGTCGGTGGCGCGGCTTTGCGCCCAGTGGGTAGTCAAGTTAAGGTAGTCGACAGCACGGAGAATATCGTCGATATCACGAGCCGCCAATATCTCCGCGCGCTCTGCCATCCAATCTTCGATCGCTTCCACATCTTCCGAAGACAGTTCACGCTGACCATGCGGTTTGATTTCGCCATTGCGCATGTTTACAATGGCAATCTGGTCCATTTCTATCCGCCGCTGGCGGTTTTCCGTGTCTAGGCGGAATACAAAGGCGCCGTTTTCCCGCACCCTAAAGTAATAGTCTGGTAAATCGGCGCTCATGCGGCTTCTCTCATTTCCAGAGCTTTACTCAGATGTTCGTCGGCGGCGTGCTGCTCGATAGTTCGTGGGGCAAGTCCAAATGCGACAGGTGTCGTCTTTCTAGGAAAGCATTGATGGGGATAGCGCAATTCGCTCGTATCGAAGCCGAGGTTGTTCAGGTTCATCTTGATTTGGCGTTCGGTCATGAGAGTCCTTTGCAAAACGCCTGTATACGAGAACACGCCTCTTTCAACGAGGCGTCCGAGGTGGCGTAACTTATCCGGAAGTTTGGCGAAACGCCAAAGGCCGCTCCGAAGACGACGGCGACTCCAACTTCCTCCAGCAGAGCTTTGGAAAACGCTTCATCCGTGTCGATCAATGTGCCGTTTGGTGTGGTCTTGCCAATTAGCCCTGCGATCGAGGGATAAACATAGAAGGCACCTTCAGGCTTAAGACAGGTGACGCCGGGAATCTCCGAAAGCATTGCGACGACGAGATCACGGCGGCGAATGAATACCGCGTTGTTCTTCGCGATGAAATCATGATTTCCGTCCAAAGCCTCGACTGCTGCCCATTGCGAGACCGAACAAGGGTTAGAGGTGCTCTGCGACTGGATCTTGCGCATTGCCGCAATTAATTCCTTGGGACCGGCCGCATAGCCGATACGCCAACCGGTCATCGCATAGGCCTTGGATACACCATTGCAGGTGAGCGTCCGCTCATAGAGTCCTGGCTCAACCTCGGCGGGGGTGCAGAATTTAAAATCATCATACGCCAGATGTTCATACATGTCGTCCGTCATCACCCAGACATGGGGATGACGCATCAGCACATCGGTAAGCCCTTTAAGTTCGTCCCGCGTATAGCCTGCGCCCGTGGGATTTGAGGGTGAGTTGAAGATCAGCCATTTGGTTTTCGGCGTTATGGCGGCCTCGAGTTGTTCCGCCGTTAGTTTGAAATTATTCTCAAGCGTGGCTTGCACGGCAATGGGCATACCGCCCGCCAAAAGCACCATGTCGGGATAGCTCACCCAATATGGTGCGGGGATTATCACTTCGTCGCCCGCGTTCAGCGTCGCCATCAGGGCGTTATAGAGGATCTGCTTGCCGCCCGTTCCGACGCTGACTTGCGCAGGTTCATAAGTGAGCCCGTTGTCACGTTTGAACTTGGCACAGATGGCAGCTTTCAGTTCTGGAATGCCATCGACGGCTGTATATTTTGTCTTTCCCTCGTTGATGGCACGAATGCCTGCCGCTTTGATGTGATCGGGAGTATCAAAATCAGGTTCGCCAGCACCAAGACCGATGACATCATGGCCTGCGGCCTTGAGTTCTGCAGCCAGATTTGAAACCGCAATGGTCGGGGACGGTTTAACGCGTGCCAGCGTGTCAGAGAGAAAGGCCATTTGGTCGGCACCTTGTTTGAGTTTTGCTGCTTACTGTCATAGGTTGCGCGCAAAGACCGATCAAGCGCGTTCGGCCGCTATGGACAAAGAGGATGAGATGATGAGCGAAGACACGACAGAAGGTTGGTTCGATGCGGAGAGTGCCACTTTGGGTGACAGGATCACCGGCGCGCGCGATGCGGCAGGGATGAACCAGAAGGAACTTTCCAAGCGAATCGGTATCAAGTTGACGACTTTGCAGGACTGGGAAAATGATTTGTCCGAACCGCGCGCCAACAAGTTGCAAATGCTGGCTGGGCTGCTTAACGTTTCAATCACTTGGCTCCTTGAAGGCGTGGGGGATGGTGTCGACGGACCTGATGAAGGCCCACCAATCGATGAAGATATGCGCAGTATCCTGTCGGAACTGCGCGAGTTGAAAGCACGAGCAAATAAGACGGCCAATCGTCTGGGTGCTTTGGAAAAACGCCTGGCCGGATTTCTGAAGGAACACGGAATTGGATGAGATGAGGCCTGAAGGGGAGAGCCGCGAAGCCCGGTTGAAGCGGATGAAAATGCGTTCCATGCGGCGTGGAACTAAGGAGATGGACCTGATCCTGATGCGGTTTGCAGAGGAGCGTCTTGACGCGATGAACGAGGAGCGCCTTGATGCCTATGACCGGCTCCTGAGTGAAAATGACCAAGATCTCTATCAATGGGTTAGTGGCCAAGCGAAGCCACCTGCGAATGTTTTAGAAATGGTTTTTGAAATCCGTTCGGCGCTTGATACCGACTAGGTTTTGCAGGTGCGGCGACATCAGGGTATGTAAATCCTGAATGTGTTGGCTCTGTCTATAAGTCTATAGAGAGAGGCGTGACTTAGCCGCAATACTTCGAGCAATAATCACATTAGCGCGAATTTTAGCAAAGCAAAATTCGCGTTTAACGGATTTTTTGGCTTTTTCCTGCATTTCTCATAGCTGAGTTGTTTCGACGGAGATGAGAATGAGTGTTCATATGCCGATAAGCCAAGAACCCGTAGCCAAGCGACGATTGGGCGACGGGTCTGAGGTAGGGTTTATGGCAGGGTACCTTGATGCGCTTTCGCTAGTCGAGCGGTTGCACAGGTTATTGCTAGACGTGATCAAGGACGAGTTTGAGCGCGTCGGTGTTCTTGATATCAACGCGGTCCAAGCATTGCTCTTGTTCAACATCGGCGACAACGAAGTAACAGCGGGCGAGCTGAAATCGCGTGGCTACTATCAGGGATCAAACGTCAGTTACAATCTCAAAAAGCTGGTCGAGATGGGATACATGCATCACCAGCGTTGCGAGATCGACCGCCGCTCAGTGCGGGTGAGGCTGACTGAGAGGGGGCGCGAGATTCGAGATGTAGTTGGGTCACTATTTGGCCGTCATGCTGAAGGATTGGTTAAGAAGAACGCGCTTAGCTTCGAGGGGTTAGATGATATCACCACGGCTCTACGGCGCGTGGAACGATATTGGTCTGAACAGATACGATACATCTACTGATGGCATTGATGAGCTATCCCCCCCCCCGAAATTCGGGGGGAGCTTAGTTATCTCTCGAGATATGGACCTTTGGGTATATCAACGGGGGGCCTCACCCTCGCCTCATCACGGCCCGGAAAACCCACCGACAACGCCCACATCGTGGCATTCAACGGCAAGGTCCGTGCCGGGTTCTTGAACGCGCACTGATTCATGGGGCTGAAAGATACCGCCGAAAAGTTGGAGGCTTGGCCCCTCTCGGCAAATTGCTCTGCAATCGCCTGCCGGGTCAGTTCTCGGTGACATCAACAGACCGACCGCACAGCGCGATTGGGAACAAAGCCCCGGCAGCGCTGATGAAATTACCAGACTCATCCAGCCCGTCTGTGTGATCATACTGCGGGAAATCTAGCCCCAAGCGGGGACACTTCGGGTAACACATCAGACGCCTCAATATGATACGTTAAACTAAATGCCCGAAAACGTCGGCAAGGTGATTGAGAGAATATCGCTACAGCGCCACGATAAGGGCCAGAGTTGGCATCACCAATGACCGATATTTTCCATACTGGCCCACGGCTCCAATGGTGGGAGCGGGTTACCTTTTTGAAGGAGTTCAATGGATATGTTATCGGGCGAACGGATGAATGCCATGCGCCCATCGCGCGGCGGACGGTTGATCACTATGCCGCTGTCCATTAGGTGCTGACACATCTCATAAATGTTGCCGACTTCGTAGGCAAGATGACCGAAATGGCGGCTGTCGGATGGCAGTCCGTCGTCCCCGTCCCAGTTGTAGGTGAGCTCGACGGGGCAATCAGGCTGCTCTGGTGGTGCCATGAATATTAGAGAAAACCGCCCCTCTTCGCTGTCATAGTGGCGGGTCTTTACCAGGCCCAGAATTTCAAAAAATGAAATGGCTTTCTCCAGATCTTTGACCCGGACCATTGTGTGGAGATATTTCAGGTGCATCTGTAAGCGCCTCAAGCTCAATTGAATGTCAGATAAGGATAGCGGACCGAATGGCGCTGTCTAGCGTCGGGATAGAATGGGTGTGTTCAGAACGATGAACGGATGCCCATCGCCATGCCTACATTCTCGACATCAAATAGTCCAACGTTGGAATTAGCGCTACTTGCGTTGAAGGTGAGGGTGGGCGTGAAACCATAGTATTCGAGATTCTCGAAAGAAAGGGTCAGGTCCGCCGATACTTCGCGGTCTTGTCGCCCGCCGCTTGGCAGATAAGGCGTGACGGGATAATCACGTGCCCGCAAACCCAGACCGAACATGGCGCGAACGCCCTTAAACAACGGTTTAGCAGGAGCATAGCTGATACGGGCGGCAATCTCTTGGTATTCGGCAGAACTACTTGGTGATTGGCTGTTGGTGAGATGTAAGGACAGTCCGACCAAGGCGCCAGATTTTAGCCCCTTCGACCAACTTGTGCTGAGCCTTAGGAGATCAGCATGGGGTGCCCTTGGCCCTCTTGTTCGCTCACCGGCCAGCCCGAAAGTGAGCCTGGAGCGATTTGACAATGGCATTGAGTGACCCAGTGATAAACGTGTGAAATCAGAGTAGGGCGAGCCACTATACCAGGTTTTTCCCAGTCCAAGCGAAACTGTAGTTTCGGCACGCGTTTCTGGCTGCATGAAGCGCTGAGTGATTCCAGCCGAGACGGTACCCAAGGCGAAATCGCTACCCTGTGCAGTCGGGGCAAGCGACTTGGCTTCGGCGGATAGGGTATAATCGCGGCGGCTGGCCTTGAGCGTCAGATCCGTGGCACGGGCCGCTGTCTGCGCCAAGCGATAGCGCAGCGAAAGGCCGGTTGAATACTCTATTCCGGATAGAGCTTGGGCAGCGCCGATGAGATTGACATCAGGCAAGCCAAAAATATCAACCGAAGAATGGGCGCTTCCGTTGTTTATGTTGGAGTTTGGCGCGACGCCGAAGCTGAGATGAATAGCAACAGGATTGCGTGCACGAACGTATTGAAAATCACGCACTGCGGCTTTCCGAAGCCGCTCGTTAGGAGCGTGCTCAGCCGCGCGTCGTAACCAGAGTTGCGCACTTGTTCGCTTCCCGTCAGAAGAAAGTGACTGCGCCATCAGCAAGGCAGAAGCGTAGCGCTGATGTTTTGTTGTTGAGGCTTTCCATGCACGGCGAGCGTGCAGCGTAGCTTTTTGCAGATCGCCATTGTTGCGATAGGCGCGAGAGGCCAGAATACGCGCTTCATGGTCGCTTGGGTTGCGTTTAAGCAGGGCTTCGGCAAGAGCAATGGCTGTGGGCAGGTCGCCCGTCTCAAGCGCAATAATAGTCGCGACACGCATTTCAGAGGGGGACAGCACCACGCCCTCGTCGGCATGGGCTCCACTTGCGTACAGTGCCCCAAGCATCAAAAACAAACGCAGAAAGCGCGGCATCAGAAAGCCTCTCTCGCTTTAGCGTGTAACGATAAACCCACCGGTTTCGCGTACAGTTACGTCTTCGAACCGGGGGTCTTCCCCTTCAACCACGACTATGCCGACAATTTCGCCGCCGGGAGTGGCCGTATGATCGCCGGAAAGAAGCAGGTAATAGTTGCCTTCGTCCAATACCTGACCTTCAGGGTCTGAGGTGAAGGTAACCCCAGTTGCTTCGCCATTGCTATCCATCGAATTCGGTCCGATACGGAACTGTATCACAGGCATGCCCGTCGCCGGTGCGACGCCCGCTGGCAAGTCGGAGTTGAGTGCAGCAAGATAGCCAGCCGTAACATCGGTGCCGTTGCTATTGTAAATGGTCCGGTTGAAAACATAGCCGCGGATTGCATCGGCGCAGGTCGCGCCTGTGCAGTTGTTGTTGAAGCCGGCGAAATCAATATCCACCTGCATGTCACCTATGACGTATTCAAGCCCGCCTCGCCCGGCAAAGTCCCGCATGCCGCCATAGTCTCCGCTATAGGTTGCCTGACCTTGAGTTGGCAGAACCACGCTGCCGTCCCGCTCATATACGAACCCGCCAAAGCCGTAATTGACATAGTTGCCGGTTCGCACGATGGCAAATCGGGTGTTGGCGGACTGGCCATAGAGTGCGCGATGGTCAAACTGGGTTATGGGATTGTTCGTCACGGGATCCAGATAGGTGGCAGGTGCTTCATAAAGCGCATAGGATCCGAGATTTGAAGGTGTCGAACGGGAATATGGAACGCCGCCTGGCTGGCTTCCATCAAATGCCAGACCATCTACGAAGAAAGTATCGCTGGTAGAATCGTAAGCAATGTTATTGGCGAACCCGTTGCCATAGGCGAGGTCTTCGCTGCTTTCTACCTTGGCCTCACTGCGAAAAATTCCGGTGGTTGGCGTCGGGTTTGTGGTTCCGGGGAGAAGATCGCCATTGGTCGTGATCCCGCCGGTTCCAGTCCCGGTTCCAGTCCCAGTTCCAGTCTCGTCCTCTTCTTCCATGAAGGGGTTCGAACTGCTGCAGGCTGCCAACAGACACAGGGCTGCGATTGGAAAAAGTCGTTTCGACATGCCGATTGTTGCCCCTGTCCATTCACGTTATGAGGGTAAGACCCGGTGAAATCGCCGGATGTTTTCCTCTTGTCCGCGCAATTTCACCTGATGATGGTTAAAAGTCAATTGAAGTGGGGTTGAGCGGCGTGGGTTTTTTCCACTGCGATGTAACGCCGCCCCACACTTTACTGTGGTTCCGCTAGACGGGAACTCTAGATATAGTGGTGTTATGCGATTCTGATCCAAAGGACCCCGCGATGAGTGTCACCCCCGAGCAACAGGCCGAAATCGACGTGCAGCGCACGAGCCCGCAAAATACGTTGCGCGCAGTGAGTGAAGGCATGGAGCGCCATCTCTATTCAGCGATTCCTATATTGGATCATGGTTTCGTCAGAGTGGTCGACTATATGGGCAACGATGCAGCGATCTGTCAGGCGGCACGGGTTAGCTATGGCAAGGGGACCAAGAGCGTGCAGAATGATGAAGGGCTGATCCGTTATCTGATGCGGCACTGGCATTCGACACCGTTCGAGATGTGCGAAATCAAGCTTCATGTGAAGCTACCGGTATTTGTGGCGCGGCAATGGATCAGACATCGGACAGCGAATGTTAATGAATATTCGGCGCGCTATTCGATTCTGGACCGCGAATTTTACATTCCGGCGCGAGAAGCGCTGGCGGCGCAATCGGAGGTCAACAACCAGGGGCGCGGTGAGCTTTTGTCAGATGAGGCCGCCATGCAGGTGTTGGAGATATTGAAGGGTGATGCCGCGCGGTGCTACGACAACTATGAGCAAATGATTTCGGCTGACGGCAAGGAAGGGTTGGCGCGCGAGCTGGCCCGGATGAACCTGCCCGCGAATATATATACCCAATGGTATTGGAAGGTGGATCTGCACAATCTGTTGCATTTCTTGCGGCTCCGCGCCGACGCACATGCGCAATACGAAATCCGGGTTTATGCCGATGCGATCTGCAAGGTCGTAGCGGACTGGGTGCCATTCGCGTACAAGGCGTTCGAGGATTACCGGATGGGTGCTGTTACTATGAGCGCCCAAATGATGAGTTGTTTGCGGCGAATGCTGGCTGGCGAAAAGGTCACTAAAGAAAACTCAGGCATGTCGCTTCGCGAGTGGCGGGAGTTTGAGGAGGTTCTGGCAGGGTGAGAACCGTGGCGTGAATTCGAGAAGTAGGCACGCATTCCCGCGTTTACCTGAGCTTGCGATTGTTTCGCTTTCAGAAAAATCCCAGGGCCAAAACATTTGACCCTCCGGACAAAGCACCTTAGCCTGTTGTCTAACAACGGTAAACCAGCCATGGGGGTTAGTATGAAGACCAGTTTGATGATCGGGGCCGCGATGGCGGCGGTTTGGGCGATGCCGGTGGCGGCGCAACCCAAGATCTATCCCTATGCTTCTGCCGAGAACTATTGCCCGGCCGGGCTTCAGCCGATCAGCATCAATGGCGTGATCTGCTGTGGCACACCAAACCAGAACATGACCTATCAGGCCGTCAAGGTGCATCCGGTGAGCCGGGCCAAGAAGCGCCATGTGCGCCGGGTTTCGAGCACCTATTGCCCGGAGGGCATGAAAGGCTGCGTCAGCCGTTGACCCCCGACTGAACGGCGCAAATTAGCGGCCAAGCTGTCTTGGACGGTATTCGAATAGTGGCTGACGCAATGGTGGACCGACGATCTGCATTCAAAGCAGCTTGAGTTCCCTGCCATCTTACGACCGTCGCGGCCTTCAATCAGCCCATAGTTTTGTTGGCCGTCACTCAGCCGCTTGAGCCCCGAAACGCTCTATGGAAGATGTATGTACGAACGCGTCCTTTCCACCCACTTCGGGTTCGATAAAGCCAGAACCGTTTGTCTGGTTGAATCAGTATACTGTGCTATTTGGTATGCTGTTTCCCCTCTGTTTGTAGCGCGTAGGTTAACGCCGGTTTTCAAGTCATGATTACTACGGAATGCGCAGCACTTGATGCTAAGCTTTGCGATGCGACCGAAACAAGGATCACAAGTGCGAATGATTTCATTGAAGATGCGAAAATCAAGGGAAACGGGATAAAGCCAGGAGTTCAACGCGATAGAGAAGTGTTTCTCCAGGGAGAAAGAAAATATGGTCATCTATGGATTGAAGAACTGTGATACCTGCCGCAAGGCTCTGAAACAGCTGGGTGATGCGAGCTTTCGAGATGTTCGGACTGACGGTGTTCCCGCTGATTTGAAGGCACGCGCGCTAGGGAAATTTGGCGATAAGTTGCTCAACCGGCGGTCGACAACCTGGCGAGAGTTGGGCGAGAAAGAGCGGACCCTGGCACCCGAAGTATTGCTCGCGATGCATCCGACCCTGATGAAACGGCCATTGATCGAGGCTGATGGCTGTCTTTATTTAGGTTGGGACAGCCGAGTTCAGGCCGCAGTGCTTTTAAAAGCAGGGCAGCAACCATAAGTATTGTGCCAACGCGAGCCTGGAAGGAAAGACCATGCGCAACGCAGCACTGATCCTTGGGGTCATAGGCGGATTGATCGCGATGATCATCGGATTTTTCAGCTTCGGCTATACTCAGCTCATTCAAAATCACGGCGAAATCGAAGGTCTGGCAACGCAGGTCGACAATGTTCAACTTGTCCGCGTGACGAGCTTTCTCGCCCCGCTTTTGGCGATTGTCGGTGGGGCAATGGCAAAGATGAGGGCGTTGTGGGGCGGTGTGCTGATGCTGATCGCCGGCGGCTTGATGTATCATGCGTTCGGCTTCAGCGCCTTTACCATGTTTCCCATCGGATTTTGTCTGATGGGCGGCCTGCTGGCCTTGGCCGCTGGAAAGCCGGACGAACCCAAAGCGCATTTTTAGAACGACTTTGGTTCAAAAACCGCTACCTTTGAGATAGCGCGAAAGTTTCGGCGTCCCGGAGGCCAGATGCGAAGCGCTTGATCCGAATCATGTGTTCGTCTAGGAAATGAACAACTGTTCAATAAGTTGGAGGGGCGGCTATGTTCTTGGGTTCCATGAAGTTCGATCTTGGCGAAGATGTGATGGCGATGCAGGAGATGGTGCATCGTTGGGCGCAAGAGCGGATTAAGCCGATGGCCGCGGAAATCGACAAAACAAACGAATTCCCCAATGAACTCTGGAAGGAGTTTGGCGATCTTGGCCTTCTTGGCGTGACCACACCGGAAGAATACGGCGGTGCCGGGATGACCTATCTCGCGCATGTTATCGCGGTGGAAGAAATTGCCCGTGCCTCGGCCAGTGTCAGCCTGTCATATGGTGCGCACTCAAACCTATGCGTGAACCAGATTCGACGCAACGCCACCCATGAGCAGAAATCCAAATACCTGCCCAAACTGATTAGCGGAGAGCATGTTGGCGCCCTTGCCATGAGCGAGCCGAATGCCGGGTCGGATGTTGTGTCGATGCAGCTGCGCGCCGACAAGAAGAACGACCGCTTTGTTCTGAATGGCAACAAATACTGGATCACCAACGGCCCGGATGCCGATGTTCTGGTGGTCTATGCCAAGACCGATATGGACGCCGGACCGAAAGGCATTACCGCCTTCATCATCGAAAAAGACATGGTGGGTTTCTCGACCTCACCGCATTTTGACAAGCTGGGTATGCGCGGTAGTAACACCGCCGAATTGATTTTCGAAGATGTAGAAGTGCCTTTCGAGAACATCCTTGGCGAAGAGGGCAAAGGCGTTGCCGTTCTGATGTCTGGCCTTGATTACGAGCGCGTCGTGCTGTCCGGTATTGGCACGGGTATCATGGCGGCCTGCCTTGACGAAGTGATGCCCTATATGGTCGAGCGCAAACAGTTTGGCCGCCCGATTGGGGAATTCCAGCTGATGCAGGCCAAGATCGCGGATATGTATACCGCTATGAATTCGTCGCGTGCCTATGTCTATGAGGTTGCCCGCGCCTGTGACCGGGGCGAAGTTACCCGTCAAGATGCGGCGGCCTGCGTGCTTTATGCTTCTGAGGAAGCAATGAAGGTCTCACATCAGGCCGTGCAGGCGTTTGGCGGTGCAGGGTATCTGAGCGATAACCCCGTAGGCCGGATTTTCCGCGATGCAAAACTGATGGAAATCGGTGCCGGAACGAGCGAAATCCGTCGCATGCTGGTTGGACGAGAGATGATGGGGCTGATGGGGTGAAGCATGGGCAGACCCGTAGCAACATGATCCGTGGCCCGCACGCCTGGTCGTTTCAGACGAACAGACACCGCCGCGCCAAAATGCCAATGGCCGCAATGACGTGGCAACATGCGCAGAGCTTGCCCGGACCCTCCCGTCTTTTTCGAATAGGACAGTGACATGAAACTCACCTCACAGGCGATCCCGTCTTCGGAAACATTCAAGGCCAATCGCGACAGCCATCTTGAAGCATTGGGCGTGGTGCGCAATGTCGCTGAACTGGCCGCGTTGGGCGGCGGCGAAAAACCACGCGCGCGACATGTGTCACGTGGTAAGATGTTGCCGCGAGAGCGGGTTGCAAACCTGCTCGACCCGGGTTCGCCCTTTCTCGAAATCGGGGCGACTGCAGGGCATCTTCTCTATGGCGGTGCTGCGCCGGGCGGTGGCATCGTTGCCGGGATCGGGCGGGTTCATGGACATGAGGTAATGGTGATCTGCAATGATGCCACGGTGAAGGGCGGCACATATTTTCCGATTACGGTGAAAAAACATCTGCGCGCGCAAGAGATCGCCGAAGCAAACAATCTGCCCTGTATCTATCTGGTGGACAGTGGCGGCGCGAACCTGCCGCAACAGGACGAGGTGTTTCCCGACCGCGACCATTTCGGGCGGATTTTCTATAACCAAGCCAATATGAGCGCCAAGGATATCCCGCAAATTGCTGTCGTTATGGGCTCGTGCACCGCTGGTGGTGCCTATGTGCCAGCGATGTCGGATGTGACAATTATCGTCAAGGAACAAGGCACGATCTTCCTGGCGGGCCCGCCATTGGTTAAGGCCGCAACAGGCGAAGTGGTGTCGAGTGAAGACCTAGGCGGCGGTGAGGTGCATACGCGTCTTTCCGGTGTGGCGGACTATTTGGCCGAGGATGATGCACACGCGCTGGCGCTGGCACGGCGCGCAGTCGAGAGCTTGAATAGGCGCAAGCCCCAGACCGTTGAATGGCAAAGCTCAGAAGAGCCTGCCTATGACCCCGAAGAAATCCTTGGCGTCGTGCCCGGCGATTTACGCACGCCCTATGACATTCGCGAAGTGATTGCGCGGGTGGTGGATGGCAGCCGGTTTGACGAATTTAAGCCGCGCTTTGGCGAGACGTTGGTGACTGGGTTCGCCCATGTCAAAGGCTGTCCAGTAGGGATTGTCGCCAATAACGGCGTCATTTTTAGCGAAAGTGCCGTGAAGGGCGCGCATTTTGTAGAGCTTTGCTCGCAACGGCGCATCCCATTGGTATTTTTGCAGAATGTCACCGGGTTTATGGTGGGCCGAAAGTACGAGAACGAAGGCATCGCGCGCCATGGAGCGAAGATGGTAACGGCGGTGGCCTGCACCAAAGTACCCAAAATCACGATGGTTTTGGGCGGCTCATTTGGTGCGGGTAACTACGGTATGTCCGGGCGCGCCTATAGCCCTCGCTTCATGTGGACCTGGCCCAATGCAAGGGTTTCCGTGATGGGCGGTGAGCAGGCGGCGGGCGTGCTTGCCACCGTCAAACGCGACGCGATCGAGCGCGCGGGCGAGCAGTGGAGCGCCGAGGCCGAGGCCGAGTTCAAGCGCCCCACCATCGAAATGTTCGAAGAACAAAGCCACCCGCTCTATGGCAGTGCACGGCTTTGGGACGATGGCGTTGTCGATCCGCGCAAGACCCGCGACGTGTTGGCTTTGTCGCTCTCTGCGACATTGAACGCACCAATTGCCGAGACGCGGTTCGGCGTGTTCCGGATGTAAGCGGATGGCTGAACAACCAGAGAACAGAACGTTTGGCAAGCGTGACCCGTTTACCGGCGAGCGCTGGGTTCACGTTGGTCGCGCTGCGGCCCACGACCACCCAAAAGGGCGGCTGCATTGGTCATTCATTCTGGTGGCGCTGTGCTTGTTTGTGATCGCCGCGCTGAAGGCGCGAACCGGGTTGCAAACCGGCGGGCCTGGCTGGGCCGCAACGGTGGCATTGCTCCCGTCCGTGACCGGTGTCCTGATCTTTTTGCGCGCGCCTATTGCGCGGCTTTTGTTGATCGTGATGGGCGCGGTTTCAATCTTCAACGCGGTTCAATCAGGCTTGGGGCAGGGCGATCTTATTGAACTGGCACAGATTTTGGCTGTCGTCAGCCTCACCATCTGGATGTGGGAGGGCGAGCGGCCCAATCTCGCCTATGGTTATCGCTACCGAAGTCGAAAGCGCGATAATGGTTGAAATTGTGCCCCTGTCCGCTTTGGAACGGGCCCCGACCTGCGACACGCGTGAAAAACCGGATTCGGTGAGAAAAGGATAATGCAATGTTTGACACAATTCTGATTGCCAACCGAGGCGAGATAGCCGTGCGCGTTGCCAAAACTGCGCAGGCGTTGGGCGTGAAGGTCGTGGCGGTCTATTCCGATGCCGACGCCAATGCGGCCCATGTGGCAGCGGCAGACGAGGCGGTCCATATCGGTGGTGCCGCGCCTTCTGAAAGCTATCTGAAAGGCGATGTGATCATCAAAGCTGCGCTGAACACTGGCGCTCAGGCAATTCACCCCGGCTATGGCTTTCTCAGCGAGAACCCCGATTTTGTGGCCGCGGTCGAGGCCGCGGGCCTGACCTTCATCGGCCCGTCGCCAGACGCGATCAACGCCATGGGCCTGAAGGATGCGGCCAAGGTGCTCATGGAGAAGGCCGGAGTGCCCGTGGTGCCGGGCTATCACGGCAGCAATCAGGACCCGGAGCACTTGAATGGGGCTGCCGATGCAATTGGTTATCCCGTGCTGATCAAGGCCGTCGCAGGGGGCGGTGGCAAAGGTATGCGGCTGGTTGAAAAGAGCGGCGATTTCATGGATGCGCTGGAGTCGGCTAAAAGCGAATCCAAGACCGCGTTTGGCAACCAAGATGTATTGATCGAAAAGTTCGTCAATCAGCCACGCCACATCGAAGTGCAGGTGTTCGGCGATGGGGAAAAGGCAGTTCATCTGTTTGAACGCGATTGCTCGCTGCAACGGCGCCATCAAAAGGTGATCGAAGAAGCCCCGGCGCCGGGCATGACGGCTGAGATGCGCGAAGCGATGGGGCGGGCGGCCGTGCGCGCGGCCGAAGCGATCGGATACAAAGGGGCGGGAACGATTGAGTTCATTGTCGATGGCTCGAACGGGCTGCGCCCGGATGGATTCTGGTTCATGGAAATGAACACCCGTTTGCAAGTCGAACATCCTGTTACCGAGGCGATTACCGGCGTTGATTTGGTGGAATGGCAGTTACGGGTGGCAAGCGGCGAAAGCCTGCCCAAACAACAACAAGAGCTGAGCATTTCGGGCCACGCCTTTGAGAGCCGTCTCTATGCCGAGGATGTTCCGAAAGGATTTCTGCCAGCAACCGGAACACTGACACATCTGAGTTTCGCAAGCGTGGCGCGGGCTGACAGCGGTGTGCGCGCCGGGGATACGATTTCACCCTATTATGACCCGATGATTGCCAAGCTCATCACCCATGGCGCAACCCGTGAGATCGCCTTGAAAAAAATGGCGCGCGCGCTGCGCGAGACGCAGGTGGGTGGCACGGTGACCAATCTGGCATTCCTCGGCGCGCTTTGTGATCATGAAGGGTTTGCCAAGGGCGATGTGGATACCGGTCTGATTGGCCGGGAACTCGAAAGCCTCGTGGTTGAACCGGTGGCAACACCTCGACTGATTGCACAAGCCGCAATGGCAGCGATGGGTTTACTGGGTGCGCCCGCGTGGGACCGCGGATTTTCGCTTTGGCAACCTGAGAAGCGAAACGTGGTGCTCGATATCGCAGGTGAGCAGCAAACAGTTTCAGTCACCCTGCGCGGTGCTAAATCCGCGGTGGTTCACCTCGCAGAGACTGAAGTTGAGGCACAATGGCAAGAAGGGTGGCGGTTTGATGGTGATATGGCCGCGCCCTGGATCTTGGTCGGCGACACTGTCACGATTTTTGAGGCTTATGGCTTGAGCTTCCAAATTGTCGACCCACTCGAACGTGGCACGGGCGCGCGCGGCGATGGCAATCTGATCGAGGCGCCCATGCCCGGTCTTGTGAAGTCGATTTTTGCTAAAGCCGGGCAGGAAGTAAAGCAAGGCGATCGGATGGCCATTCTGGAAGCGATGAAAATGGAGCATTCACTCTTGGCTGCACGCGATGGCGTGGTGGCCGAGGTTCTGGCCGTGACCGGATCACAGGTTGAGGCCGGAGAAGCGCTGATCCGGCTAGAGGAAGATGTCGAAGACGCCGCTTGAGAAGCATTGATCAAAGCGAGTTTCACGCCTGTATCGTGAGGGGGGGTGAGCCGCTTTGATGCGCTGTATCGGGTTTCAGGACTATCGGGAGGTATCGGGATGGGCGATAAAAAGATACGTTTGCATTCGGTCGCTGGTAGCCGGTCCTTTCGGGTGCTGTGGCTGCTTTATGAGATGGGTATCGAGCCAGAAGTGATCTCGTACGATCTGGGTCGGGGTGACCTGCGTTCGCCGGATTTTCAGACGCTTTCTCCCGCCGGGCGCGTGCCGGTGCTTGAGATCGACGGGCAGGTTCTGTTCGAAAGTGGCGCAATCACTGAATACCTTGGCGAAACGCGCCCCGAGCATGGTTTGGCACCCGGTGTGGGCATGCCCGAGCGGGCGCAATTCCTGACTTGGTTGCATTATGCTGAAACAATTGGGGTGCTGATAC
The DNA here is from genome assembly GCA_021555075.1 of Rhodobacteraceae bacterium LMO-JJ12. NCBI lineage: Bacteria > Pseudomonadati > Pseudomonadota > Alphaproteobacteria > Rhodobacterales > Paracoccaceae > Rhodobacteraceae bacterium LMO-JJ12. The sequence goes on from JAKGBX010000001.1 coordinate 1,118,810, forward strand.
AAAACCTGAATTTACAACAGGTCTTCTTGCCAAAGCCAGAGATGCGATCGCCTACCGTTATTGGAATCGAGGTCAAGCGGTTGGCAATTTCACTCAAACCGTTGGAGCGCATTCTGGGTGAGCAGGAGTATTTGTTGAAGGTTGGTTTTTCGGCAGCCGATACGATGATGGGCTTCACTATGGAAAGTGCGCGTCACTATGTGCGATTTGACCGGTTTCCAAATATTCAAGAGTATAAGACGCGGATCGAAGCGCGTCCGGCCTATCAACGCGCGCTGGAAGCGGAAGGACTGCAGCAGTTTTATGATCGAGAGTTTTACGAAATTCCAGAAGGATAGCGCGGCAGGTGGGTAGGGAATCTTCGAGCATAATTGCATTTGAACAGATAAAGAGGGTGGATCGTAGCAATGGGCGAACGGGTTGAGATTTTTGAGGTCGGGCCTCGGGATGGATTGCAGAACGAAAAACGTCAAATCGCGACCGCCGACAAGATTACGCTAGTCGATCTCTTGAGCAAGGCTGGATTTGCGCGGATTGAAGTGGCATCTTTTGTGAGCCCGAAATGGGTGCCGCAGATGGCTGATTCAGCGGATGTCTTGGCAGGAATAAAGAGAGTCGAGGGTGTCAGATATGCTGCGTTGACGCCTAATATGCGCGGTTTTCATGGGGCCGTGGCAGCGGGGGCTGACGAAATTGCCATTTTCGGCTCGGCATCGGAAGGATTTTCCAAGGCCAATATCAATGCTTCAATTGAGGAGAGCATCATAAGGTTTGCTCCGGTTGTTAAGGCGGCACACAACATCGGGTTGCCGGTACGTGGCTACATTTCTTGCGTTACAGATTGTCCCTATGATGGCCCAACTGATCCGGGCGAGGTTGCGAGGGTTGCCGAAATTCTATGGGCGCAAGGCGTATATGAGATTTCTCTGGGTGATACCGTTGGCAAAGGCACGCCGGAGCGAATAGATGCAATGTTAGCGGCTGTCTCTGGTGTAGTGCCGATCAAGAACCTGGCTGGGCACTATCATGACACTGCTGGCCGAGCTCTCGCAAATGTTGAAGCGTCCTTGGCCCGAGGTATCCGGGTGTTTGATGCCGCTGTGGGCGGTTTGGGTGGCTGTCCTTATGCGCCCGGCGCGGCGGGAAACGTGGCGACCGAACTGGTGCATGACCGTTTGGTGGCATTAGGATATGAAACTGGACTACAGCGACGTGTGCTAGAAAAAGCTGCGTCATTGGCGCGTGGGCTACGGACGGAGACTGGTGATGTATGAAACGCTAAGCATTGAGCGCGATGAGCGGGGCGTGGCAACGCTGTGGCTTGATCGTGAAGACAAGCACAATGCCATGTCTGGAGAGATGATCGAAGAGTTGGCGGATGCAGCTGCCGAATTGGCAGCAGATGAAACCGTGCGTGTCGTGGTACTGGCGGCGAAGGGCAAGAGTTTTTGCGCAGGCGGCGATTTACGATGGATGCAAGATCAGATGGCCGCCAACCCCGAAGAACGTCGTGCCGGGGCACGAAAGTTGGCAATGGCACTCTTTGCGCTCAACACCCTGCCAAAGCCATTGATCGCACGCGTCCAAGGTAATGCCTTTGGTGGCGGTATTGGCATGATTTCGGTAGCCGATGTAGCCGTCGGCGTGTCAGGGGCCAAATTTGGCCTGACAGAAGTCAAACTTGGTCTAATCCCGGCGACGATCTCGCCTTACGTATTGGCAAGGATGGGCGAGGACAAAGCGCGACGCGTGTTCATGTCAGCTAGGCTTTTCGAAGCGGAAGAAGCACGTGATTTGAACCTCTTGGCGAGAGTCGTAACGCCAGATGAACTGGATAGTGCAGTTGAGGCAGAAGTGTTGCCCTATTTGAGCGCAGCGCCTGGGGCTGTTGCGGAAAGTAAAAAGTTAGCTCGAATGCTAGGGCCTGCAATCACACCCGAGATTGTGGATGCGACGATCTCCCGGCTGGTTACCACTTGGGAGGGGGATGAGGCACGTGATGGAATTGCAGCCTTTTTTGCCAAACGCAAAGCGCCTTGGGTTTCGTGAACATACCGTGTTAACTGTTTGATCCTATGCCTCTAGACGCGGCCGGTTTCGTAGCTGGCAAATGAGTTTCATCGGTCATACCTTATCCTGTCAATGACTCGGATATCCGATGGTCGAATTGCCACATGTCGGAGTGTAGAAGCATTCGATGTTGCCTAAAGCTTCAAAGCGGGCCAGATCGGGACGTTGACAGACTTCGCGCCGCACCCGTTAGACTTGAAGAATGAGCAGAAGGTTTGCATTCCAACGCTATCCCGGGCGTAGCTGGATCGTCTCTTACAACATGCTGCCCCAGTAATCGCCTTGATCCGTTACCTTCTTCCGAAAATATCTGATTTTGTATTGGCAGGCGCAAATCGTATGTGGTTTCGTTTGGTTCAAGAGTGTTTCACACAAATCTGCCCTTTCACTTTTCGCCCGGTGCGTTTGATATGCCAGCCTGGATATTGCCATTCATAGGAAGCGGGGGATTGCGTAAATAGGAAGGGTGCAGGGGAAGACCCGTTTCTGCGGGAAATTTCCTGAGAATTGATAATATAGAGCCTTTGTTAAGCACTGCTGGGCCATTCTTGGTCGACGAATGAATTGTAGCGGAAATGGCAAATGCATGGCCTGATCAACCGAACGATACAGCGCTTTGTAAGCGATACCTATGGCGAGGCTGTCTGGGTGGGTGCCTGCGTGGCTGCGGAGTTGGGCCTTGTCGAATTCGAGGCGATGCTGATTTATGATGACGACCTGACCCTGCGGGTTCTGGAAGCTGTTTCGGTTGAGTTGGACAAGAGTCGCTGGGAGATTCTGGAAGATATCGGAACCTATCTTGTCAGTCATTCAGAGGCCGAAGCAGTGCGTCGGTTGCTGCGTTTTGCTGGTGATGATTTTGTCGAATTCCTGCACTCGCTAGATGATCTTCCCGATCGGGCACGGCTGGCCGTTGCCGATCTGGAATTGCCGCTGCTGGAATTGTGCGAACATGCTCCTGACAAGTTCACTTTGACAGTGCGCTCGCAAGGTGAAGGGTTTGGCTACGTGATGATCGGGATGCTACGGTCGCTGGCCGATGACTACGGCGCGCTGGTGTTGCTGGACTACCAAGGCGGGCAAAGTGGTTTCGAAGTGGTGAATGTAACCCTGATCGAAACCGGTTTCGCGATTGGGCGTGAATTTGAACTTGGTGCTGGGGCGGGAGCGGGTAGCGCTTAGCTGCTTGAAGTGGAATGGCTTTGCCAGATGGCCGCCTGACGGCTGACGATCTGCTCGGGACGAGGCTTGGGCGCGGACTTAGTCAAGGGGCGGCTGAGGAGGTGATACCATGCGGGTGTCACACATGAAGGAGATCGAAAGATGAAATGTGTGGTGAACCAGATGATTCCGATACTGAATACGCTTTGTCCGATGCACGCTATTGTTGATGTCTCGGGCCAAATCCGTCATGTCGGGCCGACCTTGCAAAAGCTGCGCCCCGGTTCGCCACTGACAGCGCAGCGTTTTCTCGAGCTTTTCGAATTGCGCCGTCCTTGCAATGTAAGCACGATGGCCGATCTCTTTGCATCGAGCGGGATGAAACTGCAACTGAAATTCCGTGATCTGCCTGCAACGGCGTTTAAAGGTGTGCTAATGCCGCTGCCGGAAAAGGATGGCGCGCTTGTAAACCTCTCGTTCGGAATATCGGTATTGGACGCGGTGCGTGATTACGAGCTTTCTAGCGGTGATTTCGCCGCTACCGATATGGCTATAGAAATGCTCTATCTGCTTGAGGCGAAGTCAGCGGCGATGGCTGCGTCACGCAAGCTCAATTCGCAGCTGCAAAGCGCGATGATTGCGGCCGAGGAGCAGGCGTATACTGATACGCTGACCGGTTTGAAAAACCGCCGCGCGATGAATCATATGCTAGACCGCCTGATCGCGGCGGGGCAGCCGTTTGCGTTGATGCATATCGATCTGGATTACTTCAAGGCGGTCAATGACACGATGGGCCATGCGGCGGGTGATCATGTTTTGCAACAGGTGGCGCGGATCATGGTGGAGGAAACCCGCGCCGACGACGTGGTTGCGCGAGTGGGCGGTGACGAATTCGTGCTGATTATTGCCGGGCTGCTCGGCCCGGAGCGGCTGCAGGCGGTGGCAATGCGGATCATCGACAAGCTAGAAATGCCCATACTGTTCGGCGACCAGATATGTCAGATATCTGCCAGCTGTGGCACCGTTCTGTCGAGCGACTATGGGCCACCGGATGCGGCGCGGATGCTAGCTGATGCCGATCTTGCGCTCTATGCCTCCAAGCACAAAGGCCGGGCTTGCCATACGTTTTTTTCCCCTGACATGCGCAGCGTCACTGCCTCGAACGATTGCCGCGTAGAGATGCAAACGCAGCATTGAGCGTAACTGCATTGATGAGTTCTTGAAGGTTGGTGCTAGGCGGAACAATACGTGTAGAACGGAATTGTATTGCGTGGCGATAGCAAAGATCGCCCCGTAAACCTGCGGCGGCACTCACAGACTGATCACGGCCTGTTCGACCACCGCTTCCATGGCGACATAGCTTGACGTGGCGCTGACATAGGGCAGTGCGGAAATTTTCTCGCCCATGATCCGACGGTACTCCTCGATGTTGCGCGAGCGGACCTTGAGCAAATAGTCAAAGCCTCCGGCGATCATGTAGCATTCCTCGACCTCCGAGATGTCGCGCACCATGGTGTTGAATTTCGCCAGCGCCGCCTCCCGGGTGTCGGTGAGGCGGACCTCGACATAGGTGACATGGCTGAGGCCGAGCTTGATCGGCGAAAGCATGGCTCGGTAGCCGGTGATAAGCCCACTGTCTTCGAGATGCTTTAGGCGCTGGGCCACCGGGGTTTTCGACAGGCCTACGCGACGGGCGAGTTCGGCGACCGGAAGGCGGGCGTCGTGCAGGAGTTGGTCGAGGATCTTGCGATCAATCGAATCAAGGTTTGAGCGCATAGCCTAAGATTCTCCAGAAAAAAGGTGATCAGTCTTTATCTTAGGTGATAATTGGGCGATCCGTCCATATTTTTTACGCTATTAGAGGCGTGACCCGTATGGAGATTGTCATGACCGCTAATGGATTATCCCGCTTTACCCGTTCGCTGAAATTTTCACCGGAGGTCGGAACCTTGGTAGGGCTGGTCGCGGAGGCGGATTTGAGCGCGGCGCAGCGGGCGCAGATTTCGACCCGCGCGGAGGACCTAGTTCGGCGCATCCGCAGCGGCGACAAGCCCTCGCTAATGGAGCATTTCCTGGCCGAATATGGCCTGTCGACCCGCGAGGGCGTGGCACTGATGTGTCTTGCCGAGGCGATGCTCCGGGTGCCGGACGCAGAGACCATGGACGCATTGATTGAGGACAAGGTGGCACCGTCGGACTGGGGCAAGCACCTGGGCGAGGCTTCTTCGCCACTGGTCAATGCATCGACTTGGGCGTTGATGCTGACCGGGCGCGTTCTAGACGACGAAAAGCCGGGTCTGGCCGGGGTGTTGCGCGGCGCAATGAAGCGATTGGGCGAACCAGTGATCCGTATTGCGGTGAGCCAGGCGATGAAGCAGATGGGCCAGCAATTCGTTCTTGGCCAGAGCATCGGCGCGGCGATGGAACGGGCGAACAAGCGAGAAGCTGAAGGCTATACCTACAGCTATGACATGCTGGGCGAGGCGGCGATGACACGGGCCGACGCCAAGCGTTATGCATTTGCTTATGCTCGGGCGATTGAGCGGATCGCGAAGGCCTGCACCAAGGGCTCGGTCGAGACCAATCCGGGGATCTCGATCAAGCTGTCGGCGCTGCATCCGCGCTATGAGGTGTCGCAGGAAGTGAGGGTTATGTCCGAACTGGTGCCGGTGGTGCGCGATCTGGCGCGCGCAGCGAAGGCGGCGAACATGGGATTCAACGTGGATGCTGAGGAGCAGGACCGACTGGTGCTGTCTCTGAAGGTGATCGAGGCAGTGCTAAGCGATCCGGAATTGGCCGGTTGGGACGGGTTCGGCGTGGTCGTGCAGGCCTATGGCAAACGTGCGGGGGCAGTGATTGACTGGCTCTATGAGATGGCGGATCGTCTGGATCGCAAGATCATGGTGCGGCTGGTGAAGGGGGCCTATTGGGACACCGAGATGAAGTTGGCACAGGTCGAGGGGCTCGCCGATTTTCCGCTGTTCACCAGCAAACAGGCGACAGATGTGAGCTATATCGCCAATGCGCGGAAATTGTTGAACTATTCGAGCCGGATTTACCCGCAGTTCGCCACCCACAATGCCCATACGGTGGCGGCAGTTTTGGAAATGGCTGGAGGTCGGCCATTTGAGTTCCAGCGGCTCCACGGGATGGGCGAGCGGCTGCATGATATTGTGTTGAAGGACACGAAGGGGCGCTGTCGGATCTATGCGCCAGTTGGGGCACATCGCGATCTTCTGGCCTATCTGGTTCGGCGATTGCTGGAGAACGGGGCGAATTCCTCATTCGTACATCAGATCGTCGATGAGGAGGTTGATCCGGTCGAGATCGCCGCCGATCCCTTCGATGGCGTGGAGAGGGCCAAGGCGCCGGAGGGGCTGCGCTGTCCGGCAGAGATTTTTGGCGGGGGCCGACTGAATTCGCGTGGATTTGACTTGAGCGATGAGGAAACGTTGATCGAAATAGGAGCGGCGCGGCAAGTGGCGCTGCCCGAGGCGGGGCCGCTGACGGTGTGCAATGCGTCAGGGCCCGATCGCGCGGTTTTCAATCCGGCGACGGGTGAAGAGATCGGGCGAGTACGCGAAGCAGATTCGGCAACCGTGTCGCGGGCGCTGAAGGATGCGGAATTGTGGGATTTGCCCGCCGGGAAGCGAGCTGAGGTGCTGCGCCGGGCTGCAGATCTTTATGAGGAAAATTATGGTGTGATTTTTGCAGCGCTGGCGAAGGAGGCGGGGAAATTCTTGCCCGACGCGGTGGGTGAATTGCGTGAGGCTGTGGATTTCTTGCGCTATTACGCGGGCGAGGCGGAATGCGTGAAACATGAGGCGCGGGGCGTGATCGTGGCGATCAGCCCATGGAACTTTCCATTGGCGATCTTCACCGGACAGATCAGCGCGGCGCTGGCTGCGGGTAATGCGGTGCTCTCGAAACCGGCGGAACAGACGCCGATCATTTCGGCCATAGCGGTGCGTTTGCTGCACGAGGCCGGTGTGCCGAAAGCGGCGCTGCAATTGCTGCCAGGTGACGGCGCAACGGTGGGTGCGGCGCTGACTTCGGCGCCCGAGGTGGCCGGTGTGGTGTTTACCGGATCGACCGAAACCGCACAGATCGTGCGCCGGTCGATGGCTGAACATATGGCGCCGGGCACGCCGTTGATCGCGGAAACCGGGGGCTTGAACGCGATGATTGTAGACAGCACGGCGCTGCCCGAGCAGGCGGTGCGCGATATCGTGGCTTCGGCATTTCAATCGGCAGGGCAGCGATGTTCGGCGCTGCGTTGTCTTTACGTGCAAAAGGACATCGCGCCGCACTTGATCGAGATGATCAAAGGCGCGATGGACGTGCTTGTCGTTGGCGATCCATGGCAATTGGATACCGATATCGGCCCGGTGATCGACGCCGAAGCGCAGGAAAGCATTGCAAACCATGTGGCCGTGGCTGCGCGCGAAGGCCGGGTGCTGCACCAATTGACGGCACCGGATAGTGGCCATTTCATTGCCCCGGTGATGATCAAGGTGGCAAGTATTGATGCGATGGCGCGCGAGATATTTGGCCCGGTGCTACATGTGGCGACGTTCGAGGCCGAGGACCTGGAACAGGTGATCGCGGAGGTGAATGCCAAAGGCTATGGGCTGACTTTCGGGCTGCACACACGCATTGACGGGCGCGTGCAGGAAGTGGCCGACGCGCTGAAGGTGGGCAACCTTTATGTCAACCGCAATCAGATCGGCGCGGTGGTGGGTAGCCAGCCTTTTGGCGGCGATGGGCTGTCGGGGACTGGTCCGAAGGCTGGCGGACCGCTCTATCTGCCGCGCTTTGCCATAGGGGCCAAGGGCGGCAATGCGGGCACATGGGCGCGCGAGGCCGATCTGCCGGGGCTGATCGCGCGTATTGCGCGGGCTGAAGAGGACCGGTTGATTTCGCGCGTGGAGTTGCCGGGGCCGACCGGCGAAGCCAACACGCTGAGTCTGATGGCGCGCGGTGCGATCCTGTGTATGGGGCCTGGGGCAGGCGCGATGGCCGAGCAGATCGCGCAGGTCGAAAGCTTAGGAGGTGTTGCTGTCGGCAGCGAGGGCGCGGTTGCGCCCGAGGTTCTGGAAACGCTGGCGGGGATTCACGGCGTTGTCTGGTGGGGGAATGATGCGCGCGCCTACGAGCAGGCGCTGGCGGCACGCTCGGGGCCGATCGTGCAGCAGATTACCGGGGCGGTGACGCTCAACGACGTGGCGCATGAGCGGCATCTATGTGTCGATACCACCGCGGCGGGAGGCAATGCTGCGCTGCTGGCGGGTTGAGGGCAACGCCAAGCTTAGGCACAGTTAGGTGCAATCGCAGGGGGCGCTTTTTCTGCGAAGAAATGCGTGAATTCGTGCGAAAAGGGTATGATGTTGACGCCGGGACCGGGAGGTGGCGGATGTGAAGAGGAGATCTCATGACGGATATCACCCTTTTGGGCGTACCGATGGAAGAGGGCACTGGGCGGCGAGGCTGTGCCATGGGACCAGCGGCCTATCGCGCCGCCGGGATTGTGGAGGAGTTGCGCGCGCTGGGCCATGATGTGCGCGACCTCGGTGATGCGATGCGCGAAGATGTGGACCCACTCGAGACGCCGCATGAGCGGCTAGTCAAGCTCGAAGAGGTGGCGGGATGGGCGCGCAGCCTGCATGACCATGCCTTCGGGCTGGCCAAGAGCAAGACGCTACCGATCTATCTCGGCGGCGATCATGCGCTGTCGCTGGGTACGGTGAGCGGGCACGTGGCAGCCGCTGCCGAGCTCGGGCGCAAGCAATTCGTGCTGTGGCTTGACGCGCATGCAGATTTCAACACGCTGGAAAGCTCGCCCAGCGGCAACCTGCACGGAACGCCGCTGGCTTTTGCCTGTGGACTCGACGGGTTCGAGCCGATTTTGGGACGGGCCGTACCGGCCGTGTTGTCGCCAGAGAACCTGTGCATTCTCGGGCTGCGTTCAGTCGATGGGGTGGAGCGCGACCTGTTGCTCGCCTCGGGTGCCACGGCGCATGATATGCGCGCGATTGATGAGCAGGGGATTGCGCCGTTGTTGCAGGGTTTTTTGGAGCGCGTGGCGGCAGAGAATGGGCTTTTGCATGTCAGCCTCGATGTGGACTTTATCGAGCCCGATATCGCGCCCGCCGTGGGCACAACGGTGCCGGGCGGCGCGACGTTTCGCGAGGCGCATTATGTGATGGAGCTTTTGCATGATAGCGGGCTGGTCAGTTCACTGGATCTTGTGGAATTGAACCCGTTTCTGGATGAACGCGGACGCACGGCGCGGTTGATGGTCGAGTTGACCGCCAGCCTGTTTGGGCGTCGCGTGCTGGATCGTAAGACCCGTAGCTATTAAAAAGGGGGCTGATCATGCCTTTGAAACCTTCTGAGCTTGCCTATGTCCCGTTTGTTTCGGTCGAAAATATGATGGGGTTGGTACATCATATCGGTATCGAAAAAGTGCTGTGCGAATTGGCTCAAGAGATTGAGGTGGATTTCAAGCGGTGGGAGTTGTTTGACAAGACGCCGCGCGTGGCGAGTCATTCTGATGTCGGCGTGATTGAGTTGATGCCGACCTCGGATGGCGAGATGTATGGGTTCAAATACGTCAATGGCCACCCCAAGAATATGCGTGAAGGGTTGCAGACCGTGACTGCCTTTGGCCTGCTGGCGGATGTGGATACGGGGTATCCAAAGTTGCTGAGCGAGATGACGTTGCTGACCGCGCTGCGCACCGCAGCGACTTCGGCCATGGCGGCGAAACATCTGGCACCGAAGGGGGCCAAGACCATGGCGATGATCGGCAATGGCGCGCAGGCTGAGTTTCAGTGCCTTGCCTTCAAGGCGATCTGCGGGATCGAAAATGTGCGGCTTTTCGATGTGGAACCGGCGGCGACGGCGAAATGTGCGGCGAACCTGAAGGGGCGCTGCTTGAAAGTTGTGCCATGTCAGAGCGGGGAAGCAGCGATGGAGGGGGCGGAGATCATCACGACCTGCACCGCCGACAAGCAATATGCCACGATCCTTACCGACAACATGGTGGGCAGCGGGGTGCATATCAACGCGATTGGCGGGGATTGTCCGGGCAAGACCGAGTTGCACCGCGATATCTTGCTACGCTCGGACATTTTCGTGGAGTATCCGCCACAGACACGGATCGAGGGCGAGATTCAGCAACTCGATGCGGATCACGCCGTGACAGAACTTTGGCAGGTGATCACGGGTAAGGCGGAGGGGCGCCGCAATGCGCGTCAGATTACGCTGTTTGACTCGGTCGGCTTCGCGATCGAAGATTTTTCGGCACTACGCTATGTGCTGAAGGCGATTCAGGGGACGGATTTCTATACCGACCTAGATATGATTGCCGATCCGGACGATCCGCGCGATCTATTCGGAATGTTGCAACGCGCGGGTTAGCACAGGCAAGTCGGCATGGAGCGTTGTGATTTGGTTTGAGCGAACGAGGTCGCAAGCAATTGCGGATGAACGACGTGCCGCCAAGTGAAGTCAAGAAGAACGCTCCGGCACTAGTTAGTAGATAGCTCGAAAATCATTTTTGGATCAATCTCTTGTAAAGTGAAGCTGATGCGTCACAGGGGCAAGATTTTTGCAACACTTTTGGACCTCGCAAACAGAACTGCTTGGCCCAGCGAATCACCCTTGCTAACTTGACGGTAATAAGAAAAGACCAAAGGCAGGCATACAGGCTATGGGAACGGGCTTTCGAGGCACGTTTGTCATCTCCTGGTCGCAAACGGAAGTGGATGGTTTGAAGGCCGCCCCGGTGTTTGCACTGCGCGTCGGAGCTACATGGCTTTGGCGGGGGAACGCAGTGCGCGTGGACGGACCGGGTGAGTTGTTGCGACTGGAACGGGCAGACGGAGATGTGGAAATTCGCAAGCGGGCGGCACGTATGGTGCGCCGGTTGGTGGGTGCGGCGGTGCGCAACACGACTCGCTTGGACGAGGTCGAGAACGAGGCGGGGTTCAAAGACAACAGTTTCGTTGTGACCGACGGATCGCAAAGCTACACTGTCACGCTGATCGAAGTGGGGCTTGGGCAACCGCCGCTCCTGATGTTCGTCGACGCGATTCCTCCTGAAGGGCGGGCGTTGTGGGTGGTGCATCAGCGTTATGAGGCGCCTGTGATCGACCCAAAGGGGCCGGATGCCGGCGGGGTGATCTGTTTTACTCCAGGCACGCGAATTGCTACGCCCGATGGTACGTGCCGGGTCGAGGAGTTGCACGAGGGCGATTTCGTGCAGACCAAAGACAACGGCGCGCAGGAAATCCGCTGGATTGGCACGCGCCGTATGACAGGCGCGCGGCTATTCGCGATGCCGCGGCTGCGGCCAGTTCGGTTTCGCCCGGGTGCGCTCGGGGTCAAGCGCCCCGATCAGGAGCTGTTGGTGAGTCCCGAGCATCGCATGGTTGTAAAAGGACACGTGGCGCAAGCACTGTTCAATACCGATGAAGTGCTGGTGCGTGCCAAGGATCTGATCAATGGGCGCAACGTAGTGGTTGATAGCCAGTTGCGAGAGGTCACATACGTGCATCTTCTGTTGTCTACGCATCAGGTCGTTTGGGCAAACGGGGTAGAGACTGAGAGTTTTCATCCGTCAAATACAGCATTGGTTTCGCTGAATAAGGACGACCGAGCGCGTCTATTGCAGTCGTATCCGGAGTTTGAGACAAATCCGCAGACCTATGGTGCATATGCACGGCGCAACCTTTCGAATAGCGAGGCAGCGATCTTGATGCACGACGCGGCATGAGAAAGATCGAGTTCGTGCCTAAAGTCTGAACGGTCAAAAGCTACCCGGGGGCCACGCAGCAATGCTGTTCGGCGACTGATCCTTGTCCCAACACGTTTCTCATCCAATGGACAAACTCCGCTCCGCTTTGGTTTTCATTCCATGAACTGCATCTGCAAGCAGATATGGCAACGTGGGGAGGGTTCGGAGAAGGGGGGGGTGGTCAGAGCAAACTGAGGTTGGTTTGCGGTTGACTTGCGCGCGCGCTGGATTATAAGCGCGGCTTCATTGGTGTTGGTGGCCCTCGCAAGAGGATGCCTGTCGGGCTTCGGCCAAAGGACAACGCCCTTCACATGCCGAAATCCTCCGTCAGGGCGGTGAGGCGCATAAGGAAGGAGATCAGCCGTGACCAAACGCACGTCTGCCAAGTATAAAATTGACCGCCGGATGGGTGAAAACATCTGGGGTCGCCCGAAATCCCCCGTCAACCGCCGTGAATATGGCCCTGGTCAGCATGGTCAGCGCCGCAAAGGTAAGATCAGCGATTTTGGCCTGCAGTTGCGCGCAAAGCAAAAGCTTAAAGGCTATTATGGCGATCTGACTGAAAAACAATTCCGCCGCATCTATGGCGATGCCGAGCGTGTCAAAGGCGATACCGGTGAGAACTTGATTGGTCTGCTGGAGCGTCGGCTGGATGCTGTTGTCTACCGCGCCAAGTTCGTACCGACCGTGTTTGCTGCGCGTCAGTTCGTCAACCACGGCCACGTGACGGTTAATGGCAAGCGCGTGAACATCCCCTCGTATCGTGTGAAAGAGGGTGACGTGATCGAAGTTCGCGAGAAATCCAAGCAAATGGCCGCGATTCTGGAAGCTACTCAACTGCCCGAGCGTGATGTGCCTGATTACATCGAAGTTGATAACTCCAAATTGACCGCAAAATTCGTGCGCATGCCGCTGCTTGGCGATGTACCGTATCCGGTGATGATGGAACCCAACCTCGTCGTGGAATTCTACGCGAAGAACTAAGCTTCGCGATATGAAATCAAAAAAATGGCCGCGACGGGACACCGCCGCGGCTTTTTTATATGTTTTGCACTATGGGATAGACCTCTGGCAGGGAGACGCCAATGGACCAGATCACGCCGCAACCAGGCATTATGGAAATTGACCTTTATGTTGGCGGCAAGGCGAGCATAGCCGGGAAGACCAACGTGCTGAAACTAAGTTCGAATGAGAATCCGCTGGGCGCTCCAGGTTCAGCGTTGGCGGCGCTGACTGAGGCGGCGAGCGGTGTGCATCTCTACCCTTCGACCGACCACGCCGAGTTGCGCCGCGCAATTGGCGACGTTCATGGGCTTGATCCGGATCGGATTATCTGTGGGGTCGGGTCGGATGAGGTCTTGCAATTCGTTGTGCAGGTGTTCAGCGGGCCGGGCGACGAAGTCATCTATACTCAGCACGGCTTTTCGATGTATCCGATTCTCGCACATATGGCCGGGGCAACACCCGTGATGGTGCCCGAGCGCGAGCGGGTTGTAGATGTGGATGTGATCCTCAAAGCAGTGAACGAGCGCACTAGGGTGGTGTTTATTGCCAATCCAGGGAATCCAACCGGCACGATGGTGCCGGCGGGAGAATTGGAGCGGCTGGCCACCGCGTTGCCGAGGAATGTGATATTGGTGCTGGACGGCGCATACACCGAGTTTGCGGCAGGTTATGATGGCGGTGCGACGTTGGCCCAAAGCTGCCCCAACGTATTGATGACGAGGACATTTTCCAAGATTTACGGACTGGGTGGTCTACGCGTTGGTTGGGGCTTTGGTGCCAAATCAATGATTGACGTGATGACGCGGATTCGCCAGCCATTCAATCTATCGGTGTTGCAGCTGGCCGCCGCTGAAGCGGCGGTGAGAGACCAGAATTGGGTGCGCCATTGTGCGGCTTTGAACGCCGAGCAACGGGTGCGGTTGACCGCAGCACTACGTCAGATGGGTATCGCCTGTGACGAAAGCTTCGGCAATTTCGTGCTGGCACGGTTTGGTAGTGAGGCGGCAGCGCTTGCAGCGGATGCCGTCTTGCAGGATTATGGCATAATCGTACGGCGGGTGGTTGGCTACGGCTTTGCCGATGGGTTGCGGATCACCGTGGGGGATGGTGCGCAAACTGGGCGTGTGATTGCGGCGCTCACCCGCTGGCGAGAGGATGGAAAATGACGGTGCTCTACGAACGTGTGGCGCTGATTGGGCTGGGACTCATCGCGGGGTCGATGGCACTTGCTGCGAAGCGGGCGGGAGTGACGAGCGAGATCACCGGCTACGCACCCACAGAAAAAACACGCGATACGGCGCGGCGGATTGGGCTAGTTGACCGGGTCTGTGACAGTGTGGCAGAGGCGGTGAACGAAGCTGATCTGGTGGTTTTGTGCGTGCCGGTAGGAGTGATGGGGGCCGTGGCCGAAGAGATCGTGCCGCATCTGAAGGAGGGTGCAACGGTTTCGGATGTCGGGTCAGTTAAACAGGCAGTGTTTGAGGCGGTGGGACCGCTTTTGCCCGAAGGCGTGCATTTTGTCCCGGCCCACCCGATGGCAGGAACCGAGCATTCCGGGCCAGAGGCGGGATTTGCAGAATTGTTTGATAACCGTTGGTGTTTGATCGTTCCACAGGACGGTACAGAGGAAGCGGCGGTCACGCGGCTCACCGATTTTTGGCAGGCTTTGGGTGCCAACACCGAACGGATGGAGGTAGAGCATCATGATCTGGTCTGTGCCGTGGTGAGCCATATTCCGCACGCAATCGCATATACAATGGTCGGCGTGGCTGATGATTTCCGTAGGGTGAGTGAGCAGGAAGTGATCAAATTCTCTGCTGCAGGCTTTCGTGATTTCACACGAATTGCGGCGTCTGACCCAACCATGTGGCGCGATGTTTTCTTGAACAACAAGCAGGCGACGCTGGAGATTCTGGGGCGGTTTACAGAAGAGCTATTTGCGTTGCAGCGAGCCATTCGGATAGGCGATGGCGATCACCTTTTTGACTATTTCACCCGCACCCGCAACATTCGTCGCGGTATCATCGAAGCAGGTCAAGATACCGATGCGCCCGATTTTGGTCGTGGGAAGCCGAAATGATGCGCGCAGGCACAACACTTCTCGTCGTCTGCGCGACGCTTTGGGTGCAAGCGGTGCAGGCAGAGGCGCCGGACGTATCACTGCGACCGGTGGCGCGGGCACAGTCGACGATTGTTCAACCGGCTGCTGCGAAAGTTATTCAAATACAAGGCGTGGAATCTATAAGCGAACCCTCTGTGCAAGAGGGGGATGAACGAACGCGCAAGGGGCTGTTTCGCGCGCTGAGACCAAAGCAGCGAACCGAGCGGGTGACGATTTTTGCGTCCAAGAAGCGACGCGCGCTGGAAAAAGGCAAGGTGTGTGGCGATCTGGATTTGCAGGGCAGCGTGGTAGGTCGTGTGCCCGCGCGGATTAACGGCTGTGGCGTCAAGGATGCGATCAAATTGCGCTCGGTCAGTGGTATTACGCTGAGCCAGCAGTCGGTGATGGATTGTGGAACAGCCAAGGCGTTGAAGCACTGGGTCGAACGGGGCATGAAGCCCGCCGTCGGGCGGCGGGGTGGCGGGGTGAGCAAGATCAAGGTGGCCGCGCATTATGCTTGTCGCACTCGCAACAATCAGAAAGGCACGCGGATTTCGGAGCATGGTAAGGGGCGAGCGATTGATATTTCCGCGTTTTACCTCAAAGATGGTTCGGAAATTTCGGTGCTGAAGCACTGGCAAGGTGGTTGGCGCGGCAAGGCGCTGCGCAAAATGCACAAAACGGCCTGCGGGCCGTTCGGCACTGTCTTAGGCCCCAATGCCAACCGGTTTCATCGGGATCACTTCCATTTCGATACTGCTCGCTATCGCTCGGGTTCGTTCTGCAAGTAGGCACACGGCTGGACGGCGCGGTTTTGTACGCGCCGCAAACGAGCACTACTTCGCCGCAACGAACTGTTCAGGCCAGCCGCATTGGAATATGTTGGCCTCCTAGAAAACGCGGAGACGCAGATGAGCAATGAAATCGCCCAAGCCTTTGAGCATCCCGATGCGCGGTCGCGTGCGACCGGAGGGCTTCATCCGTTGGATCGGATCTCTCTGCGTGATCATATTGCCGAGGTAGAAATCGGCGCGTTTCAAAAGGAGCGCGGCAAGACCCAGCGCATTTGTTTTAACATAGTGGTCGAAGTGCGCCCTCTGGATCAGCGGATCGACGATGATGTGGATCGAATTCTGAGCTATGACAAGGTGAGCGAGGCGATTGCCGCAGAACTGGCGGCTGAGCGGCTGAACCTACTGGAAACGCTGGCCGAGCGGATTGCCGAGCGTATCTTGCTGGAGCCACAGGCCGAGCGGGTGTTTGTGCGGATCGAGAAACTGGATCGCGGCCCCGGTGCGCTGGGAGTCGAGATTGTTCGCGCGCGCAGCGATAGGTCGATCTATGCTTCCGCACCGCTTCCAGAGGAAAGGCCGCATCCGCAGGTGGTCTATCTCTCAAACAAGGCAATTGTGGCAGAGCATTTGTCTGGATGGCTGGATCAATTGGAAGCAGGCGATGCGCCTGTGCTGCTTTGTGTTGGGCCATCTGAATTGGCAGTGCCGGAAACCGGTCATGCGTTGACCCAGCGAAGGATCGACCTGCTGGCGGTCGAGCAGAATGCCTGGGTTTTGGGCGCGCGCGATGAGCGCTGTGTGGTGGTGGAAACTCGTACTGAACTGGAATGGGCAATGAAGCATGGCCAGATCAGCGTTTGGGCACCATCCAAGATGGTGCTTGACGCGGTTGACGGACCATCGGTCAAAGGCGGAGATGCCGTGGCGCTGGCCCTATGGTTGGCGGGCGAGATGCAGGCCGCTGGGTTTCTCTCAATCGGCGGGGAGTTGCCTGAGGGCGTCTGCGATTTGCCCTGTAGACAGGTAGCCGAGCAGAGTGCGACCCTCTGAGCCTTGCTAAACACGCACGCTTTGCGTACGGGAAACTCATGAGCCTCTATTATCGTCCGCTCGTTCAATCCGGCCTAGCACGGCCCGCAGCATCCTTGCCGCTTGCCGGTGGGGCCTGTTGGTTTACCGAGGTGGAAGAAATCACACGGGGAGGCGGGTCGCGGTTCTTGCATGTGTCTGAACTGCCGGACGAGACACGTGTGCGGCTAACCACGCGGCGCGCGCCGATTGCGGGGATGACATTTGAGCGGCCGAGGATCATGGGTATTCTGAATGTCACGCCCGACAGTTTCTCCGACGGTGGAACGCACTGTGCATCAGGCGCGGCTTTGGCCCACGCCAAAACCATGGCCGAGCATGGCGCAGATATCATCGACGTGGGTGGCGAGAGCACGCGACCGGGGGCCAAATCCGTGGCGCCTGAGACGGAGGTTGCCCGCACTTCACCCGTGATAGGGGCGATCCGCCAAGAGCTGAACATCCCGATTTCGATCGATACCCGCAAGGTCGAAGTAGCACGCGCAGCGCACGACGCGGGGGCCGGGCTGATCAATGATGTGTCGGGTTTCACTTTTGACAAAGCGTTGGCACCATATTGTGCCGAGCAAAACCTGCCAATCTGTGTAATGCATGCGCAGGGTGATCCCGAGACCATGCACCTTGATCCACGCTATGACGACGTCTTGCTGGATGTCTTCGACTTCCTTTCCGCGCAAGTGACCCTACTGACGGGCTATGGTATTGCGCGTGAGCGTATCATTGTTGATCCCGGCATCGGTTTTGGCAAGACAATGGCGCATAACCTGCGGCTGCTGAGTGGGATTAGCCTGTTTCACGGTTTGGGTTGTCCGATTCTTGTGGGGGCATCGCGCAAAGGATTTATTGGCACGTTAAGTGCGGCAGAGAATCCCAAGGAGCGAATGCCCGGTTCGATCGGAGTGGCATTGGCTGCGGTGGCGCAAGGTGTGCAGATTTACCGCGTTCATGATGTAAAAGAAACTGCGCAGGCATTTGCGCTTTGGAGCGCAGTTGCAAGAAAAGGGGCGCCATGATGCGCAAACTGTTTGGAACGGACGGGGTACGCGGCACCGCCAACACCCACCCGATGACCGCCGAGATGGCCTTGAGAATTGGTGCTGCAGTGGGGCGATACTTCCGCAAGGATGTCTCGGCCGCGCATCGCGTTGTTATCGGCAAGGACACGCGCCTGTCAGGTTATATGTTCGAGAATGCTCTGACGGCAGGGCTGACTTCTACGGGAATGAATGTGCTGCTGCTCGGGCCGGTGCCGACGCCTGCGGTGGGGCTTTTGACGCCGTCTATGCGGGCTGATCTGGGGGTGATGATTTCCGCCTCGCATAATCCGGCGGAGGATAACGGGATCAAATTTTTCGGGCCTGATGGTTTCAAGCTGTCGGATGAGGCGGAATTGGAGATTGAGGCGCTGATTGAGGACGGGGTCGAGCCGTCGCTTGCTAAGAATATTGGTCGGGCGAAGCGGATTGATGATGGCCGTTTTCGCTATCTTGAACGGGTGAAATCGACCTTTCCGACGGGTAAAAGCCTGGAAGGAATCAAGGTGGTGGTGGATTGTGCCAATGGTGCTGCCTATCGCGCTGCGCCAGAGGTTCTCTGGGAATTAGGGGCTGAGGTGATCCCGGTGGGGGTGTCGCCTAACGGGTTCAATATCAATCAGGAATGTGGATCGACCATGCCGCGGGTGGCGGCAGAAACCGTGGTTAGCCATGGTGCCGATCTAGGAATTTGTCTGGATGGGGACGCCGATCGTGTGATCGTGATCGACGAAACCGGACATGTGGCGGATGGCGACCAACTTATGGCGCTCTTGGCGGCGCGCTGGGCTGAGGAGGATCGCCTTGCGGGCAACGCGTTGGTCGCGACGGTGATGAGCAATCTGGGGTTGGAGCGGTTTTTGGGGGGGCGAGATATCAGGCTTGAGCGCACGGATGTGGGCGACCGTTATGTTGTCGAACGGATGCGCGCAGGCGGATTTAACCTAGGTGGTGAGCAATCGGGGCATATCGTGATGACGGATTATGCTACCACCGGCGACGGGTTGATGGCGGGACTGCAATTTATGGCCGAGATGGTGCGCACCGGTAAGCGTGCGTCAGAGTTGGTGCATTCTTTTGAGAAGGTGCCGCAACTCTTGAAAAATGTGCGTTACGAGGTGGGACAGACACCGCTTGAAGTGGCGGCTGTGCAGGCGGCGATCAGAGACGCTCAGGCACAGTTGGACGGCAAGGGGCGACTCTTGATCCGCAAATCGGGAACCGAACCGTTGATCCGGGTGATGGCGGAATGCGAGGATGAGGTGCTTTTGAACGATACGGTCGATCAGGTGGTCGTGGCGGTTGAAACTACAGTCTGAGCTGCCTTTAGGTGCTTGGGAAGACTGGTGGAAAGCTCTGCTCCGCGCAATAGGCGAGGCGCGGCTCCAGATGAAGCTCGGAACGAGCACCATCAATCAACTTTTCGCCGTGATTTAGCGATTGTTCATGCAACGCCTTTTTGGCACTGCAATCGACCGAAATCATTGAGACGCCAATTCCTATCGATTTGGTTGTGAGCAAGGATTTGACCTTGCTATGCGGTTAGCAATCTGTGTTGTTTGGCGAGATAGGCAAGCGTAAGGCTTGCTGTTAAGTGACGGAGATATCAGATGAAACACCTAATTTTGACTTGCGCGATCATTCTGGGGGGTGCCGGTGCAGCTGCGGCGGATATGTCAATCAGCTTGCTTGCGCCGTGGGATGGCAAGAGTGTTCCCAAAGGTCAGCAATGTACACTCCATGGCGGCAATGGGGCGACACCGCCGATGAAGGTGACCGGTTTGCCCGCCGGTACCGTGGCGATCCTTGTGGAATATGATGACAAATCCTATCGTCCGCTTTCCAAGAATGGTGGACATGGTTCGTTGATCTATCCGGCGAAGGGAAACGCCGCGAATCTACCGGCGGTGCCGGGATTGTCGGGTAAGCTCCCGCATGGTGTGAAGGTTCACAAACCTGCGCGTGGAACGGGTAAATACGCTTCGAAGGGGTATTTGCCGCCATGTTCCGGCGGCAAGGGTAACAAATACACCGCGACGCTGAAAGCGATCAGCGCCAACGGCAAGACGCTTGAAAAAAAGACAGTGTCAATCGGCCGTTACTAAAGCCACGGGTCTTAGCCTAACGCAAGGGTTTGGCGAGGTGTTGCGCAGCATTTGAAGGTTGTGCGCGTCATGCCCAAAAAGCGTGATTGACGCTTTGAACGTGATGCTTTTGGCTTTCCGGTAAGATCTGGTTTGGAACGAAAAGGCCCTGACGCTTTGTCAGGGCCTTCTGTTTATTATCGCGTGATGCGCTGGATTGGCTCAGTTTTTGGCTTTATCGACCATCTTGCCTGCCGAAATCCAAGGCATCATGGCGCGCAGTTTTTCACCGACCTGTTCGATCTGATGCTCGTCGTTCAGACGGCGCGTGCCTTTGAAGAAGGGCTGACCGGCTTGGTTTTCCTGCATGAAATCGCGCACGAATTTGCCGGTCTGGATGTCGCGCAGAACCGCCTTCATCTTCGCTTTGGTCTCGTCATAAGGCAGGATACGCGGGCCGGAGACATATTCGCCGTATTCGGCAGTATTGGAGATCGAATAGTTCATGTTGGCGATGCCGCCTTCATAAATCAGATCAACGATCAGCTTCACTTCGTGCAGGCATTCGAAATAGGCCATTTCCGGCGCGTATCCGGCCTCGACCAAGGTTTCGAATCCCATACGGATTAGTTCGACCAGCCCGCCGCAGAGCACAGCCTGCTCGCCGAAGAGATCGGTTTCACATTCTTCACGGAAGTTGGTTTCAATGATGCCTGAGCGCCCGCCACCAATGGCTGAGCAATAGGACAGACCGATTTCCAGCGCCTTGCCGGTGGCGTCTTTGTCGACCGCGACGAGGCAGGGTACGCCGCCGCCTTTGACATATTCGCCGCGCACCGTGTGGCCGGGGCCTTTGGGAGCCATCATGATGACGTCGACGCCTTCTTTCGGCTCGATCAGGCCGAAATGCACGTTGAGGCCGTGGGCGAATGCAATCGCGGCGCCTTCACGAAGGTTGTCATGCACGTATTTCTTGTATGTTTCGGCCTGAAGTTCGTCGGGCATGGTGAACATGATCAGATCGCACCAGGCGGCGGCCTCTGCGATGCCCATCGTCTTGAGTCCTTCGCCTTCGGCCTTGGCGGCGCTGGCCGAACCTTCACGCAGCGCGACGACGACGTTCTTGGCGCCGCTGTCGCGCAGGTTGAGCGCGTGGGCGTGGCCTTGCGAGCCGTAGCCGAGAATGGCGACTTTCTTGTCCTTGATCAGGTTAATGTCGCAATCACGATCATAATAAACGCGCATGTCAGCGGTCCTTCATTTTGGGTTGGTTGATCTTTGAGCGCACCATAGAGGAATTGTTGCGAGAGAAATTTCTGAAATTGTTGTGAATGTCACTAAGATGAAATATCAATGCTGAATTATTAGAATATGAGAGTAATTCATGCTTGATGATACAGACCGTCGAATCCTGCGCCATATGCAGGCCGATCCAGCGCTGAGCAATGCCGATCTGGCCGAGCTGTGCGGGCTGTCGGCGGCGAGTTGTTGGCGTCGGGTGGAAAAGATGCAGGCGCGCGGGATCATCGAGGGGCAGGAGGCGATCATTGACTGGCATGTGCTGGGATATTCGGTGGAGGTTTCCTTGCGCGTCACGCTCGACAAGACCGAAGGTCGGGCGTTTGATGAATTCACCGCTGCCGCGTGCGAGGTCGCGGAAGTGATTGAAATTCAGACTTTTCTTGGTCGGGTTGATTTGCGCCTGTCGGTTATTGCGCGCGATATGGGGCATTATCAACAGATTTATCGCAGCCGCATCCTAACCCTGCCGCATATCGCAGATATCGAGGCGTTGATGCATGTGGCGCGGATCAAGGATGTAGAGGCGCTTCCGGTATGAGCGAGAGCGTGGTTGATCTGGATGCGCAGGATCGTGCTATCCTGCGCGAATTGCGCCGGGATGCGACGCAGAGCGCGGGCGCGATGGGGCGCAAGCTGAACCTGTCGCAACCGGCGGTGTGGCGGCGGATCAAGCGGCTAACCGATGTCGGCGTGATCAAGGGGCGGCGGTTGGTGCTGAACAGAGAAAAGTTGGGCTTTGGGGTGACTGTTTTCCTTGGTGTGAAATTGGCCACCAAGGGCCGTGTGAGCCTTGAGGATTTTGAGCGAGCGGTTACAGCTATTCCCGAAGTGCAGACGGTGGAGCATGTTCTGGGGCTGTATGATTACCGTTTGCGAATAGTGGCACGCGATATTCCTGATTTTGAGCGCGTGTTGCGACGGCGGATCATGACCTTGCCGGGGGCGGGAGATGTGGAGTCCAATGTCTTGTTGAGCGAGGAGCGCTTGCTAGGGCCGATTAGCGGTTAGCAGGGCTTTGCATTTGGCGCCCAACCAGAGTAGCCCTATGGCCACGCTTGGATGAGGAGAACCGCCATGACTGCACTGCTTGATACTGTTGATCCCGATGGACTTTTGGAATTTTCGGTGGTGTTCACCGACCGTTCGCTGAACCATATGTCGGCGGCGTTTCAGGGTGTCATGCGCGACATCTCGGGGATGTTGAAAGAGGTTTACAACGCAGATGGTGTGGCGCTTGTGCCCGGCGGTGGCACCTATGGCATGGAGGCGGTGGCGCGCCAGTTTGGCCATGATGCCCATGCAATGATCGTGCGCAACGGTTGGTTTTCCTATCGTTGGAGCCAGATTTTTGAGGCGGGTGATTTCACCTCGCAGACCACGGTTTTCAAGGCGCGCCAAACTGGAAACGATGCGCGCGCGCCGTTTGCACCGGCCCCCATTGAAGAGGTGACAGCAGCCATTCGCGAGGCACGGCCAGATGTGGTGTTTGCACCGCACGTCGAGACCTCGGCGGGGCTGATCCTGCCGGATGATTATCTTACGGCACTGGCAACGGCAGCGCATGAGGTGGGAGCGTTGATGGTGCTTGATTGCATTGCAAGCGGCACTGTCTGGGTTGATATGAAGGGCGCCGGGGTCGATGTGCTGATCTCGGCACCGCAAAAGGGTTGGTCGGCGTCGCCTTCGGCGGGGTTGGTAATGATGTCGGACAAGGCGTTGGAACGGTTGGAGAATACCAATTCGGATAGTTTTGTGATCGATCTGAAGAAATGGTATTCGATTATGCAGGCCTATGAGAATGGCGGCCATGCGTATCATGCGACCATGCCGACCGATGCGTTGCGCGCGTTCCGCGATACCATGCTTGAAACGCGTGAATATGGGTTTGAAAAATTGCGCGAGGCGCAATGGGCCTTGGGCAATGGTGTGCGCGCGATGCTGGCGGAAAAGGGTGTCAAATCGGTGGCGGCCGACGGGTTTGGGGCGCCGGGTGTTGTGGTGAGCTATACGTCTGATCCCGAGATCCAGAATGGTAAGAAATTCACCGCGGAAGGGATGCAGATCGCTGCCGGGGTGCCACTGGCCTGTGATGAACCGGAGGGATTCAGCACGTTTCGGTTGGGGCTGTTCGGGTTGGACAAGCTTTATGATGTGCCTGCGACGCTGGGGCGGCTTGAGGCGGTGTTGAACAAGGTGCTTTGAGCGCTCTTATCCACGGGTGCCAAGGCCGAGTTGCATCATCGTCTTGCGCACTTGTGGTAGCGAATAAATCGCGTTGAGGCCGAGCGCGCGCAGGTCGCGTAGCGGGTGGGCCTCAACCATCGAAGCGCGGTTGAGCAGATCAATTCCTGTGACGCGG
Organism: Rhodobacteraceae bacterium LMO-JJ12; assembly: GCA_021555075.1. Lineage (NCBI taxonomy): Bacteria > Pseudomonadati > Pseudomonadota > Alphaproteobacteria > Rhodobacterales > Paracoccaceae > Rhodobacteraceae bacterium LMO-JJ12. Next base: position 1,142,609 of record JAKGBX010000001.1, read on the forward strand.
GCGCGCACCTCGAAATGGCGGCGGCGGTGATAGGTTTCCAGCATGGCGTGATTGCCCAGGTCTGGTGGATTGGCCAGTGCCAGATCGAGCAATACGCGCATATCTCCCAAGGACATGTTGAGCCCTTGTGCGCCAATGGGGGGCACCACATGAGCAGCTTCGGCCACAAGCGCCAATCGCTCGGATGACATTCGTTCGGCCAATTGGCTGATAATGGGCCAGCTGGTGCGTCGTGACTCCAGAGTGAGCGGGCCAAATAGGGCGCAGGACCGTGCGGTCATCTCGGCCTCGAATTCGGCTTCATCGAGCGCGGCGAGACGCTGGGCCTCGGCGGCGCGCTCCATCCAGATGACAGCCGAGGAGGGCAAGCCGTTGTAATCGGGCAGGGGCACAAGCGTGAATGGGCCACCGGAGCGGTGAATCTCGGTCGAGACATTGTTGTGCGGAATTGGATGGGTCACCGCGAAGGCCAGTGCAATCTGTCCGTAGCGAGTTGTTTTTACAGGGATGTGTGCGGCTTCGCGCATTGGGGAATTGCGGCCATCGGCGGCGATTATCAGCCGCGCTCGCAGGGTTTCGCCATCAGAGAGATGTACTCTCGCCTCTCCTGTGCGGGTAAAAAGACGGGTAGTAGCGACGCCGGGGCGGAAATCGACATTTGGGAGTTGGTCAAGCCGCGCCACCATCTCGCGCCGCAAGAGCCAGTTGGGCAGGTTCCATCCAAACGGTTTATCGGATATGTCAGAGGCGTTGAATTCGCGGCTGAGGCGAGGCTCTGGGGTATCGCCGCCGGCATCGACGATGCGCATGACTTGCAGGTCGGCGGCATAGGGCGCAAGACGCGCCCACAACCCGGCATGATCGAGCAGCGCTTGTGCCGGTTGCAGGAACGCTGTGGTGCGCAGATCAGAACCTTGCGCATCGCGCTCGGTGATCGGCGGGGCGGGGTCGACGCATATCACAGAAAACCCGGCCGTGCCGAAGATTGCCGCCGCCGCAAGCCCGGCCACACCCCCGCCAGATACCAGAATGTCGATTTCACCAGTGCTCATTTCTGTGCCCCTTTTCTTGCGAGCAGCCTATGCCGTAGGCTTGGGGAAAGCCAAGTGGCATCGGGTTTTGAAGGATGGCTAATTCTATCCTCGGGCCATGGCGATGAGCGCAATGTAGATTACGGGCACCAACGCTACGGCGGGTAAATAGAGCGCGGGAACACCCCATGCGAAGATCGCCATCCCCCAAGCGACGAGCACCATCAGAACTGCGAAAATGATCTTTGCCGCGAGAGCGTTTTCGGCTTTGTCGTCGGCGCTGTGCGGGGTATCGGAATCGGGTGTGTTGGCTGGGGTCATGAGCACGTTCTCCGTTGGGTTGGGTCTTGGGCAGGCTTATAAACCAACACGTATTGCTTCTGAACGTGAATCCCAGATGCATTTTGCCGCATCTGGGTGGGTTTTCTGGCTCCGGCCGGGTTAGTCTGTCAGCCGGGTAATAAAATCAGTGAGATCAACCGTATGGTGATGGATATGTGCCGCCGCTTTGGCCGCGGGGGCGACATGAACGGTGCACATGCCCAATTGGTGCGGGACGGCGAGGTTGCGCGGATCATCTTCGAACATCGCACCTTGCGAAGGTGTCAGACCATCGCGGGTAAAGACGCGTTCAAATGCACGGGCATCGGGCTTGGGATGAAAATCGGCATGTTCAACGCCATAGATCGCATCGAAAATGCCCGAGAGACCACGCGCCGCGATCACCCGTTCGGCGTAGGGGGCTGAGCCGTTGGTGTAAACGATCTTGCGCCCCGGTAGGGCCGCGATCCCTTGGCGGAGCTTGGTGTCGGCTTCGAGATGGTCGAGCGAGATTTCATGAACATGCGTCAGATAGGGCGTGGGATCGACATCATGTTCCTGCATCAGCCCGGCCAGCGTGGTGCCGTATTTGTGCCAGTAATGCTTGCGCAAATGATCGGCGCGGGGACGGTCTATGCCCAAGGCATCCATCACGTATTGCGTCATCCTGACTTCGATCTGATCGAAAAGCCGCGCTTGTGGCGGGTAAAGCGTATTGTCGAGGTCAAAGACCCAATATGTGACATGAGAGAAGTGCGATTTTGGCATGGACCAAGCCTAGGACGGGTTGGGCTGTGGTGCAATGGCGCAGTCTGCGGGCATAGGGCTTGAAGCATGGACCGTTTAGGGGTCTAGTCGGGCCGGGGAATACAAGGGATTGAGATGAAAGAGGCCAGATCAGCGCAGAAAGACGCCTATTCGCTCTTGTTGGAGGCGATCGACGTAGGAGAGTTTGAGCCGGGAGATCGGTTGGTGGAGAGTGATCTGGCGGAGAAATTCGGCGTGTCGCGCACGCCGATCCGCGAGGCGTTGCAACGGCTGGAAACTCAGCAACTTCTGACCCGTGACGGGCGCAGTCTGATCGTGGCGTCGCTGGATCACAACCAGATGGCCGAGCTTTATGTGGTGCGCGCCGAGCTGGAGGGATTGGCTGCAAGGCTGGCGGCGAAACATGCCACCGATGAAGAGGTGCGCGTGCTGCGCGAGATGGTGGCAGAGGACAAGAAGTTGACGGCAGATGCTGCGGCGCTGGCGCGGGCCAATCGGCGGTTTCATCGGCAATTGCATCTTGCGTCGCATAACCGATTTCTGGTGCAACAGCTTAACCTTGTGCATCAGTCCATGGCCTTGATGGAGACCACATCTCTGGCTGTCGAAGGGCGCGGCGAAACGGCGATGGATGAGCACGCCGCAATTGTCGCCGCGATTGAGGCGCGTGACGAAGACCGCGCGCAACGCGCCCTCAAAGATCACATTTCACAGGCTTTCGTGACCCGGCTCAAGCTCGATGCGCGGGCTGTCGAAGGCTAGGGCGTTGGCGCTGTCGAGGGAATGACCGTGTTGGGTCTTGTCCCAGAAGAACGGCTGAAACACCAATTCGAAAAGCGCCTTGTAAGCTGCGATGGCGCCGATCGGATAATAGAAATGCAGTGTCGGCACCCAAGCCAGAAGATGCCGGTGTTTCGGGCCAGACACGGCAGTGGCGTTGACCAGGATGGTGATGACCTCGACCAACAGGAAGAACAGCCCGAAACCCAGCAGAAACGACCGTGGCATGAGCGGGTCGAGCGGGTGTGGCAAGCCCAACAGAACCAGCCAGAAAGACCATAGAAACGGCGCAAGAACGAATTGCGACAGGGCGGTAATGAAATGCGCCTGAAAGCCCCAGAACTTCAGGTGCCCCATCTGTTGATAGAACTTGAGCGGGTTTCGCATGTGCACGAGGTAAGTGACCATATAGCCTTTGAGCCAGCGTGAACGTTGGCGCACCCAAGGCCAGAATCGGCAATTTGCCTCTTCGCCGGTCGTGGTGGTGATCATTTCGGTTCGGTAGCCATGGCGCGCCAGTCGGAAGCCGAGATCGGCGTCTTCGGTGACGTTATGCGCATCCCAACCGCCCAAGATTTCAAGCACGTCGCGGCGAAAAAAGAGCGTGGTGCCGCCCAGCGGAATAGCCAGCCCGAGCCGCGCCATACCAGGCAGCATCAGACGGAACCATGCGGCGTATTCCACCGTGAAACATCGCGCCAACCAGTTCTGTCGGCTGTTATAGTAATCCAGCACGCCTTGCAGACAGACGACGTCTTTGGGCACCTGCGCGAAACGTTCGACCACGCGGTCGATCTGATCGGGGTCGGGGGCGTCCTCGGCATCCCAGATCCCGACGATATCGCCATCGCAGAAATCGAGCGCATAGTTCATTGCACGTGGTTTCGTCTTGGGCACGCCTTCGGGCACTTCGACCACACGGATCCAGGGTGGCAGCGAGCAGCCGTCGATGGTTTGCCGTGTGAGCGCGTCGTTTTCCTCGAGTACCAACACCACATCGAGCAGTGGTTTGGGGTAGGTCAGTCGGCTCAGGCGGGCGACAAGATGCTGAGCGATTTCGGTTTCCTTGAAAAGCGGCACCAGTACCGAAACGCGCGGTTGTGCGCTTTGGCTGGCTGGCGGCGCGAGGCCGGGTTGGGCACTGGGAGCGGACATATGCGCGACATAGGACGCAAGCCGCAAGCCGGCCGCGACAAGCAGTGTGAAACTGGCCCAGAGTGCGAGGGCGGCAAAGACATAGGTGGGCTGCCAGAGAGTGAGGGCGAGGAGCAGTGCGACGCCCAGCAATGTGAGGCCGAGACGGCGACGTCCGGCGGGTTGCCAATTGCGGCAACTTTCAGAGATTGGCACACGCGCCGAGGCGTTTGCGGTAAGCGTTTCGCGGTGGATTCGCGCCAGTTCAGACTGAATATCACAGGCCGGGGCGAGGACGAGCTCGGCCTGCGGCGCACGCTCACCCATGAGGCTGAGAACGTGGGTGAAATCCTCGAGTCGAGAGGCCACAATACGCAGGCTGGTGCCATCGGCAGAACGGCGCCAGGCCAGGACACTGTGGTTGAGGCAGAGCCGCAGCGGGATCAGCTTGGCAAGCTCGGGGGTTGCTGGGGCGCGGGCAAGATCGACACGGGGCAGGCCGTGGAACCGCGACAGGGCAGTTATCATCTCATCGGCGCTGAACTGACCTTCGGAAATCAGGATGCGATCAAGTGAGGTCCGGCAGTTGGCTTGAATGTTGCGCGCCTCAAGAAGCGCGCTGGCAGTGATCAGGCCGGAACCGAGGAGATAGCGGCCGAAATCATCGCCGGTTTGCCGCCCGTCGGGAAGATGACGCGCTTGCTGCATTGGTTTTCCTAACCCTTGATCCACCCGGAGGTGGGATTGTCCCAAGGGTTAGAAAGCCTTCAAGTTTGTTAAAATTTGGTTAAATTCTGACTGGGTTACGTCGGGCTTACCTTACGTAAAGGTTAATGCAACTTAACCTACTCACCCTGAGATAAGGAAAAAACGCGCTCAGGCGGCGCGTTTTTCCATTTCTGCGGCAAAACGCTCAAACAAATAGAAGCTGTCTTGCGGGCCGGGAGACGCTTCGGGGTGGTATTGCACCGACCAGACGGGGCGGTCTTCAATCCGAATACCGCAATTGCTACCGTCAAAAAGTGAAACATGTGTTTCCAGCACGCCCGCGGGCAGGCTTTGACTATCGACCGTGAAGCCGTGGTTCATCGAGGTGATCTCGACCTTGCCAGTTTCCAGATCCTTTACCGGATGGTTGGCGCCATGGTGGCCGTGATTCATCTTGACCGTCTTGGCACCCAGCGCGAGCGCCAGCATCTGATGGCCGAGGCAGATACCAAAGACCGGCACATCGGTGCGATCCAGAATGTCGCGGATCATCGGCACGGCATAAACGCCGGTGGCCGCCGGATCACCGGGGCCGTTGGAGAGGAACACGCCATCGGGGGAATGCGCCAGGACTTCGTCGGCTGTGGCGCTGGCGGGCAAGACGGTGACATCGCAGCCCACGGATGCAAGGCAGCGCAGGATATTGCGCTTGGCACCGTAATCGATAGCCACGACCTTGTATTTCGGCGCGTCCTGGCGCGGATAGCCATCGGGCCAGGCCCAACGCATTTCATCCCAGCGATAGCTTTGCGCACAGCTTACTTCGGCTGCGAGATCCATGCCTTCGAGCCCGGCAAAGCCGCGCGCGGCAGCGACCAGTGCTTCGATGTCGAACTTGCCTTCCGGGTCGTATGACAATGCGACATGCGGCGCGCCCTGTTGGCGGATCGCGCGGGTCAGACGGCGGGTATCGACGCCGCCGATGGCGATGCGCCCGCGTGCAGCCAGCCAACCCGAAAGCGGCTCGGCGGCGCGCCAATTGCTGGGCTCGGTCGGATCCCATTTCACCACCATGCCCGAGGCCACGGGATCGCCGGTTTCGTCATCGTCGGGGTTGACCCCGACATTGCCGATATGGGGGAAAGTGAAGGTCACGACCTGTCCGGCATAGGAGGGATCGGTCATGATTTCCTGATAGCCGGTCATGGCGGTATTGAAACAAAGCTCGGCGGTGGTCATTCCGGTGGCTCCAAAGCCATGGCCGAAAAACAAGGTGCCGTCAGCCAGCGCCAGGCAGGCGGTGGGGCGATTATGGTTGTCGAGCGCCATGCGAGTCTCTCCGGGGGAATTTGGCGGAACCTAGGCCCGGACCCCGTAAGCGTCAAGGGGGCAGGGGGTTTGGATTGAGCATGTCGGGCTTTTGGAAAGGCATAGGGGGCATGATCGGCAAAACGCCTTTTTTTGCTCTGGATTTGACGCGAATTGGCGTCGGGTGTCGTAGCGTTATGGGCGCGCGCGCAAAACTTGCATGACGCGGCCCCATTGGGTAAGGATCGTAATTCTTGCAAACCATAAGGCTGGTAGAGATGGATCTTAGAGAGCGCATCTTTGGCGCATTGAAACAGGCGATGAAGGATAGGGCAGTTGATCGGCTGTCGACCCTTCGTTTGATCAATGCCGCGATCAAGGATCGCGAAATCGCGGCGCGCAGCGAAGGCAAAGACGGCGGGGTCGACGATACCGAGATTTTGGCAATCCTTGGCAAGATGGTGAAGCAACGCCAGGAAAGCGCGCGTGCCTATGAAGAGGGCGGGCGGCTGGATCTGGCCGAGCGCGAACGCAATGAGATCGTGATCATCGAGGAATACTTGCCGCGCAAGCTGTCGGATGAGGAAGTTCAGGCGGCAGTGAGTGCAGCGATTTCCAAGGTCGAAGCCAGTTCGATCCGCGACATGGGCAAGGTGATGGGCGAGTTGAAATCGCAGTTCACCGGCCAGATGGATTTCGGCGCTGTCGGCCCGATGATCAAGGAACGCCTGAGCGCGTGATCGCGGCGTGACGTGTGACGTGTGGCGGGGTGAAACTCTGCCCTGCGCCAGTATCGAGCGCGCGCCGGGTGTTGCCGGGTGGTGCACCGTCCCGACAGGTTAACCGCTTTTGTCCGGTCAAAACCACTGTATGACTCCCGGCTGACATCCGGCTGACTCCCGGCTGTCGTCTGACATTCACAAATCATTAACGAAAAGCCTGAAACCAGCGCGCGGTGGTGTTGCGCGTGCGGTGCCATTTGCATGGGCACCGTCACGGTGGTCTCAGGCGTCGTTAATGCAAGATTGATAGCTCCCTTTCCTGTCCGGGCGGTTGTGCTGCGGGACGTGATGGAATTTGCAACAAGCAACCCTCTGCGCCCGCCGCAGGGTGTGGAAAGGGAACCTTATGAACAAGGCGATTACCGATGGTGTGGTCTTTATGCCGCCCGCATTCGCGAACGGACTTGATGTATGGTCGCGCCAGGATGGCACGCCAGGCTCGGACACTTACGAAAATGCGATGAACGCGGCCTTTGTGGTTGCGGATCAGGACTTCGCCGGTTGCATGGAATTGCAGAAGGTCGATGCCACGCAAAAGCTGCGCTATATGGGCGAAACGCCGCTGTTGCCGGGCTGTTACCTGCGCATCACCGCGCGGGTTAAGGCGATGAGTGGCAACCTGCCCGCCGTGCGCATCGCGGCCTGGGCCGGGGGCGCGGGCGGCGCGCATGTGCCCGGTTTGATCGAAACCGGGCCTGCCACGGTATTGTCCAGCTATGGCGAGGTTGTCGAGGTGAGCGCGATTGTCGGTGCGGGCCGACGTGGCGGGGTCGATATGGTGTGGGGCGCGGCGGCGCTCTATGGCCATTTCGGGCTTGATCTGAGCGGACCGTCGGGCGGGATCGTGCGGATCGACGACATTGTCATCGAGGATATCACCAGCGCCTTTTTGCGCGACATGATGGGAACGGTGGATGTGCGTGATTATGGCGCGCTGGGCGATGGGGTCAGCGACGATCTGGCCGCGTTCGAGGCGGCGGATGCGGATGCGGCAGGGCGCACTGTGGTGGTCCCTGCGGGGGTTTATCACCTGGGGGAGTCCATGACATTCGAGAGCCGGGTGCAGTTTGAGGGCACGGTCACGATGCCTGATACGGCGGTGTTTTCGCTGACCCGGAATTTTGATCTTCCTGCCTATATCGACGCATTCGGCGATGATGTGTTGGCCTTCAAGAAGGCGTTTCAATCGCTCTTGGGCGGGTCGGGGCATGAATCGCTTGATATGGGCGGGCGCGTCGTCGTGGTATCCGAGCCGATTGATTTGAGTGCTGCGGCGCCCAATCGCACCACCTATGCCACCCGCCGGGTGATCCGTAACGGGCAGTTTGATGCGCGTGACACTGCCGCCTGGGATGAGGATGTGGTGACCAGCGTGGCGAGCTATTCCCCCACTGACGGGCGCAAGCTTTCCGGGGTGGTGAATGTTGCCAATATCGCGGTGGGATCTTTGGTTGAAGGCACGGGCGTGGGCCGCGAGGTCTATGTGCGCGCGAAGAATGTGGCGACGCAGGAGATCACGCTCAACTGTGAGCTTTATGACGCCGATGGCACGCAGAATTTCACCTTTCGACGGTTCAAATACCTGCTTGATTTCAGCGGGTTTGCGCGGATCGACAAGCTGGGTCTGACCGATATCGAGTTTCAGTGCGGCGGGCGCTCAAGCGGTATCATGCTGGCGCCCACGGGGGTGGCCTTTCGGATCAGCGATTGTTTCATCACCCGGCCCAGGGATCGCGGGATCACCAGCCCCGGCGAGGGGTGTCAGGGGCTGACGGTAGATCGCTGTCAGTTTTTGTCGGAGGAGACCGGGGTGTTGGCGCAGAACCGCCGCTCGATTGTGATGAATACGGCGGGCAGTGATGTGAAGCTGCGCGACAACCGCTCGACGCGGTTTCGCCATTTTGCGGTGATGGCGGGCACCGGGTCGATCATCACGGGCAACCATTTCTTTCAAGGGGATGATGCGTCAAACGGGCTGCGCATGGCGGGGATCGTGTTTACCGCGCCCAACACGCGCGCGATTGTGAATGGCAATTATGTCGACAATTGCTTCCTTGAATGGACCAACGAGCACGACAACGCGCCGGAATATTCCTCGGAATTGTCGTTCAGCCAATTGAATGTCAGCGACAACGTGTTTTTGACCAGCCATGTCGCGCCGTGGTTCTCGTTCATCGTGGTCAAGCCCTATGGTGCGGGGCATTACCTTAATCATGTGGTGGTGCAGGGCAATCTGTTCCGCACCATCGGCGGCAATATCGAGCGGGTCGAGCGCGTGGATACCAGCTTTGCCGATCTCAATTATGATCGCACCGTGAACGTGACCTTTAGCGACAACATGTTCAAACTAATCGACAATCCGGCGTCCAATCCGCTGTTGGTGAACCACAGCCAAGCCAGCGCGGCGCAGGTCTGGACGGTGAATTGCGCGCCCAACCTGCCGTTTGGCGGCTACGCACGCAATGTGGAATCGGTGCAGCCGATTGGCGCGATCTTGGACGCTGCGGGTGCGGTGCGCCATGTGCAGCCCTACGTGAACCTCAAAAAGGGGGAGAATGACGACCAGATCGAGGTTGTCTGGGATCAGGCGTTGCGCGGCGAGGTGGCCGTGAAGGTGCGCATGGACTGAGGGCAGGTTTGGTTTGGGTTTGAATGAAGGGAAGGGGCGCCTCGTAATGGGCGCCCTTTTGGGTGGTGTGGCGGAGGGCGTGGGCGCGGCAGCCTGTGGGTTTAGCCGGTTTTGGCGTGTGCCGGCGCAGATGCGGGAATTGGCGCGCTGGGCTGTTGCTTCCGGGCTTTCACCGAGTCGATGTAGTGTTCGCCCCATTGGCTGATCGCTTCAATGACCGGCGCGGTGCTTTTGCCGATGTCGGTCAGGGAATATTCGACCTTGGGCGGGACGGTGGCATAGGGGACGCGATTGACTATGCCATGCTCTTGAAGATGTTTGAGTTCTTTTGTCAGCATACGGGTGGAAATTCCGGGGATGGCGCGTTCAAGTTCTTTGAAGCGCAGGGTTCCGCGGGATGACAACACATAGAGGATGGCGAACTTCCAGCGGCCTTCCAGCATGCTCATCGCGAGGTGGAAGGGGCATTGAATGAAGTCTTCAAACGTCTTTTCTGCCATGTCTTTCCCCTTGTTTCATGCATTACTTACATTTCGGTTCCTAGGAACCAATAGTGTGCCTTCTTGCGAAGGTAAAGCTTGGGCGTCATGTTGTTGGGTGTCAACCAATAGGGAGAGGCAAATGCCCAGCAAAGATTTAGTGGCAAAGTTTATTGAGGCCATGCGCGTGTCGGATGTTGAGACGCTGGACGCGATGACAACTGATGATTTTAGCTGGTGGATTGCCGGGAAGCCGGACTATCTGCAAACGGCGGGGGAGCACGACAAAGCGTTCTTTATCGGCTTTTTCGGCAGCGGCGGTGACATGTTCCCGAATGGGGCGGATTTTGCGGTTACGGGTATGATTGCCGAAGCCGACAAGGTTGCGGCGGAAGCGCATATGAAGGCCACGACGGCGATGGGAAGCGTTTATGACAACCTTTATCATTTCGTGTTTGAGATTGCGGATGGGCGTATCAAGCGCATGAAGGAATACATGGATACCCACCATGCCAAGGTGACTTTCGGACTATGAGGCGGGGCAGCGAAGAGAGCGTGATGGATATGAAGCAGAAAACGGCATTGATAACGGGGGCCAACACCGGGTTGGGGTTTGAGATGGCGCGCGCGCTTGCCAAAGAGGGCTTGCATGTCGTTGTGGCCGGGCGCAGCCGCGACAAGGTGAGCGGTGCGATTGAAAAGATTGCCAGCGAGGTTGCGGGTGCGTCATTGGAGGCGGGGATTGTTGATCTCAACAGTCTGGCGTCGGTCAAGGCGTTTGCGGAAGGGTTTTGCGAGGGGCACGAGCGGCTTGATATCCTGATCAACAATGCCGGGGTCATGGTGCCGCCTGCGGGGCAGACGGAAGATGGGTTTGAGACGCAATTCGGGGTGAATTTCGTCGCGCATTTCGCGCTGACGGGGCATCTGTTTGATCTGTTGAATGCCACGCCGGGGGCGCGGGTTGTTTCGATGTCGAGCATTGGGCATAGGGGCGCGGCGATTGATTTTGACAATCTGCGGCTGGAAAAACCTTATGACCAGTGGCGCGAATATGGTCAGAGCAAGCTGGCCGATCTGATGTTTGCGCTGGAGCTGGATCGCAGGTTGCGCGCGAGCGGAAGCGGTGTTTTGTCGCTTGCGGCGCATCCGGGGGTGAGCCAGACGGAGTTGACGCGCAATCTGGGCCATATCCCGGCGGATATTACGATGATGACCCCGGCCGAGGGGGTGGCCCCGGCGCTGGTTGCGGCGACGTCGCCCGATGTGGCCGGTGGGCAGTATTGGGGACCGGATGGTCCGGGGGAGCGGGCGGGCAAGCCCGGTCTTGCCGTGGTCGATCAGGCGGCACTTGGAGAGGGTGAGGCGGCACGGCTTTGGGCGTGGGCTGAAGACGCCACGGGGCTAAAGTACCCCGGCTAGGGTTCGTCAGCGCAAGATGTCAGAAATCGCGCCAGAAGCTTGCCAGCACACCGAACTGATCGCCGCCCGTGAGGTCGGCGCTCAGGCCCAGCTCAATATGGCCGAATTTGCCCAACCGCATCACCAGCGAGGGGGCGAAGCGCGCGAAAGGCGGGTCGCCGTAGCTAACCCCGGTTTGGAGTTGGAAGATGGATTTGAAGCGATCACCGTGATTGAAGCCGAGCGTGAAGTCGGCCTTGTAATCAGTGCGCCGTGAGGTGAGGCGAATTTCAGCAACGCTTTCGATGGAGATCCAGCCGCTTTGGCCATTCCGAAAGCTGAACCCGTGACCATAGCTCAGGCCTGGTCGCAGCGCAGCTTCGCCGGCGATGCGCCCGATGCCGAGTTCGGCGGCGACGATATGACCGGGGGCCAATTCGCCCAACGGGCGGCGCAGGAACAAGACGGCCTTGGATGCGCCCGATACGCCATGGCCGATATCCAGCCCCAGCGTCAGATCCTGGCCGAGCCCGTATTCGAGATAGGTGGTGGAATAGATCGAATAGGGCCCCGCGGCGCGGTTGGCAGATACCCGGGAGGTGGACGAGATGAAACCGTGCCCCTTCTCGCGTGGCCATGCCCCGGCAGCGAGCGGCGCGGGTGCCCAGATGATCAACACCAGGCAGAGCGTCGTCAGGGCCGCCCGCCAGAGGCGAAATGGGGTCGCGGGGCGACTCATGCACCGGCCTTTCCTTGTTCGGGCGCGTTGAGCATTCGAACCCAGCCAACCGGGGAAAGGCCACACGCCCGAAGTATTTGAGCGCTGAACGCGTTTGGTCACACGCCCTGAACCAGACGTCGGTCGGGTGGTTCGGACATGTCTGGCGTTGATGGTATCTTAGACTTGGTAAACGAGAGGTTAACGAAACCGGGCAATCTGGGGCGAGGGGGGATGCGTCACCGGCGCAACAAAGAGGTGTTTCACAGGCGACAGCAATCTATTAGTCTTGTTCCTGAGACGCGCAGATTGAGGAAGTCAGAGATGCCGAAGATTGCCAAGAACAACACGTTCCAGACCGTGATCACCACCTTTGAGATGACCCCCGGCACGGCGCAAGACCTGATGGAAGCGTTAAACACTGCCTATGACGAATTCATCTCGAAACAGCCCGGATTCATCGGCGCGGGGCTGCATATCAACGACGCGCAAACCCGGATTGCCAACTATTCGCAATGGGAGCGACGCGAGGATTTTCAGGCGATGCTGCGCACGTCGGAGATGCGCGAGCGCAACCGCAAGATCGCCGAGATGTGCAAGAGCTTTGAGCCAGTCATGTATGACGTGGTCGCGTCTTACGACTGAGAGTGCGGCTTTAGAGAAGCCACTCGATCGGCAGAACGCCGATGAGTGCGACTGAGACTTGTTGCAGCCGAGTTGCCTCGGGCTCTTCCTGATAGGTGATTTGTTTGCCGTCTGCGTCGGTCTCGTGCCAAACCATCTTGCCCTCGGGGGTAAGGTTGGGGCGGTAGCTGACATTGTCGATCTCGGTATCGAAACTCTGACTGAGGCGGCGGGCCAAGTGGGGGCTGTCGATCAGGAAGCCCATTTCGCAATTCAACATGGCCGAGCGCGGATCAAAATTGAATGAGCCGATGAAAATCCTGGTGTCATCGACCGCGAAGGTTTTAGCATGCAGGCTGGCGCCGGAAATGCCGAAGGGAAGGATCTTTTGGTCCGCCACAGTTGCGCCGTTGGCGTGCCGTTTGAGTTCATAGAGCGCGACACCGGCTCGCAGCAGCTTGCGGCGATATTTGGAATATCCGGCGTGGACCAGCAACACATCGGTGGTACTCATCGCGTTGGTCAGAATCCGCAGCTCTACCCCGTTCTGCGCAAGATCGGTGAGCAGTCGTGTCCCCTGGACTCCGGGAACCAGATAGGCCGTCACCAGATCGAGCCGCGCCGAGACTCCGCCGAGAATCTTGCCCAGCCGGGTGATCATCAACTGGTCGCGACGGGCGGTGCCCTGGCCCTTGACCGGATCGTCGGCGACAAGCTCTACATCGGTCCATTCCAGATGATCGAGGTCGGGCAGGTAGCGCGCGATGTCGCTCTGCGCGTCCTGCAGTACATCGGCGGCTTCGGGGCTGTTCTTGACGGTTTCAACACGGGTGAGAAACCCGGCCATGTCGCCGGGGGCCTTGATGATGCGCTCGACCTCAAATGCCGAGGCGCTGTTCCAGTATTGATCGAACACCTCAGCGGTTTCGGGAACGATAGCGCCGGTGGCTAGAACATCCATGTCGAAAAAGAAGATCTCGTTGCCGAGCTGAAAATACTCGTCGCCGATGTTGCGCCCGCCGACGATTGCCACGGCGCCATCGACGATCAGCGACTTGTTGTGCATCCGGCGGTTCATCCGCATGAAATCGAACGAATAGCCGAGAAGTTTGAACCTGCGCACGGTGGAGGGGTTGAACAGGCGGATCTGAAAGCGATCCTGATCGTTCAGCGCGGCCATGAAGGATTCGAGCCCGTGCACGCCATTGTCATCAAGCAGCAGGCGGATGTGAACGCCACGCTGCGCCGCACGCCACAGCGCTGCAAGCAACAGGATGCCGGAGGTGTCATCGTGCCAGATGTAATATTGCGCATCTATGGATTGCTCGGCGGCGTTGATCAGGGCAAGGCGGCTGGACAAGGCATCGCGCCCCGAGAACAGAGGTGCGACGCCGGACTTGCCGGGATGAGCATTGGCACTTCTCTGCATGAGGCGGCCCAGCCGGGTATTGTCGCGAGCGGGCGCGGCTTGGCTCGGGCTGCGCCCGGAAACGTCGGGCAGCGGAAACAGCAGCCGGGCAAGGGCGATCGCCGCCACAACGGCGACGATGAAAACCCCGAGAAATTTGGCGACGACAAGCATGGCTAAGGCTAGCGCGCCCGCATATGCGTGGCAAGGAAACGAAGCACTGATGGCGGGCGGTATCGGTGACGAGGTGCGTGCCGGACGGGCAGGGCGCGGGCAGTGGCCAGATGCGCGCGAAACGCATGACTTGCATCAATGTGGTTTGGTCACACATGATGCAATATGTGGCCAACAGCAGAAGGAGTGGCGCGATGTATTCCAACATCATGGTTCCGGTTTCATTCGATGGGGATCGCAATGCGAGTGAAGCGGTTCGCGCAGCGCGCACGTTGGCGGCGGACGGCGCGACGATTACCCTGTTTCACGTTATTGAGCAGATACCGGCCTATGCGCTGACCCAGGCCTCGACGGGGTATCTCGAACAGGCGCGCGAAGCGGTGCAGGCCGGGCTCGACAAGCTGGCCAAAGATCTGCCGGATGCGCGCACTGTCGTGATCGAAGGTCATGCCGCGCGCGCGCTTTTGGACTATGCAAACGAAAGGGCGGTGGATTGCATCGTGATCGCCTCGCATCGGCCGGGATTGCAGGACTATTTTCTCGGCTCGACCGCGGCCCATGTAGTGCGCCATGCCCGCTGTTCTGTGCATGTGTTGCGTTGAGGGCGGGCGGGTGCCAAAACGTTTCGAGGGAAACATGAGTTGCGGGTGTGTTGCCAAGCGCCAACCACATCATCCGGTTTAGCGCGTTTTGTGGCAGGTCGAATTTCAACCTGGTCGCGAAACGCATTTGAGAACGGCAAGAGTCAAACAGACAAGATGTCAAAGGAGAAACGACATGTATAAGAACATACTGGTACCGATTGCGGCGGATCACGACCCGAGCACCGAAGGCGTGCTTGAAGTGGCGCGGGCGCTGGCGGCGGACGGGGCCAAGATCACCACGTTGACCGTGATCGAGGCGATGCCGGGCTATGTCTCGGCGCATTTACCGGAAGGGCAGTTGGAAAAGACCTTGCGCGATGTCGAGGCCGCGATGAAGGCCGAGATCGGCGCAGCATCGGACATATCGGTCAAGGTGGTTGAGGGCCACTCAGCGCGCTCGATCCTGGATTATGCCGACAGCGCGAAGGTGGATTGCATCGTGATGGCCTCGCATCGTCCCGATATCACCGATTATTTCCTCGGTTCGACGGCGGCGCGCGTGGTGCGTCGTGCCAAATGTGCGGTGCATGTGCTGCGATAAGAAATGCGCGGGGTGGGCAGATTGCCCACCCTTTGCCCCGTGATCGGGGTGTTGCGGCAGGCCGGGGCGCTTCCCATATCAGAAGGCCATAGTAAAGGAGCCTGCCGATGAAGTGCCCGATTGACGATGAAACCCTGGTGATGACGGAACGCCATGGCGTCGAGATAGATTATTGTCCGCGCTGTCGGGGTGTCTGGCTGGATCGCGGCGAGTTGGACAAGATCATCGACAAGGCGGCGGGCGCGATGGCGCTGCCTGATCCGGCACCTGCGCCACCTCCTGCACCTGAAGCACCAGGCGCGGCACCTGATCCGCAGGTCTGGCGCGAGCCATATCGCGAAGCGGAGCGCGGGAAGGACAAGCGCTATCGCGGGCGCTATTCGGATGATGACGATCATCGCTATTCGCGCAAGAAGCGGCGCAAGTCGATCCTGGCCGAGATTTTCGATTTCGACTGACTGTGGGCGCATTGGGCCGGGCCGTGGTATCATCATGGCAGGGTTTGTGGATTTTAACGGGGCGTGCAAGGGTTGCTGATATGCCCTGACAGAAGGACGGCCCGATGAGCGAGAAACCTGTGATCGGCGCGCAATTGAGCGTGCTGGATCTGGACCGGCACCGCGATTGGTTATTCGAGAAGAACCGCGATCTGGAACTGCCGGAATTCTGCATGGCGGATATTTTGCGCAACCCGCAGCCGTTTATCGACATGGCCTTGGCGAAGCTGAAGGGGTGGAACGGGCGGCTGGGCATACATGGGCCGTTTTCGGGGTTTGAGCTGAACGTGAAGGACCGCGAGGTGCGCGGCGTTGTGCGGGCGCGGCTGGATCAGGCGTTGGAGGTCTGTGAGCGGTTAAATGCGCGCCAGATGGTCATTCATTCGCCTTATGATGCCTGGGATGCGAACAATCTTGATAATGGGCCGAAGGATCGCGCGAAGTCTGTTGCGGCGATCTTGGAGACGTTGGGGCCGGCGTTGAAGCGGGCCGAGGCGGCGGGCGTCGAGATGGTGGTGGAGAACATCAAGGATACAGAGCCTGCGTTGCGGCGCGCGGTGGTTGAGGCGGCGGATAGCGCGGCTTTGCGGCTGTCGGTTGATACGGGTCATGCGGAGTGGGCGCATGTTTCGGCGGGAGCGCCGAGCGTGGCGGAGTTTGTGACGGACGCCGGGGAAATGCTGGGCCATGTGCATTTGCAGGATGCGGATGGGTTTGCCGACCGGCATTGGGTTTTGGGGGAGGGCTCGATTGATTTTCCGGCTGTGTTTGCGGCTTTGGGTGCGTTGGACGTGGCGCCGCATTTGATTGTGGAGATCAACGATTTTTCACGCGTGCCGGAGTCTGTGGCGTTTCTGGAGCGGTTGGGGTTGGGGGAGTAGGGTTGTGCATCGGGGGAAACCCACCCTATGAGTGGCACACTACTCCGAAAAGAGCCTTTTCAACGCAACTCTCGGCAATAGGAATTGTTGAATCGTCAAGCGAATGAGTGCCGTGAGTTTTGGATTTGTCGATCACCCGTGCTATTTGACAATGCGTATGTAGGACGGAAGACGTTTTCCTTTGAGCCTCTGAGAGGCGTCTTCTTTTAGGAATCTGCTTCTTGCGGAGTCGAGTATTTCAGCAAGCTTTTCGACATAGTGTCTTGACAATTCATCTACAGTTTTTTCGCTCAACCCATCTTTTAAATACCCTTCGAAGTCCATAAACCTCTGTTCGACCTTTCCGATTTCTGTTGGTAAGTCGACATAATATGTTAGTTCATCACCGTTTGGCAGCTTCTTAGTCCAGCCTGTGCCTCCTAACCTATCGCCAATCACGAACCCATCAGCCCAAGGCGGTTGTTTTTCGACATTTTTCATCGTTTCTGGGGTCAATGCCCGTATCTGACAGCTACTTGAAACGCCTAGCTTTCCTTGTTTTTCAAGTTTGTTTCGTGCTTCCAAAAAGAACTTAAAGGCAGGGTCTTCTTTCATTTCACTTTGCTTAACTGCGTACCATTCGTCAAACTCAGGCTCTTTTCCCCTTAGGTTCTGAATTACGAATGTGACCGACCGCCCAAAGACAATCAAATTCCGCAACCCAAGATTTCTTGTTCGGGCATTAGTGCTTTCCAAATCGCTCAACCCGGCTTCCGCTGCGAAAAGCACCTCTTCAGCTCGGCGCAATACTTCTTCGGTTTCAGAACGATTTTTCGACACTTCACCTCCCCCTCCGCTTCACATTCCCACCATGCTGCCCGGCCCGGCCTGCCGTTGAACGCCCGCGCGATCCAACCGCCGCCTCTGACGCCTTCTCGACCGCATATTGCCGCGCGAGCGGATCATCGGCCACGGCCAGATCCACAGCCTCAAGCCGTCTGACCTCGTCACGTAACCGGGCGGCTTCTTCGAACTCGAGGTTCTCGGCGGCTTTGCGCATGTCGGTGCGCAGGCCTTCCAGAACCGCCTGCAAGTTCGCGCCGTGCAAGGGTTTGTCGACCTTGGCGGTGACGCGGGACATGTCGGTGTCGCCCTTGTAGAGGCCCGAGAGCACATCCTCGACGTTTTTCTTGATCGTTGCGGGGGTGATGTTGTGCTCGATGTTATAGGCCTCTTGCTTGGCGCGGCGACGGTCGGTCTCAGAAATGGCGCGCTCCATGGAGCCGGTGATACGGTCGGCATACATGATGACGCGGCCTTCGGCGTTGCGCGCAGCGCGCCCGATGGTTTGGATGAGCGAGGTTTCAGAACGCAGGAAGCCTTCCTTGTCCGCGTCAAGAATGGCGACGAGGCCGCATTCGGGGATATCGAGGCCTTCGCGCAGAAGGTTGATGCCGATGAGGACGTCAAAGGCACCGAGGCGCAGGTCGCGCAGGATTTCGATGCGTTCGAGCGTGTCGATATCGCTGTGCATATAGCGCACGCGGATGCCCTGTTCGTGCAGGTATTCGGTGAGGTCTTCGGCCATGCGCTTGGTCAGGGTGGTGCAGAGGACGCGGAAACCTTTTTCGGTGACGTGGCGGATTTCGTCGAGCAGATCGTCAACCTGAGTTTCAACCGGGCGGATTTCGATTTGCGGATCGATAAGGCCGGTGGGGCGGATGACCTGCTCGGTGAAGACACCGCCCGCTTGCTCCAACTCCCACGCTGAGGGGGTGGCGGAGACGAAGACGGATTGCGGGCGCATGGCGTCCCATTCCTCGAACTTCAGCGGGCGGTTGTCCATGCAGGAGGGCAGGCGGAAGCCATGTTCGGCGAGGGTGAATTTGCGCCGATAGTCGCCTTTATACATGCCGCCGATCTGGGGGACGGAGACGTGGGATTCATCGGCGAAAACGATTGCCGAGTCGGGGATGAATTCAAAGAGGGTAGGGGGCGGTTCGCCGGGGGCGCGCCCGGTCAGGTAACGCGAATAATTCTCGATTCCGTTGCACACGCCTGTGGCTTCCAGCATTTCGAGGTCGAAATTGGTGCGTTGCTCAAGCCGTTGGGCTTCGAGCAGTTTGCCGTCACCGACCAGTTGATCGAGGCGGGTTTTCAGCTCTTTCTTGATGCTTTGGATCGCCTGCTGCATCGTTGGTTTGGGCGTGACGTAGTGAGAATTGGCATAGACGCGGATTTGATCGAATGTGTCGGTTTTTTCGCCCGTCAGTGGGTCAAATTCGACAATGGATTCAAGCTCTTCGCCAAAGAAGGAAAGCCGCCATGCGCGGTCTTCGAGGTGGGCGGGGAAGATCTCAAGACTGTCGCCGCGCACGCGGAAGGAGCCGCGCTGAAACGCCTGGTCATTGCGTTTGTATTGTTGCGCCACAAGATCGGTGATCACACCGCGTTGGTCATATTGTCCGCCGACTTTCAAATCCTGGGTCATGGCGCCGTAGGTTTCGACCGAGCCAATGCCGTAGATGCAGGACACCGAGGCGACGATGATCACGTCGTCACGTTCAAGAAGTGCGCGCGTGGCCGAGTGGCGCATGCGGTCGATCTGTTCGTTGATCTGGGATTCTTTCTCGATGTAGGTGTCAGAGCGCGCGACATAGGCTTCGGGTTGGTAATAGTCATAAAAGCTGACGAAATATTCGACGGAATTCTCGGGAAAGAAGCTTTTCATTTCGCCGTAAAGCTGGGCGGCGAGGGTCTTGTTGGGGGCGAGGATGATTGCAGGGCGCTGGGTTTCTTCGATCACCTTGGCCATGGTGAAGGTCTTGCCGGTGCCGGTGGCACCGAGAAGGACTTGGTTGCGCTCGCCTGCCTTGATTGCTTCGCTCAGTTCGGCAATCGCGGTGGGCTGATCGCCGGCGGCTTCAAATTCGGTATGCAGAACGAAGCGTTTGCCGCCTTCAAGTTTCTGACGTTGTTTCACGTCGGGCGCCGGGGCGTGCATCATCGGCGCGGATTTGTCGGAATGGACGTGGGGCATTGGGCTCTCCGGGGCTGAGCCTTTAGATTTGATCACATTTTGTTCTTGTTCAAGGGGGGTGCAGCTATTGTGCTGACAAACTTGGCAGGAAGGGTTGGATTTGGTGAGTTGGCTGTTTCTGTTCCAGCGGTGCGTCGCGCTGTAACAGGGAGGACGCAAAGAGCGGATTGCGCCAGAAGCGTGCGAAGAAGAGGCTGGCGTCATGCCGTTCCGATTTCGTGTTACTGATCGCAACAGTTTGTTTTTATTCATGCAACACCCGATGTGGTGACGTAAACGGGACGAAAATCAGGTTGCAGCTTACCCTACGTAAACAGTAAGATGGAAACAACAAGCAGTGAGCTTGGTTGTCTCAGGGCCGTCACCCCACCCCCTCGTTCCCCGCGGTTCAATGTCAATCAATGCTTGCTGCTTGGGCTTTTAGCGAAACTTGCGCAAAACACCTGTGTGCGGCGTAATTGCGCCTTGCCGTGCGGGCGGCGTCGGGGTTAAACCGGGGCTGAGCGAGATTTGGAGACCTGCCATGCCTGCACGTATTTTTCGGCCCGCGAGAACCGCGATGTCCTCGGGGACGGCAAAAACCAAGTTCTGGGTTCTGGAGTTCGCCCCATCGGAGCGGCGCAGTATCGACCCGTTGATGGGCTGGACCTCGTCCGGGGACACGCAGGCGCAGGTGCGGATGAAATTCCCGACGAAAGAGGCGGCTCTGGAATATGCCGCCGAACACGGCATCGACGCAGTTGTTTCCGAGCCGCACAAGCGCAAGGCCAATATCCGGCCCGGTGGCTATGGCGAGAACTTTGCCACCAGTCGGCGTGAGCCTTGGTCGCACTGAGTTCTGATCGCTCTATTGCCCTGATGACATGGATTGTGACGGTCGGCGCAGGCCCGGCGCTTGAAGTGCTTGCCAATGCGAAAGCGAGTTGGCAAAAGGGCGCACAGCGGTCCCGTAGCTCAACTGGATAGAGCACCTGACTTCTAATCAGGATGTTGGGGGTTCGAGTCCTCCCGGGATCGCCAATTTTTGGATCAAAGTTTTTGTGACCGTTGTGGCCCCATGGAATCGCCTCATTTTGAGGCGGCTTTTATTTTCATGGGTGGTGCGACTCATCTTCGAATCTCGCGGTCTGCAAGGTAACTCGGCGCGGCGAAAACATCACTTGAATAGAAGAAAACCCTTCCGTGAAGGCTCCACTGTCAGATGTATGTCAAGAAGCGAGGTTCACAAAATTGTCTAACACCCATATCCAATTGGACAAAACCATCCCAATGACTTGATTTCTAGGGGACAATTTGAGGGTGGTGGCGGACCGAGGAGGATTCGAACCCCCGACCCCCTGATTCGTAGTCAGGTACTCTATCCAGCTGAGCTATCGGTCCGTGAGGGCTTGAGATAGCCGCAAGGGAAACGCTTGGCAAGAGGCAAATCAGCTTTTTTCCACTCCCGTTGGGGCGGTTCTGGTGACAGCGAAGTTGATGCCGTCCTTGGGTAAACGAATGACAAATTTGGTTCCTTTGTCGTCGCTGCGTTCAAGCACCAGCTTGCCCCCGTGACCCCGCATAAGCTCGGACGAGATTGCAAGACCCAGCCCCGTGCCTTCCTTGCGCGTCCCCCCTTGGAATGGGCGAAACAGGTTTTCGCGCGCTTTTGGCGGCAACCCCGGCCCGTCATCGGAAACGCAGATCACCCAATGCTTGTCGTCCTCCCAGGCAGAGATCGCGATTTCTCCGGATTGACGGGCGGCCAGGATTGCTTGTCGGGCATTGCGCACCAGATTGGAAACGACTCGGAAGAGCTGTTCCGGGTCAGCATGCAGATGAAAGTTCTCGGGAACGTCCGACGTCAGATGCAGCTCTGCCTCGCCGATGGCCAATCTTTCCGATGTCAAAACCTCGTCGATGATTTCGCCCAGGTCGACCTTGCTCAGACGTGGCGCGGTTTCTTCGGCCTTGCCGAAAGCGAGCGTGTTTTCACAAAGGTTCACTGCACGGGCGATTGAATTTACCAATTTCGGCGCCATCCGTTCGACGATGGGATCCTCGCTCATTTCAATGCGGTCGGTGAAAAGCTGCGCCGAGGTCAGGATATTGCGCAGATCGTGGCTGATCTTGGCCACCGCTTCGCCAAGCTGCGCCAACCGCTCACGTTGCTTCAATGCGCCGGTCAATTGAGTTTCCAGCGACTGCAACGCTTCTTCGGCTTCGCGCAGCTCAGTTATGCCGGCCTGCGGTTTGATGATACGGCGGGCGTCTTCGGGGTCGGCGGCATAGGCCTGCATGTCGCGCACCACCCGCTTGATCGGGATGACCAGAAACCTACGTACTGCGAGAAACAGCAAGATTGCTGTGAAGACCGAGATCACGGCAGAAAGCAACAGGATGCGGACTCCGTATTCTATCATTGCGCTGCGCAAGGGGGCGGTTTCCATTGTCACTTCGATCAACAGCCCAGCTTCGCGCACCGGGTTCCCAATTACGCGGATGACCTTGGGTTCGGGATCAAGAAGACGCGCAATCGCATCGCGCAGCAGGGTGATCGGTTTGCCATCGCGCAAATCGAACGTGGCGTCGATCGGATGTGGCATTGGTGCAGACAGGATCAATTGGCGTGCTTCGTCACGGCGCAGAACCACGTTGAACACCTCTGCATTGCGCAGCAGTTCTTCTTCGAGGCTCGGATCAATCATTTCGTCGGCCAAAAGCGCGAGGCTGGCGATCTGCGCGCGTTCCAGACGGCTGAAAAGATAGTCTTCGCGAAACCGCGCGACCGAAGGAACGAAGATCAGGATTTCGGCCAGCATCACGAAGATGGTGGTCAGGATCAGGAAGCGCCCGGAGAGCGAATTCAGCATGGGTTGCTTACTGCCACAGGCCAGCCCTCCCAGAAAAGGGGCGCCGGGACGGACAATCCAGATCGCTTTTTGAAAACCATCACCTTCTTACTGTCTGTCCTCAGGGTAACCAGCGCTGAACCAGGCCAACCATTCGTTTCACGCCCTTGCTATCAAAAAGCCTTGGCGAGAAATAGGCACCTGCTGCACGTTTCGAAATCTCGCCGATTGTCGGGTAGGGCGAAACCATTGCTGCAACTTGGCTCATCTTCATCTTGTTGGCCAGCACGAGCGCCCACAAGTTAATATGTTCGCCCGCCTGATGACCGACAATGGTGACGCCCACGGGGCGGCCTTTGACCAGCATCACCTTGATGAAGCCGGTGGTCTTGTTGTCCGCAATGGCGCGGTCATTGCCGCTATAGTCAAAACGTGCGATTTCCAGCTTATCACGATGAATTTCACGCGCTTCGGCTTCTTTCAGCCCGATCTGCGCCAGTTCCGGTGTTGTGTAGGTCGCATAGGGGATGTGATCTTCGCGGGCTTTGGCGGGCAGGCCGAAGAGCGCCGAGCGAATGACGATTCCAGCATGATAGCCCGCTACATGGGTGAATTGCGCGCCACCTGCGATATCGCCGATGGCATAGACCTTGCGGTTGGTTGTCTTGAGCGACGCATCGACCTTGATTCCGGCCTTTGTCGTTTCGATTCCTGCAAGTTTGAGGTTCAGGCGGTCGGTATTCGGTTTGCGCCCGACGGCGACCAACAGATGCGAGCCGGAAAAGACGCGCCCGTCCTTGCAGGCCACTTCCAGGGCGCCTGCGGTGCCTCTTACTTCCGCTGCCAGGGCGTCTTCTGCGATCTCGATACCTTCACTGCGCAGGGCATCGAGCACGATTGCGGCCGCCTCTGGGTCATCGCGACCCAGCGCTTTCATACCTTCGATCACGGTCACTTCACAGCCCAGACGCCGATGGGCCTGTGCCATCTCCATACCGATTGGCCCGCCGCCGATCACCAACAGGTGGCGGGGTTTTTCGCGCAAGGCAAAGATCGTCTCGTTGGTCTCATATGGAACGGTGTCCAGCCCCGGTATGGGCGGCACGAAAGGCGACGAGCCGGTGGCGATCACGATGCGTCGGGCGCTGATCTTGGTGTTTCCGGCCACGACTTCGCTGGGGGAGGTGAAGGCTCCGTATTCCTCGATGACCTTTACGCCGAGCCCCTCAAAACGTTCGACCGAGTCATGCGGTGCAATGGTGGCGATGACTTTTTCAACATGCGTTCTGGCAGCGGCAAAATCGATTTCGGGAGTTGCCGGGGCGATCCCCATTTCGGCCCCCATTTCGCGTGAATGGGCGGCCTTCCCGGCAGCGAGCAGCGCCTTTGATGGCACGCAGCCATAGTTCAGGCAGTCGCCGCCCATCTTGTGACCTTCGAGCAGAACAACATCCGCGCCCATCTGTGCGGCACCCGCAGCGAGCGACAGGCCGCCAGACCCGCCGCCGATTATCAGGATATCTGTTTTGATGTTGTCCAACTTATCGTCTCCATTGAATGTAAGAGGGGGAAGGGAGGGGCATGACGCCGCAAGGATCAGAACGACTTGCCACCGCGCAGCGCCTTCAGCACGATCGGAAGTGCCGCGAGCGCGCAGAGCCCGAGGATTGGCAAGAGGATGTGCGGCTCAAAGATGATACCGAGGTTTGGAACCTCTCCGCGCGCAAACACTTCGCCCAGGCCTGCGCCGACCGAAGTGTAGACGATTGCCCCCGGAATGATGCCCAGAAAGGTGGAGACCACAAAGCGGCGCAGGGGCACCTCCAAGAATGCGGGCACCAGATTGGCAACGAAAAAGGGCACTGCCGGAACAAGCCGGATCAGGAACAGCATCGACCATTGGTTTTCGTCGATCCCATCCTTGATCTTGCGCACAACGCCCTGGCTTTCTTCAAGCTTTCGGCCCAGCCGCTCACCCATCCCCCAGCGCGCCGCCAGAAAGATCAGAGTCGCGCCCGCGGTGGCAGCGGTTACGTTGAACAATGCGCCGGGGAACGTGGCAAACAGGAAGCCGCCCGTCAGGGTCGCTACCGTCGCGCCCGGCAGCGAGAACGCCACGATCATCGTGTAAACAGCGATAAATGCAGCCACAGTCGGCCAGTAATGCAAATCGCGAAATGCGATCAACGCTTCGCGATTGTTGCGCAATGCTTCGAAACTCAGGTAATCGCGCAGTGTGAATGCGCCCAAAGCCGCGACGACCGCGATCACAAGCAGTGGCACCACGCGCATCAGCTGGGCGTATTGGGGTTGCTCTTTGGGGTCGGTCATGTTGCTCATCTCGGCTTGGTCCTTTGATGCTGTGTGTCATGAAAATGCGCGCCATGCCGCCGTGATCCTACCCACATCACGCTGGCTTGATGGGTTTATGGGGGTTTCGTGAGAATTTTCGCCCACTATGACGGAGTTGGTAACATTTCGGCGGTTTTGGTAGGGGAAATGTTGCAATACCGCGCTGATCGGGTTTGACAGGGAGGCGACAGCTGCCTATAGACCGGGCTTCAGACAATTCCCGGAGCATCCGCGATTCCGCGCCTGCCCCGAAATAACACGGAGACGGAGCGATGAAACGCACCTTTCAGCCTTCAAACTTGGTTCGCAAACACCGCCACGGGTTTCGTGCGCGCATGGCAACCAAAGCTGGCCGCAAAATTCTCAACGCGCGTCGCGCGCGTGGTCGCAAGTCGCTGAGCGCATAAGCACTTGGCCCGCCCGTTTTTACGGCGCGTCTGACTTTGCAGAAGAGTTGCTGAAACCGCCGAGGCTGTGCCTTGGGCGGTTTTTCAGTATTAAGCAAGCTGCAATGGTGCACAGTCCGTCCCGTCGGGTTCTGAACATGCCGGAGCCAGAATGACCATGACTCACGTATTGGACACTCTCAGGAACCGCGCCGATTTTCTGGCCTGTGCGCGCGCGCGCAAGCAAGGCACCGCAGGCATGATGGTTCAGGCGCGCGAACGTGGCGACGGCAAGCCGCAAACCCGCGTCGGGTTCACCTGTTCGAAGAAGGTTGGCAATGCCGTTGCGCGTAACCGCGCCAAACGCCGTCTTCGCGAAGTTGCCCGCCTGATACTGCCCGATCATGGCCGCTCGGGTTGGGACTACGTCTTGATCGGCCGCGCGGGGGTGACGTCAGAGCGCCCGTTTGACGAGCTGCAAGGCGATCTCGTTCACGCTCTGGAAAAGCTTCACGCACAATGACCTTGCTGGCCAAAATCCTCGCCTTGCCAATACGCGCCTATCGGTTGATTTTCAGCCCTTGGGTCGGCCACAGCTGCCGATATGCGCCGACCTGTTCGGCTTATGCGTTGGAGGCTTTGCAGGTGCATGGCGGGGTGAAAGGCGGCTGGCTGACGCTGCGCCGGATTCTGCGGTGTAACCCGTGGGGCGGCAGCGGGTATGATCCGGTTCCGGGTTGCAAACATCATTCGTGCGATCATGATCCACATTGATACGGGTGTGTGGGCGTGCTGTAATATGCGCCGTCAAGCCGCGGCCTGGGCTTGAACCCGTGATAGGCGGTCAGCTATCGGAAGCAGCCTCTGAGGACATTCCGTCAAGCCAGCCCATAAGAGCCAGGACCTGCTGATCGAGCCAGCTGCGCAGACTATCCACGACGCTGACATAGCTGTCTAATACGCCGCCCAGAGCGGGCACCAATGCGGCGATCCGATCCGCATAGACATAGAGCAGGATCAGCGCCACAGCGAGTAGGATCATCGTCAGAAAGCCGCGCGAAAACCCACCGCGGCGGGGTTCGGCGGGGGCGGCGTCCCCTTTATTCTCGCTGGCAACCGCGCGGTCGGTATCCTTGCGCAGCGATGAATTGATTTCTTCGATATCCGGCAGAAGATCGCGACGCGAGGCATTGGCAGCCAATCCGGCGGCCGCGCCCAACGCTTCCTCGTCGCTGAGGCCGCGCATCCTGGCCATGCGCAGCCGTGCTTCGCGGTCTCGTTGGCTTTCAGTGTCGGTCGACTGTTCCAACCCGAGGTCGGGCTGGGTTTCTAGCCCACTTGCGCTTTCGGCCTGACGCGCCTGTTGTTCATGTTCGGCTTCTTCGCGCAGGATCTCGCTTACACTGGGATCGAGTTCGCGCGGCTGGCGCAAGGGCGGGTCGTCCGGGGTTTCTTCCTCGTCGTCGCCATGGGGATCGAACGCCTCTTCTTGCGCATGATGATCCTCTGGCTCAGGCTCGGCGCCGTCTTGCTCCTGGTCCTGATCTTCGTAATCGTCCCATTGCGCGCCGTCTTCGGTGGTCTCTTCGTCTACTGCATGCTGCTCGACATAGTCTGGCGCGGCTTCGGGCGCGGGGGCTTGTGTGCTATCGGTTGCTTGGTCTTCCCAATGGGCGTCGTCGAGCGATTGTTCCAGTTCTTCGGACAGTTCCCTGTCCTGGCTGGGGTCTTTTTGGAACCATGTATCGCCGCAATTCGAGCACTGAACATCGCGCCCTCCGTCCGGAATGACATCTTCCGGTACTTCGTATTGCGCCCCACAATTCGGACAGATTAACCGCATTTTTCTACTCACAACCTGCTCGGCAGAATGTATTTCCGCTCTTTATACTATATGTTGTAACCGAATTAGCGAAAAGCGCAAAGAAATTGCGCCCTTCATCGGTGCGGCGGATTGCAACTTTTTCCGCTCTGAGGCAAGAAAGACATGCATTGCCGCAGGAGGCCAATCCTTGATCGAGCTGGAAAACGTGTCCTACAGCTATGGCGGGGGCGAGTTGCTGAGCGGCATTTCGCTAGATTTGCAACGCGGATCTTTTCATTTTTTGACCGGCCCGTCGGGCGCGGGCAAGACGACGTTTCTCAAGCTATGCTATGGCGCGCTGATCCCGACCTCGGGGCAGGTGCGCCTGTTTGACGGTGATGTGCGCGCGATGAGCCGCGATGATGTGGCGCTGGCGCGTCGCCGGATCGGCGTGGTGCATCAGAACGTGCAGTTTCTCGATCATCTGCCGGTGGCCGACAATGTCGCGCTGCCCCTGACGGTGTCGGGGCGCGCCAATCTGGATGAAACGGCCAATCTCAAGGAACTCATGAACTGGGTCGGACTTCAGTCGCGCACCGATGCCTTGCCGCCCGAACTTTCGGGGGGCGAGCGGCAACGCGCCGCGCTGGCGCGCGCCGTGATCATGTCGCCCGATGTCATTCTGGCGGATGAGCCGACCGGGAACGTCGATTGGGAGATGTCGCAACGGCTTCTCAAGCTGCTGGTCGAGCTTAACCGCATGGGCAAGACGATCATGATCGCGACGCATGATCTGGGGCTGATCCGGGCGGCGAAAAGCCAGGTTCAGGCGCGGGTCTTGCGGATTTCAAACCGGCAATTGCATCTGGCGGGGGCGGACCTGTGAAATTCGACCCCGCGCAATTGATCAACCTTGTCGTTGGCGACCCCCAGGCAGACCGCGTGGTGCCGCCTACAGGCTTTACCGCGCGCCTGACGCTGTTTTCCGCTGCCGTGATGGCGTTTCTGGCGGTGTTCGCGATGGCCTTGTCGCTGGCTTCGGGGCGGCTTGCAGAGCGTTGGGGGGATGAACTGGCGCGCTCGGCCACGTTGCGCATCTCGGCACCCGCCGATCAGATTCAGGCCCAGACCGAGGCCGCACTGAGGGTGCTTGAAACCACCGCCGGTATTGAGTCGGCCCGCGCGCTGAGCGATGAGGAGCAACGGCAATTGCTTGAACCGTGGTTTGGCCCGGATGTGCCGGTGGAAACGCTGCCGATTCCGCAACTGATTGAGGTAATCGAGGGTGAGCCGGGATATGACGCCACGGGTCTGCGATTGCGGCTGGCCGCCGAGGTGCCCGGCGCGGTGCTGGATGATCATACCCGTTGGCGCAAACCGTTGGTCAGTGCCGCCTCGCGATTGCGCGGGCTTGGGTGGCTTTCGATCGGGCTGATCTTTGCGGTGATGGCAGCTATGATCACACTGGCCGCGAACGCGGCGCTGGCGGCCAATTCGCAGGTGATTGAGGTGTTGCGGCTGGTGGGCGCGCGTGATGGCTATATTGCGCAGGCTTTTGTGCGTCGCTTTACCCTGCGCGCGATGGCGGGTGCCGCGGCGGGCACCGCCGTGGGGCTTGTCGCGATGCTGTTCTTGCCCGCAGCGGGTGACGATGGCGGTTTTCTCACCGGGTTGGGGTTGTCGGGCGCAAGTTGGCTCTGGCCGTTGATCATTCCGCCGCTGGCCGGGGGCGTGGCGTTTATTGCCACGCGGACGGCGGCGCGCAATACGTTGAAAGGGCTGAGCTGATGGTTTTGGCGTGGCGCTGGTTTGTCTCGATCCTCTTCGTGGTGCAGAATGCCATCGTGATGCTGGTTCTGGGGATTGTGTTTTTTCCCTGGGCGGTCGTTTCGAGCAAGGGCGCGCTGAAGGCGTGTAAGCTCTATGCCCGCTGGGCGATCTGGACGGCGCGGATTTTGATCGGGCTAAAAAGTGAAGTGCGTGGGCACGTGCCATCGGATGAGGTGATGGTCGCGGCCAAGCATCAATCGTTCTTTGATATTCTGCTGATCTTTAACGCGCTACCGGCACCCAAGTTCATCATGAAGCGTGAGTTGCTGTGGACGCCGATTATCGGACTTTACGCCTATCGGCTGGGCTGTATTCCGGTGGACCGGGGGCGGCGCGGGCAGGCGATCAAGAAGATGATTGCCGATGTTGCCTCGGGGGCGGCCAATCCCGGCCAGTTGGTGATTTATTCCCAAGGCACACGGGTGCGCCCGGGCGAGATGAAGCCCTATAAGATAGGCACCTTTGCCCTTGCCAGCCAGCTTGGGCAGGCCTGTGTACCTGCGGCAACGAATGCCGGGCTGTTCTGGCCCAAGGGCACGATGCTGCGAAAGCCAGGGCTTGCTGTGGTCGAATTTCTTGAACCGATGTCACCGACGCTGGATCAAAACACCTTTATGGCGCAACTTGAAGCAAGCGTTGAGGCGCGCTCAGATGCGCTGATGCAGGAGGCAGGGTTTGATGCAGGTGATCGAAACGCTTGAGGCGCTTGAGGCGCTTTATGGGGCGCCGAGCGCAGCCAGCCTACGCAAGGTGGCGACACGGCTGACACCACTTTACCGTCAATGGATCATGGCTTCGCGCTTTTGCGTGGTCACAACGGTGGGGCCGGAAGGCACCGATGGCAGCCCGCGCGGCGACGATGGCCCGGTGGTTCAGGAATTGGACGAGAGAACGCTGCTGTTGCCCGATTGGCGTGGCAACAACCGGATCGACAGCTTGCGCAATATTCTGCGCGACGGGCGTATATCGCTGATGTTCATGGTGGCAGGGTCGGATACCAATGTGCGGGTGAACGGGCGCGCCGTGCTGAGCGATGATCCAGACATTCTGGCGCGGTTTTCTGACAGGGGGCGGGCGCCGCGCTCGGTTATCGTGATTTCGATTGAAGAGATTTACGCGCAATGTTCGCGTGCGCCGATGCGCGCGGGCCTGTGGAGTAGCGGCGATCAGAGCGAGGGTTTGCCCACAATAGGACAGATATTGGCCGAGCAGACAAGCGGCGAGGTGGGCGGGGTCAGCTATGACGCCGAATGGCCAGAGCGCGCCAAAAAGTCGATGTGGTAGCGCAGCGCGAGGTTTGAGTTAAGCGAAAAAGGCGACCCTGAGGGGTCGCCTTTGGTTTGTCTGACGTGCAGCCTTGATCAGCTGTGGATCGCGCCGTCGCCACAGGCGAGCGCGGCTTCGCGCACCGCTTCTGAATAGGTCGGGTGCGCGTGACATGTCAGCGCCACGTCCTGCGCCGATGCGCCGAATTCCATTGCAACGCAGAGTTCGTGGATCAATTCACCCGCCGAAGGGCCGATGATCGCCGCACCGAGGATACGGTCGGTTTCGGGGTCGGTGATGATTTTCACGAAACCCTCTCCCTGATGCACCGCCTTGGCGCGGGCGTTGCCCATGAAGTTGAACTTGCCGACCTTGGGCTTCATGCCTTCGGCCTTGAGCGCCGCCTCTGTCTGACCCACGGTGGCCACTTCGGGTGTGGTATAGACCACGCCGGGGATTACGCCATAGTTCACATGGCCATGCTTGCCAGCCAGAACTTCGGCCACGGCCATGCCTTCGTCCTCGGCCTTGTGGGCCAGCATCGGGCCTTCGATCACATCGCCGATGGCATAGAGGCCTTTGACATTGGTGGCCCACGTCTTGTCGGTGGCAATCTGGCCGCGTTCGGTCATCTTCACGCCAAGCGCGTCAAGGCCAAGCCCGTCGGCATAGGGTTTGCGCCCGGTCGCGACCAACACGATGTCAGCTTCAAGCGTCACATCATCGCCGCCCTTTTTGGGCGCATAGGTCACCTTAGCCTTGGATTTCAGCGCCTCGGCGGATTTCACAGCGGCACCGGTGATGATGTTGAGCCCCTGTTTTTCAAGGATACGTTTCAGGGTGCGCTGTACATCGGCGTCCATGCCGGGGCAGACCGCGTCCATATATTCGACCACCGTGACCTCGGTGCCGAGGCGCTGATAGACCGAGCCAAGCTCAAGCCCGATCACGCCCGCGCCGATCACCACCATTTTCTTGGGCACCTTGCCCAGTTCCAATGCGCCGGTTGAGCTGACAATACGATCCTCGTCGATTGTGACGCCGGGAATGGTCGCCGCCTCGGACCCCGTGGCGATCACGATGTTCTTGGCCTCGTGCGTGTCATCACCAACCTTGACCTTGCCGGGGGCAGGGATGCTGGCCCAGCCCTTGATCCAGTCGATCTTGTTCTTCTTCATCAGGAATTCGATGCCGCCGGTGTTCTGGCCCACTACGTCATCCTTGTAGGCCAGCATCTGCTTCCAATCGACCGACGGCGATTTGCCTTTGAGGCCCATGTCGGCAAAGTTATGTTCGGCCTCGTGCAACATATGGGTGGCGTGCAGCATGGCCTTTGACGGGATGCAGCCAACGTTGAGACAGGTGCCGCCCAGCGTCTCGCGCCCCTCAACAATGGCGGTTTTCAGCCCCAGTTGCGCGCAACGAATGGCGCTGACATAGCCGCCGGGGCCTGCACCGATGATGATCACGTCGTAATTGGCCATTGTCTTACTCCTGACTGTCTCCGCTGGCGCGGTCGGCGGTGCGCATGGGCACCTGTTTTACGTTTTCCCCGCAATCGGGGCAGATGAGTCGTCCAGCCCAGAAGGGGCGTTCTTGCAAAGCCTCCTCAAGCCATGGGCCGGGTTTCATGAGTGTCTTATAGGATGGGCCATCGCCTTTTTTCGTGTGCGGTCCGATACCAACGACCCAAGTGATCTCGCCGGTTTTGGCGCAAACGGGGCAGGTAAGGGTCTGGGGCGCGAGATAGGCCATGGAATCACCTTTGCGCAGATCATAGGAGGGCCGCAAGCAACATCAGGAAAGTGGCGAGATAGCCAACCGCCCAGATCAGACTGCGCCAAGGCACCCAGCCAAAGGCATAGGCCGGGACATAGAGGATGCGCGCGGCGAGATAGGTATAGGCGCAGGCGGCGGTGAAGCCGGTGGATTGGCCCGAGATCGCGATCACGCCGCAAGCGATGGTGAAGAGGATCAGGCCTTCGAAATGGTTGTTCATGGCGCGGTGCAGGCGCGCGGTGCGGGTTGAGACCTGCTCCATCAGCGGCTTGCCCAGCCGTTCGGGATCGCGGGGCGAGAAGGTCTTGCCCCGGCCAAGCTCGCGATTGGCGGGAATGGCCATGAGGAGGAATTGCACGACTTGGAGAAGCGCGGCGAGGGTGAGGGCGGTGAGTTCGGGGGTCACCGGGATTCTGCCAAGGAAACAGTCAAGGGTATTGGGTATCTAAAAAGGCAGATCATCGTCGGACTCCTCATGCCCAGTCTCAGGTATTGGCGCAGGCAACTGTTTTGGCTTGTCTAATCCAAGACGTTTAACCTCCTCATCTTCCCGACTTTTCTCTTCTCCAATCAACGCTGTAATCGTAACGATTGCATCTGGGGCGGTTGCCAAGAAGCCGGTTGTACCGCCCACTCCGGCTGCTACGATGGCAAGGATGTGCATAATATGTGCCATCCTTGCTCTCGGTTTTACGATTTCTTCAGCTAAATCGTTCAGCTTTATCAAAAGCTGCTTCTTAAGATTTTCCGGCAGATCGCTTGACATAATCGTGTGCTTTAGAACCCGTATTTGCTCTTTGACTAAACCAACTACTTCGAATCGAATAGCTACGGAGTTTGGGTCTCCAATTCTTGTTCCACTTAGCCTTAGTTTCGTAGTGATGCCCGCAATATTAATTAGAAAATCGTCGAATTTTGAGGCTGGATCAGCTTCCACTGGAAATCTAACACCTTCAACTTTCAGCTCCTCGGCGGCAGAGGCAACCATACGCATGTATTGCAAACGGATTAGTCTATCTGACTCAAGAGTGCTGTCTTGATTGATCAGCTGATTCAAGTTTCGACGGCAGATTGCCTCGAGTGCTAGGAACCTGTCACGTGGCTCCAATGGCAGGGCAGAAAAATCTGCATCTGTTGCAAGCTCATACTGCACGTTACAAATCCATCAGCAACCGGCGCGGATCTTCCAGGGCTTCCTTGACCCGCACGAGGAAGGTCACAGCACCCTTACCGTCAACGATCCGGTGGTCATAGGAGAGCGCCAGATACATCATCGGACGGATCACGATCTCGCCGTTCACGACCATGGGGCGGTCCTGGATCTTGTGCATCCCCAAGATGCCCGATTGCGGCGGATTGAGGATCGGTGAGGACATCAGCGAGCCATAAACACCGCCATTGGAGATGGTGAAGGTGCCGCCCTGCATTTCGGCCATCGAGAGTTTGCCATCACGGGCGCGTGCGCCTTTTTCGGCGATAGCCTTTTCGATGTCGGCAAAGCTCATCGCGTCGGCGTCACGGATCACAGGCACCACAAGCCCCTGCGGCGTGCCAGCGGCGATGCCCATGTGCACGAAGTTCTTATAGACGATGTCGGTGCCGTCGATCTCGGCATTCACTTCGGGCACCTCGCGCAGCGCATGCACGCAGGCCTTGGTGAAAAACGACATAAAGCCGAGCTTTACGCCGTGCTTCTTGAGGAACAGGTCTTTGTATTCGTTGCGAAGGCCCATCACCTCACTCATGTCCACCTCGTTATAGGTGGTCAGGATCGCGGCGGCGTTCTGAGCATCCTTGAGGCGGCGCGCGATGGTCTGGCGCAGGCGGGTCATCTTCACCCGTTCCTCGCGGGCAGCATCATCGGCAGACACCGGTGCGCGCGGCGCAGCAGAGGCCGTAGGCGCAGGAGCGGCAGCAGCAGCGGCAGGGGCCGGAGCGGCGGCGGCTTTCATCACGTCTTCCTTCATGATCCGCCCGTCGCGGCCCGTGCCTTTGACAGAAGCGGGGTCGATACCCTTTTCGGCCATCATCTTTTCGGCAGAAGGCGCATTGGCCACATCCTTGTCAGCGCTGTCTTCGGCGTCGCTGTGGCTGTCGGGACGCGCGGCGGGTTCGACCGCGCCGTCTGCGGCACCGCTGATCACGGCCAGCTTGGCACTGGCATCTACTGTGGTGCCTTCCGGCGCGACGATCTCGGCCAGAATACCGCCTGCGGGGGCGGGCACTTCGACGGAAACCTTGTCAGTTTCCAACTCGCAGAGCATTTCATCCTGGCTCACCGTGTCGCCCACGGCCTTGAACCACGTCGCCACGGTTGCCTCGGTGACGCTTTCGCCCAAGGTAGGAACCATGACGTCAATACTGGGTGTGCTCTCTGGGGCGGTTTCGGCTGCGGGTTTGGCAGCTTTGGCCGGGGCCTTCTCAGTGGCTTCGCCACCCTCAGAGATCATCGCAAGCAAAGCATCAACGCCGACGGTTTCGCCCTCGGCGGTGACGATTTCGCTCAGAGTTCCGGCCACGGGCGAAGGCACTTCGACCGTAACCTTGTCGGTTTCCAGCTCACACAGCATTTCATCGATCGCTACGGTGTCACCCGGTTTTTTGAACCAGGTGGCGACGGTGGCTTCGGTGACGCTTTCGCCCAATGTGGGTACGCGGACTTCGGTTGCCATTGGTTCGTTTCCTTACTTGATGGTGAGCGCGTCATCGATGAGCGCTTCTTGTTGTGCTTTGTGCTGCTTGGCGAGGCCGGTGGCGGGCGATGCGCTTGCAGGTCGGCCAGCATAGGTGGGACGCGTGGTCTTGGCGTTAATGCGTTGCAGCACCCATTCGATATTGGGTTCGATGAAGTTCCAGCCACCCTGGTTCTTGGGCTCTTCCTGACACCAGACCATATCGGCCCCCTTGAAGCGTTCGAGTTCCTTGACAAGGCTCAACGCCGGGAAGGGGTAGAACTGTTCGATCCTGAGCAGATAGACATCGTCGATCCCGCGCGCATCGCGTTCTTCCAGAAGGTCATAATAGACCTTGCCCGAACACATCACCACGCGTTTGATATCCTTGTCTTTTGCCAGTTTGGTGTCGGAATTGCCCTTCTGAGCATCATCCCAAAGCACCCGGTGGAAGCTCGACCCGGTGGTGAAATCCTCGGTCTTGCTGACCGCCATCTTGTGACGCAAAAGCGATTTCGGCGTCATCAGGATCAGCGGTTTGCGGAAACTGCGGTGCAGCTGGCGGCGCAGGATGTGGAAATAATTGGCCGGGGTGGTGCAATTGGCCACGATCCAGTTGTCGCCGCCACACATTTGCAGGAACCGTTCCAGACGTGCCGAGGAATGTTCCGGCCCTTGCCCTTCATAACCATGCGGCAGCAGCACAACGAGGCCGGACATGCGCAGCCACTTGGCCTCGCCCGAGCTGATGAATTGATCGAACATGATTTGAGCGCCATTGGCGAAATCTCCAAATTGCGCCTCCCAGAGGGTCAGCGCGTTTGGCTCGGCAAGGCTGAAACCATATTCAAAGCCCAACACCGCGTATTCGCTGAGCATCGAGTCGATGACATCGTAGTGCGCCTGCCCTTCGCGGATGTTGTTGAGCGGGTAGTAGCGCTCTTCCGTTTCCTGATCGATAAAGCCCGAATGGCGCTGGGAAAATGTGCCGCGGGTAGAATCCTGGCCCGATAGGCGCACCGGATAACCCTCAAGCAGCAGCGAGCCGAAGGCCAGAGCCTCGCCCGTGGCCCAGTCGAAATTCTTGCCGCTGTCGAACATCTCTTGCTTGGCATCGAGCAGGCGGCCAACCGTGCGGTGAAGAGGGAAATCATCGGGCGCACGGGTCAGCGCGGTACCGATATCGGCCATGGTCTCGGGTTTGATCGCGGTTTCACCACGATCATATTCATCCTGGTTGCGCCGGTCGAGATGGCTCCAGCGGCCATCCAGCCAATCGGCCTTGTTGGGCTTGTATTCCTTGCCGGATTCAAACTCATCATTGAGATAGGCTTGAAACGCGGCCTTCATGTCCTCAATCTCGCCCTCGGGGATCAGACCGTCCTGCACCAGACGCTCGGTATAGAGGCTGAGCGTGGTCTTGTGGCGCTTGATGTTCTTATACATCAAGGGGTTGGTGAACATCGGCTCATCGCCTTCGTTATGGCCAAAGCGGCGATAGCAGAAGATGTCGATGACCACGTCCTTGTGGAACTTCTGGCGGAACTCGGTTGCCACCTTGGCGGCATGCACCACCGCTTCGGGGTCGTCACCATTGACATGAAAAATCGGCGCTTCGACCATCAGTGCAATGTCGGTTGGATAGGGCGACGAGCGGCTGAAATGCGGCGCGGTGGTAAAGCCGATCTGGTTGTTGACGACGATATGGATGGTGCCACCGGTGCGGTGCCCCTTGAGGCCCGAAAGCCCGAAACATTCGGCCACAACGCCCTGGCCTGCAAAGGCTGCATCGCCGTGCAGCAATACGGGAATGACTTTGGTGCGGTCCTTGTCGTTGAGCTGTTCCTGTTTGGCGCGCACCTTGCCGATCACTACCGGATTGACCGCTTCGAGGTGGCTTGGGTTGGCGGTCAGGCTGAGGTGGACGGTATTGCCGTCAAATTCGCGATCCGAGCTGGCGCCGAGGTGGTATTTCACATCGCCCGAGCCATCGACGTCTTCGGGTTTGAAGCTGCCGCCCTGGAACTCGTTAAAAATCGCGCGATAAGGTTTGGCCAGAACATTGGCCAGCACCGAAAGGCGGCCACGGTGCGGCATGCCGATCACCACTTCCTTTGCCCCTAGGCTGCCGCCGCGCTTGATGATCTGCTCCATCGCCGGGATCAGCGCCTCGCCGCCATCAAGGCCAAAGCGTTTGGTGCCCATGTATTTCACATGCAGGAATTTCTCAAAGCCCTCGGCCTCGACAAGTTTGTTGAGGATCGCCTTGCGCCCCTCGCGGGTGAAGTTGATTTCCTTGCCGTAACCCTCAATCCGCTCTTTCAGCCAACCGGCTTCTTCGGGATTGGAAATATGCATGTATTGCAACGCAAACGTGCCGCAATAGGTGCGCTTCACGATATCGGTGATCTGGCGCATTGTTGCGAAATCGAGCCCCAGAACCTGATCAATGAAAATCGGGCGGTCCATGTCGGCTTCAGTGAAGCCGTATGAGGCCGGGTCAAGTTCGGGATGCGGCGCATTGGCATGCATGCCAAGCGGGTCGAGATCGGCCACCAGATGACCACGGATGCGGTAGGCCCGGATGATCATCAAAGCGCGGATGCTGTCGAGAACGGCGCGTTTGACGGCCTCTTCGC
Organism: Rhodobacteraceae bacterium LMO-JJ12; assembly: GCA_021555075.1. Classification (NCBI taxonomy): domain Bacteria; kingdom Pseudomonadati; phylum Pseudomonadota; class Alphaproteobacteria; order Rhodobacterales; family Paracoccaceae; species Rhodobacteraceae bacterium LMO-JJ12. The sequence continues at coordinate 1,180,015 of JAKGBX010000001.1, forward strand.
TGACCTCGACGCCTTTCTCGGCGGCCTTGTCGGTGATCTTTTTGGCCGCGCCCTTGGCCTCTTCGGGCGGTGCAGCGGGCCAATCGCCAGTTAACGCATTGGTCAGATCATCATGCGGCATGGGCGGCCAATCGGTGCGCGCCCAAGATGGGCCGGTGGCTTCGGCCTTCACATCGGTTTCGGCATCCCCCATCTGCGCGAAAAACAACCGCCACGCTTCATCGACCGCGCTCGGGTCATTGGCATATCGCGCATAAAGTTGCTCGAGATATTCCGCATTATGCCCCTGCATGAACGAGGAGGCATGGAATTGATCGTTTTGGGGATGGTCGGTCATTTAGGCACCTCTAAAGCGACGTGAACCGTTTCTGATACGAGGATGGGCCGGGAACCGTCCCGGCCCATCATTTGATTTACCCAATCGCTTCCATTACCGCCTTGCCCAGATCGGCGGGGCTATCGGCCACCACGATCCCGGCGCTGCGCATGGCTTCGATCTTGTCCTCGGCACCACCTTTGCCACCCGCAACAATCGCGCCGGCGTGGCCCATGCGGCGGCCCGCAGGAGCGGTGCGTCCAGCAATAAAGCCTGCGGTCGGTTTCCAACGGCCCTTTTTCTTCTCGTCGGCGAGGAACTGCGCGGCTTCTTCTTCTGCCGAGCCACCAATTTCGCCGATCATGATGATGCTTTGGGTCTCATCATCGGCCAGGAACCATTCCAGCACGTCGATATGCTCGGTTCCTTTGATCGGGTCGCCGCCAATGCCCACGGCTGTGGACTGACCCAGACCCAGATCGGTGGTCTGCTTGACCGCCTCATAAGTCAGCGTGCCTGAGCGGCTGAGAACACCACACGAGCCGCGCTTGTGGATGTGGCCGGGCATGATGCCGATCTTGCAGGCGTCAGGCGTGATTACACCGGGACAGTTCGGGCCGATCAGGCGGCTTGTTGAGCCTTCGAGCGCACGCTTTACCTTCATCATGTCAAGCACCGGGATGCCTTCGGTGATGCACACGATCACTTCCATCTGGGCGTCAATCGCCTCAAGGATACTGTCGGCGGCGAAGGGCGGGGGAACATAGATGACGGTAGCGTTGGCTTCGGTCACGGCCTTGGCTTCGTGTACCGAGTTAAAGACCGGCAGGTCGAGATGGGTCTGACCACCTTTGCCGGGCGTCACGCCGCCAACCATCTTGGTGCCATATGCGATGGCTTGTTCGGTGTGGAATGTACCCTGAGAACCGGTAAGGCCCTGACAGATCACTTTGGTGTTTTCGTCGATGAGGACTGCCATTTGTGGCGTGCTCCCTTTTCGTTTGGTTGTCTGTTTGCGTGCAAAGTTTGATATGGAGTTTCCGCGCCTGTTATTCGTAAAGTTGTCTGAAACCGATGGCGAGGACGATGCCGCTGTCTGTGTTCCATCTGAGCGAGACCGCTTGGTGCATTTGGCCAGGATAGCTGGCGACCCAATCATGCCCATCAACATGCGGGGAAGGATCGTCAGATACCTGATCGATGTGATTTGGATGGGTGGCTTTGAAAGTTGGACCGACCTGACCTTCCAAGACCTTGTAATACTCATGCGTTCCAATGGCTGCAGGAAGCATCAGGGCGCAGGCGATTTCATCAACCTTGCGGTTCAGCACCAGCGAAGCGCCGCCGGGTGTGCCGTATACCACGCTGCCCTCCTGAGCTACGGTGACAGGCAATTTCGCACCCTCGAACACGGCAATCGCCTCGGCATATTCAGCGTCAAAATCGAGCGTGTTGAACATGCAGGCCTGAGACATGGCCGCACCCGTGAGAAAGGGATTTGCAAAACCGTCTTGCGCAAGGGCGGCAGTTGTCGAGATGCCGAAACCCATCGCAGTTGCGAGCAAGTGTCTAAGAGTCATCCAATTCATCCTTTTCCTTGCGTCGCGGTAGCCGTGGTGCATGGTGGTGAAAATGCCCATTCTAGGCCTCATTCCGTGACTGTCTCACGCTGTTCAACGCAGCAACTTTGAGGTCATCTGCCGCGATCACCTTGTTGTTTTTCTCGATAACTACGGCCATTTAAGCTTTCCCATGTTTCTTGTTCTACCCGAAGGCGGAGTGAGATTTGCGTTTCCATAACCACCGGCTGCTCAGACTGGACAGAATGTGCCCGAATGCAGCGATTATAAAGAACGCAATTGAGTAAAGGGCGAGGCCGGCATAGTCGGGCGCATTTGGCACGAATAAAACGGCGCGTAGCGTGAGCGCTGCGATGATTCCCAGTTGTCCCATCAAAACATATTTCGTCCATTGCGGGCGGCCGAGCACGATTGTCACAATGTGGCCTCCGAAATAGAGAACGAAAATGGCCCAACTCATCCAAGCTGGTGATGGGAGAACCGGAAACAATGCGTTACCCCTTAACCGCCTTGACGATCTTCTGGGCGCCATCCTTGAGGTCATCCGCCGCAATCACGTTCAAGCCGGAGTTCTGGATGATGGCTTTGCCCTCGGCCACGTTGGTGCCTTCCAGACGCACCACCAGCGGCACTTTGAGGCCGACCTCTTTCACAGCCGCCACAACGCCCTCGGCAATCACATCACAGCGCATGATGCCGCCGAAGATGTTGACCAGAATGCCTTTGACCTGCGGGTCAGAGGTGATGATCTTGAAAGCCTCGGTCACCTTCTCTTTGGTGGCGCCACCACCAACATCGAGGAAGTTGGCAGGTTCGGCACCATAAAGCTTGATGATGTCCATCGTCGCCATGGCAAGGCCGGCACCGTTGACCATACAGCCGATTTCGCCATCTAGAGCGATATAGTTGAGGTCATATTTGGAGGCTTCAAGCTCCTTGGGGTCTTCCTCGGAGGTGTCGCGCAGCTCGGCAATGTCGGCATGGCGATAAATCGCGTTGCCGTCAAAGCTGACCTTGGCGTCCAGTACCTTGAGACTGCCCTTGTCGGTGACGATCAGCGGGTTGATCTCAAGCATCTCCATGTCTTTTTCAAGGAACGCTTTATAGAGTGTGCCCATCAGCGAAACGCATTGCTTGACCTGCTGACCGGTGAGGCCAAGGGCAAAGGCGATGCGGCGACCATGGAACGCCTGATAACCGGTGGCGGGATCAACGCTGAACGAAAGGATCTTTTCCGGTGTCGAAGCGGCGACTTCTTCGATGTCCATGCCGCCCTCGGTCGAGCAGACAAATGACACGCGGCTGCTCTGGCGATCAACCAGAAGGGCGAGGTAGAGTTCGCTCTCGATGCCCGAACCATCTTCGATATAGATCCGGTTGACCTGCTTGCCTACCGGGCCGGTCTGATGCGTCACAAGCGTGCGTCCCAGCATCCGCTTGGCTTCTTCGGCGGCTTCTTCGACCGATTTGGCCAGACGCACGCCGCCTTTTTCGCCAGCATCGGCTTCCTTGAAGTGGCCCTTGCCACGGCCGCCCGCATGAATTTGCGCCTTGACCACCCAGAGCGGGCCGTCCATCTCGCCGGCTGCAGTCTTGGCGTCTTCCGCTCGGGTCACAACGCGTCCGTCGGACACCGGGGCGCCATAGGAGCGAAGAAGAGCCTTCGCCTGGTATTCATGGATATTCATCGGGCTTACCTGTTGGTTGCTTCTCGTCTAGGTGCTAGTGGCATATGGTTTGCGCAAAGCTAAGCATTATCCCAAAGAAAACGGCAATTTGTTGCTTTTTAGTGTATTTGTGATCACAGCGGGAAATCGTGTGATCACATGCGCATCGCCAAAGCGGCCATTCTATTCGCGACAAGAATCATTGGCGATGCATCACAATATGGCGTGCGCGCGTTGCAGGGTGCTTTTCGGGATCAATTGAAAAACACTGAGAATACGCCACCACGTCCGCGCGCCAGACGGTCGAACGCCTGCCAGCGTTGCGGCGTGATCATCGGGCCTCTGGCGCTGTGTGCAAAAAATCCGATACCATGGATCGCTTCGATCAGGTCGATCGGTGTCGGATAGCGTTCGTAATGCGCCAAGCTGATGCCATACCCGGCGGGCAGCATCGGATGCGGAATCAACAGGCGTCCGGTCAACACCGCCTCGGCATCGTCCAGCACGCCTTGCCATGCATCGACCATGCCGGGGTCCATCTCGATCGGTAGGGCAGGGGTCTGGCGGGCGTTGGGAATCCATTCACGGTCATCATCCGTCTCGGCTTCGATCATGGTCCAGAGCTTGCGGTTCTCGGCGAGCATGGAGCGCCAATGGGTCATCGCGGCCTGTATGTGCGCCGCGTCGGGTTGCTGTTTCAATGCCGCCACCAGCACATAGATCGCGTCTAATGTCGGGCGAAAGTTTCCGATCTGGCGCCTCATATCACCGCCGCCACCGGGCAACTTGGCCTCGGCAGAGCGCAATTCGCCCCGCACCAGGCGTTGGGCGCGGGCGAGTTGGCTTTGTTCATGACGCATCGGGCCGAGGTTTGTCTGCAGGGCTTTGATCTGTGAATTGATCTCGTCACGCTTGCCCCGGTTTTCGGGCTTGTTCTTGTCTTTGCGCAGGTCACGGATTTCATCGTCGATCGGCTTGCGTGCTTCACGCAGGGCCTTGATTTCGGTATCAAAACGCGCCTCTTCGGCCTTCAGCGCGGCGATTTCTGCCGTCACTTCGGCAAGATTGTAATACTCCGGCAGGCGCGGTGCCTGTTTCAACGCCTCGCGCCCCTCGGCCAGACGGGCGAAAATTGGCGTCGGATCAAACGCCATGTAGAGATTGCCAAAACCCGAAAGCATATGGCTATAGGCGGTCAGCCAGGCGTGGTCGGCCGCATCAAAGCGCACCTCAAAGCGCGGCATGCCCTCTTTGGCCATGTCACGCATTGCCCCGCGACCCAGCAATATCGGCCCCAGCATTTCAGTTGCGCTTTCGCCCTTATCCCGGCGCGCGTTGAGATTGACATCAAACCAGATATCGCCCAGTGCCAGCACAAAGGGTTCAACCCCCGCCGCTTCCGCCTCTTGCAGCGTCGCGCGCACGTCGTCCATATCGGTGAGGAAGGTCTTGATAACGTTGCTCAGCGTTTCCGGCCCCGCCGGTTTCGCCGCAGGATTGCCGCGCCCGTTCACCCGCAAACGCAGCAACGGCATGTTGAGCGTATTATCGCCGAGGCCATATTCGTAACGTGTCTGAAGGCTTTTCTCGACCGCGCGCAGCGTCTTGAGCGCGCCCATTTCAAACAGGTTGGCATCGCCGCGCGCTTCAAGCGTTGCAATCTGCCCGTCGAGCCCGCGCAGCGCCAGTTCGCTTTGCGCTTCGGTCTGCGCCGCGATGGGTGTCGACAATATTGCGCTGATGGCCGCGATGGCGCTTGTTCGTTTCAATTTTCCAAACATGATAAACCACCTGTTGCATTCACGAATCCGTCGAGTCCGCCGCCCAATCAACGCAACAATGGCCCGAGGTGCAGGGATTGTTCAACCCGACGCCGCCTTTCTCCAATCATTGAGCCAAAGAAAAAGGCACCGGGTTGGCGGCCGGTGCCTTTCAAAAATTTCTTTGCTGTGGCTTGTTCAGACCAGCGAGTTGTCAATTTCCTTGCAGGCTTTCACAAGGCCCTTCACGGCGCTCACCGATTTGTCGAACTGGGCTTGTTCGTCTTTGTTGAGCTTGATCTCAACGACCTTCTCGATGCCGCCCGCGCCGATCACGGTGGGCACGCCAACATAGAGGTTCTTCAGGCCATAGACGCCATCGACATAGGCCGCACAGGGCAGCACGCGCTTCTGATCCTTGAGATAAGCCTCGGCCATTTCAATCGCCGATGTGGCCGGCGCATAGTAGGCCGAACCGGTTTTCAGCAAGCCAACGATCTCGGCGCCGCCATCGCGGGTGCGCTGTTCGATCGCGTCCATCTTCTCTTGCGTGGTCCAGCCCATGTCCACCAGATCGGGCAGCGGGATACCGCCCACGGTGGAATAACGTGCCAGCGGCACCATCGTGTCGCCATGACCGCCCAGGACAAAGGCGGTGACATCGCGCATGCTGACGCCAAATTCTTCAGACAGGAAGTGACGATAGCGCGCCGAGTCGAGCACACCAGCCATACCGCAGACTTTCTCATGCGGCAGACCCGAGAATTCGCGCAATGCCCAGACCATCGCATCAAGCGGGTTGGTGATGCAGATGACAAAAGCATTCGGCGCATGCGCAGCAATGCCTTCGCCGACCGATTTCATAACCTTGAGGTTGATGCCGAGGAGATCATCACGGCTCATGCCGGGCTTGCGCGGCACGCCTGCGGTAACGATGCAGACATCGGCACCTGCGATATCGGCATAATCCTGTGTGCCCTTGAGGGACGCATCAAAGCCTTCCGACGGGCCGCTTTCGGCGATGTCCAGCGCCTTACCTTCTGGGATGCCTTCGGCAATGTCGAACAGGACGATATCGCCGAGCTCTTTCATTGCCGCCATATGGGCGAGCGTGCCGCCGATCATGCCGGCGCCGATCAGCGCGATTTTGGATCTGGCCATGGGAATTCTCTCCGGATATGTGAATTTCGCCCCGTAGCTACCCAATCGCCTTGCCACGCGCAAGCGGTGTGGTGTGACTGAGACGCTTCACCACGGACGTCAAAGCGCCCGGACAGGCGCAAGACCACACAAAAAGGCCGCCCCGGGGAAAGGGGCGGCCGATATCGGGCAGGCTGTGGGACAATCGGCCGCGCGGGGAGGCGCACGCAGGACGGACCCGCCCGAATGCTGCTATCACTGCGACGTATACTCAGGCTGTGCCTTCAGGCTCTCTTCTGTGGCATCCATGTAGACGCGTAGTTCGTCACTATCTTGGCCCTTGAGGATCTGAAGCTTCTCAAAGTCCACGGCCACAGGCTTTTCGCCCATCCCGAGGAACCCGCCAACATCGACAATCGCGTGGGTCAACTTACCTTCGTCGATCACCAGGTTTGAGATCTCGCCGAGATCTTCATCGTTGGCGCCGTAGACTCGTGAACCTTGCAACTGTTCGGCGTTGATTTGCTGCGCATCGCTCATCTGCACCTCATCATAGCCGTCGCGGTTGACCTGGGGCCGCTGTAGCGCCGGCACCATCGGGGTATCGCTGCTATCGCTATTCATGCTGGCGGTATCGCTGCTTTCGTTATTCAAGGTACCGGTGGCGTTATTATCGGTATTCATGCTGGCGGTATTGTCATGCTCTGCAGTCATGCCTGTTTGACGCTCGTATTGTGGGATCGATTCGAGCTGTTCCTTCGAGGCATTAACCACCAGGAAACGGTCGTCGGGATTGTCCTCTTCATGTAGAACGCGGATGGAGTCCATCTTGATGGCAACATTATGTTCGCCCATCCCGAGGAAGCCGCCGATACCCAGTATTACGGCCTCGACCTGTCCCTCCTTGGAGATGATCAGATCGTTGACTTCGCCAATATCATCCCATTCGCGCTCGGCGTCGGCATTTACTGTCGACCAGTTGTCATAGTCGGTTTCAGCGCGATAGATCCGCATCCCAATCAGGTCGGAGCCATAGAATTGACCCGCTTGGGGTTCCATTGCCGCGCTCCAATCCATGGCCATGTGGGATTCGGCGATTGCCGCGGTCCCGAGAGTCAGGGCGAGAGCGGTCGTTGTCAGAAAACGTTTCATGTTTCTCTCCTTCTTGATCATCTTGACACTCATTTCGAGCGCCGTTCGTTTGATGTCCTGACAACGAGAACTGCGGTGCAAAGGTTCCGATACCGCGAAAAGTTTTTTGCTAAATGCCGCTCCGCCCTAGCATGATCCGATGAGTCTGGTCCGGACAGCGGGGGCGGCCACAGTCGCGCGCTGCCCGAGCACGGGATCGGCTCGGGCGCGGCATTCGCCACGAGGGCGATACTGGAACTGGCTATCAAGTCGGTGATGGCGGGCGTGGACAATTCGTTTGCCGTGCGGTCGAAGCGCGTTGGCGAGTCGGCCCTGATGTGGCTTCAGCGTTTGCGGCAAACCTGTGCCATGATTGTGATAACGTCTGTGACGCAGCGCGCAATTTCTCGAACATGCGATTGTTTCTGCGCTGCAGCAGGTTAGGGCTTGAATAAAAGCGACAAAATATGCTTGATCCGCGCAATAAAATTTCCCACCAGAATCTCCCGGAGAATGCCATGACCCGCCCCTATCGTTCCGTTCTTTATATCCCCGGCTCCAAAGAGCGCGCCCTCGACAAGGCCCGCACGCTGCCGGTTGATGCGATCATCTTTGATCTTGAAGACGCGGTAACTCCGGAAGCCAAGGTCGAAGCTCGCGCCACTCTGGCTGCCGCGCTGAAACAAGGCGGCTATGGCAACCGCGCCCGCATAGTGCGGATCAACGCGCTCGACACACCTTGGGGGCGCGAGGATGCGCTGGCCGTGGCCAAGATGGAGGCCGATGCGGTCCTCCTGCCCAAGGTTAACAATGCACTTGACGTTCAGGCGTTGGCCGAGCTGGTGGGTGATGTGCCGATCTGGGCGATGATGGAGACCTGCCGCGGAATCTGGAACGCGATGGAAGTCGCCGCTCATCCGGCGGTGCAGGGGTTTGTTGCTGGGACGAACGATCTGGCCAAGGAGCTGAATTGTCGCAGCCGCGCTGACCGCCTGCCTATGATGACCTCGCTGCAAATGATGTTGCTGTCGGCGCGCGCCAACGGGGTGATCGCCGTCGATGGTGTCTATAATCAGTTCAAGGACGACGACGGTCTGCGGGTCGAGTGTGAACAGGGCCGCGATATGGGCTTTGATGGCAAGACACTGATCCACCCCGCGCAGGTCGATGTGACCAATACCGCTTTTTCACCGTCGGAAGCCGAGATTGACCTTGCGCGCCGACAGATCGACGCCTTTGAAGAAATCGAACGCAGCGGGCAGGGGGTCGCGGTGGTTGATGGCAAGATCGTCGAGAACCTGCATGTCGAAACCGCCCGCAAGGTGATCGCCATGGCCAGTGCCATAGCATCTCTGTAAGGGGGCATTAAGGCTAGGGTTTGTGCCACCGTCGGCTCTTTACGTTGCTGCGCACCGGGCTTAACCTTCTGACTGAGCAAGTGGAGAAAGAACATGGCAGTCGGCAGTAACATCCGCACCTATTTCAACGGCACCTGGCATGAAGGTAACCCGGCGGTGATGCGCGCTGCGGATCATGGTGCCTGGTTGGGCACGACCGTGTTTGACGGCGCGCGGTATTTCGATGGCTATTCCCCGGATCTCGAGGCGCATTGCGCGCGGATAAACCGCTCGGCGAACGCGCTCATGCTCACCCCTACTATCGAGACCGCTGAGATGGTCGAGATCGTGCGAGAAGGCCTTGGGATGTATGACAAATCCGAGTCCGTCTATATTCGCCCGATGTATTGGGGCATTGACGGAGACATGACCACAAGCGCAATCGCGCCCGCAGCCGATGAAACCGGCTTTGCGATTTGCCTCGAAGTCATCCCGATGGCACCGGCCACTGCCTCGACCACCCTCACGCGCACCCGTTTTCGACGCCCGGTTCTGGAAGACGCGGTGGTCGACGCCAAGGCTGGCTGCCTTTACCCAAATAATGCGCGCATGCTCAAGGAAGCCAAGGCCAAGGGCTTTGGCAATGCGCTGGTGGCCGACGCCATGGGTAATGTCGCGGAAACCGCCACAGCCAATGTCTTCATGGTCAAGGATGGCGAGGTTTTCACCCCGATTGCCAACGGAACTTTTTTGTCGGGCATCACCCGCGGGCGTCATATCTCAAACCTGTCCGCCGATGGCGTGAAAGTGCATGAAACCGTTCTTACGTTTGAGGATTTTCACGATGCGGATGAGGTTTTCCTGAGCGGCAACATGTCCAAGGTCACGCCGGTCACGGCCTTTGATGAGACCCAGTATCAGGTTGGTCCCATGACCCGTCGGATACGTGAGATGTATTGGGATTGGGCTGCATCTCGGGGCTGAGTCTGCGCGGCCAAGTGCCCAGTTGCCTTGCACCAGCCGCTGCCCCATGATTACCCGAAGAACTCGGAGGAGAGACCGATCATGCGCAAGTTTCTTGTGGTGTTGGACGACAGTCGCGAATGCCTCAACGCGATGCGTTTCGCTGCGATGCGGGCGTCGAATACCGGCGGCGGGGTCGAGATTCTGGCGGTGATCCCACCGGATGAATTCAATCATTGGCTGGGGGTTGGCGACATCATGCGCGAAGAAGCCCGTGAGCGGATCGAAGCCCATTTCGAAGTGTTTGCCAAATGGATGCGCGACAAGCAGAATATCGACCCGGAATTGGTGATCCGAGAAGGCGAGCCGCTGACCGAGATCCTTGCCCAAGTGAACGAAGACTCCGAGATCGGCGTACTCGTTTTGGGCGCAGGAACAGACAAAAAAGGCCCTGGCCCGCTTGTCACACAGCTGACCCGCAGTGCGGGTGAGTTGACAATTCCAATCACGATCGTGCCGGGCGACATGTCCAAAGAGCGGATCCAAGCAATCACCTGATCATAAAAGGTATGCGTGCCATGCGTGGATTAGAATAATTCTAAACATTGACATCTGTCCGGCCCGGTCGCATATCTGATCAAAGAAATAAGGAATGCGAACCATGTTCATTCAAACTGAATCGACCCCGAACCCGGCGACGTTAAAGTTCCTTCCTGGCCAATCGGTCATGGAGAGCGGCACTGCTGATTTCCCTTCGACCGTGGGCGCGGAAACCTCACCGCTGGCGGCGCGCGTCTTTGCTGTAAGTGGTGTGAAGGCAGTGTTTCTTGGCAATGATTTCGTCACTGTAACCAAGGACGAAGCCATTGAGTGGGATCATGTGAAACCTGCGATTTTGGGCGCGATCATGGAGCATTTCCAATCCGGTGAGCCAGTAATGGCCGAGGGTATGGAAACCGCCGCGCCAGCCGAAGAGAGCAACGGGCCCAATAGCGCAATCATTAACCAAATCAAAGAGTTGCTTGATACGCGCGTGCGCCCTGCAGTGGCGCAAGATGGTGGCGATATCACCTTCCATGGCTTTGATCACGGAGTGGTCTATCTGCACATGAAAGGCGCCTGCGCCGGGTGCCCCTCCTCGACGCTTACTCTGAAGATGGGAATCGAAAATCTTCTGCGTCACTACATCCCGGAAGTGACCGAAGTTCGCCCTGTTGTGGCCTGAGCCTCGTGATCCTTGCATTTGACACATCGGCCGCGCATTGTGCGGCCGCTTTGCTCTCCAACGGACAGGTTCTTGCCGTAATAACGGAAGAGATGACGCGCGGACAAGCCGAGCGCCTGGTTCCAATACTTGAAGAACTGCTGGTAGAGGCTGGGACAACTTGGGGTGACATTACTGCAATCGGTGTTGGTGTCGGCCCGGGGAATTTCACCGGCATTCGCCTGTCGGTTTCCGCCGCGCGTGGCTTGGCGCTGAGTCTGAACATTCCAACTCTCGGCATTGAAACATTTTCGGCCATTGCGCTTGATCACGCCGTTCCGGTGCTTGCCGCCGTCTCTGCTCCACGCGATCAGCTTTATGTCAAATCGCCGCACCAAACAGCGCAGCTTATCCCGGCAGATCAGGTCGAATCCTTCGGTCTGCCTGTTGCCATGCTGGAAGATCCCGCTCGCCTAGCGACAAATATCGCCCGTATCGCCGCGCGCGGTGGGGGGATCAGCCCACCGGTTCCGCTCTATGTCCGGCCAGCCGATGCGGCACCCTCGCGGCTTCAACCTCCGCAAATCCTTGACCATGACGCCTGAATCCCTGGCCGATTTGCACGCGCGGGCATTTACCCGTTTACGGCCCTGGTCGGCACAAGAATTCAGCAACCTGCTGCAAAGCCCGCTCGTTTTTCTATGTCCCGGAGAGCATGCTTTTGCCCTGGGTCGCGCTGTGGATGACGAGGCCGAGTTGCTGACGCTCGCCACTGATCCCGACCGTCAACGCAACGGTTATGGCACCACCTGCCTCAAAACGTTTGAAGCGCAGGCAATCATTCGGGGCGCTAACAGGGCATTTCTGGAAGTTGACAGCGAAAACGAGGGCGCGCTCAGGCTCTACCAAACGGCTGGATTTGAAACCGTTGCGTTAAGAAAAGGCTATTACGCTTTGTCTGGTGGCCGCCACTCCGATGCAATCGTCATGGCCAAAGCGTTGACGGACTAGACAAGTTTGGTGTTGACCCTGCCTGCCAACTCCGTCCTAAATCGTAAGTGATCAACACTGATCTGCTCGCTTCAAGGGCGATGCGAGAGCCAACCCGCCGCCCAGAATAACCAATAGGGAGACTCCAATGAGCCTGATGCAGAAACTACTGGGCGCCGCCGCCGCGCTGGCCGTGACCGCCGGTGCAGCACTGTCCGAACCGGCCCTGATCTTTGATCTCGGCGGAAAGTTTGACAAATCCTTCAACGAAGCTGCCTTTGCCGGCGCCAGCCGTTGGGCGGAAGAAAGCGGAGGAAAGTTCTTCGAGATCGAACTCCAATCCGAAGCGCAGCGTGAACAGGCGCTGCGCCGTTTTGCCGAAGCGGGTGCAAACCCGGTCATCACCACCGGCTTTGCCTTTGCCTCGCCGCTGGAAACAGTCGCCCCGGACTATCCTGATACAAAGTTCGTCAATATTGACGGTTTCCTGCCAGAAATCCCCGACAATGTGCTGATGATCGCCTTTCAGGAACATCAGGGCTCATACCTTGTCGGATTGCTCGCTGCGATGGCCTCAAAAACCGGCACAATCGGTTTCATCGGTGGCATGGATATCCCGCTGATCCGTCATTTCGGTTGTGGCTATGCCCAAGGTGCCAAAGCGCAAAACCCGGATATCAAGATTGTCTCGAACATGACCGGCACTACGCCCGCCGCCTGGAATGACCCGGTTAAAGGATCGGAACTGACCAAGGCCCAAATAAGCGAAGGTGCCGATGTGATCTATGCCGCAGCCGGTGGAACCGGTGTTGGCGTGCTGCAAACCGCCGCAGATGAAGGCATTCTGTCGATTGGTGTCGATAGCAACCAAAACCACCTGCACCCCGGAAAGGTGCTGACCTCGATGCTCAAACGCGTCGATGTGGCCGTCTATGAGGCCATGAAGGCCGGAGCCGACCTTGAAACCGGCACATCCATGGTCCTTGGCCTGGCAGAGGACGGTGTCGGGTATGCGATGGATGACAATAACGCGGCGCTGATCACCGACGACATGCGCGCCGCCGCCGAAGACGCACGTCAGAAAATCATAGACGGTGAGATTGATGTTGTAAGCTATTATGCAAACGACAGCTGCCCCGCCCATAAATTCTGAGATACGGGCCGCTCTAACGAAGGCCGCGAGGTGAAACGCCGCGCGGCCTTCGCTTGGTAGATGAAGGGAATATTGTGAGCGACGCACCCGCAATCGAATTGAAGGGCATTTCCAAAGCCTTTGGGCAGGTTCAGGCCAACAAGAACATTTCCATTCGCGTAATGCCCGGCACGATCCACGGCATCGTGGGCGAAAACGGCGCGGGAAAATCCACGCTGATGTCGATCCTTTATGGTTTCTACAAGGCCGATGCGGGCGACATATTCATCAACGGCCACAAGACCGAAATTCCTGACAGCCAAGCCGCAATCACCGCCGGTATCGGCATGGTTTTTCAGCACTTCAAGCTGGTGCAAAATTTCACCGTTCTGGAAAACGTCATCCTCGGTGCTGAAGATGGCAGGCTACTGAAGCCGTCTCTTGCCAAGGCGCGCAGTGCTCTACAGGATCTGGCCGAGGAATATGGGCTCAATGTAGACCCTGACGCCATCATCGAAGAGATCGGCGTCGGGATGCAGCAGCGTGTCGAAATCCTCAAGGCGCTCTATCGCCATGCCGAAATTCTGATCCTTGATGAGCCGACAGGCGTGCTGACGCCGCCCGAAGCGGATCAGCTTTTCCGCATTCTTGCGCGGCTAAAGGAAGAGGGCAAAACCATTATTTTCATCACCCACAAGCTTCGTGAAATCATGGACATTACCGATACGGTGAGCGTGATGCGCAGGGGCGAAATGGTGGCCACGGTCAAGACTTCTGAAACCAGCCCCGAGAATCTGGCCGAGTTGATGGTGGGGCGCAAGGTTCTGTTGCGTGTTGACAAAGCTCCGGCCAAACCCGGCGCTCCGGTGCTCGAGGTGGAAAACCTACGCGTGAGGGATGAGGATGGGGTCGAACGTCTCAAGGGCGTATCACTCAATGTGCGCGCAGGTGAAATTCTGGGTATCGCAGGTGTGGCCGGCAATGGGCAATCCGAACTTCTGAAAGTATTGGGCGGCATGCGCACAGCGACGGGCGTGATCCGGATGAACGGCCAGGAGATTGACCTCAGCGGCAAGGAATCTGATGGCCAATCGCGCCGCAATCGCAGCATCGCCCATGTGCCCGAAGATCGCCAACGCGAAGGGTTGATCATGGAATTCGCTGCGTGGGAGAACCTTGCCTTTGGCTATCATCATGACCCTGACTATCAGGCCAATGCCCTGCTTATGGACAATTCCGGCTTGCTTGCGCTGGCAGAGGACAAGATGAACCGCTTTGATGTGCGCCCGCCAAACCCGCGCCTTGCGGCCAAGAATTTTTCGGGCGGCAACCAACAAAAGATCGTGCTGGCGCGTGAAATCGAACGTAACCCTGATCTTCTGTTGGTCGGGCAACCAACGCGAGGGGTCGATATCGGCGCAATCGAATTCATCCACCAGCAGATTATCGCGCTGCGCGATGCCGGAAAGGCCATCTTGCTCGTCTCTGTCGAACTTGATGAGATCATGTCGCTTGCCGATAGGATCGCGGTCATCTTTGACGGGCAGATCATGGGCGAACGCCTGCCTGCTGCAACGGATGAAAAAGAACTCGGGCTCATGATGGCCGGGATCAATGGGGAGGCCGCCTGATGGACAAGATGCCACGTTGGGCCGATGCTGTTTTGGTTCCACTGATCAGCCTGCTCTTGGCAGCGATCCTGTCGGCAATCGTCATCGTTGCAATCGGAGAAGACCCGTGGGCCGCTTTCAAGCTGATGGTCCAAGGGGCGCTCATGCGCAGCGCTGGTTGGGGTTATACTCTCTACTACACCACCAACTTCATCTTCACGGGGCTCGCTGTCTCGGTGGCTTTCCATGCTCGCTTGTTCAACATAGGCGGCGAAGGCCAGGCCATGCTCGGAGGGCTGGGTGTGGCGCTCGTTTGCCTTTATGTTCCTTGGCCGCACTGGACACTTGCGCTACTGGGATCGGTTGCTGGCGCGGCGCTTTTCGGTGCGCTCTGGGCTTTTGTTCCAGCCTACCTTCAGGCCAAACGGGGCAGCCATATTGTGATTACCACGATCATGTTCAATTACATTGCCTTTTCGGTGTTGGGTTACATGCTTGTCAACGTGCTACGCCCTCCGAGATCGATGGACCCGGCGACACCGAAGTTTCCCGAAGCCACCAATCTGCCCACCTTCCGCGACATGTTTTCAACCGCAGATACCATCTTGTTTCGCGGTGCCCCGGCGAATGTGACCTTTTTCCTCGCACTTCTGGCCTGTGTTCTGGTCTGGCTCTTGATCTGGCGCACACGTCTCGGATTTGAAATCCGTGCCTTCGGCCATTCCGAAACCGGCGCCAATTATGCCGGTATATCGAGCGTGCGCATTACAGTCATTGTGATGCTGATCTCGGGCGGGCTGGCCGGGCTGATGGCCGTGAATACCACCCAGGGAGAGGCAGAACGGCTGGTGCTCAACTCGACCGAAGGCGCCGGGTTTATCGGCATTGCCGTGGCTCTGATGGGGCGTAACCATCCATTTGGTGTATTCATCGCCGCGCTGCTCTTCGGCTTTCTCTATCAAGGCGGCGCCGAGCTGGCGCTCTGGACCAGTATTCCGCGCGAATTGATCGTGGTCATTCAGGCGCTGGTCATCCTGTTTACCGGCGCACTCGACAATATGGTGCGCATGCCGCTGGAGCGTCTGTTCCTGTTACTGCGCCGAAAAGAGGCGACGTGATGGATTTCATGGTTCTTCTTCAAGTGCTCGATAGCACGGTTCGCCTGGCCACGCCTTTGCTTCTGGCTTGCCTTGCCGGGCTCTATTCTGAGCGCGCGGGCATTTTCGACATCGGGCTTGAGGGCAAGATGCTCATGGCGGCGTTCTTTTCCGCCGCGGTCGCTTACACTTCTGGCTCGGTCTGGCTGGGCCTTCTTGCGGGAATTGTCTCGTCGATGGCGCTATCTGCGATCCACGGCCTTGCCTCGATCACCTTTCGCGGCAATCAACTTATCTCGGGCGTGGCGATCAATTTTCTCGCCGCCGGAATCACCGTTTTGGTGGCACAAGACTGGTTCGAGCAGGGTGGACGCACACCTTCCTTGCAAGGCGCAGCGCGGTTCCAGCCCATCGACCTGCCATTCGTGATGGCGATCAGAGAACTGCCAATCGTCGGCCCGATTTATGGCGAGCTGATCTCGGGCCATACCATCCTCGTCTATGCCGCATTCGCTGCGGTGCCGCTGACCTGGTGGATCCTGTTTCGCACCCGCTTCGGGCTGCGGCTGCGCGCGGTGGGTGAGAACCCTGAATCGGTCGATACGGCAGGCGTTTCGGTTGTCGGACTGCGCTTTGCCGCCGTTGCCATTGCGGGCGTCCTCTGTGGCATTGCGGGCGCATATCTGGGAACCTCGCTGCAAGCAGGTTTCGTCAAGGACATGACTGCCGGTCGGGGCTTCATTGCACTTGCCGCACTCATCTTTGCCAAGTGGCGGCCATGGTATGCGCTTTCTGCAACGCTGCTTTTCGGCCTCCTTCAAGCCATAGGCGTGCGCTTTCAGAACATTGATCTGGGCGGCGTGGTGATTCCCGTTCAGTTCATGGAAGCCTTACCCTACATCCTGACGGTTGTGATCCTCGCAGGATTCGTCGGCAAAGCCATTCCGCCACGGGCCGGAGGCGAGCCATATGTGAAAGAACGGTAGCCCAAAACCGCGAAAATATTCACGTTTTGCAATGCTCTTAACATCCCGCGCCGAAATACCCGCTCTGTGACTTGAATTACCCAAGCGAGCAGCGCTATTTATCGCCATGCAAATCTATCTCCCCATTGCCGAAGTCTCCGTAAACGCCTTTCTCTTGCTGGGGCTCGGCGGATTGGTTGGTGTATTGTCCGGCATGTTTGGTGTCGGCGGCGGCTTTCTGATGACACCGCTCCTGTTTTTTATCGGCATTCCGCCTGCTGTCGCGGTGGCCACCGAAGCCAATCAGATCGTTGCTTCATCCTTTTCCGGGGTGCTGGCCCATCTCAGGCGCAAGACGGTTGACCTCAAGATGGGGACCGTGTTGCTGGTCGGCGGTCTTGTTGGCGCAGCGTTTGGCGTCATGCTGTTCAACTATCTGAAATCGGCGGGTCAGGTCGATCTGCTGGTCAAGCTCTGCTATGTCGTCTTCCTCGGCATCATCGGCGGGCTGATGTTCATTGAAAGCCTGAATGCGATCCGCCGGTCGCGCAAGACGGGCGGACATGCGGCCCCCAAACGCAGGCAGCGCACCTGGGTTCATACCTTGCCTTTCAAGATGCGGTTTCGCACCTCGGGGCTCTATATATCGGTCATTCCGCCGTTGATTGTCGGGTTATGTGTCGGGGTTCTTGCCGCAATCATGGGCGTTGGTGGCGGATTTATCATGGTGCCGGCGATGATCTATCTGTTGGGAATGCCAACCAAGGTGGTTATTGGAACCTCGCTGTTTCAGATTATCTTCGTCACCGGCTTTACAACTCTTCTGCATGCGACGACCAACTATACGGTCGACATGGCGCTGGCTGTTTTGCTGTTGGTTGGCGGTGTGATCGGCGCTCAGGTCGGTACCAGGATCGGCTTGAAGCTCAAGGCAGAGCAATTGCGAATCCTGCTGGCGATGATGGTGTTGCTGGTCTGTGGCAAACTGGCGCTTGATCTCTTGTTGCAACCGGCCGAGCTTTTCTCGCTTGGCACAGGCGGGGGGCATTGATGCTGCGCCTTGCCGCACTTTTGTTCGGGCTTTTACTGACGCTCGCGTCTGCGTTGGCCGCCGAAGAGGTCGTGCTTGGCCTCAGCCAGAGCCGCGTCGCGATCACTGCCAATTTCGATGGCTCCGAGATCCTGATTTTTGGTGCAATCAAACGCGATATTCCGGCACCTGAGGATAGCTCTTTGGGTGTCGTAGTAGCCATCGAAGGGCCGTCTCTGCCGCTTACCGTGCGGCGCAAGGAGAAAAAATTTGGCATCTGGGTCAACACAGATGCGCTTGAGATTGACGCGGCGCCTGCATTTTATGCGGTAGCCACAAGCGCGCCGTTCGAAGAGGTGATCAGCCGGACCGAGGATCTGCGTTTCCATATTTCAATTCCCCAAGCCATCCGTTCGGTTGGGGCGCCTTCCCATATTCTAGATGCTGAGGCCTTCAAAGAGGCGGTGATCCGTATACGCCGAAATAACAATCTCTATCAGGTGCTTGAAAACAAGGTCGAGGTTCAGCAGGAGACTCTGTTCAGGACCTCTATCGCTTTGCCGTCGAACCTGACCGAAGGCACATACAAGACCCGAGTCTTTCTCACTCGCAAGGGCGAAGTCGTCACGCATTTTGAAACCTCGATCGAGGTTCATAAGGTCGGATTGGAACGTTTTCTGTTCAATCTCTCGCGTGAACAGCCATTAATCTATGGCCTTCTGTCGCTGGCCATCGCGATCATCGCCGGATGGGGAGCCTCGGCCTTCTTCCAGGTGTTTCGCCGCGGCTAAACCGCTCAAATGATCTCTTCGCTGAGCTGCAAAGGTATGGGCGAGACTGAAAGATCGTCGGTGGAGAGTGCTTGGGTTGGCTTTGAAAGCCGGTTGCGTACCACCCAGAAAAGCCGCTCTTGCGCCCGTGTGATGGCAACATAAGCCAAACGTTTCCATAGCGGCTGCCCGGCTTCAACCCGGCCCATGCGCGCGGCCGCGTAGAGATCAGGGGCAAAGACCTGAACGTTCTCCCATTGTGACCCCTGGGCCTTGTGAATCGTGACTGCGGCACCGTGCAGGAACGTCGCTCCCATCCGGGCGGCAAAGGGGATGAAAGGTTCTTCTTCGTCCGGCTTTTCGATCTTTACGATTGAGGCTGCCGAAACCTGCGGATCGGGTGCGCCGACGACATGCAGTCTCGAAAATCCGGGCTTTCTCCCAGGCCCGAGATAGACCACCTGCGCCCCCTTGATCAGCCCTCTCGCCTCGAGATCAAGCCGTCGCTTGCGGTGTTTCAACGGCAACTCAATACCGTCGCAAATCAGTGGCTCACCAGCCAGCAACGCGTCTTCTGGTGCGCCATGAACCTGTCGAAATGCATTGATCAGACGGATCCGCGTTACGTTGCGCCACACCAGAACTGGACTGCGCGCCATCAGGTCAACCTCGACACGCTGACCCCAGATGACCCTGTCGTCTTTTTCGGCAGCGCTTTCGACAAGGTTTTCAAACTCCTGAAACCCGATCTCGGGGTCAGACAGCGCATGGGCAAGATCGAGGATTGGATTGCTTGCGTCCTGCCGGTGAACGCGACTCAACTCCAGCTTCGCGTCATCTTCCAAACGATCAAACACCATCGCGCCAGATTGATTGACGGGGGCGAGCTGTGCAGGATCTCCGAACAGGAAAAGCGTGGAAAAGATCTCTTTCAGATCGTCGAACTGCTTGTCATCAAGCATTGAGGACTCATCAACGAAGCCGATGTCGAGCGGCTCGTCTCGGCGCTTCCAGCCTGTGATGAAATCAGACCCACGCAAACCCGCAGTGGCCAGCGCACCGGGGATGGATCGATTCAGCTTGTAAAATGCCGCCGCGCGCGCAAGAGCGACCTCGCTCAGGCCTTCGATTTCGGGCTGTTCCCCTTCGCCCGCCAGCCATTGCGCTATCCGTTCATACTCCGGGTCGTAAACCGGAGTGTAAAGAATTCGGTGAATCGTGGTCGCAGGCACACCCTGCATTCGCAACACACTGGCGGCCTTGTTGGTTGGCGCCAGAATTGCAACCGAGCGGCGTTCTTTCCTGCGGCGGCCCTCATAGTCGCCCGAGATGATCTCGACGCCGCATTCCTCCAATGCTTCAAACACCTTCGAAAGCAGCATGGTCTTGCCCGATCCCGCCTTGCCCATCACCCCAAGAACAAGATCGGCATGTTCTGTTACCGGGGAAAGAATGCCGTTTTCGATGTCGACGCCCCGCAACCGCAGTTGCTCGGAAATGCGATCAAAAGCCTCGGCCTGATCGTGAGAAAATGTAATGGGGTCAGCGTTCATGAAACGACATTATCGGCCCGGCAAACCAATCACAACAAAGCGTTTTCCATCCGGATCGTTCACGTTCAGATCACAATCAATCCGCGCGACAAGGCCCGTGCAACCGCGTGGGTCGTATTCAATGCGCCAAGTTTGAATCGCGCGGATTCAATGTAGACACGCAGCGTATGCTCAGAAATCGAGAGCGTATCGGCCACCTGGGCTCGGCTGTATCCCATGGCAAGAAACGTCATGGCATCAACCTCTCTGGGTGAGAGCGTCTGTGCCGGTTCCGGGGGCCGCTCTGGTTCGAATTGCAAGGCCTTGTGATTGAATAAATGAGCGATCAGGATCAGACGACGCCGGTTACTGTCAGTAAAGGCAGCCCAAGTGTGATCGTCGCAGTGATGCGATAAAGTGAACAGGGCGAATTGCCCATTTGGCCCGCGTATGGGAACAGAAAATCCCTGATTGCCGACACCATGTTCTACTGCGTCGGCCTGAAAGGCACGCGCCGCTCTACCGGTCCAGTCCAAACGCTTCCAATCGACGGGGTGAAACCGTTGAAAACATCCCTGAACCACCGGATCAACGCGCAAATAATCCTTCTCGAGATAGCGATTTAGCCATTCATCGGAATAGGTGCCATAGCAATATTGCCTGGCCGAACGGCTAATCCAGCGATAGATCAGATGATCAATTTCGAAGTTGTCGCGGAGGTTTTCTGCGATCCGGCGAAGTTTGACAGGATCAGCAGCCTGTTCCAAGTCCTCTAGTATTGCGTCTAGATTTCTCTTTCTCAGGCTTTGCGTCACTGGGCAGTCCTTCGCCTTCGGACGCAAGCTCGGCGGCGGCCACGATCGCTGTATCCTCAAGCTGTTCGGCCAGAACCGGCAAACCGTTGGAAAGAGCGAATGTCTTTAAATCCGCGAGAACATCCAAAATCCAGTCATTTTTCATGATGAGTCTCGCTTCCAAATGCTTAATGAAGGGTTAACACAACCCTACCATGTGTCGATTTTAATCGAAACTCCCTCATATTTCCTCCCCCAAAATGGCGAGTGATGAATTCGTAAAGCTTTGATTTCCCGTATTTTGCGCCCGAAAGATGAAAACACCCGCGAACCACCTCGGTGATTCGCGGGCAATGTTGCGCTACAACCTTAACTTGTTAGCGCGATTTTCCTGCTTCCAGCACATCCTCTACCGTGCGAAGCCCGGTTTTCGGCGCCTGCACCAGCACGGCCATGTTGCCGGGCTTGTGTTGGTTTTTGAACATCTTGACATGAGCCAGCGGGATTTCGGCCCACGGGAATACCTCTGACATACAGGGATCAAGCCGACGATCAACCATGAGACGGTTGGCCGACGCTGCCTGCTTGAGATGCGCGAAATGTGAACCCTGCAAACGCTTCTGGTGCATCCACATATAACGCACATCGAAAGTTGTGTTGAAGCCAGAGGTGCCGGCACAGATCACAACCATACCGCCTTTCTTCACCACCAGGGTCGAAACCGGGAATGTCGCCTCGCCGGGGTGTTCGAACACCATGTCGACGCTCACACCCTTGCCAGTGATGTCCCAGATGGCTTTGCCGAACTTGCGCGCCTCTTTCAGCCATTCGTTATATTCCGGTGTATTCACCGTCGGCAGTTGGCCCCAGCACTTGAAATCCTTGCGGTTGATCACGCCCTTGGCGCCCATCGCCATGACGAAATCACGCTTGCTCTCGTCCGAGATCACCCCGATCGCATTGGCCCCTGCGGTATTTGCCAACTGGATCGCATACGACCCCAGCCCGCCCGACGCGCCCCAGACCAGCACGTTCTGACCCGGTTTCAATTCATGCGGATGGTGGCCAAACAACATCCGATAGGCGGTTGCCAGGGTCAGAGTGTAACACGCGCTTTCTTCCCAGGTCAGGTGTTTGGGGCGCGGCATCAATTGCTGCGCTTGCACGCGAGTGAACTGCGCAAACGATCCGTCATGCGTCTCATAACCCCAGATCCGCTGGGTCGGCGAGAACATGGGGTCGCCGCCGTTACACTCTTCGTCTTCGCCATCGTCCTGGTTACAGTGCACGACCACCTCGTCGCCGACTTTCCAGGTCTTTACCTTGTCACCCACCTGCCAGACGATCCCGGCGGCATCGGACCCGGCGATGTGATAAGGCTGTTTGTGAACGTCGAAGGGCGAGATCGGCACGCCGAGACCGGCCCAGACACCATTGTAGTTCACGCCTGCCGCCATCACCAGAACCAGCACCTCGTGGCTGTCGATTTCCCAGGTGTCGACTACTTCCTGTTGGAATGATTGATCCGGTTCGCCGTGGCGTTCGCGCCGGATCGCCCAAGCGTACATCTTCTTGGGGACATAGCCGAGCGGCGGCATTTCACCGATTTCATACAAGTCTTTCTCAGGTGCGTCGTAAGCCGCGATCCCGGTTTCGGTATCCAAAGCCATGTCTTACTCCCTCGTGGCCGTGCCGCAGCGCAGAATCGCGGCGTCTTGTCATGGAAATATCGACGAAGGCGCAATAATGCAATTGCCTGAGCGGTAATTTTTGAAACTTTATAACCGCGCAGTCGCAGAAAAATCAGCCGCCCTCGCTGCGATTGCGAAAAAGATGCGCGATAGAAGCAGCATAATAGGCCATGATCGGTGCGTCCTCAGATGCAACCGCAAATAGCCCATCCTGCTCGATGGCGATACGGCGGTGGCGTAAGTTGCGCAAGCCCACTTCAACACAGTAGCTCTGATCATCGCGCGGGATATGAACATGAGCGTTGGGTAAGTCTGCCATGAGATCCTTAACAGCCTCCTCAAGCTGCGCGCGCGTCAACGCTACCTCGGCTCGGAGCAGAGCAGTGGCCACCAAAGGGACCGGCAATACAGGCACCTCATTACCGATACGGCGCATCAACTCCTGTGCCAGCGGGGCCACGGTCTCACCTGACTGCATAGCGTGTTCGCTGAGAAAACCACGCAGCGAGACGGGCGCCCCGAAACTCACGGCCGCATAGCCAAAACGGTGGTATTTCCCTCGCAGTCGTAGCCAGAGCTGTTTCAACAGAAATTTTGCGATCAGCGAGATTTTCGCCTGAAACCGTCGCGCGCCTTCTTGCCCGGCGGCGATGAGTATTCGATCCTCGAACACTCGGTCATAGTTTAGTGCAACCGGCACGAAGACCACGTCACGGGCGTCGACATCATGGCCTTCGACAATGTATTTCAGGATACCCATACGCGGCTCGGCCAGAGCGCCGTCGAGCGACAGCCCGCCTTCGGGAAAAACAGCCTGCATCACACCGCCATCAGTGGCCAGCCGAACATAGCGTGCAAGCACCTTGCGGTAGAGATCATTGCGAGATTTTCGTCGAATGAAGTAAGCCCCCATCGACTTGATCAAGCGGCTCAGAGGCCAAACCCGCGCCCATTCTCCCACAGCATAGCTCAGCGCGCTGCGCTCGGCCGCGAGATAGGTGACGAGCACATAATCCATGTTGGATCGGTGATTCATCACGAAGACAATCGTGGCATCCTCGTCGATCTCGGCCAGCCTGCGTTCGGCGTAGTGCCCCAATCGCACTCGGTAGAGAGACGTGCTTATCAGCTTGGCAAGCTTGATTGCGAAACCGAAATAGAGCGTGGCGCTGAAGGAAGGGACGATCTCACGGGCATATCTTTGCGCCGTTTCAAACGCGACGTTCTCTGGCACACCTTCCTCGGCGGCATGCGCCGCGATTGCGCGCGACACCTCGGGATCATAGATCAGCCGCTGAATCATATCGTAGCGACGCGCCAGCTTGAATGGCTGGATCGGACGTTCGAGCCTCTCGTTGAGGCGCGCCACCGCACGC
Organism: Rhodobacteraceae bacterium LMO-JJ12; assembly: GCA_021555075.1. Lineage (NCBI taxonomy): Bacteria > Pseudomonadati > Pseudomonadota > Alphaproteobacteria > Rhodobacterales > Paracoccaceae > Rhodobacteraceae bacterium LMO-JJ12. The sequence continues at coordinate 1,204,100 of JAKGBX010000001.1, forward strand.
TCCATCCGCCGCCGGAAGAACCAACGGACCGACGGCAGCATTATCTTTTCCAAAGCCGCATAGGCCGCAAAGGCGAGGATCAACAGAAGGAACCAAAGCGGCATTTGAACCATGTTCGTCATTGCGTCAGCGTGGCAGGGATGATCGCACAGGTAAATAGCATGCATGAGACCCTCATGCCGCAACGCAGCGAATTGACAGCGCCACAATATTCCAAGTATCAACATCCGGACGCAAGAAAATTGCCCACACCGATTCACGAGGCCTACCCATGTCGCATTCGCAAAAAGACCCGAAACGAGATCGCCCCTGGATCATTCGTACCTATTCCGGGCATTCGACCGCTTCTGCCTCAAACGCGCTTTACCGCGCTAACCTGTCCAAAGGGCAGACCGGTCTCTCGGTGGCCTTCGATCTGCCTACGCAGACAGGTTATGACAGCGATCATGTGCTGGCTCGCGGCGAAGTGGGCAAGGTCGGAGTGCCAGTCTGCCATCTGGGCGACATGCGCAGCTTGTTCGATCAGATCCCGCTTGAACAAATGAACACCTCGATGACGATCAACGCGACGGCGCCCTGGCTTCTGGCGCTCTATATTGCGGTGGCCGAGGAACAAGGCGCCGATGTCACGAAACTTCAGGGCACCGTGCAAAACGATATCATCAAGGAATATCTGAGCCGTGGCACCTATGTCTGCCCGCCCAAACCGTCGCTCAAACTGATCGGGGATGTGGCCGAATATTGCTATACACACGTGCCCAAGTGGAATCCGATGAACGTGTGTTCGTATCACCTGCAAGAGGCGGGCGCGACGCCGCAGCAAGAGCTTGCCTTTGCGCTGGCTACGGCGATAGCGGTGCTTGACGAGCTGAAGGGCAAGGTTCCGGCCGAAGATTTCCCCGGTGTTGTGGCGCGGATTTCCTTCTTCGTGAATGCTGGCATCCGTTTTGTGACCGAGATGTGCAAGATGCGGGCCTTTGTCGATCTTTGGGATGAAATCTGCCTTGAGCGTTATGGTGTCGAAGACCCGAAATTCCGCCGCTTCCGCTATGGTGTGCAGGTCAACTCGCTGGGCCTGACCGAGCAACAACCGGAAAACAACGTCTATCGTATCCTGATCGAGATGCTGGCCGTGACCCTTTCGAAGAAAGCCCGCGCCCGCGCCGTGCAATTGCCCGCCTGGAACGAGGCGCTTGGCCTGCCACGCCCATGGGATCAGCAATGGTCGATGCGGATGCAGCAGATTATGGCCTATGAGACCGATCTGCTTGAATATGAAGACCTTTTTGACGGTAACCCCGCGGTTGATGCCAAGGTCGAAGCGTTGAAAGAAGGCGCGCGCCACGAGTTGGCCAACCTTGACGCGATGGGCGGGGCGGTGGCCTCGATCGAATACATGAAATCGCGGCTGGTGGAGTCAAATGCCGAGCGGTTGAACCGGATCGAGGCGGGCGAAACCGTTGTTGTCGGAGTGAATCGCTGGACTGACGGCGAGCCATCGCCGTTGATGACCGGAGATGGCGGGATCATGACCGTCGATCCGGCAGTGGAGCAGGAACAGATCGACCGGCTGAACGCATGGCGCGCCGAGCGCGACGAGGCGGCGGTGCAAGCCGCGCTGAGCGAATTGCGCGAGGCGGCGGCGGGCGGTGAGAATGTCATGGGGCCGTCGATCAAGGCCGCCAAGGCCGGGGCCACCACCGGAGAATGGGCGGCGCAAATGCGCGCGGTTTTCGGAGAATATCGAGGCCCTACAGGGGTTTCGCGCGGTGTGTCGAACAAGACCGAAGGGCTTGAAGAGATTCGCGCGGCGGTCGATGCGGTGTCGGATCGGTTGGGCCGACGGCTCAAGTTCGTGATCGGCAAACCCGGGCTTGATGGCCATTCCAACGGCGCCGAACAGATCGCCTTTCGTGCCCGTGATTGCGGCATGGACATTGAATATGAGGGGATTCGCCTGACCCCGGATGAGATCGTAAGTGCCGCGAAAGAGCGCGATGCGCATGTCGTGGGCCTGTCGATTCTGAGTGGTTCGCACATGCCGCTGGTTGAGGAAACACTTGCAAAGATGCGGGCAGAAGGGCTGGGCCATATCCCTGTAATCGTTGGTGGTATCATTCCCGAAGATGATGCCCAACGGTTGCGCGAACACGGCGTCGCGTTGGTCTATACGCCCAAGGATTTCGAGTTGAACACCATCATGATGGATATTGTGGCGCTGGTTGATCCGAAGGTTGAAGCAGCGGAGTAGGCGCGGCGTTGAAACGATTGCCCTTGTCTGGCGCAGGTGTATTCTGCGTGGGACCAAGGGAGTTCGAGAATGACCATCCATATCGGGGCCAAACCCGGAGAGATTGCCGAAACCGTGCTGATGCCGGGCGATCCGCTGCGCGCCAAATGGGCCGCCGAAACGTTTCTGAAAGACGCGAGATGTGTCAATGAAACCAGGGGGATGCTAGGTTTTACCGGAACCCGGAACGGCCATAGAGTCAGCATTCAGGGCTCGGGGATGGGCATGCCGAGCCTGTCGATCTATGCTAACGAATTGATCCGCGATTTCGGCGCCAAGACGTTGATCCGCATCGGCTCTTGCGGGGCGATGCAAGAAAGCGTGGGTATCCGCGACGTGATCGTGGCGATGACGGCCAGTTCGCTTTCAACACCGTCGCGCGGCTTTTTCAAGGAGCTGAATTTCGCCCCCTGCGCCGATTTCGGATTGCTGCGCCGCGCGGTGGCCGCGGCCGAGGCCAAGGGGATAGCAAGCCACGTTGGCGGGATCTATTCGGCGGATGTGTTTTATGACGAACGCTCTGATTTAACGGAACAAATGACCCGCCACGGCATTCTTGCCGTCGAGATGGAGGCGGCCGAGCTTTACACCGTGGCGGCGCGGTTTGGGGCGCGGGCGCTGGCGGTTCTGACCGTTTCGGACCATCTTTTGACTAAAGAGGCGCTGCCGAGTGAAGACCGCGAGCGCAGCTTTGGCGAGATGGTGGAGATTGCACTGGAGGCGGCATTTGACTGAAAACTTGGCAAAACGCGACTGGGTTCCGGCAATCAGCGAAGACCGGGTGCAAGAGGTCGCAAATCGTGTCGCCGGGCAGGAAACCGGAGCGATCGCAGCGCGGATCGAGGAATTGGCGCGCGATAACAGGACTGTCCACGAAAAACATTGCTTTAACCTTAACCCAGCGACCAACGTGATGAATCCGCGCGCCGAAGCCTTGCTGGCAAGTGGTTTGGGGACGCGGCCGTCGTTGGGCTATCCGGGCGACAAATACGAAATGGGGCTGGAAGCGATCGAGGAAATCGAGGTGATCTGCGCCGAATTATGCGCCGAGGTGTTTGGCGCGAAATACGCCGAGATTCGCGTGCCATCGGGGGCAATCGCCAATCTCTATGGCTTCATGGCGCTGAGCAAACCGCGAGATCAAATCATTGTTCCGTCAGCGAAAATTGGCGGGCATGTTACGCATCATACCGCCGGATGCGCCGGGCTTTACGGGCTTGAGAGCATCGCGGCGCCGGTGGACGGCGATGGTTTTACGCTGGACCTGGCGGGGCTGGCGGAAATGGCCGAGCGGGTGAAACCGGCGATCATCACCGTGGGAGGGTCGCTTAACCTGTTTGAGCATCCGGTGCGCGAAGTGCGGGAAATCGCCGATAAAACAGGAGCTTGGGTGCTGTTTGATGCGGCGCATCAATGTGGGATGATCGCCGGAAAGGCCTGGCGCAACCCGCTGGACGAGGGCGCGCATCTGATGACGATGAGCACCTATAAATCGCTTGGCGGGCCGCCGTCTGGTTTGATCGTGACAAACGAGGCGGAGATTGCCAAACGGTTGGATTTAATCGCTTTTCCCGGCATGACGGCGAATTTTGACGCGGCAAAATCGGCGGCGCTGGCAATGGCGATGCTGGATTGGAAAGACCATGGGGAAGCCTATGCGCGGGCCATGATCGAGACCGCGCAAGCGCTGGCCAAGGCGCTGAAATCAGAAGGGATTCCGCTGTTTGAGGGCAGGGAGGGCGCGACGCAAAGCCACCAATTTGCAGTGCTGGCCGAGGGATTTGGCGGCGGGCAAACGGCCTCGAAAAAGCTGCGCAAGGCGGGCTTTCTGGCCTGTGGAATCGGCCTGCCGGTCGCGGAATTAGATCATGATCTCAATGGTTTGCGCTTTGGCACGCCTGAGCTTGTGCGGTGGGGGATGGGCGCGGCAGACATGCCGGAACTGGGCGCGCGGATCGCGGCGGCTTTGCGGGCGAACGCGCCCGAGGAGATGGCCGAGGAGACCGCAAGGTATCGCGGGTTGTTCAATCGTATCCACTACGTTCACGGCGGTTAATGGCAGAATCTGACGCCGGATGAGGGGGGTGACTCGCGGCTGCCACCCGGCTGACATTCGGCTGCCGATGGCTATGGCAGAGGTTAACCGCCGATTAAGTTAATCGAGCGTACCGTGGGTGCCGTCATAAGTGTTGAGCGGCGGCGGGGTCCAGCCGTTGAGCGCGCCCGGCGCGGGGGCGAAGACTTCGACGAGCAGCGGGAAGCAGGCGGCAGCATCAGAGGTGTGTTCGGCCGAGCAATCGCCACCGGGGCAGGCGGAGAGCGCGCCCAAGAGGTCGATCTCGGCGAAGAACTCGACGTAGTCGCCGGGGCGCACCGGCGAGGCCTTCATGAAATACTGTCCCGTGTCGCGGGTGAAGCCGGTGCACATGAAGACATTGAGAACGTCATGCACGAGTGGCTCGGCCTCGGTGAGCGGCAGGCCAGTCTCGGCGGCCAAGGCGCGGGTCAGGTTGGAATGGCAGCAATAGTGATATTGCGTGCCCTTGAGCAGATTGCCGGTGTAGGGATCGCAGCGGGTGCCGATCACGTCATGCACCGAGCCGCCAAATTGGTCGATGCCATACCAGGCGAGGGTATCGTCGGTGATCGTGGCCATCGGGCGCAAGTTCGGGAAGCTGCTCCACATGCGTTCGCCTGTGGTGAGATGGGTGCCGTGCAGCGCGCGGGTTTTGCCGGAATAGAACCTTTCGGACAGGTCGTGGGCGTTCCAGAGGTTGAGATCACCGACCTGCGGGCCATCTACAGACGTGATGCGGAAGAAGTGCCCGGCGGGGACATGGAAGGTGTTGGCGTCACGCGGTGGGATCAGAACTTCGGCGGTCTTGATGGCGGTGTCTCGGGCCGACGCATAGAGCGCGAGGTCGGGCTTTGGCAGGGTTTCGTTGGGGTAGCAGATCACCGGCTTGATGGCGCGGCGGGCGGCGGCGTCGGGGGGCGTGGGCATGGGGGCGTCCTTGGGTTGGTTTGGAGAAACCTTCGGACGGAATAGCGTTAAACGCAACAGGAGGCAGCGCCAGCCAGGGGCGGCGCTGCCTTCGGGTTGTTCAGATCACAACCACATCCAGCGGCGGGAAGCCGTTGAAGCCAACAGAAGAATAGCTTGACGTATAAGCACCGCAGTTGCGGATCAACACGCGATCACCGGCGCGCAGGCCGAGCGGCAGATCAACCATGCGTTTTTCATAGAGCACATCGGCGCTGTCGCAGGACGGGCCGGCAAGGATACAGGGGCCAAAACGCTCGTCATCGCGGGCGGTTACGAACTGATAACGGATCGCTTCATCCATGGTTTCGGCAAGGCCCGAGAATTTGCCGATGTCGAGGTAAACCCAGCGGTGCAGGTCATCGTCGGTCTTGCGCGAGACCAGCAGCACTTCGGCGGCGATCATGCCGGATTCGGCAACCAGACCACGGCCCGGCTCGGCCATGATGCGGGGGACATCGCCGAAACGCTCGGCAATCAGCTCCATTACGCGGGCCGCATAGGGTGTGGGCGCTTCGATCGCGTCGCCGTAAAAGGCCGGGAAGCCACCGCCGATGTTGAGCAGGCTGAGATCATGGCCAGCGGCACGGGCGGCGTGCCAGAGGGCGGCGACCTGATCGAGCGTGGCGGTCCACATGCGGGCTTCGCGGGTTTGCGAGCCGACATGGAAGGAAAAGCCGACAGGGTCGAGGCCGAGCGCGCGGGCGTGATCAAGCAGTGCGATGGCCTTGTCACGGCCACAGCCGAATTTGCGCGACAGGGGCCAATCGGCTTCGGAAGCGTCAACGATCAGGCGGATGTAAACTTGGGCACCGGGTGCGAATTCGGCAATTTTTTCAAGCTCTTCTTCGGCATCGGCGGCGAACAGGCGGATGCCTGCGTGATAGGCGAACTCAATATCGCTGGCGCGTTTGATGGTGTTGCCGAACGAGATATGGGCCGCATCGGCGCCTTGGCTGAGGCAAAGCTCGATCTCGGCGCGGCTGGCGGCGTCAAAGCCGGAACCGAGGTTGACCAGCGTTTCGATGATCTCACGCGCCGGGTTGGCTTTGACGGCGAAATGGATGTGCGCGCGGCCCAGACCGGCGGCGAGGGCTGCGTATTGGCGCGCCACGGCTTGGGCGTCGATCACAAGCGTGGGGCGATCGAACTGCGTGGTTTGAAGGAAAGTTTCTACTCGGGAAACAGGCGCAAAACGGGTGTCGACCGACAGGTCGGTTACGAAAGCGTTCATAATCATCTCCAAAAGACTCGGCCAACTTTATGACCGCTCAGTTCCAAGGGAGACGTTACCGTCGCTGCGTAACCATAGGGGTGGCCCCCTTACGCCAGAGGCGCGTGCGTTGGCGTCTTGATTTCGCATTTGGGGCCAAACGCGATTCCAATCAAGAGGGAAAATGACTGGGGGCGAAAATTTTTGACGCCGGGTCTCAGCGCGGCGGGTTTGCATCTTTGAGGTGACAGTTGTGCGGAGGTTTGCCGTTTGAGGTCACGGCGTGGGCTCCGCAGGCGGCGCAGACGTAGGCTTTCTCGCGCGACTTGACCCCACGGCGGCGATCCTCGCGCCAGCGGCACTGTCGGGTGGCGCGGTTGGAAAACAGCGCGATCAGGATGAAGGCAACAACGAAGCCGACAATGAAGATCATTGTTTGGCCTCTGGCTGGGCGGGCTTTGCGCTCATGCGTTTTCGCCTGCGGCGCGCCCCGAGAAGATGCAACCGCCGAGGAAGGTGCCTTCGAGTGCGTTGTAGCCGTGATAACCGCCGCCGCCAAAGCCCGAGACCTCGCCCGCCGCGTAAAGCCCCTCAAACGGGGTGCCATCGGGGCGCAGCACGCGCGAGGCGAGGTCGGTGTGCAACCCGCCGAGCGATTTGCGCGTCAGGATGTTGAGCCGCACGGCGATGAGCGGGCCTTTGGCCGGATCAAGGATGCGGTGGGGTTTGGCGGTGCGCACAAGACGGTCACCGCGATAGGCGCGCGCGGCGTGAATGGCGGTAATCTGGGCATCTTTGGAGAATTTGTTGGTGATCTGGGAATCGCGGGCTTCGATCTGGGCGCGGATATGGGCGGGGTCGAGCGGTGTTTCGGGGCTCAGGGCATTCATTCCGCTGATGAGTGCGTCGAGATCATCAGCGACGATAAAGTCCTCGCCATGTTGCTTGAAGGCTTCGACCGCTTTGGTCGCGCCTTTGGAGAAGGTGCGTTCCTTGAGCACTTCCCAGAGCTTGCCCGAGACGAAATCGGGGTTTTGTTCGGAGCCGGAGAGGGCGAATTCCTTTTCGATGATCTTTTGGGTGAGGATGAACCAGCTGTGTTCATGGCCCGTCGAAAGAATGCGTTTGAGTGTGGCCAGCGTATCAAACCCCGGCAGGCAGGGCGGCTCCATCCGCTCGCCAAGTGCGTCGAACCACATTGAGGAGGGGCCGGGCAGCACGCGGATGCCGTGGTTGGGCCAGATCGGATCCCAGTTGATCACGCCTTCGGTGTAGTGCCACATGCGGTCTTCGTTGATCGCGCCTGCGCCGGCGGCTTTGGCGGCCTCGGCCATCTGGCCATCGACGTAATCGGGCACCCCGGCAACCATACGCGCGGGCGGTGGGCCGAGACGATCCCTGGGCCAGACCTTGCGCACCATGTCATGATTGCCGCCGATGCCGCCGCTGGCGATGATGACGCTCTCGGCGTGATACTCGAATTCGCCCGCGACTTCGCGATTGGTCGAGGCACCGCGGCGGGCCTGATCCGGGGTCAGCATGTCGCCGCGCACGCCAGTAATGCGACCATCGGTGACATCAAGCCCGGTGACGCGGTGGCGAAAGCCGAAACGCAAGAGACCGGCGGCTTCTGCCTCCTGCGCGAGGCGCACATAGGGGGCGACGACACCTTCGCCGGCACCCCATGTGATGTGAAAACGCGGCACCGAATTGCCATGACCATCGGCAAAGCCACCGCCGCGTTCGGCCCAGCCGACCACGGGGAACCAGCGCATGCCGATGGCGGCGAGATCGGTGCGCATTGGCCCGGCGGCATAGTCAAGATAGGCCTCGGCCACGGCACGTGGGTTGTTATCTTCGGGACGGTCAAACCCGGCGCTGCCCATCCAATCGTTACGGGCGAGATCGCGGCTGTCGCGGATCCCCATACGGCGTTGTTCGGGGGTGTCGATCAGAAAGAGCCCGCCAAGCGACCAGAACGCCTGACCGCCCAAGGATTGTTCGCCCTCTTGATCGAGCAGCAGAACCTTGCGGCCACGCGATGTGGCGGCATGTGCGGCGGCCAGCCCTGCCAGGCCGCCACCGACGATAATGATGTCTGTATCTGCCATGAATTTCTCCCTTCGCCCCGTCCTATAGGGTAAGGGGCGGCAAGGCGATTTGTCTATCCTGACGAGGGGTTATTGTTCAAGCACTTCGACGGACAGGACTGTTGGTAGATGGCGCGCGATTTCGTTCCAGTTTTCGCCTTCGTCAAAGCTGGCAAAGATCGAGCCGGTATTGGTGCCAAAATAGACCCCGGCAGGATCATTGGTGTCGGTTGTCATGGCCTGGCGCAGGACGGTGAAAAAACAGTTTTCGACGGGTAAACCGGATTGGCGGGCTTGCCAGTTCGTGCCGCCATCGCGGGACTTCCAGACCGCAGCCGAGGCATTTGGTGGGAAGCGTCCGGCGCTGTCACCGTTGAGCGGTATGACCCAGAGCGTATTGGTGTCGCGCGGGTGCACGGCGATGGGAAAGCCAAAGGTTGAGGGCAGGCCCGCTGTTATATCGGCCCAGGTGCGCCCGCCATCAGACGAGCGCCATGTGCCGTGGTGGTTTTGCTGATACAGTAGATCAGACGCACCGGAGCGGGCGCGCACGAAGTTGTGCACGCAATGACCGGTTTCGCCATCACGCGGGGCAGCCGGGTGATCGTGATCGCTGCAAACCGTTTCATTGGAGAGGCGATTGCGCCGCTCCCAGCTTGCGCCGCCGTCTTCGGTGGCAAAAACCCCCGCCGCCGAAATGCCGAGCCACATGTGCGAAGGTTTGTCAGGGTCGCTGACCAGCGTGTGCAGGGTCAAACCTGCCGCGCCGGGGTTCCAGTTTTCTCGGCTGGGGTGATCCGCCAGCGCTGCGTTGCGCTGCCAGGTGTTGCCGCCATCGCGGCTGATGTAGAGATTTGCGGGGTTGGCCCCGGCATAGAGAACGCCATCGCAATGATGCAGTGACCAAATCGCGGTGATTTCATCTGCGAAGGGGTATTCGGCGGGTTCCCAACCGATCATCGCGGCAAATTCCGGGTCGTTGGCCGCCCATTCATCCATCCCGCCGCTGGAAAGCTTGCTCAGGGTCCAGCTTTCTCCACCATCAGTAGAGCGCCAGACCCCCGCGCCGTGAAATTCACCGCCGCCCCCGGCCCAGAGATGGCCGGTTTCGGGGTCGCCGATCACATGGTTGATGCCCCAGCCCTCACAATACGGGCCGCTGACATTCCAGCTTTCAAGCGTCTCTTGAGGGGTCATCAGGAACGCCCCCTTGGTGGTCCCGATCAATATACGACACGCCATCAGACGCCCTCCAAAGGGCAAATCATAGCACGAATCGATATTCCACAAAGTGTGAAGACGCGTTTGGACAGGTGCGTGGCAGACCAGCGCCTATGCAGGGGTCTTTATTCGTCGTCAAACATCAACTTGAGAAGTGCCGCGCGACGCTCGTCTTTGGCGAGGGTGCCTTTGGAGAGGCCGTAACCAAAAGCCGCTTGCACGTCCTTGTCGTTGTAATGCTTATCAAACACCCGACCCAGTCGGGAAAGCATATCCGCCACTTCCCACGAGAAATGGCTTTCGCCCATGGCGACGCGGTTGAGATAGTGCATCCGCATCGCCATCTGATGGCACGCCGCGCGAAACTCCTCTTTCGATTTAAAGTCGAGCAGGGAGTGCGGTTCTTCTTCGCCCATCAGGTGATCCGATTGACCATCAGTCTCTTGATTTCGGCAATTGATTTGGCCGGGTTCAGACCTTTGGGGCAGGTCTTGGTGCAGTTCATAATAGTGTGGCAGCGATAGAGCTTGAACGGATCTTCCAGATCGTCGAGCCGTTCGCCCGTTGCCTCGTCGCGGCTGTCGATGATCCAGCGATAGGCATGCAGAAGCGCGGCAGGGCCGAGATAGCGATCAGAGTTCCACCAATAGGACGGGCAGGACGTGGAGCAGCACGCGCACATCACGCATTCATAAAGCCCATCGAGCTTCTTGCGATCCTCGATCGACTGTTTCCATTCTTTCTGAGGCCGGTTGGTCTTGGTTTCGAGCCACGGCATGATGCTGGCGTGTTGGGCATAGAAATGCGTGAGATCGGGGATCAGATCCTTGACCACGGGCATGTGGGGCAGCGGGTAGATCTTGACCACGTCGCCCTTGATTTCGTCCATGCCATAGATGCAGGCCAGCGTGTTGATGCCATCAATGCTCATCGCGCAGGAGCCACAGATACCTTCGCGGCACGAGCGGCGGAAGGTCAGCGTGGGGTCCACCTTGTCCTTGATATAGATGAGCCCGTCGAGAACCATCGGGCCGCAATCGTCGAGATCGACGAAATAGGTGTCGACCCGCGGGTTTTGGCTGTCATCCGGGCTCCAGCGATAGATCTGGAACTTGCGCAGATTGGTGGCACCTTGCGGCTTTGGCCATGTCTTGCCTGTGACCATCCGGGAGTTTTTGGGCAGGGTAAGTTCAACCATCTGTCGGTCCTCTGCTTAATTTATAGCTAACGTGATGCTGAATTTGGCGATGCATTGCAGGGCGGCGGGGCGCCGGGCAATGCCCAAAGTCAGCTCAGTCACGTCGGCATGAGCGCCGGTGGAGGCGCTCGCTGCTATTTGAAGAAGTTCCTTGGCGCTTGCGGCGTCGATGATGCAATCGGTGACGGGGGCCGCGTTTACACCGGGAAATTTCTCGGTCACGACCGCGTTGACCGCAGTTTTGGCACGGCCACGCGCCACATCGTCGGCGGCCTGTTGGGCCGCCTCGCAGGCACCAAGCGCCATGAGCGCAAGAAGGGCCGCAGCCAGACGCATCAGAATGTCCGCGCCTTGGGGGCGATTTTCTTGAGGCTGATTCCGCCTTCTTTCTCGGTGGTCAGCGGATCTTTGACCACATCGCGATAGCTGAGATCGACCTTGTTTCCGTCGATGCGCGCGATGGTGTGGACGCGCCATTTCTCATCGTCACGCTTGGAGTGATCCTCGGAGGCATGCGCGCCCCGGCTTTCCTTGCGTGCCTCGGCGCCGACGATGGTGGCGAGTGCGTTGGGCATGAGGTTGGTCAGCTCAAGCGTTTCCATCAGGTCGGAGTTCCACACCAAAGACGTGTCGGTAACGTGGAGATCGCCGAGTTTGGCGGCGACGGCCGTCATCTTTTCGACCCCCTCTTTCAGCGTCTTGTCGGTGCGGAAGACCGCAGCGTCGGCCTGCATGGTCTTTTGCATTTCAAGGCGCAGTTCGGCGGTGGGGATGGCACCCTTGGCATGGCGCAGACTGTCAAAACGATCAAACGCCTTGTCGACGCTGGCCTGATTATAGGCGGCGGCGGAAGCTTCGGGGTCAACCACTTTGCCGGCGCGAATGGCGGCGGCGCGGCCAAACACCACGAGGTCGATCAGCGAGTTTGAGCCAAGACGGTTGGCGCCATGAACAGAGGCACAGCCCGCTTCACCAACAGCCATAAGGCCCGGCACAACGGCGTTGGGGTCTTTTGCGGTCGGGTTCAGCACTTCGCCCCAATAGTTGGTCGGAATGCCGCCCATGTTGTAGTGCACCGTGGGCAGAACCGGGATCGGCTCTTTCGTAACGTCGACACCGGCGAAGATGCGGGCCGATTCCGAAATGCCCGGGAGGCGTTCGTGCAGGGCTTCGGCGGGCAGGTGGCTGAGGTTGAGGTGAATATGATCGCCCTCTTTGCCGACGCCGCGGCCTTCGCGGATTTCCATCGTCATCGAGCGTGACACGTAATCACGCGGGGCGAGGTCTTTATACTGGGGCGCATAACGCTCCATGAAGCGTTCGCCCTCGGAGTTGGTCAGATAGCCGCCTTCGCCGCGCGCACCTTCGGTGATCAGGCAGCCCGAGCCATAAATGCCGGTGGGGTGGAACTGAACAAACTCCATATCCTGCATGGGCAGGCCCGCCCGCGCCACCATGCCGCCGCCATCACCGGTGCAGGTATGCGCCGAGGTGCACGAGAAGAACGCCCGGCCATAGCCGCCGGTGGCCAAAACGGTGGTCTTGGCATTGAACACATGCATGGTGCCGTCGTCGAGCTTCCAGCAGACGACGCCCTGACAGACGCCATCATCGGACATGATGAGATCAATCGCGAAATATTCGATGTAGAATTCTGCGTTATGCTTGAGCGACTGACCATAGAGCGTGTGCAAAATCGCGTGGCCGGTGCGGTCGGCGGCGGCACAGGTGCGCTGCACGGCGGGGCCATCGCCAAATTCGGTGGTGTGGCCGCCAAACGGACGCTGATAGATCTTGCCCTCTTCGGTGCGCGAGAAGGGCACGCCGTAATGTTCCAGCTCGTAAACCGCCTTGGGCGCTTCGCGGGCAAGGTATTCCATCGCGTCGGTATCGCCGAGCCAGTCAGACCCTTTGACGGTGTCGAACATGTGCCACTGCCAATGGTCCGGCCCCATGTTGGAGAGCGAGGCGGCAATGCCGCCCTGGGCGGCAACCGTGTGGCTGCGTGTGGGGAAAACCTTGGTCACGCAAGCGGTGCGCAGACCCTGTTCTGCCATGCCCAGAGTGGCACGCAGACCGGCCCCACCGGCCCCCACGACGACCACGTCAAAATCATGTGTCTCGTATTCGTATTCGGCCATGTTCTTGGTTCCTCAGAGCGCCATCTTGGCGAGTGCGTAAAGCCCGACGGCGGTAATGGTGTAGCTGAGCCCGATCACCAGCATGATCAGCCCCTTGCGCAAGGAGCCTTGCCAGTAATCCTCGATCATCATGATCGCGCCCATCTTGAAATGGATCATCGAAACAAAAATCACCAACCCGGCCAGAATCGCCGGGAAGGGGCGTGAAAAGGTTTCAAGCACCCCGGCATGGTCCTGCCCGATGGCGCGGCCCATGATGATGATGAAGGTCGGAACCAGAAAGGCCAGCGCCACGGCAGAAATCTGCATGTGCCAGTGATGTTCGGTGCCGGTTCCGGAGGCGCCTTTGCCGATGGCGCGTTTGTGGGCGGTAAGGTAGCGCATGTGATTTCTCCTTACACGATCAGAATTGTAATGAGGGTGAGAACGACGGAGCCGATAAGGCAGACCCAGCCGAGCTTGTCTGCGGTCTCCATATCAAGTCCGTGACCGGCGTCGAAATAGAGATGCCTGAGGCCCGCGAGATAATGATACCAGAGGCCCAACACCGAAAGCGTCAGCACCAGATCGCCAAACCACGAGGTGATAAAGCCGTTAGCGGTGGCAAAATAGCTTTCCGATGTGGCGGCGGCGAGAAGCCACCAGACAATCAGCATCGCAGTCACGATCATCGCATTGCCGGTGATCCGTGTGAGGATCGAGGTGAATGAATTCAACTGTGGACGATAGATCGAAATATGTGGGCTGAGCGGACGTTCGACCGGTTTCTCAATGGCCATGGGCGGTTCCCCTGCATGTCGTTGGCATGCGCCTCAAAATTGCGCAATCCTTGGCGCCTTTGATAACGTTTTCAGACGCGGTGTCACGCCCTCTTCGCAATTGCAGCGTGATTTTCCTCAGTTTCGCGGCGATATGTCCATGTTGTGATCACGCTTATTGTCAGTGTGATCACACATTTCAAACTTTCTCTGGCAACGCTGTCTTGCTGGGGCATGCCGTTAAGCCATCCTGCGAATTCATGACAAAAATTGAAAGGAATAGGGGGAAGAACATGTTGCGCGGGTTGAATTTGGAAAGTTCGTTTCATTGCCGCCGGCGGATTTTAAATGCACAGCAACAATGGGTTTGCCGATTTATGATACCTTGTTGAACCAGATGGCGTGACGGATTGAAAGATCTGCCTTCGCCAGCGCGGCGTATCGTCCTTACTGTGATCACAATCGCTCCGCATCAGTCACAACGTGATCCGAGTCTCTGCCGCCCACCGGAAATGACGATGGGCCGCAGGCTGGTGCGCGTAGCGCAACCGCTGAGTCGGCAGTGTGAGATCCCGAGACAATGGGGCCGAGAGGCGAGCTTTTTACCCAGAGACTTGTCGCGCGTTTTCGATAGGTCTCGACAAGTCTAGATCGGCATCAGCGCCCAATAGTCGAGATCGAGCAGGACATGGGGCAGGTATTTGCCATCCTCGCCCTTGAGGGTGAAGGGCGCGCCGCCGCTGGTTGCCACGAGGCGTAGGCGAATGGCGCCGACGCCGGGCGCGGCGGTTTCCGCCTTGTCGAGCACTTCGGACCAGGCCTTGATCGTCAGGCCCGAAAAGCACGGGTTGGCATGGGCGCCGCCGTTGAGGCCCGCGATCATCTGCGCATTGGCAAGGCCGTTGAACGACAGCGCGCGCGCCATTGAAATCACATGGCCGCCATAGATCAGCCGCTGCCCGTCCGGGCGGAAGGTGGCATCGAAATGCACCTTGGCGGTGTTTTGCCAGAGGCGCGTGGCGATCATGTGCTCGGCCTCCTCAATGGTCACGCCATCGACATGGTCGATCACTTCGCCGATTTCATAGTCGCCCCAGCGGTGCGGCTCGCCCGAAAGGGTGAAATCGTAATCACTGAAATCCAGCCCGGCGGGGATCATCAGATCCCCCGCTTCCAGCGTTTTCTTGAGGTCCGGGATCACAGTTTCGGGTGCGGGCGCGTCGAGGTTGGATTTGCGCACCATGACCCAGCGCACGTATTGCAGCACCACTTCGCCACGCTGATTCAGCCCCTGGGTGCGCACGTAAACCACGCCGGATTTACCGTTGGAATTCTGTTTCAGACCAATCACTTCGGACGTGCTGCGCAGGGTATCGCCGGGATAGACCTGTTGCAGCCAGCGCCCTTCTGCGTAGCCGAGATTGGCCACGGCGTTGAGTGAAATGTCGGGCACCGTCTTGCCAAAGACGACATGGAAGGCGACGAGATCGTCGATCGGGGCCGCGGAAAGACCCGAGGCGCGGGCGAATTCATCCGAAGAATAGAGCGCGTGGCGCGCCGGATAAAGCGCATGATAGAGCGCGCGTTCGCCGCCCGACACCGTGCGCGGCACGGCATGGTGGATCACTTCGCCGAGAGTATAGTCTTCGAAAAACCGGCCTGGATTGGTTTTGGCCATGTCGTAAGCTCCAGTTTCAAAAGGGGATCAGCCGAATGGATTATAGCCGAGCCAGTTGTGGATGAGGGCGATGACGCCAAAGACCGCCACGGCGCCGACAATCGCGCCGATCTCCTTGCCCATGGGCGCGGGTGCGGGCTTTTGCCACTCAGACTGGGCGTTGATCAGGAAGATCTCGCTTTCGACCCAGACGAGCAAGCCGCCAAACAGGATGAAGGAAGGCCAGTCACCATTGACCAGCAAATGCCCCACGGCCCAGAGCCGCACGCCCATCAATTGGGGATGGCGGATGAAGGCGGCGGCGCGGGTTTTCATGCCCGACACCGCAAAAAGATAAACCGAAAGCAGCATCAACAGGTTGTTGATCCCGGCCAGCATCGGGGTGCGGCCCCAATAGACCGTCTCGACCTCTGCGCCGCGATAGCCCAGCACCATCAGCACCACACTGAGCAGGATGAGAATTGCGATTGGCCCGCGCGCCTTGTCGCCCATCGAGGCGCGCAAGCCGGGGGCGACACGTTTGAACAGATGCACAAGCGACCAGAGCAGAACGCCGAGGATGAGAAGGGTCATAGCAGTATCACCTTGATGTTGGGAGAATGGAGACTGGGTAGAATGCCCATCCTACGCGATGTCGCCTAGCGCACCATACCTATGATATCGTAAGTGCGCTGGAGAATTGGCGCTGCGATGGCGCGCGCGCGTGCAGCGCCCGCACCAAGGATGCGATCGATCTCGGCTGTGTCGTTCATGAGGCGCCCCATTTCGCTTGAAATCGGTGCCAGTTTTTCGACGGCCAGATCGGCCAGCATCGGTTTGAACTCGGAAAATTGCTTGCCTCCGACATCGCGCAGCACGTCATCCACGCTCTGATCCGAGAAGGCCGCGTAAATATTCACAAGATTGCGTGCTTCGGGACGGTCTTCCAATCCCTTGGCTTCCGAGGGCAGCGCTTCGGGGTCGGTCTTGGCCTTGCGGATCTTCTTGGCGATAGTGTCGGCGTCATCGGTCAGGTTGATCCGGCTGGCATCCGAGGTGTCGGATTTTGACATTTTCTTTGAGCCATCGCGCAGCGACATGACTCGCGTTGCGGCGCCTTCGATGACGGGCTCGGTGATCGGGAAGAAATCGACTTGGTAGTCGTGATTGAACTTGATGGCGATGTCGCGGGTCAGCTCAAGGTGTTGCTTTTGATCTTCGCCAACCGGCACATGGGTGGCGTGATAGACCAGAATGTCGGCCGCCATCAGGGACGGGTATGCGAACAGCCCCAGCGATGCGTTCTGCTGGTTCTTGCCGGCCTTGTCCTTCCACTGGGTCATGCGCTGCATCCAGCCCATGCGGGCTACACAGTTAAAGACCCAGGCCAGCTGGGCGTGTTCGGCCACTTGCGACTGGTTGAAAAGAATGGATTTTTCCGGGTCGATCCCCGAGGCGATGAAGCCCGCAGCCAGCTCGCGCGTGGCGTTGCGCAGATCGTCAGGATTCTGCCAGACAGTGATGGCATGCATGTCGACCATGCAGAAGACGGATTCAATGCCGCTGTTCTGGGACTCCGCGAAACGTTTGAGCGCTCCGAGGTAATTGCCCAGATGAAGGTTTCCCGAGGGCTGGATGCCCGAAAAGACGCGGGGCGTGAATGCCGCCTCTGTCATGCTGTTTCTCCGTCTGGATTTATGGCTGCGGCTGGCTTACCCATGGGGGAAAGCCCCGTCAAGCAAAGCAGGCCCATGAGCAGCAATCCCAATATCAGCCCGGTCAACCCGATCAGTCCCGTCGTGGTGGTTTTCTTCCTCGTCATGCTGGGAATAGAGATCGCATTTTCACTTGGAAATCAGGGGTTTGTCGGCGGCCCCCAGGCGGTCGGCTGGCGCGCGGCAGCAGTGCAGGAGTATGGCTTTAGCGGTGCGGTGTTTGACTGGATGTGGGAAAATGGACAATGGCCGGGCGAACATGTTGTGCGCTTTGTCAGCTTCCTTTTCCTGCATGGCAGCTTCACGCACATGCTGGTGGCCGGGGTGATGCTCTTGGCGCTGGGCAAGTTTGTCGGCGAGGTTTTTGCCGGCTGGGCGGTGGCCGTGGTGTTCCTTGGCTCAGGCATCGGCGGGGCCTTTGTCTGGGGGCTGTTACTTAATGATAACAGTTACTTATACGGCGCATTTCCTGGTGTTTACGGGCTGATCGGGGCGTTTTCCTATGTCCTGTGGTTGCGCTTGGGTCAAAGTGGAGACAACCAATGGCGCGCCTTTGCGTTGATCGGTTTCCTGATGGCGATACAACTGATCTTCGGCGTCCTGTTCGGGGCGCGAACCGATTGGGTGGCGGATATTGCAGGCTTTTTTACTGGCTTCCTGCTCTC
Organism: Rhodobacteraceae bacterium LMO-JJ12; assembly: GCA_021555075.1. Lineage (NCBI taxonomy): Bacteria > Pseudomonadati > Pseudomonadota > Alphaproteobacteria > Rhodobacterales > Paracoccaceae > Rhodobacteraceae bacterium LMO-JJ12. Next base: position 1,222,091 of record JAKGBX010000001.1, read on the forward strand.
CTTTGTCGTCAGCCCGGGCGGCTGGATGCGACTGCGCGCACGCCTGCGTCACGATTAGGCGTGCAGCGCGGTTAACGGGCGCTCTGCTCTGAAAATCGGGGGGGTGATCCGCGGCTGACTTTCGGCTGCAAGGCGTATGACATACGCCAACGAACGGATGAACGCGAAATTAAGTTAATGCGGCGCACGCCTATCCGTTTCATCTTGCTAAAAATATCCAAATACAACCGTTTTTCACACGCTGGTTTCGCCTGTTGAGCGCCGCACACTGAGCCAGATTGCGCCGAGCGAAGCGAGGCGCCCCCCGCGATGCGCAAAGCGCAGCGCAAGACCTCAGATATGGGATCAGCCGCCGCGCCGCAGGGCGTCGCGAAAGTCACGCAGCGCGAAGGCGCCGAGGAGTTGACCTGAGAGGAAATAGCTGACCATTCCCGAACCCACCAGGATGAGCAGCGCCAGATACCGCCAGCCGGTCGCGGTGATCAGCGGCCCGAGCAGAAGGTTCACGCCCCAGAGCACGACGCCCATCACACCTGAAGCCAGAATGATGCGCCACAAGCGGCGTTTGAAGCGGTCGTCAAACCGGGCCATATCGCCCATTGGCTTTGTGCCCCGCATCAGCAGCAAGACCATGGCCCAGCCCGCGAGGGTGGTGGCGATGGCCGGTGCGACCCAGCCGATATAGGGGTGAAAACCGATGGCCACCGCCGCATTGATCACCATCGCCCAGAGCGCAAAGCGGAATGGGGTGCGGGTGTCTTCGCGGGCGAAATAGAGTGGCTGCAACACCCGTTGCAGCACGAAAGCAGGCAGGCCAAGACCATAGATCGCGGTGGCCAGAGCGATGGCCGCGCTGTCGTCTGAGGTTTGCGCGCCACGCTCAAACAGCACCGAGACCAGCGGCATCGGGATCACCATCAGCGCCACGGCCGAGGGGATGGTTAGGGCCAGCGAAATCTCGCCCGCGCGCGAGAACGCATCGCGCGATCCGGGGGCGTCACCGTCGCGCAGGCGGCGCGAGAGGTCGGGCAACAGAACAATGCCCACCGCGATGCCGACAACCCCGAGCGGCAATTGATAGAGCCGGTCGGCGGCAAACAGCCAGCTGACGGCGGATTCGGTGCGCGAGGCAACCTGTTGGCCGACCAGAAGGTTGATTTGCATGACGCCCGAGCTGAGCGCTGCGGGAAGGGCGACCGCGACGAGGTGTTTCATCTCAGGGGTCCAGCGCGGGCGGCCCGGTGTGATCTTGATCCCGGCGCGCGATGCAGCGAACCAGACCAGCGCGAGTTGGGCGATACCCGCCAGAGGCACGGTCCAGACCAGCCACAAGATCACCTCCTGGCCGAGCCAGACCGCCAGGGCCATGGCGCAGACCACGAAGATATTGAGCAGAACGGGCGCGGCGGCGGCCACGGCAAAGCGGCCAGTGGCGTTCAGCACGCCGGAAAACAGCGCCGAGAGCGACATGAAGAGAATGTAGGGAAAGACCACGCGGCCATAGCCGACGGTCAGATCAAATCGGGCATCACCCGAGAAACCCTCGGCGGTGAGCCAGACAAATCCGGGCATGAAGATCATCGCCAGCGCGGTGAGCGCCATGACGATCAGCGCGAGGCCGTTGAAGGCCTCTTGGGCGAAGCCCTGCGGATTATCGCCCGCTTCGTAGCGTTTGGAAAACATCGGCACAAAGGCGGCGTTGAACGCGCCCTCGGCAAAGAAGCGGCGGAACATGTTGGGCAGGCGGAAGGCGGCGACAAAAGCGTCCATCACCGGGCCGGGGCCGATCAGCGCCAGGATCATGATCTCGCGCACGAAGCCGAGGATTCGGCTCATCAAAGTCCAGAAGCCCACGGTGAGGAAGCCGGAAACGAGGCGGATGGGTTTCATGTCTGCTCAAGCCTAATGGGGTGCGGGGCCGTTTTGATGAGGCTTATAGCGGTTTGCAGGTAAGGGGGGAACGGGCGTTTTTGAATGGTGGGTGAGGGACCGTTTTGACGGATACCCTTGTTTCAGCTTACGTCCGCATCTTAAAAGCAACTTGCTGGTAGCTTTAGGTGACGTTGGAAATCGCGCAGGAGGACTAATGATAAAACTGATTTCTATCCTTGTTGTCTGTCTCGTGCTTGTCGCAGTTGTATTGAGCATTTGGCGGTTGGCGGATTACCGGGCTGATCTGTCGGAGATGAATCGACTGCGTGGCGAACAGCCCGTTGATCCGAGCAAGTTCACAGCCAGCATGATCGCCGGTCTGCCGGAACCGGCCCGCAGGTATTTCACCTTTGCCATCATCGAAGGCACGCCGCTGTTTACTGTTGCGGAAATTGAGATGGCAGGGCAATTCAGCCTCGGCACAAAAGACGCCCCCAATTACATGGATATGACGGCGTCGCAGGTACTTGCGGCGCCAGTCGGTTTTGTGTGGAGGATGTCGGGTGGGTCCGGGTTGATGAGAATGGCCGGATCAGACAGCGGACGCTGGACGCGGTTCTGGCTGGCCGGATTGGCACCGGTGGCCCGGTTTGGAGGCAATTTGGACCACACAAGATCGGCCTTTGGACGGTATGTGGCCGAGGCCGCATTCTGGACACCTGCGGCGTTGTTGCCGGGGCCGAATGTGACTTGGGAAGCTGTGGACGAAAACACCGCGCGGTTCACCATGATTCATGACGGCGTCTCGCAATCCGTGGATGTCACTGTGGATGCGGCGGGTCGCCCGATCGTTGTGCAGTTCCAACGCTGGAGCAATGCAAACCCCGAGGGCGTGCACCGCCTGCAACCTTTCGGTGGATTTCTATCAGATTTTCAGGAGGTGCAGGGATTTCGGGTGCCGATGCATGTGGAGGCGGGCAATTTCTTTGGCACCGATGCGTATTTCCCGTTTTTTATCGCCGATGTGTCGGGGGTTCGGTTCCCGTTACCTTGAAGGGGGTGTTGAATTCCAATCGAACATTGTCGGTGATGCAGATGTCGTTGCCAGACAGGTCTATCCCTTCGGCGTCCAGTCCATGCCTATTTGGCCATAACCCTGCTTTAACGCGCCCGGCATTGCGGTGAGGCGGTCTTCGCGCTTGACTGGGGTCTGACGTGGACGCTTGCAAGCGGGCCAGTCGGCGCTTCAAGCCTGTCAGAGATACCCATCGGGCATCATGCCGAGGCGCGTTCCACGCCGCGCGTGATCGCCTCGCGGAGTTTCTTTTCCAGAGATTTCTGTTTCGTTTCGGAATGGAATTTCAGGCCGAACATGTCCTTGACATAAAAGCTGTCGACCACTTGTTCGCCGAAGGTCGCGATCACCGCCGAGGCGATGTAGACATTGCTGTTGGCCAGCGTGCGGGTCAGGTCATAGAGCAGGCCGGGGCGGTCGCGGGTGTCGACCTCGATGATGGTGTAGATTTCGGAGCCTTCATTGTCGAAGGTGATGGTGGTGGGCACGCGGAAGGCGCGTTCGCGTTTCTTGATCTTGTCACGGGTGATGATCGCGTCGCCGGTGAGCACTTCCCCGCTCAGCGTCTTGTGGATCATCTGTTCCAGACGTTTGAGTTTGCGCATTTCATAAGGGTGGCCTTCGGCGTCCTGAATCCAGAAGGCAGCGGTGGCGAAGCCGTCTTTTGACGTGAAGGTGCGCGCATCAACGATATTGGCCCCGACAAGGCCCAAAGCGCCACACATCCGGCTGAAAATGCCCGGATGGTCGGCCATCACGAAACAGGCGCGGGTGGCGTCGCGGTCTTCATCAGGGTGCAGATCGATGCGCACTTCGTTGTCCTGTAGATCCTTGAGCAGGCGCGCAAAGACAACATGTGCCGTGGAATGCAGGCCCTGCCAATAGGGCGGATAATGCCGCGAGGTTTCAAGCTTGAGGTCGGCCTTGTCCCAATCGGGCAGGGCGGCGCGCAGGGCTTTCTTGGCCTCGGTGCCGCGCACCTCGCGGCTGAGGGCTTCCATACCGTCTTCGAGGGCGCGCCGTGTCTGGCGATAGAGCGCGCGCAACAGCACCGCTTTCCAGTTGTTCCACGTATTCGGGCCGACGCCGCGAATATCGCAGACGGTCAGCAAAAGCAGAAGGTCGAGGCGTTTGACCGAGCCGACCGCCTTGGCGAAATCGCGCACCGTGCGCGGATCGGCGATATCGCGTTTCTGGGCCATGTCCGACATCAGGAGGTGATAGCGCACCAACCATTCCACGGTTTCGCAATCGGCTTTGGAAAGCCGCAGACGGCGCGTGATACTGCGCGAAATCTGCGCCCCCAGCACCGAATGATCCACCGCGCGCCCCTTGCCGATATCGTGGCACAACATCGCCACCATCAGCACCTTGCGATTGATCCCCGAACGCAGGATTTCCGTGGCGACCGGCAGTTCTTCTTGCAACTCGCCCTGTTCGATCCGGTTGAAATTCGAGATCACCTGAATGGTATGCTCGTCCACCGTGTAGGCGTGATACATGTTGAATTGCATCATCGCCACGATCGGCTCGAATTCGGGGATGAAGGCGGAAAGCACGCCGAGTTCGTTCATCCGGCGCAGGGCGCGTTCGGGGTTGCCGTGTTTCAGCAGCAGGTCGAGGAAGATGCGGGTGGCTTCCTTATTTTCACGCATCGCGTCGTCGATCTTGTCAAGATTGGCCGTGACAAGACGCATGGCGTCCGGGTGGATCAGCATGCCGGTGCGCAGGCCTTCCTCAAACAGTCGCAGGATATTGACCGGATCGGCAAGAAACTTGCGCTGGTTCTGGATCGCCAGACGGCCATGCACGATCTTGTAGCCGTCTTTGAGTTTGCGGCGGCGTTTGAAAAGCCGCTCGAGCAGGGGTTCATTCTTGGCGTTGACCGCCTCCAGCTTGGTCAGGACGATCCGGGTCAGATCGCCCACAAGGGTGGCGTGGCGGAAGTAATCCTGCATGAAGTGTTCGACAGCGCGGCGCCCGCCGCGATCTTGATACCCCATGCGTTCGGCCATCTGGACCTGCATGTCGAAGCTGAGTTTTTCGTTGGCGCGCCCAGAGGCGAGGTGCAAATGGCAGCGCACGGCCCAGATGAAATTTTCGGCTTCTTCGAACATCGCCAGTTCTTCGGGCGTGAACACCTTGAGGCGGACCAGATCATCGACGTCACGCACATCGTACATGTATTTCGCAATCCAGAAGAGCGATTGCAGGTCGCGCAAACCGCCTTTGCCCTCCTTGACGTTGGGTTCGACCACGTAACGCTCGCCCTGTTTGAGGTGGCGTGCGTCGCGTTCGGCAAGTTTGGCCTCGATGAACGCATGCGCCGTGCCCTTGAAAAGCTCGGTGCGCAGGGTTTCCTGCAATTGGACGGCGAGATTGGCGTCGCCGACGAGGTAACGCTGTTCGAGGAGCGCGGTGCGAATGGTGTAATCCTCGCGCCCGAGCCGCAGGCAATCGTTTACCGTGCGGCTGGCGTGGCCGACTTTCAGGTGCATGTCCCAGAACACGTAGAGCATGGATTCGATCACGCTTTCGGCCCATGGGGTGATTTTGCGCGGGGTGAGGAACAGGAGGTCGATATCCGAGGCCGGGGCCATATCGCCACGGCCATAACCGCCTACGGCCAGCAGCGATAGGCGCTCGCCCTCGGTCGGATTGGGCAAGGGGTGCAATCGGGTTGTGGCAACCTGATAGGTGGCGGCGACGATGCAGTCAGTCAGCCAGGTATAAGCGCGGATTGTCGGGTCAGCCTTGAAAGGTTCGGCCTCAAACGCGGCCTGGATTTGCGCCATCCCGGCGTCGCGCGCATCGCCGAGGATGCGCACCACTTCCGGGCGCAGGGCGGCTTCATCGCTGGCTTTGCTGCAGGCTTCGCCAAGGGTCTGGGCGATCGCGGCGCGGTCGAATATCGCATCCGCCGGGCAGATCAGATCATAAGGCGGATCGACCGGCCCGGGCATCAGGCTGCCAGAATCAAAGGTCTGCATCAGAGACCTGCATCAATCACCAGCATCAGAAACCTGCGCCGCCAAACGAGGCGGGCGCAGGATCGACCACGACGACTTTGCGATCACGGATCTGAGCCACGGCGAGGCCGCGTTCGTTGGTGCCATCGGGGCGCAGGCGGAAGATACCGGTGGCACCCTGGAAGCCCGCGCCCTGGGTTAGCGCAGCCCCGGTCAGCGCATTCGACTTGCCGGATTTGACCAGCGCGCCAATGGCGGCGATGCCGTCATAGCCAAGTGCGGCGATGGGATGCGGATCGGTGCCGTAAGCGGAATTGTAGCGGGCGCGGAAGGCCTGATCCTTGCGCGGGTCGGGCATGGCGAACCAGCCCCCCTGAACGCCCGGAAGCTCCAGCGTTTGCGGCGGGATGTCCCAACGGGAAAGGCCGATATATTGCGTGGTCGCGGGGCTGAGACCGGCTTCGGGCAACATCTGTGCGAAAAGCGGCAGGGCCCCCGCAGTGTTGGCGGTGAGGAAGATCGCGTTGGCCTGACCTGAGGCGGCAGCGGCCTTGATACGGGGCATGGCGGCGACAACGCCTTGCTGGCTGAACTCGTAAGAAACGGTGCCCGCCATGGTGGCGCCGGTGCGCGCGACGGCCGATTGAATGGCGCGGCTGCCAAGCTCTCCGGCGAGGTTCTGCGAATGCACGACGAGGATGCGGCCCTTGCCCTGGCGCACGGCGTATCCGGCAAGGCGGGTCGCGGTATTTTCAAACGTCGGGCCAAGCACGAAGACGTTGCCGCCCGCGATGGTGGGGTTGTTGGAGAACGCCAGAACGTTGACGCCTTTGGGGGCGGCGGCGACTCCTGCGGCGTTGGCGGCTTCGCCAAAGACCGGACCGAGGATGATCTTGGCGCCATCGGCCACGGCCTGGGCCGCGGCGGCCTGAGCAGTGCCGGCATTGCCCGCCGTGGCATAGACGCGCAGGTCGATCATCACCCCGTCGAGATCGGCGATCGCCAAACGGGCGGCGTCTTCAAGGCTTTTGGCAAGAAATTCATCGCTGTTGCTGCCCGAACCGCGCGGCAGGAGTAGCGCCACGGGAACCGGTGCGGAAGGATTGATGCTTGGGCCGCCGCCGGAGGCGACACCGCCGCCGAGCGAGATCGGCTCACATGCAGCGAGCCAGAGGATCGCAGCAAGCGCCGTCAGGCGCGCAGCGGACTTGCGGATCGGGGACAAAACAGCAAACATGCAAAACCTCTCGCTCACTCAAAGGGTCCGCCCGGACAAGGCGGAAGGGTGATGGGAATAATAAACGTCCATGATGCGGGGTCCAGTGGTGAATTTCGAGCCGAGTAAACTTGCCCCCGGGCTGTATCTGATTGCGACGCCGATCGGGTCGGCACGCGACATTACACTCAGGGCGCTGGATCTGCTGGCGGCGGCAGATGTGATCGCGGCCGAGGACACCCGCAGCATGCGGCGGCTGCTGGAGATTCATGGCATTGCCCTGGGCAGTCGTCCGTTGGTCGCCTATCACGATCACAGCGGTGAGGGCACGCGGACACGGCTGATGCAGGCTTTGGGGGAAGGAAAATCGGTGCTCTATGCCTCGGAGGCAGGCACGCCGATGGTGTCGGACCCGGGGTTCGATCTGGTGCGCGCGGCGCGCGATCAGGGGGTTGCGGTGACCTCGGCGCCGGGGCCTTCGGCGGCGATCACGGCGTTGACATTGGCCGGGTTGCCGACGGATCGTTTTTTCTTTGCCGGGTTTCTGCCAAACACCAAAGGCAAGCGGAAAACCGCGCTTGGCGAATTGAGCGAGGTGCCCGGCACCCTGATTTTTTACGAATCGCCACACCGGATAGCAGCGACGCTGGCCGATGCGGTTCAGGTGTTGGGGGCGCAACGACAGGGCGCGATCTGTCGTGAGTTGACCAAGAAGTTCGAAGAAGTATTGACCGGAAGTCTGGAGGAATTGGCTGAACTGACTGCGCAGCGGGTGCTGAAAGGGGAAATTGTTTTCCTGGTGGGGCGGGGAAATTCATCGAAAATTAGTGATTTTGATTTGGACTCAGAGGTGCGGCGGGCGCTTGATTCTATGTCGGTGCGGGATGCAGCGGACGCGGTGGCGGCAAAAAGCGGTTTGAAACGGCGCGCTGTATACCAACGAGCGTTGGAATTGGCCAAGGCGGGGGAAGAGACAGGGGACGTTGACGAATGACAGCGCATTTTCCGGTGGCGAAATCTCACGGTTCTGCTGTGGCGACGCGGCGGGTGCGCGGCAAGCGGGCCTATTGTGCGGGTCTTGCCGCAGAGGAGCAGGTGGCGCAGGAGTATGCGCGACGCGGAATGACGCAGGTGCAGCAGCGCTGGCGTGGTCAGCGCGGTGAGATTGATCTGGTGATGCGCGATGGTGAGGCGCTGGTGTTTGTCGAGGTCAAGCAAAGCAGCAGTTTCGAACGTGCCGCCGAAAGCCTGACGGCGCGGCAGATGGCGCGAATCTATGGTGCGGCGGAAGAATACCTGTCGCATATGGACCAAGGGCAGCTGAGTGAGACGCGTTTTGATGTGGCGCTTGTGGATGGGCGCGGGGTGATCCGGATCATAGAGAATGCCTTCGGCGCGTTCTGACGTTGCACCGAATGCGGGGTTGCGCCATGAAGAAGGAAGCTCAAGCCCGAGGATGACCTGAATGACCGTAGCCACCAAGCCCAAGACCGCGCTTAGAATCGCCTTTCAGATGGACCCGATCGGACCGATCAATATTGATGCCGACAGCAGTTTTCGGCTGGCTGAGGAGGCGCAGGCGCGGGGGCATTCGCTGTTTTATTACACGCCCGAGCATTTGTCCTTTCGTGAGGGACGGGTGATGGCGCGGGGATGGCCGCTGGAGGTGCAGCGGGTGAAGGGCGATCATTTCCGTCTGGGTGAGCAGCAAGATGTCGACCTGTCCGAGTTTGATGTCGTCTGGCTGCGTCAGGATCCGCCGTTTGACATGTTCTATATCACCACCACGCATCTGCTTGATCGGATTCACCCGAAAACGCTCGTGGTCAACGATCCGTTCTGGGTGCGCAATTATCCCGAGAAGCTGTTGGTGCTCGATTTCCCTGACCTGACACCGCCAACCACGATTGCGCGTGATCTCGACACTATTCGCGCCTTCAAGGACACCCATGGCGACATCATCCTCAAGCCGCTTTATGGCAATGGCGGCGCCGGGGTGTTTCGTCTGACCGAGACTGACCGCAACCTCAGTTCGCTGCACGAGCTCTTCACCAGCTTTTCACGTGAGCCGCTGATCGCGCAGAAATTCCTGCCCGATGTCAGCAATGGCGACAAGCGGGTGATTTTGGTGGATGGCGAACCGGTCGGCGCAATCAACCGGGTACCGGCGGCGGGCGAGACCCGCTCAAACATGCATGTCGGCGGGCGCCCCGAGAAGATCGGGCTAAGCCAGCGTGATCAGGATATCTGCGCCCGCATTGGCCCGCTTTTGCGCGAAAAGGGCCAGGTGTTTGTCGGTATCGACGTGATTGGCGACTATCTGACCGAAATCAACGTGACCTCGCCGACCGGTATTCAGGAGTTGGAGCGGTTCGACGGTATCAACGTGGCGGCGAAAATCTGGGACGTGATCGAGGCCAAACGCGCATGAGTTTGCGCGCACGTCTGATTAACATCAGCCTGCGATTGTTTGAAAAGCGCCGCCTGCGTCGAACCGAAGCGCCAGAAGAATTGCGCCGGGGGTTTGAGCGCAGCGCGCGGCTGTTGTTTCATGGTCCGCGCGGCAGCCGCTATGAGCCGGAGGCGCTGGCGGGCGTGCCGACCCTGAAGGTCAGCGGTCCGGGGGCGCGCGAAGACAGAGTGCTGCTTTATTTCCATGGTGGCGGCTATGTGATGGGGTCGCCCGCGTCCCACAAGGCGATGCTGGCGCGGTTGTCGGCGTTGACCGGGCGTGTGGCGTGGCTGCCGGATTACCGCAAGGCACCTGAACACCCGTTTCCGGGGGCGATCGAGGATGCGCTGGCCGTCTACACGGCGCTTTGTGATGAGGGCCCGTCGAGCCGGATCGCTATGGGGGGCGACAGTGCGGGGGGCGGGTTGGTCTTGGCGTTGCTGGGCGAAATCTGCGCCCGAGGTTTGCCGCAGCCGGCGGGGACGTTTGCATTTTCACCGCTGACGGACATGACGTTTTCGGGCGAGTCGTTTATTGAGAATGCCCGCGCAGATGTGATGTTGCCGGTGTCGCGGGCGCGCGACATGGAAGAGATGTATCTGGCCGGGGCTGATCCGACAGATCCGCGCGCTTCGCCGCTGTTTGCACGGTTTTCGGGCGCTGGTCCGGTTTGGATTTCTGCGGGGGATAGCGAAATCCTGCTTGATGACACGCGGCGTATGGCGATGCATCTGATTGAACAGGGTGTTGCGGTAACGCAAATTATTGAGCGAGATTTGCCGCATGTCTGGCCAATGTTTCAACGCCTGATGCCAGAGGCGAACGCGACGTTGGATGATCTGGCGGAGTGGATCACTGCTCTTTCAGAGCCATCAGCCGGAAGCTGACCGCTTCGGCGACATGCGGGTGACGCACATCCGATGAGCCGTCAAGATCGGCGATGGTGCGGGCGACGCGCAGCACGCGATGGTAGCCACGCGCCGTTAGCCCCATGCGTTCGGCCACTTTGATCAACAACTCGCGGCCTTGGGAATCGGGGGTGGCGATTTCTTCCAGCAACTCGCCTTCGGCATCGGAGTTGAGTTGCGCTGTTGAAGACTGTGAATAACGGCTCTCTTGGACCTTGCGGGCTGCTGCCACGCGCGCGGCCACTTCGGCTGAGCCTTCGCCCGAGGGTGGCAAATCGAGATCGCTATAGGCCACGGGCGGCACTTCGATGCGCAGATCGAAGCGGTCCATCAGGGGCCCTGAGATGCGGCCCAGATAGTCTTCGCCACATTGTGGGACACGCGCACAGGCGCGGTTTGGGTCGGAAAGATAGCCGCATTTACAAGGGTTTGCGGCGGCGACCAGCATGAATTTACAAGGATAACGCATATGGGCGTTGGCGCGAGAGACCACGATTTCGCCAGTCTCAATCGGTTGGCGCAGGGTTTCCAGAACGGTGCGGGGAAACTCTGGGAATTCGTCCATAAAGAGCACGCCGTTATGTGCGAGGCTGATCTCGCCGGGGCGGGCGGTGCGCCCGCCGCCGACAATGGCGGCCATCGAGGCGGTGTGATGGGGTTCGCGGAACGGGCGTGTGCGCGAGATGCCGCCCTCGTCCAGCAACCCGGAGAGGGAATGGATCATCGAGGTTTCCAACGCTTCGGTCGGGTTGAGCGGTGGCAGGATCGAGGGGATGCGCGCGGCGAGCATGGATTTGCCGGAACCAGGCGAGCCGACCATGATCAAGTGATGGCGTCCGGCAGCTGCGATTTCAAGCGCGCGTTTGGCGCGTTCCTGTCCCTTCACGTCCCGCAGGTCGCGCTGCTGCGGGTCGGCCAGAACTTCACCCGGTTCGGCGGGGGCAAGCGGTGACTGACCGGTAAAGTGGCGCACCACGTCGGACAGGGACTTAGGAGCCAGCACCAGCGCGCCCCCGACCCATGCCGCTTCGGCGCCGGACGCGCGCGGGCAAATCAACGTGCGGTTCTGTTCGGCAGCCGACATGGCGGCGGGCAGGGCGCCGAGCACGGGAACCAGGGAGCCATCGAGCGACAACTCGCCCAGTGCCGTGACCGCCTCGGTTGCATCGCCGGGAATGATTTCGAGCGCGGCCAGAAGTGCGAGGGCGATCGGCAGGTCATAATGGCTGCCCTCTTTGGGCAGGTCGGCGGGCGAGAGATTGACCGTTATGCGTTTTGACGGCAGCGCGATGGAGAGCGAAGAGAGCGCGGTGCGCACCCGGTCGCGTGCTTCGCTGACCGCTTTGTCGGGAAGGCCGACGATAGAGAACGCGGGGAGACCGGGGGTGACGGCGCATTGCACCTCGACAGACCGGGCCACGACGCCCTCAAAGGCGACTGTATAGGCGCGCGAAACCATGACTTCCCCTGAGCCGGACATTAAACTTGGTTAATGTCTAGCGCGCAGATGGTTGATGAATGGTTAACGCGACCTCATCTGCAAGAGCCACACATACGCTGGCTGCATGAAATGGACTGGGCAAGCGGCAATGAGACATGCGTGGGCAGCCATCACGGAAGGTGATTAAACCGTATTGCGCGCCATTGGTCCTGGTCGAAATGAAGTTCGGTGACCGAGAGATTGTCGATCTTGTGCGAGAAGGCCGCAGTGGCCTCAAGTCGGAGCGCCTGTTGCAACTGCGTCAGGATCACGCCGAAATGTGCGACGGCGATGATGTCGGGAGAGGAATGTTCCCTAAAAATTCGGGACACTGCGGCGTTTACGCGGGTGGTGACATCGTTCCAGCTTTCGCCGCGTGGGGGGCGGATATCGCCGGGGTTTTCCCAGAAGGCGCGGGCGTGGGCCTGATCTTCGATTTCGTTGTGGCGTTTGAGTTCCCAATCTCCGAAATGCATTTCGCGCAATTGCCGATCGTGGGGCAGACGTGGGCGACCCTGGGCAATTGCGTCGGCTGTGGCGGTGGCGCGAATAAGGTCTGAGGAAATCACCGGTGCCGTTAGGGGCAGATATTCGGAAAGACGTGCGATCTGGGCCGTGTCGGAGAGATCGGCAGGCAGATCGGACCAGCCGACCATGGATTTTGCGTGCGTCGGCCCATGACGAACCCAGAACAGACGCCTCATGAGGGCGCGCCTTTCAGGATGAGCGGCAGGCCGGCGGTTATTAGAATGACGTGATCGGCCTGGGCGGCAAGCGCCTGATTGAGCTGACCTTGGGCGTTGGCAAATTGTCGCATGAGCGCATTCTCGGCCACGCCTGCAAGCCCGACCTCGTTGGAGACCACCACAACAGGGGCGGGGCGGGCGGCAAGTGCTGCCAGAAGTTCGGCTTGTTCGGCCGCGAGATCATGCTCGGCGAGGAGATGATTTGAGAGCCATAGGGTCGCGCAATCGAGAAGAACAGCGTGATCCTGGGGGGCTTTGCGAAGGGCTTCGGCGAGAGCAAGCGGGGCTTCAACGGTGGTCCAGTCGGGACCGCGAGAGGCACGATGGCGCTCGATCTTGGCCTTCATTTCGCTGTCGTACGCTTGGGCCGTGGCGAGATAGAGCATGGGCAGACCCATGGCATGCACAAGGGATTCGGCGTAGGCCGATTTGCCGCTGGCGATACCGCCGAGAACGAGAGTGAGTTGTGCAGGCATCGCAATGTCCTTATTTGCGCCTTGGGTAGCAGAGGCGAGAAGGCGAGAAAAGCATGGTGCGATGGGTGATGATGATCTGGCTTGGGTTGGCCGGAATGGCGCAGGCAGGCGAGATGCCGAAAGGGATGGCCGAGGCTGATGTGGTTCTCTTGGGGGAAGTGCATGACAACGCGGTTATTCACGCGCGTCAGGCCGAATTTGTGAAACGGATTCGTCCGCGCGCGATGGTGTTTGAGATGCTCACATCCGAGCAGGCGGCCAAGGCGGTGCCAGAGGTGCGCGCGGATAGTGAAATGCTGAAAACCGCGTTGAGCTGGGACGAATCGGGATGGCCTGATTTCTCGATGTATTACCCGGTTTTTGAGGCTGGTGGAGAGGCGCTGTTCCTTGGCGCGGCGGTGCCGCGAAATGAAGCCTATGCGGCGATGGAAAAGGGTGTGCCCGAGAGCTTTGGCGAAGGTGCCGCGCGTTTTGGGTTGACCAGCGCATTGCCGCAAGACGAGCAGGAGGCACGCGAGGCGCTTCAGCATGCGGCCCATTGCGAGGCTTTGCCGAAAGAGATGTTGCCAGTCATGGTTGAATTGCAACGGTTGCGCGATGCTATGTTGGCGCGCACTGTGCTGGAGGCGCTTGAGGCGACAGGCGGGCCTGTCGTGGTGATCACCGGCAATGGCCACGTGCGCAAGGATTGGGGGGTGCCGTCTTTGTTGGAGAAGGCGCAACCCGGTATCAGCATTTTCGCCATGGGGCTTGTTGAGGAAGGTGGTGAAGGGGAGGGCCAGTTTGACGCTGAGGAGAGCTTCCCGCAGGCGGAACGCGAAGACCCGTGTGGGGCGTTTGAGAAGGGGTGACCCCATTGTTTTCACGCTCATAGCCCCGTAACTAGGAAAGTGAGCCGAATGGGGGGCCATGATGACTGCCAAAACGCCTGCTGAAATACCTGCCAAGACACTGGCGGGGAAACGCATCCTGTTGATCATCTCGGGCGGGATTGCGGCCTACAAATGTCTCGATCTGATCCGGCGATTGCGTGAACGTGGCGCATCGGTGACCCCGGTACTGACACGCGGCGCGCAGCAGTTTGTAACCCCGTTGTCGGTGGCTGCATTGGCGGGCGAGAAGGCCTATACCGACCTGTTTGATCTGACAGACGAGGCCGAGATGGGCCATATCCAGCTCAGCCGAGTGGCCGATCTGGTGGTGGTGGCACCGGCGACGGCGAACATTTTGGCCAAGATGGCGGGTGGGCAGGCCGACGATCTGGCCACGACGTTGTTGATGGCCACCGATACGCCCGTGCTGGCCGCACCGGCGATGAATTTGCGGATGTATGAGCACCCGGCAACTCAGCGCAATATCGCGACATTGAAGGGCGATGGCGTGCGGTTTGTCGGGCCGAACGCCGGTGATATGGCGTGCGGTGAGTTCGGACCCGGACGGATGGCCGAACCGCTGGAAATTGTTGCCGCAATTGAAGCTGAATTGAGCGATGGGCCGCTTAAGGGCAAGCGGATTCTGGTGACTTCGGGGCCGACGCATGAGCCGATTGATCCGGTGCGCTATATCGCCAACCGATCGTCGGGGGCGCAGGGCACGGCGATTGCAAATGCCTTGGCGGCGTTGGGGGCCGAGGTTGTTTTTGTCACCGGTCCGGCAGAGGCCGCGCGCCCCAACGGGGTGCAGATAGTTGAGGTGGAAAGTGCCGCCGAGATGTTGGCGGCGGTGGAAGCGGCGCTGCCAGTGGCCGCGGGGGTATTTGCGGCGGCTGTGGCGGATTGGCGGGTGGACGGGGCGGGGACGTCGAAGATCAAGAAGGTGGCGGGGAAATTGCCTGTGCTGGAATTTTCCGAGAACCCGGATATCTTGAAACGTGTTTCGCGGATGGAAAGCGGGCGGCCCGCGTTGGTGGTGGGGTTTGCCGCCGAAACCGACGATGTGATCGTCAATGCAACGACCAAGCGCAAGCGTAAGGGGTGTGACTGGATCGTGGCCAATGATGTCTCGCCCGAGACGGGAATCATGGGCGGGGCGGAGAATGCGGTGCATCTGATTTCGGATGCAGGCGTTGAAGACTGGCCGCGCATGGGCAAGGGCGAGGTAGCCATGCGGCTGGCGGAGCGGATTGCCGAGGCGTTGGGATAAAGAGATTTAGGGCCTCCGGCGGGGATATTTCGAGCAAGATGAAGGGGTTGGCGTGGTTTCCTTGAAGCTGAGTTGGGTTGAGGGGGCGGACCAGAAGGTGGCGCTTCCTTCCTATGAGACGCCGGGTGCGGCGGGTGCGGATGTGCGGGCTAACCTGCCGGATCGGGGGGCTGTCGTTCTCGCACCCGGAGCGAGAGCGTTGATCCCGACGGGGTTGCGCATGGAAATTCCGCTTGGGTTTGAGGTGCAGGTGCGGCCACGTTCGGGGCTGGCGTTGAAGCATGGGATCATGTTGGTGAACAGCCCCGGGACGATTGACAGCGATTATCGCGGTGAGTTGGGGGTGATCATGCTTAATGCCGGGGACGCGGCGTTTGAGATCAGACATGGTGACAGGGTTGCGCAATTGATTGTGGCACCGGTGGTGCAGGCGGCGTTTTCGTTGGTTGACGAGTTGAGCGAGACGGCGCGGGGCGGTGGCGGGTTCGGCTCAACCGGGCGGGGATAGACGGCGGATGCTGCTGGTTATTGGCATTGCGGTGATGATCTGGGTGGTCGGGCGTTTGATGCGCTGGCCCGGGGTCATGGTCTGGGCGTTGATCGCGCTTTTGTGGCTGGCGGTGTTTGTGATGCATTTGGTGCTGCCGACGGGGCATGGCCTGCGCGTGGCGACGGGGGAAAGCCCGGTGCTGTGGGGGATGATCGGGGCCGGGGCGCTGGTGGCGGCGCTCTATGCGCGGGGGCTGAAATGGCTCCGGGCGCGTGCGCCGGAGCAGACGTTCAGTCAGGCAGAAACGCCGGGCGACGCAAAGCCGGGGGCGTTTTCGGAAGGCGAGCTTTCGCGCTATGCCCGCCACATCGTGTTGCGCGAGTTGGGCGGGCCGGGGCAGAAAAAACTTAAAAGTGCCAAGGTGTTGGTGATTGGGGCCGGGGGGCTGGGGTCGCCTGCGCTGCTTTATCTTGCTGCGGCGGGGGTGGGTCGGATCGGGGTCGTGGATGATGATGTGGTCGATGCCAGCAACCTGCAACGGCAAGTCATTCACCGCCAGGACGATATCGGAGACCCCAAGGTGCAATCGGCGATGGAGGCGATGCGCGGGGTGAATCCCTTTGTCGACGTGCGGCCTTATCAGCGGCGATTGAGCGAGGAAATCGTGGGTGAACTGTTCGCCGAGTATGATGTGATCCTTGACGGGACCGACAATTCCGACACCCGATACCTGGTCAACCGGGCCGCCGTGGCGACGGGTAAGCCGTTGATTTCAGGGGCGATTGCGCAATGGGAGGGGCAGCTTTCGGTGTTTGATCCAAAAGCGGGCGCGCCTTGCTATCAATGCGTGTTTCCAGAAGCACCGGCGGCTGGGTTGGCACCGTCTTGTTCGGAGGCCGGAGTCGTTGGGCCGCTGCCGGGGGTGATCGGGGCGATGATGGCGCTGGAGGCGATCAAGTTGATTGCGGGGGCCGGGCATGTTCTGCGTGGTGAAATGATGATTTACGACGGGCTTTGGGGTGAAAGCCGCAAGATCACCGTGAAACGGCGGGCGGATTGTCCGATCTGTGGTGGCGCCGGTTAACCATTTCGCAAGGCGGGGTTAAGACGGCAAACTCTGTGAAAATCGGGGGGAGATCAGCGTGCACACCCCGGCTGCCCGGCGGCTGCCGGGGGAATTGGGATTGCGCGCGCGCCCGAGAGGTTAACCCGGTGTGCGATGTGGTCGCGCGGGCGGATTGTGATGTCAGGCGTGGGGGCTTATGTCTTGGCCAAGCGACATCAGGAGAGACGCATGACCAACCCCTTGCTGCAAGATTGGGATACCCCGTTTGAATTGGCACCGTTTGATCGGATTTCCGACGCGGATTTCGCGCCCGCACTGGAGGCCGCGCTGAAAGCGCATGAGGCGGAAATTGCGGCGATTGCCGACAATGACGCCGCGCCGGGATTTGACAACGTGATCGGCGCGTTGGAGTCGGCGGGGGAAGCGCTCGACAAGGTGTTGGGCGTGTTCTTTACCGTGGCGGGCGCCGACAGCAATCCGAAGCGGGAAGAATTGCAGCGCGAGTTTTCACCCAAGCTGGCCCGGCATTTTGCCGCCGTAACCGCGAACAAGGCGCTGTTCGCGCGGGTCGAGGCGGTGTGGGAGGCGCGCGATACTTTGGGACTGAGCGACGAGCAGGCGCGGGTCTTGATGTTGACCCGGCGCGGATTCGTGCGATCGGGGGCGGCGTTGAGCGGGGCCGAGGACGCGCGGATGAAAGAGATCAAGGCGCGGTTGGCCGAGTTGGGCACGAGCTTTACGCAGAACCTGTTAGCAGATGAGCGCGCGTGGTTCATGGAGCTGGAAGAGGGCGATCTGGAAGGGTTGCCCGAGTTTGTTGTGGAAGCGGCGCGCGAAGCGGGGCGTGAGAAGGGGGCGAAGGGGCCGGTTGTCACGCTGTCGCGTTCATTGATCGTGCCGTTCTTGCAATTCTCGCCGCGCAGGGATTTGCGCGAGAAGGCGTTTGCGGCGTGGGCTGCGCGCGGAGCGAATGGTGGGGCGCATGACAACCGCGCGATTGCGGGCGAGATTCTGGCGCTTCGCGAAGAGCGGGCGAAACTTCTGGGGTATGGCAATTTCGCGCAATTCAAGCTGGAAACCGAGATGGCCAAGACGCCGGACGCGGTGCGTGAATTGTTGATGGCGGTCTGGGAACCGGCCAAGGCACGGGCCGAGGCAGACGGCGCGGTTCTGGAAGACATGATGCATGCGGATGGCGTGAACGGGCAGTTGGAGGCTTGGGATTGGCGCTATTATGCGGCGAAACGGCGCCAGCAGGAACATGATCTGGATGAGGCGGCGCTGAAGCCTTACCTGTCTCTGGACGCGATGATCGAGGCGGCGTTCTCCTGTGCAAACCGGCTGTTCGGGTTGGAGTTCAAGCCGCTGGACGTGTCGCTTTATCATCCCGATTGCCGGGCCTGGGAGGTGACGCGGAACGGCAAGCATGTGGCCGTGTTTATCGGGGATTATTTTGCGCGTGGCAGCAAACGCTCGGGCGCGTGGTGTTCGGCGATGCGTGCGCAGGCGAACTTTCCGCGCGAGCAGGCGCCGGTGGTGATAAATGTGTGCAACTTTGCCAAGGGGAACCCGTGTTTGCTGTCTTATGATGATGCGCGCACGCTGTTTCACGAGTTTGGTCATGCGTTGCACCAGATGTTGAGCGATGTGACGTATGAGAGCGTCAGCGGGACATCGGTGGCGCGCGATTTCGTGGAACTGCCGAGCCAGCTTTTCGAACACTGGCTGGAGGTGCCGGAGGTGTTGCGCGAATTTGCCCGCCATGTTGATACCGGCGAGGCGATGCCGGAGGCGATGCTGGACAAGGTTCTGGGGGCGGCGAATTTCGATCAGGGGTTCCAGACGGTAGAGTTTGTTGCCTCGGCGATGGTCGATCTGGAGTTTCATGATGGGGCGGCGCCCGACGATGTGATGGCGCGCCAGGCGGAGGTTTTGAAGGGGTTGGGCCTGCCGCATGCAATCACGATGCGTCATGCCACTCCGCATTTTGCGCATGTGTTTTCCGGTGATGGTTATTCCTCGGGTTACTATTCTTACATGTGGTCGGAGGTGATGGATGCCGATGCCTTTGCCGCCTTTGAAGAGGCAGGCGGGGCATTTGACGCCGAGATCGCCCGGTCGCTGGAGGATAATATCCTGTCGAGGGGGGGATCGGTGGATGCCGGCGAGCTATACAAACGGTTTCGCGGGCGGCTTCCGGGGGTTGAGGCGCTGCTTGAAGGGCGCGGATTGACCGGGGTGTGAGCGCTATGGGCGCGCATTTTGCGCGCCCATAAAGCATTTGATCAAAGGGAAGGTCGCCTTACGATGAGACCTGTTCGCGCAGGATTGACGAGGTGAGCGAAACCATCAGATAGACCCCTGCAAAGATCAGGAAGGCTAGAATGGTGTTTTCGAAGGACCGGGGATACGACGCCTCCTGAGCCGCGACCGGCATCACCGGAACGGTGAGATAGCGCACCTGCCTGCTGGCTTCGAGCTCGGCTTGCTTGGCGGCTTGCAGGGCGTTTTGCAGGAAGAGATCCGCGGTCATCAGATCGGCCTGGGCCATCTGGATCTGGGCCGAACGCGAGGCCAGCGACGATGCCTTGTCGGTCTGTGCGGTCATGCGATTGTTGAGCGTCGTGAGAAGCGATTTCAAACGGTTGATATCGGCGCGCGCGCCGTCGACCTTGGCGCGGTTCGGGCGTGCGTTGTCAAGCAGGGCGGCGAGTTGAAGTTCCTTCTCGAGGAGTTCGCTTTCATAGGTCGCGATCTGCTGGCGCAGAACGGCCAGTTGCTCGGTCGGGTCGACGCCTTGGGTTTCTTGAAGGCTGACAAGATTTGCCTGGGCTTCTCGGCGTTCGATCTTGGCCTCCTCCAGGCTTTTGAGGGCCGAGGCCATGGCATCTTCGCGCTTCTTGCGTGACAGCTCATCGACCCGCTCTTCGGCAAAGCGCACCAGCAGTTCGGAGAAGTCAAAGGCCATCTTGGGATCGGCGGCGATCACTTCCATACGCACCACGCCTTCGGTCGGATCATAGCCGATTTTGACGGATTTCTTGTAGACCTTGTAGGCCTTTTCGTTCGAGGCATCGGGCGCGAGACGCTGAATCGGGTCGATCTTGGGCGAGCTGAAATGCGCGATAAACCCATGTTCTTCATCAAGCCTGAGCATCGCGTCCTTGGACAGCATGTAGGATTGCACCGCGATGCTGTCCTGACTGGTGGCATAGTTCGAGGGCAAAAGACCGCCCATGCGCCCGCCGCCGCCGCCATCGGCCTGAAGGATCAGGAATTCGGTGTGCGAGGCATACATCGGCGTGGCGATCACGAAGTAATACCAGCCCGCGAGGATCGTGGGAATGAATACGAAAGCCGAAAGCCGGGTGAACAGCAGCGCCAGCTTGCGACGGCGCCGACGCGCGATATCGCGCTGGATATGCATGATTTCGACCTGCCGACGGTCGGCGGGTGTCATCGTGTCAGTCGAGGGCAGGCCGGCTTTCTTGACCTGAACGGTCTGGGGCAGTTGAGTCCGGCCCATGTCGGGGGGCTGGCCGCCGGTGGCCACGGGGAGGCCGCCATCCTTGCCGCCACCCGCGCCGCCGCTTTCACCTGGCACCACGAGTTCGAGCAGGTTGGAGCGCTGAAACGGATCGATTCCGCGTTTGCGCAGTTGGCGCACGGCATCAAAATCAGAGATCGGGGCCAGCCCGTGTTTTTGGGCTACGCGCCGCGCCATGCGCAGTTGGCGTCCGGTGAGACCTTCCCGGCGGATTGCGTCGATATCGGTTTCGGCGGCGGTTTCGCGGGCCGAGGCGATGTCACCAAGCTGGGCGCTGGGCTGTTCCTCAGCCGGGGTGCCGATCTGGGTTTCGGGCGGGTTTTTCGGCGTGTAATCAGTGCGCTTTCGGGGCGGGGCCTTGGGCGCAGGGGCGCTTGGGCGGGTCAGGGTTTCCGGGGTGATCGGTTGGGGGGCGGATTTGGGCCCGGATTTGGGTGCGGGGGCGGCGCGGGGTTTGGCGGTCGAGGCCGGGGCGGCGGAAATGGACGAGCGTTCGGCGGCACTGGAGGGGTGCGCCGTGTTGGCCGCTTGCCTGACACCTTCCGGGGGAGTGGTGCGGCGGATGCGGAACTTTCTAGCCTTGGGTTTGGTAGTCATAGAGCTGTTTTGCCTCTTCCAAGGTGTCAAAAATTTCAAGCTGCCCGTCGATCAGGACCGCGGCGGAGGTGGCGAATTGTTCAAGCACCTGTGGGCTGTGCGAGACAATGACCACCGTGGTGGTGCGCAGACGTTCGCGCAGGATTTCGCCCGCCTTGCGGTTGAACTCGACATCTGTCGAGCCGGGCATGCCTTCGTCGATCAGGTAGATGTCAAAATCGAGGGCCAGCATCAGCGCAAAGGAAAACCGCGACCGCATACCCGATGAATAGGTGCCAAGCGGTTGTTCAAAATATTCGCCCAGGCCGCAGAGCCAGCGGCAATAGGCTTCGACATAATCAGGATCGAGGCCATAGAGGCGGGCGATATAGCGGCTGTTTTCCACGGCCGAATGTTTCGAGATGACGCCGCCCATGAAGCCCAGCGGAAAGGATACGCGGCAGGAGCGACGGATTTCGCCCTCATCAGGTTTTTCGAGGCCCGCCATCATGTTGATAAGAGTGGTTTTCCCAGTACCATTGGGCGCCAGAATGCCCATTGAGCGACCGATATCAACGCGAAAGGATACGCGATCAAGGATGACCTTGCGCTGTGTCCCTGTCCAGAAGGACTTGCTGACGTTTTCAAATACGAGCATCTCAGGCTCCGGTTCTGCTCTCATCACCCTCTTTTAACGGGGTTTTTCCTAAGGCTTGGTTAGCCGATGACTCCGGCATTATGTCGGATCACGGGGTCTTATGACAACGCCATACGTCAAAAATGTGTCGTGAGGTTGAAAAAAATGGACTCTGGCGCAGGGGGCGGCGGGGGTTCACCGGAATGTGAAGTGCGCGGGGAATTGATGAAACGGGCGCAAAAACCAGTCAGGAAAGCCTTTGGAACACCTCGGAAGCGGCTTGGATATGCAGGGGGCGTGAAATCGGGCAAAACCGTTCGAAATTGGTTGCGAACCTGTTGTAATTTCAGACCGGGAAAGTTACCAACTTGGGTCAAGAAGTGGTGCGAAAAAGACCGGGGCATGAACGCGGACAGCGGGCACCGTTGCAGGGCAGAGTTCCGGGGCAGAACAGGGGGGCGACATTTTGCGGATCATTGGGTCGATCATCGTACTGTGTGCGCTTTGGCTGCTGCTTTCGGGTGTCTATAAGCCTTTGGTGATCGGCCTTGGGTTGGTCTCGGTGCTGCTGTCGGTGTTTTTCGCACAACGGATGAACCGCGTTGACGGTTACGTGATGCTGTTGATCCTGCGGCCCGTTCGTTCGGTGCTCTATTTCATCTGGCTTCTTGGTGAAATCGCCAAGGCGACCTGGACGGTGACGCGGGTGATCATGGCGCCCGAAGCAAAGACCCGCCAGCATCTGTTTGCCCTCAAGCAGAGCCAGAAAAGCGATCTGGGGCAGGTGGTTTTTGCCAATTCGATCACGCTGACGCCGGGTACGATCACGGTCGAGACCGAGCCGGACCGCTTTATCGTGCATGCGCTGTGTTTTAGCCCGAGCGACGTTGAAGATCTGCGCGATATGGATCGCCGGGTGAGCAAGCTTGAACGCGAAGGGGGCGAGGGCTGATGTTTGTGCTGGCGACCATCGCGATCTTTGTGGGCATGATTTTTGTGATGATCCGGGCGTTTTCAGGGCCGACGATGTATGACCGCGTGTTAGCGGTGAACCTGTTTGGTACTCATACCGTGTTGCTGATCGGGGTGATGGGGTTCTTGTTTGGGCGGCCCGACTTTCTTGATATCGCACTGCTCTATGCGCTGATCAACTTTGTCGGCACCATCGCCGTTCTGAAGTTTTTCCGCTATCGCGCGATTGGTGATGTTACCCAGGTGTCTGATCGTGTGCCTGCGAAAAGCACAGGTGCCGAGACCGGGGGCGGGGCATGAGCATGGATATGATCACGGGGGCATTGATCGTTGAGGCGTTGAGCTGGATCTGCATCGTGTCGGGGGCGTTCTTTGTTGTGGTGGGGGCGTTTGGCAGCTGGCGGCTGGAGGATTTCTGGGCGCGGTTGCATGCGGCATCGGTGACAGATTCGGGTGGTGTCATCTTGTTGACCGTTGGTATGTGTCTTCAGGCCGGGCTTTCACTTGTAACGGTCAAGTTGTTGATCATAGGGATTTTCCTGTTCATTACCGGACCGACGGCAACCCATGCCGTGGCCAATGCCGCGTTGGTCTCGGGGTTGCGGCCGCGGGTGGCCAAGGGGTTGGTTGCAGCCGAGCCTGCGCCGTTGATCGCGTCGGATGTGCCCGAGGATGACGACGATCACGAGGAAAATGACGGCGATTATCAGAAGGCGGACAAGTCATAGATACCTTTATTGATATCTCGCTGTTCACCATGCTTGTGCTGACAGCTTTCGCCATCACGCGAACTAACCGGCTGTTTTCCTCGGTGATGTTGGCGGGGATGTTCAGCCTGTTGTCGGCGCTGTTGTTTGTCGTGCTCGATGCGGTCGATGTGGCGTTTACCGAGGCGGCGGTGGGCGCAGGGATCTCGACTGTTTTGATGTTGAGCACGCTGGCACTGACCAGTCGGGTCGAGAAGCCATCGCGCCGCCCGCCGTGGATTCCGCTTTTCGTGGTCGGGATGACCGGTGCGGTGCTGATCTATGGTACGCTGGACATGCCGAATTTCGGCTCACACACAGCGCCGCCGCAGACCCATGTTTCGCCCGAATATCTGAGCCAAAGCCCCGAAGATATTGGCGTGCCGAACGTTGTGACGGCGGTTTTGGCCAGCTATCGCGGCTATGACACTCTGGGCGAGGTGGCGGTTGTATTTACGGCGGGGATTGGCGTGTTGATGTTGATCAGCGGGTTGAAACGTCGGCGACGCAGGCGCCCGGAAGGTGACAAGAGGGAGGACGCGTAATGGGGTCACACCATCTCATCTTGCGGATCGTGACCAAGTTTCTGGTCTCCACAATCATCTTGTTCGGGCTTTATGTGCAGTTTCACGGCGATTATTCGCCAGGCGGGGGCTTTCAGGCCGGGGTGATCTTTGCCGTGGCGTTCATCCTTTACGGCGTTGTCTTCTCGCTGCGCCAGGCCAAGCAGGTGTTTCCGCCGTGGCTGGTGCACAAGCTGATGGCGCTGGGCGTGTTGATCTATGCGGGGACCGGCGTTGTCAGCATGCTTTTGGGGTATGAATTTCTCAACTATGGCGCGTTCACGCAGGATCATCCGTCGCACGGCCAGCATTGGGGCATTCTGGTAATTGAGCTGGGGGTTGGGGTGACGGTGACCGGGGTGATGGTGGCAATCTATTATGCCTTTGCCGCGCGCCCGCCGCGCATCAGTGATGAGGAGTGGTGATGGCAGTTGATTGGGTTGAATATGTCATTGGCCATCTGAATTATTGGCTGTTCACGACTTTGATGATGACCGGGCTGTATATCGTTGTGGCCAAAGGGAATTTCGTCAAGAAGATCATCGGGCTGAACATTTTTCAGACCAGTGTTTTCATGCTCTATATCTCGATGGGCAAAGTCACGGGCGGCACCGCGCCGATCTTTCCGCTGGACATGAATATTGACCCGAATGTGGTCTATTCCAACCCGCTGCCGCATGTTCTTATCCTGACCGCGATTGTGGTGGGGATTGCGACGACATCTCTGGGATTGGCGTTGATTGTGCGGATCCGTGAGGAGTTTGGCACCATCGAGGAGGAAGACATCCTTCTGATCGAAACCGCGATGAGCGCCGAGGAAACCCGGCTGCATGGCGGCACTATGGGCGGGCGGGCATAATGGCGACTGAAACGCTGGCAGGAGCGGCCCAGGACGCGGGCCATCAAGCGGCGGCGCATGTGGCGCTTGGCCTTGTCGATCAATTGCCATTGCTGTTGGTTTTGGCGCCGTTTTGCGCGGCCCCTTTGATTGTGCTGATTGGTGTGCGTCGGCTTTCATGGGCGTTGGCTTATGGTGCGGTGACGGCCTCGTTTGTCATGTCGATCTTTGTTTTGATGCGGGTGATCGGCGGCGATGTGATTTCGTATCATCTTGGCGGCTGGGCTCCGCCTCTTGGCATTGAATACCGGGTGGATTCGGCCAATGCCTTTGTGCTTTTCCTTGTCACGGGGATTGCCACGGTGGTGATGCCCTATGCGCGGGTGAGCATTCTGGCCGAGATGGGCGAACGTCACCTGACGCTGTTTTATGCGTGTTTCCTTTTGTGTTTCACTGGTCTTTTGGGTGTGGCCATTACGGGCGATGCCTTCAATGTCTTTGTTTTCCTGGAAGTTTCGTCGCTTTCGACCTATGTCTTGATCGCGGCAGGGGCCGAGCGCGACCGCCGCGCGCTGACCGCTGCTTATGATTATCTGATCATGGGGACCATCGGTGCGACGTTCTTCGTGATCGGTCTTGGTCTGCTCTATATGGCGACCGGCACGCTGAACATGGCCGATATCGCCGACCGGATCGCGGATCAGACCGGCAACCGCACGGTGCGCGCGGCGTTTGCCTTTATCGTGGTGGGTATTGGGCTCAAAGCCGCCATCTATCCGCTGCATCTTTGGTTGCCCAACGCCTATACTTATGCGCCAAGCGCCGTGACCGTGTTTCTGGCGGCGACGGCGACCAAAGTGGCGATTTATGTGCTGATGCGGTTCATGTTTTCGGTGTTTCAGCCGGAATACCTGTTTGAGGTCAAGACGCTGGAATTCATCATCCTGCCGCTGGCCATTCTGGCAATGTTTGCCGCGTCGCTTATCGCGGTATTCCAGACCGATCTCAAACGCTTGCTGGCGTATTCCAGTCTGGCGCAGATCGGCTATATGCTGCTTGGCATCGGCCTGCTCAGCGAGACCGGGCTTACCGCCGCCATTGCGCATCTGTTCAATCACGGGATCACCAAGGCGGCCCTGTTCATGGGGGTTGGTGCGCTTGTGCTGCGCTATGGCAATTCGTTCTGCGACCGGATCGCGGGGGCGGGCAAAACCATGCCTTGGACTTCGGCTGCGATGGTGATCGGGGGATTGAGCCTGATCGGGGTGCCGGGGACCGCCGGGTTTGTTTCAAAATGGGTGTTGGTGCAGGCGGCACTTGAGGCCGGATGGTGGCCGCTGGCCATTCTGATCGTGTTCTCGTCGCTTTTGGCGGTGATCTACGTCTGGAAGATGGTCGAGGCGCTTTATCTCAGCCAGCCAGCCGAGGATATCGTGGTGCATGAAGCGCCGATGGCGATGCTGGTGCCGCTGTGGATCATGGCGGGCGCTTGTATCTGGTTCGGGCTGGACACCGATCTGACGCTGGGCGCGTCGATCAGCGCCGCGAAGGGATTGATTGAGGGGTCTGCAGGCATGGCCGATGTGGCCGGATTGGTGGTGCGGTGATGGAAACCTGGGTCGCCATAACGCTTTCGATTTTGATCCCTTTTGCGGCGATGGTGAGCAACATGGTGTTGCGCGGGCGTGCCAACCTGCGCGACAGCATGACGCTGTTGGCGGCGGTGCTGACGTTCCTTTGCGTGCTGGTGGTGTTGTTCAACGAGGGTAACGGCACCAGCGAGGTCATGCTTTTGGGCGAGGTGATGCCGGGGATCGACATTGCCTTTCATGTTGAACCTTTGGGCCTGCTGTTTGCGCTGGTGGCCAGTGGGCTTTGGATTCTGACGCATCTTTATGGCATCGGCTATATGCGCGGGAACAACGAGAAGGACCATGCGCGGTTCTTCGCGTCATTCTCATTGGCGATTGCGAGTGTCATGGGGCTGGCCTTTTCGGCCAATATGTTCACGCTGTTCCTGTTTTACGAAATCCTGACGATTTCGACCTATCCGTTGGTCGCACACAAGGGCACGCCCGAGGCGATCAAGGGCGCGCGCACCTATCTGGGTATCCTGATGGGCACGTCGATCGGTCTGTTGCTGGTGGCGGTGATTTGGACCTGGTCGCTGGCCGGGACGTTGGATTTCCGTCTTGGCGGTATTCTGGAAGGGCATGTTTCCGGCATCTTGGTGCCGATTTTGTTGGGGCTTTATGCCTTTGGGATCGGCAAGGCGGCGTTGATGCCGTTTCACCGATGGTTGCCCGCTGCGATGGTGGCGCCGACGCCGGTATCGGCGCTGCTGCACGCGGTTGCGGTGGTCAAGGCCGGGGTGTTCACCATATTGAAGGTGGGCGTTTACATCTTTGGCATCGACTTTCTGGCCGAGACGGGCGCGAGCGAATGGTTGATGTGGGTGGCGGCCTTTACGATTGTCGCGGCGTCGATTGTGGCGCTGACCAAGGATAACCTGAAGGCGCGGCTGGCCTATTCGACGGTTTCACAGCTCTCCTACATCACGTTGGGCATGGCCTTGGCCACGTCGATGGGCGTGATCGGGGGCGGTATGCATATCGCGATGCACGCGATGGGCAAGATCACCTTGTTCATGTGCGCCGGGTCGATCTATGTCGCGACGCACAAGACCGATATCAGCCAGATGACCGGGCTGGGACGGGCGATGCCGGTGACGTTTATCGCTTTCCTGATTGGCGCGCTCAGCATCATCGGCTTGCCGCCGATGGGCGGGTCGTGGAGCAAATGGCTGTTGATCATGGCGGCGGCCGATACGCAGCAATGGGTGATGATCGGGGTCTTGATGCTCTCATCCTTGCTCAACGTCGCCTATTTGTTGCCGGTGGTGGGCAAGGGGTTTTTCCTCAAAGGGAAAGAGGCGCATGACGGCTGGGGCGAGGCGGGCACGTTGGTCTGGTTGCCGCCTGCGATTACCGCGTTTGGCTGTCTGGTGCTGTTTTTCTATGCCGGGGCGATACAGGAATTTCTGATGCCGCTGGTGGCGAAATGACGGGGGCAGACATGAGCGAGAAACCGAAAGAAGATACCAGCCGCTTCCCCATTCTCGGGCGAATGTTCTTGTGGACCGACAACCCCAAGGCCGTGAACCGGTTGGTTTATACGATCTATACGGTCTGTGCGGCGCTGTTTCTGGCGGATTTCTTTTATCACAAGCATGTCTACTTTCCGATTGAGAACGTGCCAGGGTTTTACGCGCTCTATGGCTTTATCATGTGCGCGCTTTTGGTGATCTGTGCCAAGGGGTTGCGGTATTTTCTCAAGCGGGACGAGGATTACTATGCGCCTTATGATGTGGAATCCGAGGCTTATCCCGAGGATCAGCTTGGAAAGGTGAACCACGATGGCTGAGGTGATCCTTCCTCCTGCATTTCTGTTCTTTGCCGCGGCGATCCTGTTGCCCGGCTTGCCGATGTTGTTGCGCAACCTGCTGCTTTTAACGGTGCCGCTTGTGTCGGGGTGGATCGTTTGGAACCTGCCTGGAGGATTGCTTGTGCAGGTGGGGTTCTTCGGCTTTGAGCTTGAGCTTTTGCGGGTCGATCCGCTGGCGCGGATTTTCGGGCTGATCTTTAGTCTGGCGGCGTTTTTGGGCAATCTTTACGCGTGGCATGTGCGCGATACGGTGCAACAGGTCGCGGCACTTCTCTATGCAGGGGCGGCGATTGGCGCGGTGTTTGCCGGTGATCTGATCACGCTGTTCTTCTATTGGGAAGGTACGGCGGTTGCGAGTGTGTTCCTGATTTGGGCGCGGCGCACGGAAGGGGCGTATCACACGGGTATGCGCTATCTGATCGTGCAGATCGCTTCGGGGGTCTTGTTGCTGGCGGGGGCGATTGTGCTTTACCGCGAAACCGGGGCTTTGGCGTTTGAGCGGATGGAGCTTGGATCG